>CAVRSS010000126.1:0-34073 GCA_963723755.1 uncultured Alphaproteobacteria bacterium | reverse complement strand
CAGAACAGCGCGGTCTCAAAGCGGAAGGAGATCGCCATGAATGCGCCTGCCTACGACCCGGACAACATTTTCGCGAAAATTTTGCGAAAGGAGGCGCCCTGTCACTTCGTCTGCGAGGACCAGGACACTTTCGTTTTCATGGACATCATGCCTCGTTCGGATGGCCATGCGCTCGTGATTCCCAAGCAGCCCACGCGCAATATCCTGGACGCTCCGCAAAGCGTTCTCGTACCGCTTATCCAGATGACGCAGAAAGTGGCCATCGCCGCCAAGGAAGCTTTTGGCGCGGACGGCGTAACGGTGTCTCAGTTCTCGGAGCCGGCAGGGGGGCAGGTGGTGTTTCACCTCCATGTCCATGTCATCCCCCGTTATGAAGGCGTGGCCCTTCGTTCAGCGGGCGTCATGGGCGACAGCGCTCTTCTGGCAGCCCACGCAGAGAAGCTCAAGGCCGCGATGGAGTGATTCTCTCGCGTTGCGTCAGGGCGAGAAAACCTCAGCCCGATAATCGAGCACACGAGCGTCGCGAGAAAGACGAAGCGCGGGATGCTCACCGGTTCGTTGAAAAGCGCCACGCCCACAAGCAGCGTGCCCGCCGCGCCTATGCCAACCCACACCGCATAGGCTGTTCCGAGCGGTATTTCCCCCGTGGCCTTTTGCAGCGAGAGAAAGCTAAGGGCCGCGCAAATAAAGAACACCAGGCTCGGCCCGAGCCTGGAAAACCCCTCCGACAGGCGTAGTGCGGTTGTGAAGCCGATTTCCAAGAGACCGGCAAGCAATAGGTATGTCCAAGCCAAGACCCAAATCCTGTTTTCTTCTAAAACTGCACATCATGCTCAAGCGCATGACATTCTGATGAAACGCTTGAAAAGTGAGAAAGAAAGTAAGCAGAACTCAATTCAAGATGGCCTGGCAAACTCAATGGCCGGGCTCAAGCCCCATCATATTCTGCCCAACAGTCGGGTGTTTCAAAAACTCTCACCGCAGCAAGGTTCGGAAGCGAACTTTTTACGCGATCCCAAATCCAGATCGCGATGTTTTCGGCGGTTGGATTTTCAAGACCATCGACTTCGTTTAAGTAATAGTGGTCGAGTTGCTTGAGAAGAGGGCCGAACGCCGCCTCGATCTCGAAGAAATCGACCAGAAAACCAAAATCCTGATCGACCGCGCCCTCAAGTTGTAGTTCAACCCGATAGGAATGTCCATGCAGACGATAACAGGGATGCGCCTCTTTCACTCGGGGGAGGCGGTGCGCCGCCTCGAAGCTGAACGCCTGCGTAATTTTCATGGGATCGGTAGTCCTCGGTTGCCGGAAGCGCTCTTATAACTCACAGCGAAGCGCTTCGGGCAAGAAGGACCATGGTGGAAGCGATCAGAGGTACAAATTAGACAAGGCAGCCTCTCAAGCTAAGCTGTCGGCGTGTTCCATCGCAAATCGAGGATGATTTCGCCCGCTTAACTTGTCGACCTGTTCCCGGCCCTTCCGGGTAGACAGCCACTTCATCGCGTCTTCCTCGGTGTGAAAACAATAAGGAAGAATATGAACACGGCCCTTTCCTGCCGGAACGACGAGTTCGTAAGTACCGTCGTCCGCTGTGCGTAGATAGGGTTAGAGAAGCCATTTGATTACCTCGGTGATTAGGGCAGATAGAAGCCGTAAACATAATCAAAACAAGGCAGAGACTGCGAAGTTCCGCCACAATTTTGACTAAACGGAAACATTTCAATCGCCCCACCGATTGAGAATGTGTTACTTTAATGTATGTTTTTGTTCTCCTTACAGAGGATTTTGAGACAAAATTATTTAAACTTTTATGTTGTCTGTCCGTCTTCTTCCCCTTGCGGCGCTCCAGCGGATTTGCAACGGCGCCGAGCAGATGCTGCGCCAACATCTTTAAGCAATTGGCTTGCAATGCACGCCACGGGATCTCACCCTTCGACAGGCTCACCATGAGGTCTGGCGCGACCTCATGGTGAGGAGGCCGGAGGCCGTCTCGAACCATGTGGACAATCGGTCACATTACCTTCCCGACTGGCGTCGCGCTTTTTAACGCGTTGGAGAGGGTGGCGCTGTTCGCCTGGCAAGCAGGAACACCCTAATCGCTGCGGATAGGCCCGCGGGCGCCCGGCAAGCGTCAATCGCCGCAACAAGTGCTGTTACCGTCAGCCCCATCTCTGTCGCGGCGGCTTTGAGTTCGGCCCAGAATGCGTCCTCAAGCGTGATTGAGGTGCGATGGCCCGCGATGGTCAGCGAGCGCTTCTTCGGCAGCGCAAGACGCGGATCGAGGCAGACTGTGTACCGCATCTTGGCCTTCGCTGCTTGTCGTGCCACAGCCTATTCGCTGGGCTTGATCATAAGCTCAGGCTTCATCAGCGCGTTGAAGTCTTCTTCCGAGATGTAGCCGAGCCCAAGCGCTTCTTCCCGAAGCGTCGTGCCCTTCTTGTGGGCAGTTTTCGCGATATGCGCCGCCTTGTCATAACCGATCTTCGGGGCGAGCGCCGTGACGAGCATCAGCGAGCGCTCAAGCAATTCCTGAACGCGCGTCTCATTGACGACGATACCGGTGACGCAATTGTCGGTGAAGCTCCTCGCAGCGTCCCCGATCAGCCGGATCGACTGCATGAGATTGCAGATGATGACGGGCTTGAAGACGTTGAGCTCGAAATGGCCCTGGCTGCCCGCGATCGTGATCGTCACGTGATTGCCCATCACCTGCGTGCAAACCATGGTCAGCGCCTCGCACTGCGTCGGGTTCACCTTGCCCGGCATGATCGAGGAGCCAGGCTCGTTTTCCGGCAGGGAGATTTCCGCGAGCCCCGAACGCGGCCCCGACCCCATGAGGCGGATATCGTTGGCGATCTTGAACAGGCTCGCGGACAGCGCATTCAGTGCGCCGGACAATTCCACCTCGGCGTCGTTCATGGACAGCGCCTCGAACTTGTTCGGCGCCGTGATGAAGGGCAGCCCAGTTTCGCGCGCCACCTCTTCGGCAAACCGCTCCGCAAATCCGGCAGGGCAATTGAGCCCGGTTCCGACCGCCGTTCCGCCCTGCGCAAGCATGTACATGCGGGGCATCGCGCTTTTCACGCGCTCCATGCCATAGCGCACGGACGTTGCGTAACCGGAAAATTCCTGGCCGAGCGTGACCGGGGTTGCATCCTGCATGTGGGTGCGGCCGATCTTGATGATGCGCTCGAACTCGACCGACTTTTGCTCGATGGCGATCGCAAGGTGCTCCAGCGCGGGCAGGAGCGAGCGCTCGATCTGGACGGCGGCGGCGATGTGCATCGCGGTCGGGAACGTATCGTTCGAAGATTGCGAGCGGTTCACATGGTCGTTGGGGTGTACGGGCTTCTTCGACCCCATTGTCCCGCCGAGCATTTCGATGGCGCGATTTGAGATGACTTCATTCGCGTTCATGTTGCTTTGCGTGCCTGACCCGGTTTGCCAGACGACGAGAGGGAACTCGTTGTCGAGCTTGCCGTCGATCACCTCCTGCGCCGCCGCGACGATAATGTCCGCGAGAGACTTATCGAGCTGGCCAAGTTCGGCATTCGTCTTCGCCGCACACTTTTTGACGATGCCGAGGGCATGAATGAGCGGCAGCGGCATTCGCTCGCCGCCAATCTTGAAGTTGCCGATGCTCCGCTGCGTCTGGGCGCCCCAATAGTGATTGGCTGGCACTTCGACTGGGCCGAATGTGTCGGACTCTGTGCGCGTGGCTTGAGACGGGGCGGATGAGGTGGTCATGGCGGCTCGCTTTTGGCAGGACAATGCAGCGTTTTACCACGCGAGCGACGCAAGTGCTATCTGTCGAGTTGGCGCTGGAAGCGACAGTCTGGAGGGGCGCGCATGGAAAGGCGCGGCCGGGTGAGTGCCGGGCATCGCTGCCGGTGTCGAACTCAGGAGGACATTGCGATGCGCCGCCACAATCAGCGCCTCCGCGATGGCATCGGTAACTGGACTCTGCATGGCCATCTCCCGTGGACCAATCAATGGTTCAAAATAGCGTTGGCTTTGGACCAGAATCGCGTGCGGCGTTCAACGAAACCACCCGTCATTCTGGCTGAGTGAGATCTTAGCAAAAAGCACTTTGATGACAGGTTAATCGCGATAAAGCTTTGTTTTATAACGGAAAAATCGGTAACGGATGACGGCGCCGGAGCAGATGCCGCGGCTGCGAGAGGCGCGACCATGATTACGCAACCTGACGTCTGGATTTTCCTCTGTGGACATTAATCGGCATCGGCGTTGTTGAAGTTGACATAGGGTTTCTGTGATGCGGCCCATCCCTCGTCGATTTCGACGAGAATGGCGGAGACGAGACGGACAGGGAGGCCTCGTTGGGGAAGACCCGTATTTTGCGTGTCCTCCGTTTCAGCTCTTGCTGGATTGAGCGCTCGATCGGGTTGGAAGTGCGCATTGGGCGCTGATGCGGCCGAGGCAGCTTGAACACGGCAAGGCCCTCAGGAACGCTGTTTTCAAGCCAGGCGGCGAGTTTGGGCGCAGAGGTATGATATTTGGCCACGAGGCGCTTAAGTTCCTCTTGCGCGCTTCCCAGGCTCGATGCATCCCAAACGGCGCGAAGCTCTTCGCCGATGGCCTTGCGAATGGTTTGATTGGGCGCTGGTGGATGGCGTTCTGGGCGAGGTGGAAAGCTGGCATGGAAAAGGACCGGCACATGAGTGCTGGGCCTTTTCGTCTCAAGAACCGGGATCAGTGCGCACCTGACTGCTGCGAACCCTCGCGATGCTGTTCGCCGCTTTTCTGAACTTCCTTGGAACGGTTCCCCCAGCCCATCTCCTTCGCATCCGATTGGAACTGGTCGGCTACACGGTCAGCTGCACCTTGCGTCTCGCGCGTTGCGAGTTGCACGTCCTGCGTCGCTCTCGTGGCGACGCTGCCCAGCTTTTGCAAACTCTCCTGGTATTGACCGAAAGCCTGCTGAATAAAGTCATTCTGGGCGTGCGCGAGGCTCTTACGCAGCTCGACATATTGATCCAGATGGGTGTCCCAAAACTCCAGCCAGTGCTTGTTTAAGGACTCAGCATAGTGACACGCCGCATTTGCAAAGCGCGACGCGTTTTCCGTGGCCAGCCGCTGGGCTTCCATAAGCGCTCCAGCATCGGGCAATTTTGCGCTCATTTCGTCCGAACCTTCGGTGTGCCAATTTCTGTCCATCCAATGTTTCTCCCTTGGTTTGGCTCCGAAGGGAAACGAGATATGCGCAGCATTGTTCCCAGCCAAATCGGTAGATTTTGACCTCAAAAGGCAACATATTTATAGTATAGTGTCATGTTGACGCACAAATTTGTTCTCAACCTTAAGTATAAATTTCATATTCTACTGAATAGCCTTCGAGTTTATAGGTTAAGTCACTGACTCTGTGGCATTTTTCATTCCATCCCCGATGCCCTTCAGCTCTCCCCATCATCTTTTTTCCCCCCCCCCAAAAAAAAGGTCTTGACCTCGGGGTCGATATGGCCACTTAAAGCACTCGATTGCGAAACGATTGCGCCACATCAGGGCGCTGGGGAGGTGACTTCTGCTCATAAAGGCTGCGTCTTGAGGCTTAGCGCCGACGTATGCTGATCGTGCAGAAATAGCCTGCCTGGCAAACTCCGCTTTGCGCGGTGAAGCGTTCGTCAGCAGCATCGGATTAACTCTTCAGTGGGAGGTCCCATGCGATGGACATTTACCCGACGCCGGCGGAGGTTCTCCGCGACGCTCTAGTAGACCGACCCGTTCTCGGTTTCCGACCCCATGCGGCTGCGCGTGCGGCAAAGTGGTTTGTCGACCATTTTCCCGGCGAGACGCTGTATGCGGTGAAGGCGAACAATTCACCTGCCGTCCTGAATACCTTGTTCGACGCTGGCATTCGTCATTTCGACGTGGCTTCCATCACGGAACTGCGCAAGATGTCGAAGTTTCCAGACGCGATCATGCACGTCATGCATCCCGTGAAGTCTCGGCGCTTCATAGCCGAAGCCTATCACGAGTTTGGCGTGCGCACCTTTGCTCTCGATTCCGAGACGGAGTTGGAAAAGATCGCGGCGGCAACCGGCAACGCGAAGGATCTGACGCTCATGGTTCGCGTCGCATGTCCTTCAACCTACAGCGAAATTTCTCTTGAGGGAAAGTTCGGCGCTCCTTGGAGCGAGGCTCCGGATCTGATCCGTCGCGCCCGTCAGCAGTCTGAGCTTCTGGGCATCAGTTTCCATGTGGGCTCGCAGATGATGTGTCCGGCTGGATACGGTCAGGCTCTGCGAAACGTTTCGCAGCAGATCGTGCGGGCGGCGACGCTCGTTGACATCATCGACGTGGGCGGAGGATTTCCAGCGCGCTATCCGGGAAGGGAGCCGCCGTCGCTTGAGACGTATGTCGACGAAATCCGCGCCGCCTTCGATCGGATGGCGGTCGGATACACCTGCCAGCTCTGGTGCGAGCCAGGGCGGGCGCTGGCGGCTGAGTCTGAATCCGTCATCGTGAAGGTAGACGCGCGGCGCAAAGACACGCTCTACATCAACGACGGCGCTTTCGGAACGCTCTACGATGCGGCTCATTGCAAGTGGGTTTTCCCGACCAGGGCCTTCACTGCCGAGGGAGAGCCGGTGAATTGCAGGAGCGTCAAGACCTTCGACTTCTACGGTCCAACCTGCGACAGCGCCGACTATTTGCCCGGGCCGTTCCTTCTTCCCGAGCGTATAGGGGAGGGGGACTACATCGAGGTTGGCAATATCGGGGCGTATGGCCGGGTCATGGCAAGCCGGTTCAATGGCTATGGCTACTATGATGAGGTCGTCCTGGAGGATGAGCCGATGATGTCGATGTATACTGTCCAGTCGGAGGAGGAGGCCGTCTCCGCGGCTTTATAGGCGACGGCATGGGCGCATGAGCGGCCATGCCGGCGAACCGCTCAGGGGCAGACTAGCAGCAGACTGCTGAAAGCGATGTTGCCCATGGTTCGCCAAGCTCACCATGAGGATCAACTCATTGAAAACACTTGACCTCATCCTGAGCCCGTCGAAGGATGAAGCCATCACCCGACCTCATCATGGGCTTGTCGAAGGATGAGGCCAACACCCGACCTCATCCTGAGCCTGTCGAAGGATGAGGCCCAGATTTCATACTTTTTCAGCAGCCTGCTAAAGAAATAGCGCCGCTTTTTTGCAAAGGGCGCTTTCTTCTGCTGCTTATGAGGGCAACTGGGCCGCTCCAACTGCATCAAATATGCAAGAGAGCTGCCCATCCATCAACCCCTTCACGCGGCTTCGGCTAGAACCTGGCTTCGTTCCACGAAAGCGGTAATGGCGCCGACGCTATCAAGATTTTGCGGAATGATGTCCTTGTCGGCGATCTGAAGATGAAAGGTGTCTTCGAGGAAGGCGACGAGTTCAAGAACGCCCGTCGAATCCACAACGCCGGCCTCAAGCAGAGATTGATTGTCCGCTAACTTCTGATCGCCGATCTGGAACAGAAAATTTTCTTCAATGAAGCTTCGGATAGCTGAACGGATATTGTCACTCATATATACCTCCCATTTTTAGACTCAGAATTCTGATACGCTGCTGAGGGCCGAACCTGCACTCGGTCGGGTTTCTTGTACCCTGTCATGGCCGGGCCTGACCCGGCCATCCAGTTATTACTTGAAATACCTTGTGTTTTTTTGGGTGGCCGGGTCAGGCCCAGCCATGACGACGGGATTGGCGGAGACATCCGGGTAATCAAGACGGGTTTTGCGTCAGACATGATCTTCCGTTCACACCGCAGCAACTTCCTCGACCTTTTCAATCAGTCGCGGCGGGAGATGAAGATATCGCGTTGCCTTGCGCTTGGCGGCGATATCGGCCCATACCCGATGGACTTGCTCCTCGGTGAGCTGTGCAGCGGCGGCCACTTCTGCCTCAGGCACCGCATGGTTTAACCCGTAAAGGCAGAGGTCCATCCGGTCGTAGGGAAGGGAGAAGTAAAATTCTTCCTGGGTCTGCGGCAGCGAGTAGGTGTCGGTGGTCGGCGGCCGCCTCCGAATTTCCTCCGGAACGCCCAGATATTCCGCCAACTGGTAGACCTGGGATTTATAGAGATGCGCGATCGGCTTCACGTCCGCCGAGCCGTCGCCGTTCTTGACGAAAAAGCCCTGATCGTATTCAAGCCGGTTTGGCGTGCCGATTACTGCGTAGTTCAGTCTGTCCGCGTGGTAATACTCAATCTGCTTTCGCATACGCTGCTTCATGTTCGTCGCCGCCACGATCCCTTGGTAGGCGCGAAGCGGTAGTCTCACCGTCTTCTGCTCACCCTCGGGGCTCTGGACGACGAGGGATGAAATATTATAACCATCGCTGGTCAGGCTATTGGCAATGACAATTTTGGACAGCCAGCCCGGGCCATATTCCGGCACGACATCGCGAATGAATGCCTCGCGGCGGCTGTAGCATCCCAGCCCGTCGAGCATGGGTCCGATGTCCTCGACCTCTCCCGTAAGACCGAACGAGGCGGCGACTATACGCCCGAGGCGCAAACTTTCCGGGTCAGAATCGCGTTCCGGCATGAAGATGCAGAGCACGTTCTTGGCGCCCGCCGCGCGGGCAGCGAGGCCGGCACATACGCTGGAATCAATGCCGCCGGAAAGCCCGAGCACCAGACCGCGCTTGCGAAGGTCCGAGCCGAGTTGAGACCGCAGCTTTTCGACGATGCGTGCGGTTTCCGCCTCGGGATCGATTTCGAGCGTCTTTGCGGAGAAAGGCGTCGTTTTTGAAAGGGCTTCGGTTGTCATGCTTCACACTTCAGGGTTTCGCCCGCGAGACGCCGGCTAATTTTTCCAGTATCGGTTTTGGGAAGGTCTGCTCGGAATTCCACGGTCTTCGGGACCATAAAATCCTCCAGATGCTGGGCGCAGTGCCGGATCACTTCACGCTCTGTGAGCGTGGGATCGCTGGGAACCACCATGGCCACGATAGCCTGGCCGAGGATCTTATCGGGAACGCCCGCGACGACGGCTTCGGCAATCTTCGGGTGCGCGTGGAGAATCGCCTCCACTTCCTTCGGAGCAACCTTCTCGCCACGGGTCTTGATGATATCGTCCTTGCGGCCGACGAAGTAGAGGAAGCCCTCGTCGTCAACCTGGAAGAGGTCGCCGGTGTGAAGCAGCTTCTCCCAGGGGTGCGGGCCGGGACGCAGCCGCTCATTGGTCGCGGCCTCGTTCTCCCAGTAGCCTTGCATCACATGCGCGCCCCGGATGACGAGTTCGCCCGGGACGCCAGGGGGAACCGGCTTGCCGTTATCGTCAACGACCATCGCTTCCGTACCCGGAATGGCAATCCCAACTGAGCCGGGGCGGCGGTCCAGTTCTTCGGGGGGCAGGTAGGTGCAGCGCTTGCACTCGGTCAGCCCGTACATCGAATAGACGCGCGCGCCAGGGAACAACTCACGCAGGCGTGCGATGTGATTGACCGGCAGCGCGGCGGCGGTGTTCGTGAGATAGCGCACGCTCGGCAAGAAACCCGGTTCGATGTCGCGCATCTGCAGGATCATCGCGGCCATGGTTGGAACCATTGGGAAGCCGGTCACGTTCTCGGCGCGAATGCGGTCGAAGATCGCCTGCGGGAAAGCGAAGGATTTCTCGAGCACCAGCGTTGCGCCCATTTTCACCGACATCAGCAGCTGATACAGCCCGTAGTCGAAGGCGATCGGCAGGACGTTCAGGATGACGTCGTCCGGCGTGTTCTCCACATAGGTCGTGATCGAGGTCGCAGCGGCCTCAATATTATTATGTGTCATCATCACGCCCTTCGGCCGCCCCGTTGAGCCGGAGGTGTAGATGAGCATCGCCAGATCGACATCAATGCCTTTGTGGCGAACCGTGTCGGGTGCGTGGGCGAGGCAATCCTCGAAAGCGATGACACCAGCGGGAAGAGCGCTGGATTCGATCGCCGTCGCGATGACGGTCAAGGGCGAGCCGAGCTCGTGGCGCGCTTCTTCCACCGCAGGCATCAGCTTGCCCGTCGTAAGAATGGCCGTGGCCCTGCAATTGCCAATCACATAAGTGAGCTTGTCCGCTTTCGTGGAGGAATTGATTGGACTGAAGGTGGCGCCCGCCTTGAGGATCGCAAAGATCGAAACTGCCGCTTCCCAGCAGTTGTCCATAAAGACGAGCACCCGATCCTCGCGCTTGACGCCGTGCGCGGCGAGCGCCACTGCAAGCCGCGTCGAGGCGTCATCGAACTCGCTATAGGTCAGCCGCCGCTGGGGCGTGACGAGCGCTGTCTTCGCGCCGAACTTGCGCGCGCTTTCAACCAGCCATTGTTCTATACGCATGCTACCTGCTCACCTTCTCCAGTGACTTCGCGCTGACTGAAACCGTTATCTTATGCTGCAAGCGAGCCATTTGTCTGCCTCTTTGTGAAGCTGTTGATCCACAGTTGAGAGGAAAGGATTCCGACGAAGGCGGCGTTGTCACGGAAGCCGCCGCCAGGGTTGGCCCGGCATTTATCGAGGAGCTTGCGCACCATCGTTGGATTGAATAATCCGTTCGCTGCTACAGACCGTTCGCCGAGCGCCTCTCGCACATAGTCAGGCTCATGCGATCCGACAAAGGCAACGCTGTCGGGCGCCCGGTAAGGCTGCTTGGTGCGCCGCGCGACTTGCTCAGGCAGCAAATCTTTCATCGCCTCACGCAGGATATGCTTCTCGACGAGGCCCTTGAGCTTCATCTCGGGAGGAATCTTGCTTGCGAACTCGACGAGGCGATGATCGAGGAAGGGGAAACGCCCCTCGACGCCGTGCGCCATCGCCATTCTGTCGCTCTGACTGCAGAGGATGTAACCGGGCAGCAGGAAGCGGCTTTCGAGGTACTGCGCCTGATGCAGCGTGTGCCAGCGCTTGAAGTCTGCTGGCAAGATGTCCGCCAGTTCGGCTGTCGCATCGTAGTTGGCGAGCCTCCCCCGGAGATCGCCTGAGAAGAACGCTTTCGTCGCGGCTGTCCCCCGGAAGCGGGGACGATGCGAGTAAAGCGGATCGTCGAGCCGGTCATTGCCCCCTCCGAAAAAGGCGGCGAGATATTGCGCCGACTGCTGCTGCACGCCCGGAAGGTAGGGATACAGCTTGCGGAAGAGATGGGCGCGGAACTTGGACTGCGGATTGCGCGCGCAGAACCTTCGGACCCGCGATTCCTTGAAGATGTCGTAGCCTGCGAAGACCTCGTCGGCGCCCTCTCCAGTCAGAACGACCTTCATGTCGTGGTCGCGGACCAGCCGTGAGAGGAGGAAGAGCGGGGCCGGCGCGGTGCGGATGATGGGCCGTTCCGTCGCCTCAACGACTTTCGGGAAGATCGCAGCGATGTCATCGCTGCCACACGTGATGGTGCGGTGCTGCGTTCCCAGCGCTTCTGCCATCTGCGACTGGAACGCGCTCTCGTCGTGCTCCTTGCTCGCAAAGCCGATCGAGAAGGTGTGCAAGGTTCCGGGCGCCATCCTGGAGGCCAGCGCCGATACGATAGAAGAATCGAGCCCTCCCGAGAGATAGGAGCCGACGGGCACGTCTGCCCGCATGCGGATACGCGTTGCGTCCGTCAAAAGCCACCGCAGCTCCTCTGCCGCCGAAGCCTCGTCCCGGTATGCAGGTTCGGCATGCTGGTCCGGGAAAGTGAGCGACCAGTAGGGCTTGCGGGTCAAGCCGTTCTCGTCCGCGATCATCAAATCGCCGGGCTCAAGCTCGAAAATATCGCGGAAGGGGGTCCGCGGCGCAATGGGAGCCCACAGCGTGAAGATTTGATCGAGAGCGATCGGATCCAGCTCCGCGTGCACCCCTGGCGCCTGCAGAAGCGCTTTAACTTCGGAGGCGAAATACAGCGTGCCGTTTGCTGTTGTATAGTAAAGCGGACGGACACCCATGCGGTCGCGCGCGAAAAACATGCGCTTGCGTGGCGCGTCCCAAATCGCGAAGGCGAAATCGCCGTTCAACTGGGAAACGCAGTTCTCGCCAAGTTCATCGTAAAGATGAAGGATGACCTCCGTGTCGCTGGCCGTCCGGAATATCCGGCCCTTCGCCTTCAGGGCATCGCGAAGCTCGACATAATTGAAGACTTCGCCGTTGAAAACGATCGTCAGGCCACGCCCCGGGAGAGACATCGGTTGTTGGCCGTCACCCAGTCCAACGATAGAGAGACGAGCATGACCCAGTCCGACGCCCGGCTCCAGAAACTGGCCATTCTCGTCAGGCCCCCGATGCGCGATAGCCTGGATCATCGATCCGATGACGGGACGCGTGCTTTCGGGATGGATGTCTTTACCAAAACAGCCGACAATCCCACACATATGGTGTCCTTGAAAGTTACAACTCAAACTCAGAAAATTCTTGAGTACTAACAGACTTTTATAGTCGATTTTGTACTGCTATCTACCCTAAGCTTATGCCCAGCGCCTGGGAATTGTCAATCAGGACCGCAAGTAGGCGATCGTGTGGTTAACATCTTCGAGGGTGGATGAGAATACTTCAATCGCCTTCTCCACGTGTCGTCGGAACTCTTCTGAAGAAGACACAATTTTTGTGGAGAAAGAGTAAAAATGAAGCTTTGCCCTCCCTCACTTTTTGTCGGATCGAACAGCGGCTTGTTTGTCAGTAAACAAACAATTACGGCTGAGGGCCTGGATTTCGGTGACGGCCGACGCCTGCGTTGGCTCATTCAATTGACCTACGCCTAATCCAGACCGGTGTTCAACTACGATCCGGCGCTTACGCGCACCGGTGGCGTCAAATCCGCGAGTCGATGGCGGCGGCTGCAAACGGGCGTGGAACCCACGCAGCGGCGCACGATAGGAAACGACTGCAAGGGGAAGGCAAGCCCTCGAAATCGCGGCGGAGATCGAGTTGAGGATGATGCAACTTCAACGTTTGTTTGGTCATATGAGGGGGCTTCAGCTGTTATCAGTTCTATAACTAAGCCCTTAAATTTACAGATTAACTGTCCCCGTCGTTTAAAGTTGCGTTCATTGTATGCAGTGCCATAGTGCGTCATCGGATCCAAATAATTAATCCATGGCTGTGCGTATTACGGTGGGGCGCGATGTCTGAGTTTTCGAAGGTCTCTGTCTCGAAGGATGAGCTAGAAGAGACAAAGTCGATCGACGCAAAAATCCCGAAGCCAAGATGGCTATCGAGAAAAGTTCTTGGTGATATGTGTCTGCTATACGATATGGCAGCGATCATCTTTAGCGCTTGGGCCTCTTACTATGTGTACATTATTAGTTATCTAGGTAATGTTACCGATAGTAAAGACCACTTCTTGATTGTCATGATTGTTGGCGGGCTATTCTACGCGATAGCGCGCCAGCGTGGGCAGTATGACGAGAAGATGGATTTCCGCTTCACGTCTCAGATGGCTACGCTGATCTATGTTTGTCCGATAACGATCGCAGCAGCATTCAGCGTTGTTTTCTTCCTTAAGATACAAACCGACTTCTCTCGGGTTTGGGTTCTATTGTGGATGGGAACCCTCTTTGCTTGTCTTGCGGTCGGGCGTGCGCTTCTGAGCCGCTACGTTCACGTGCTTATGCGCACTGGCATACTGAGGCGGTCCATTTCTTTGGTGGGCTCGGGGAGCCAGTTTAATGCAGCGAAGGCGGTCCTTACGGCAGAAGCAAATCACTTCAATATTGTGAATGTTCTGGAGCTGTCTGCGCCAGATGCCTTGTCTTCATTCGATTGTGCGCAGTTCACAGAGGAACTTCGTCCCTTCATAACGGAAGCGCAGGAAAACCATGTCGACGGCGTAGTCATCGCGTTGCCGTCCTCCATGGGCCTTGAGCTCGAAAAGGTCATGCTGCAGGTGCAGATGCTTCCCGTTGATGTGCAGATATTCCCGGATTTCGGCGGAGCCAACATATCACCGCGACGCATTCAGAAAATCGGCACCGCATCGGTTATAACCACCGTTTCAAAGCCGATTACGGAATGGGGGGCGTTTCTCAAGATGATCGAGGATTACGTCATCGGAGTACTTTGCTTGTTTTTGGCTCTTCCCGTCATGGCAATCATCGCGGTAGCCATCAAGCTCGACAGTGATGGACCGGTCTTTTTCCGCCAGCGCCGGCATGGATATAACCACCGCGTCATCGAAGTCCTCAAGTTTCGCACGATGCGGGTGCTCGAGGACGGCGATACCGTCCGGCAAGCGACAAAGAATGACAGCCGCATCACACGCGTCGGGTCTTTCTTGCGCCGTTCGAGCCTCGATGAGTTGCCTCAGTTCTGGAACGTCATTCGGGGAGAAATGTCCGTCGTTGGACCACGGCCCCACGCTATCGCTCACAACACGTTCTACGGTAAGCTCATCGAGAAATATGCGAACCGGCACCGCGTGAAGCCTGGCATCACCGGCTGGGCGCAAGTGCATGGTTTCAGGGGCGAAACCACAAATCCTGACATGATGGCGAAACGCGTCGGCTATGATCTGGAATATATCGAGAACTGGTCGATCTGGCTTGACTTGAAAATCGTGATCATGACTCCGCTGTTCGGAGTGTTCCGCCGCTCGGCTTACTAAGCTCTTTTAAGGACAAGCGTTTTGGTAGAAAGGGGGCGCTCAGGCGTCCCCAATTTTTTTTTGGCTGAAACTTGCCCGAGATAATTCAGTCCCCTTCTTGGGAAGCAAAGGGGCGCATCAGAAGAAGGAATGAGGACGAAAGCGTTAGGGGCAAGTCGACAAACAAATGTGGCAATTCGCAAATTGCATATAAACGAGCATTCGGACGCCCGTCTCCGATCAGACGCACGATGCTCTAGCAGGCTGCTGAAAAACGATGTTGCCCATGGTTCGACAGGCTCACCATGAGGTTCGACAGGTCACCATGATGTGTTCGGCAGGCTCACCATGAGGTTCGACAGGTCGCCATGAGGTGTTCGACAAGCTCACCATGAGGCTCAACTCATTGAAAACACCCAACATCATCCTGAGCCCGTCGAAGGATGAAGCCAAGATTTCATGCTTTTCAGCGGTCTGCTGGCAGCGCGCCAATTGCCCAAGGCCCAGGGTAAAGCTCATTTTGAAGAGCTAGATCAGGACGGCGAGGGTTGCGGCAGCCCTCCGCGGCAGCCGCTCGACGACGAGCGCGCCTTCTCGTCAAAGGCATGCCCGAGCGCCGATCGTTGCCCAGCGAGCCTCAGGCCGTCTTCTTGGTGCCGGCCGGTTTTGGCGCCGCTTTGGCCTTAGGCGCAGCAGCGGGCTTCACGAGGCCGTCGAGCTTGTTGAAATGCTCCGCGAGGAGATAATACACGGTCACGCGGCCTTTCGCTCGCTCCCCCTTCATCTTGTCCATAACCGCGTGAATGGCCTTGTCCAGATCGGCGTCACTCTCCGTAAGGGCAAGCTTCCTCTTGAGCCAGCTTTCGCGCACGGTCTTGAGTTCTTCGGGGTCGGTGCCTGCGACAAGTGAAGAGTTGCGATTGCGAAGGGCGATGCCGCAATGCCTGACGATACCGGCCACGGCGTCTTCATTCACTGGGCTCGTATATTTCTTGATGTCGTCGATGTATTTTTGGACGTCAGCCATGCGTATTTCCTTTCACTCGAATAACCGCCTACGGAGATAACCTTCAGCCTTGAGCGCTACAAGGGTCCGCCGCGAGACGATGAACTACCCGTATTTGCAGTTTTTATGACGCAATCGTCTTTTTCATACAGCCACCGGATAGGCTCATGGGAACGCCTGCGCTTCCCCCGCGTTGTGCTGTCTGAAAAAGCGGGCCAAGTGGGCTTGCACCATTCACAGAGAGTTCGACCAGAAGGGGACCACCGACATGGCTAAAGAGACCATTCACGACATCAACGCCACAACCGATTACGCCGCGGACAAGAGTAAGAATGAAGTCGAAGAGCTTCGCCGCCAAGTCAAGGACTTGACCGAAAAATACGGTTCAGTGGCTCAAAGTACGCTGAGCGACGTAAAGGATAAGGTTCAGCAGAACGTGGGCGATATTGAGCAGCAAATTCGCGATAAACCTGTGCAGGCAACCCTCGTCGCAGCAGGCGTTGGCTTCCTGGTCGGCGCTCTCCTGAGCCGTTGAAGAGGTAACGCCCATGTTTGGAGCAGCTCTGAGGCTATTGGCCGTTGGCGAAGCAGGCCAGCGCGTGGGCGATTACGTGAAAAACTTGACGAGGAGGTATCTCGTGCTCAGCATGGCTGGGATTCCCTTCGCAGCAGCGACAGCGTTCGGAATTTTGGCCGGTTTTTGGGCTCTCAATTCACGGATTCAAGACCCGATCTGGGCAGCAGTGATCATGGTTGGGATTTTAGTCTTGGTGGGCTTGCTGATCGTGCTTATCGCCTATGGAATTACAAGGGAGGAGACTCCCAGCGCTAGGCAAGCTCTCACTCAGCCTGTTCGAGCCATCCAGAACCAATTGCCGACCGCGGACGATGTAGGGCGGCAAATCGAGCGCGCCGTCCAACAGTATGGGCCGATTCGCGTGGCTACCGCCGCGGCGGCTGGCGGCCTCCTTGCCGGGCTTTTGGCGAAAAAGTTCCGGCAGGTCTAGGTTCGCCCAATCACGTTTATGGCCGGGCTCTGCCCGGCCATTTTGGCGTGGAGCATGTCACGATGTGACCCGCAACCGCGCCAGCACCTTGAGCCCCGCATAACCATCGGCAGGCGCCATGCCAGCCTTAATCTGGAAATCGTGGATCGCCTTCATGGTGTCCTTGCCCACGCGGCCATCGGTTCCGTCCGTATCGAAGCCGAGCGCCGTCAAACGGCGCTGAATTTCCTGAACTTCGGCGAGTGTTGGCGCCCGCTCGCTGCCCGGAAATTCCCGCACGAACCCGCCTTCTCCACAAATCCGGTCGCCAAGATGGCAAACCGCAAGGGCATAGGTATTCGCCGGATTATAGGATTTCACAGCGTCGAAATTGTGCGTCAGCAGAAAGACTGGACCGCCCGGCACCGGCTGCCAAAGACGGGCCAGCTCGGAGGGTCTTGGGAACGGTTTTCCATTCGCACGGCGAACGCCCCGGGAACTCCAGCTCGCGATGGGGCGCATTCCCCCTCCGCTTGATATGCCCGCCGGCACAAGAACCTCGTAACCCCAGCCCTCGCCATGGCGATATTTGCCGCGTTTGGCGAGATACTGCGCCGTCCCGGCAATGGCGTCGTCCGGCCGCCCAAAGGGCGAGATTCGTCCATCGCCGTCGAAATCGACGCCCATATTGAGCCAGACCTCCGGCATCCATTGCGTATGGCCCATCGCGCCAGCCCAGGAGCCGATCATATCTTTCGGATCGGCCCATCCGCGCTCCACGATAACCATCGCGTTGAGCAGTTCCTGCTCCCAATAGGAACGGCGCCGGGGTTCGCCCCAGGCCAGCGCCGCCAGCGCCGGGATAACGGGCCGCATATGCTTCGGGTTGGTAATGAGGTCGCCATACGCCGTCTCCATGCCCCAGAGGCCCAGCATGACATAGGGGTCGACGCCGTAGGTGTGTTCGACGCGCTTGAGGAGCGGCATCGCTTCTTTCGCGCGTTCCTTGCCAACGGAGATGCGCCAATCCGAGACGCGGCGGTTCAGGTACTGCCAGATTTCCTCGCGAAACTCCGGCTGGTCCTTGTCGAGCGCGTACACGGAGGTGTCGGGCTTGATCGAGCCCATCACCCGGTCATAGGTCGCGTCCGAGATGCCATGCGCGCGGGAGCGAGAACGAAAAGCCGCAACCCAATGCGGGAACGGCATGCGAGCCGATTGAGCAAACGCGTCGCTCCCGGCAGTAGCCGAGGCCAAAGCAGCAAATGCGCCCGAAAGTACGGCGCGGCGTGAAAATGTCGTCGTCATCGCGCGCGTATGGGCGAAAAGAACAGCGAAATTGTGGTGAATTTGTCACGTTGCGACGAGAATTACGGGTTGCGGACGGAACCCTCGTGCGCCGCACGCGGGGGACGCAGCAAAAGGGGCCTCGTCGAGCGCAGCCGGTTATGTGGGAACGGCGGATATCAGGACGAAGGCTTGGGCGAGCGGGAAATCGTCGGTGATGGTGAGGTGGATCTGCGCCACGTGTTTTTCCGGCAGAAGGCTTTGTAGCCGCTCGGCCGCGCCGCCGGTGAGCTTGATGGTTGGCTGTCCGCTCGGCAGATTGACGACGCCCATGTCGCGCCAGAACACGCCGTAGCTGAGCCCTGTTCCGAGCGCCTTCGCGCACGCTTCTTTTGCCGCGAAGCGTTTGGCGTAGGAGGCGGCGCGACTGGCTCGGCGATCCGACTTCAACCGCTCCGTTTCGGTGAAGACGCGGTCGAGGAAGCGCTCACCATAGCGCTCGATTGTTTTTTCAATTCGACGGATATCGATCAGGTCGTTACCGATGCCGATGATCATCGTGCCCCTGCGATGCCGTTATTGCTGTTGCTGCTGTGTCTGCTGATCTCGAGCGGCGACGCCCTTGGCAATCGAACCGCGCATCCGCGCAACCGCCGCCGGCAAACCCACGAATACGGCCTCGCCGATGATGACATGACCAATGTTCAATTCGCGAATTTGCGGCAATGCGGCAAGGTGAGCGGCGGTTTCGAAATCGAGGCCGTGGCCCGCATGAACTTCGAGACCGGCTTGCGTCGCAAGCTCAGCGGCTCGCACCAACCGCCGCAATTCATCCTCGGCTGCCACGCGATCACCGGCAAGCCACGCTTCGCAATACTGGCCGGTGTGCAGTTCAATGACGGGCGCGGACACCCTTAAGGCGGCATCGACCTGACGGGGCTCTGGATCGATGAAAAGTGAAACGCGGATGCCGCTGTCCGACAAGCGCCGCACGATAGGACCAAGCGTCGCGGTGCTCCCCGCCGCGTCGAGGCCGCCCTCGGTCGTGATCTCCTCGCGGCGTTCCGGCACGATGCAGCACGCATGAGGGCCGGTCTTGATCGCGATGGCGGTCATTTCCTCCGTCGCCGCCATCTCAAGATTGAGGGGCGCATCGATCTCAGCCATGATCCTACGGATATCGTCATCGCGGATATGGCGCCGGTCCTCCCGGAGGTGGGCCGTGATGCCATCGGCGCCCGCTTCCAATGCGACGCGCGCCGCGCGAATAGGGTCGGGGAGGACGCCTCCCCTGGCATTGCGAAGCGTCGCGACGTGATCGATGTTCAGGCCAAGGCGAACAGCAGCCATCATTCTCACCGGGCGGCCGCGGCTGCAGCCTCAGGGCTGGTTCTGTTGGCGCGCCTGCTGTGTTGAGCCTGGAGCAGGCGGCGCACGATAAAATAGATAAGGATCGCCGTAAGGCCGCCGAGCGGCAGCGCGCCGAGCGCCATAGGCTTCAAGATTGGCCAAAGACCCTGTACGGCCGTTGCGACGCCATCCGGAGACGCTTCGCTGATGCTGACGCGCAGGGCCTGCGCGCCTGTCGACAGCTTGCCGATCTCGGCATTTGCCGAGTCGCCCAGAAACAGATTCCCAACCGCAAAAGTGGATCCCCAAATAATGGGATACGTTAACGGGTTTCCGGCGAAGGTTCCAACGGCTGACGCCATGACGCTTCCCCGGAACAGGAGCGCAAGGGAAGCAGCCAGGAGCATCTGGCATCCAAGGAACGGAGTAAAAATTGCAAAGACGCCTGCGGCGCAACCGAGCGCAATGCTGTGCGGCGTCGCTTTGATGCGCCAAAGCCGCAGGATCATGTAACGGAAAGACCGCTCGAAACTGCGAGCGGGCCAGATTGCGTTACGCAGACGCACGAGCGGGGAAAGCTGTTCTCGACGTTTAAAAAGCATGTCTCCCAGCCCCACAGAGCGAACAGAACTTTAAAGCATAGCCACCCCTTACGGTTCCATTAGGGCAGCTATCTCTCCTAGGTTTTCAGGCCCCGGCTTCCGGGTTTGATAGGCGGAATGTCGACTATTGAAGCAGGCAGTTGATCGGGTGCGAAATGAGGAATGTCAAGCCGAATCAGGGGAATGAAGGGAACGGAAAAGCTGGCCCGGCCCCCGGACCGGTCCACGAGTGAAGCGGCCGCGACAATATGGCCACCAAGCGCTTGCACCGCTTCCATGCATTCCCGCGACGATAAGCCCGTTGTCACCACGTCCTCGACGAGAAGGCACCGTTGACCTCTTTCAATCCTGAATCCGCGCCGCAGCTCGAAGGCGCCATCGACGCGCTCGAAAAAGATCGCCGGAAGCCCAAGTTGACGGCCCATCTCGTAGCCCACGACAACGCCGCCCATGGCAGGCGAGACAACAAGGTCGGCGGCGATACCTGCGGCCCTGATCTTCTCCGCAAGGGACGCACAAAGCCTGTCCGCACGCCAGGGTTCCATCAAGACGCGCGCGCATTGAAGATAGGCGCTCGAATGGAACCCCGAGGAAAGAATGAAATGGCCTTCGAGCAAAGCCCCGGCTTCGCGGAATTCCTTAAGCACGGCGTCGTCAGACAGCATCGGCGCCTCTGGAGATGGAAGGGTTTTCACGACAGGACGCGGCTTGCCGAACTTACCACGTCAAGGTTCTTCACCCCATTGAGCATATCGGTCAAATGCTTAAGGTCGAGGACTTCAATGTCAATCACCATCTCAGTATAATCGTGGCCACGGTTAATCATCTGCAATTTGTCGATATTCGCGCCGGCGGCTCCGATCACGCTCGCGATTTTCCCAAGGCTTCCGGGCTCGTTGACGGCCGTAACCTGGATACGTGCGGGGAAAAGCTCGGTCGCGCCCTCCCTGATGTCCCAGGTCACATCGATCCAGCTATCGAGTTGATCTTCGTAGGCGCGCAAATGCGGCGAGTGAATTGGGTAGATCGTGATGCCCTTGCCGGGGTCGAGAATGCCGACGATGCGTTCGCCTGGAACCGCGCCGCCTTCACCGAAATGAACGATGGACACACCATTCGCGCCTCGAATTGGAATGCCCTTTCCGCCGTCCTCGTCTTCGGAACCAGCCAGAAGCCCAGGCCACCGGAACTTGAAGCTCGTGACACGGCGCAGGTTGAACCAGCCTTCGTCGTTGCGGGTAATCGTGCGGCGCTTTGGGGCGCCCTCCTGGACGAGACTGGGATCGACGGCTTTCAAAACCTCATCGGCCGTTGTTTCGCCGCGCCCAACCGCGGTCAAGAGGTCTTCCACGCTCCGCTGGCCAAGCCGTGGCAGAACGGGCGACAAATCGGTGTCGCCGGATTTCCCTGCGCGTCCCAGAGCCGCTTTCATGATGTCGCGGCCGAGTGAGAGATATTGCTTGCGAACGACGTCCTTTGTCGCGCGGCGGATGGCGGAACGCGCCTTTCCGGTAATAACGGCGCCTTCCCAGGCCGCAGGCGGCGTCTGAGCATCGGACAGGATGATTTCCACCTCGTCGCCGTTCTTCAGCTCGTTCAACAAAGGCATGTGGCGCCCGTTGATTTTCGTGCCGACGCACCGGTTGCCGACATCGGTATGGACCGCATAGGCAAAATCGATGGCGTTCGCGCCACGGGGCATTGCGATCAGGCGGCCCTTCGGCGTAAAGCAGAACACCTGGTCGAGGAACAGCTCAAGCTTCGTGTGCTCCAGAAATTCCTCTGGGTTATCGCCCTCAAGGAGATTGTCGACGAGCTTGCGAAGCCATTGATAGGCGGTGCTTTCGCCGGGCGCCGGGCCTTTCACGCCGCGCGCATCTCCGTTCAACCTGGCGAGCGCCGCGAGCTTGTAGCCGGAATGCGCGGCAACGCCATATTCGGCGATCTGATGCATCTCCGCGGTCCGCACCTGCAGTTCGACGCGCTGGTGGCGCGGGCCAACGATGGTGGTGTGGATCGACTGATACTCGTTATGCTTGGGCGTTGAGATGTAGTCCTTGAAACGGCCGGGCACCACGCGCCAAGTCGTGTGCACCACGCCAAGTGCGGCGTAGCAATCCTCCAATGTCGGGACAATGACGCGAAAACCGTAGACGTCCGAAAGCTGCTCCAGACCGATCTGCTTATTCTGCATTTTGAGCCAGATCGAGTAGGGCTTTTTTTCGCGGCTGAAGACCTCCGCCTTGATGGACTGTGCTTCGAGCTTGGCTTTGAGTTCAGTCGCGATTTCCGCCGTCAGGCCACGGTTCTGGTCGCGCAAGACATTGAGCCGCGACATGAGCGTCTCATAGGCTGCCGGGTGCAGCCATCGGAAGGACAATTCCTCAAGCTCGTCGCGGATTTCCTGGATGCCCATGCGGCCGGCAAGCGGCGCGTAGATGTCCATGGTTTCCTGCGCGATGAGCCGGCGCTTGTCGGGGCGCATGTGCTCAAGCGTGCGCATGTTATGAAGCCGGTCCGCGAGCTTGACGAGAAGCACGCGGACATCGCTCGAAATCGCGATCAGGAGCTTCCGGAAATTCTCGGCCTGCTGTGTCTTCTTGGAGACGAGATTGAGCTTCTCGATCTTCGTCAAACCATCGACAAGGGACGCGATGTTCGAGCCGAACAACCGTTCGATCTCGTCCTTGGTGGTTTGCGTGTCCTCGATTGTGTCGTGAAGAAGCGCCGTCGCGATCGTATCGTCGTCGAGCTTCAGCCCTGTCAGGATCGAAGCGACTTCGAGAGGATGCGAGAAGTAGGGATCGCCCGAGGCTCGCTTCTGTTGGCCGTGAGCCCTCATCGCGTAGACATAGGCGCGATTCAGCAGAGCCTCGTTGGCTTTAGGATTGTAGCTCAGAACCTTTTCTACGAGATCGTATTGCCGCATAATTGGCTGCGATCTCGTCTGAGTCTCAAGCTGCACGGCCTCGCCAAACTTTAAAATTTCAACTCTAGATATCTAAAACAATCTCCAACACTGACAAAGTCAAGAAACAACTTCCCAACAGTTTCTTAGCCTTTTGAACGTCCACCGCTTGCCGATTCAGCTGGAATGCTCCGAGCCAGTCCCTGCAGCAACTCTTCTTCCGTAATGCGGTCGATGACGGCGTCGGAAAACTGATCGTCGGGACCGAGAACATTGACAGGACGAGAGCTTGGCAGCGCAGGCGCGGCCTCAGGCTCGGGCTCGTCAACTTCGACGTGCGCCTGTAGCGAGTGTATCAGATCTTCCTTGAGATCTTCTGGCGATACCATCGTATCCGCAATTTCGCGCAGCGCCACGACGGGATTCTTATCGTTGTCCCGGTCGACGGTGATCGGCGCGCCCGCGGAAACCGCCCGCGCCCTGTGCGCGGCGAGAAGAACGAGTTCGAAACGGTTCGTAACTTTATCGACGCAATCTTCGACAGTGACGCGAGCCATGAATACCTCAAATGCTGGGATGACGTCAAAATAGGCGTTAGCTTCCGCGTTTGCAAGCTGATGTTGAAGCGTGGCCGCTTCATGGCGGCGCCGAAGCTTCTTTTCATTCGGGTAGCGTTTACGCATGGCGGATTTGCCGCTGGGCCGGAGTGGACATCCGGGCGTTATCGTTCGACGAGGGAGGGCAATTCTTCCTATTGTGCCAAACCCATTGCTCTCTTAAGCCTTATGCATGCAAAGCGCAGACACCGCTTTTAATAGGAATGGACCGAGGAGCATCGAGGCTCTGGCGGCGAATGTCGGCGCGGGCAGCCGCGTCTCGATTGCGCGCGCCATCACGCTCATCGAAAGCCGCAAGCCCGCGCATCGCGTAGGGGCGCGGCAGCTTCTGACGTTGCTGAATGATGCGGCGGGGCGATCGCATCGCATCGGCATCACAGGCGTTCCCGGCGTGGGCAAATCCACGCTCATCGACGCGTTCGGAAGCGTGCTGACGAGCCTTGGCCATCGGGTCGCCGTTCTCGCGGTCGACCCATCGTCCAGCCGGTCGGGCGGCGCGATCCTTGGCGACAAGACCCGCATGGCGCAGCTCGCCGCCGATCCCAACGCCTTCATCCGCCCGTCCCCCTCATCCGGCACGCTCGGCGGGGTGGCGCGCACCACCCGCGAAACCATCCTTGTGTGCGAGGCGTCAGGCTTCGACGTCGTGCTCGTCGAGACGGTTGGCGTCGGGCAATCGGAGGTCGCGGTCGCCGGTATGGTGGATTTCTTCCTTCTCCTCATGCTGGCGGGCGGCGGCGACGAGCTGCAAGGCATCAAGAAAGGCGTGATGGAGCTGGCCGACATGATCGCCATCACGAAGGCCGACAGCGGAAACGAAATCGCTGCGCGCGCCGCGGCTTCGGATTATTCATCCGCGCTCGAGAATCCTGACGCCGCCGAGCGCCTCCTGGAAGCCGCCGGTGATCACTCTTTCATCGCGGGACGGGCGCGGGCTTGACGACCTTTGGGGTAAGATCAAAGCGCACCGGGCGGCGCTTGAAGCCACCGGTGAGTTCGAGGCCAAGCGCCGTGAGCAGGATGTGCGATGGATGCATGCCATGATCGAGGATCACATTCGCACGACCTTTCTATCGAACGACATCGCGGCGGCGAAAATCGCCGAGTTGGAAAGGCAGGTGCGAAGCGGCGGCAAGCCTCCATCCGTAGCCGCCGATGAAGCCGCGGCTCTCATTCTAGGCCGTCCATGAGCGGCGCGTCAGACCAGGCTGTTCGCGTGCTTGTTACCGGGTTCGGCCCATTTCCCAGTATGCCCTACAACGCCTCGACCTCTGTCGCCCTCGCGCTGGAGGGTTCGGCTGTCACGCCGGGCGTCGACGTAGCGACAGCGATCATTCCGGTGGTGTGGGCGACCGCGAGGGTTGCCGCCCGAAAGGCCATTGCGCGTTTCCAGCCGCACGCGGTCGTGCATTTCGGGGTTTCGAAGCGGTCATCCGGCTTCGAGATCGAAAGGCGCGCCTTCAACTCAAGCGGGCGGAAGGAGGATCAAGCCGGCGTGGTGCGGCGAGCGAATGCGCTCGTGCGGGCGGGGAAGCCGGTCCTGGCTCCACGCTGCCGCCGCTGGATCTCGTCCGCGCGTTGAGAAAGGGCGGGTTTCCGGCCGCGCTCTCCGAGGATGCTGGCCGCTATCTCTGCAACGCGCTCTTCTACTGGAGCCTCTATGATGGCGAGGCGGATGGCCGGCTGGTGAGCTTCGTCCATATGCCGGCCATTGGCGCCGAGACGGACGTTCAGCCACGCCTCACAATGGAGGAAGCGGTGGCGGGCGCGCGGATTCTCGTTCGTGCGAGCGCCGAAGCTGTGCTACGTGCGAAGCAAGACGGGCTAAGCCAGCGCAGGGAAATCATCGGCGATGGATCGCAGACACTTCATGGGAATGGGCGGAGCGGCGGCTGCGTTGCTAGGGGCGGCGACGGCTGAGGCTGCGCCGCTGCCGCAGTTGGCTTCTGGCAGGAGCGTTGCCGATTTCGGCGTGGAACCCAACGCGGAGCGCGATCAGTCGGCCGCCTTGCAGCGCGCCATCGATGAGCTTGCGCCCGCCGGACAGCCTATTGTTATTCCGGCTGGAATGTACCGCGTCGGGAAGCTGCAGCTTCCCTCCAGTGCGGCCGTGATCGGTGTGCCGGGTCTGTCAATCCTCCTTGCGCCGAAGGGCACGCCCGTCTTCGAATGCCGCGACGCAGCCGATGTCAGCCTGCGCGGCGTCGCCTTCATCGGGACGGGGCTCGCCGCGCGGGAATGCCGAAAACTGACGGTCGCGGATTGCCAGGTGATATCGAGGGCCGGCGACGGCCTCGTCTGCTCCGGCTTGGGCCTGCTTGTGACCGGCAACAGGGCGTCGGCCTGCGCCAAGAGCGCCATCTGGGTCGACGGCGACGGGCTCGTCTCGAACAACCTCATCGGCGGCGCGGGCCAGTTGGCTGCTCTCGGCTCGCGTGGCGGCTCGGCACGATGAGCGTCATCAACAATTACATCGACGGCCCCGAAGTCGGCATCGGCGTCTCAGCCTCGGATGTCGGCTATGCGTTCATCGCCATGAACATGATCACGGGCGCGAAGAATGGCGGCATCCGCGCGCTTAGCGGCAACGACCTGATCGGCAAGGACCGCCCCCCATGACTCAAAGAGTTAACAGTGGAGTAACGGATCAGCGATTAAGGTAGAAACAATAAATCGGGAGAGACAGCCGCAAAAATGCATGACGCTTAGTGACGGGCCCGGCGCCATCACGGCGGACAAGACGACAAAGTCTGATCGCCCGATATGTCGCTTCGCCCTGACGCCTCGGATTTCCGCCCGCCTCTCTCCGCGCCCCTGGCGAGCGAGGAACGCCGCCGCCCGGCCAGTCCCCGGCGCGGGGGGCGCGAGATATGACGCTGCGCCTCTTGAAGACCCTTCAATTGCTGGGCGCGGCGGCGGTGCTCGCCCTCGGCGCGGTCATGATGTGGCGCCTGCAAAGCGATCCCCTGGCCGAGGGCGGGATGCTGGGATTGATCGGGCTCTGCCTGATGGGATTTCGGGCTCAGCGCGCTCGCCGCCTCGGGCGCCGCCACGGCTCCTGCGCCGATCCGGCCCGAGGGTCCCCTTGGTTCGCAAGGGCCTCGGACCCCGCCTATGAGGGCGTGATACTCGACCATGTCATGAGCACGATCAAGAAATTCCTGGTCCTGCACCGCGCCTATCAGGAAAACCTCACCGGCCTGAACAGCGGCCTCTCCCAGCTGCCGTCCCGAACGAGGTTCAGGATATCATCGTCAAGCTGATGAACCGCAACATGGAGATGCAGGTTCGAGGTCAGCGAGCTCTCGCACGAACTGGAAGTCTCCCATCAGCAGATCGTCAGCCTGCGCAGCAACATCACGGAAGTCGGCAAGATCGCGATGATCGATTCGCTCACCGAACTCGGAACCGGCGATTTTCGATCAGGCGCTGCGCAACGAGATTGCGCGCGCGCGCTCCGCCGACGCCGATCTCTGCCTGGCGATTGCGGATCTCGACCGCTTCAAATCGGTCAACGATCGCTTTCGCATGTCGTCAACGACTACCTGTTGCGCCTGTTCGCCGATCTGCTCGGCCAACATCCGGGGCAAGGGCCTGGCTGCGCGCTATGGCGGCGCAAGGAATTCGACGCTTCTGTTTCCCAACGCGGTTCTCGAGGCCGCCGCGGCCATCCTGGAGAAGATCCGGCACGAACTGGACGTCCAAACGTTGGGTCGTCGGCGCCAAGGAGGATCGCCTCGGCACGATTACCGCCTCCTTCGGGCTCGCTCGCCTCGCGCCGGGCGAAACCGCCGAGATGTTTGTCGCCAGGGCGGATTCGAAGCTGTTCGAGGCCAAGACCGCCGGACGAAACCGGGTGGTCGTCGAGACGAACTCCGAACCCGGCGCGAGCGCTGGGGCGCGCGCCAAAGTCGCGCTGCACTGAGGCCGGGCCGTTTCCATTGGCGTTGCGTTGCGTTGGCGAGGTCTCATGGCCGCTCTTTCCTCCTTCGATCAGCATCTCGATCAACTCGACTTGGAGGACGAGACCGGCGCGGTTTCGAGCGATGCGCATGGCTTCGCCAACCCGTTCGCGCCGCCGCCGCTGCCGTTCGACTGGCGCGAAGCGCTGGAGGCGGCGGGCCTCAATCTCTGGGAGCAGGCGTTCGCCTGGCTGCCGGAGTCCGACGATCCGATCCCGTCGCAACCGGCGCGCGCGCCTTCGCCCGAGCCGAGGCGCGAGCAGCCGAGCGACGATCCCGTGACGATCGCGCGCGACTCGGGCTCCCCGACGCGGCGACGCCGGACGCGCTGCAACGCGCACGGCGGCGCTTCATGTGGCGCAACCATCCCGACCGGCGCCAGGACATCCCGGCCCACCTCGCCAATCGGCGCGTCGCGATCGCCAACATGCTGGTCGACCGCGCGCTCGCTGAATTTGCGGGGCGGCGGCAGCGGCGTTAGAGGCCGAAAGCAACCGCTCGGCCGTTCAGATCGCGAGGCCGTGGGAGTTGGGAGCGCCGCCGCGATCCGCGTTGCGAACGAGCGCGGCGCGCTGCGGGGCGATCGCCCAGATCCGCGGGTATGTGCGCGCCCTGGCCTGCCCCGCCTCACAAGCGCAGCCCGGCTCGCGTGACGCGAAGGCCTCCTTCAGTTCGGTTCGGGTCCGAGACTTCGCCGCGACGCGCGCTCGCCCTTGAGGGGCGAACGAATTGATCGGGATTCGCCGCGAAAGATTTCGAATGGAACGCGTCGGCGATCACGAGAGCGTCCGCGCGGAATTCAGGTTCATGATGCGTCCGTCAGGCCTCGAGCGCCGGCGGTCTTCGCGAGCGCCTCCCGCCGGGGCTAAGGTTGATCCGGAGCGTCGCAGCGCAAACTTTGACTTTGTCCCGATCCGGCAGGTTCGGGCCCGAGCCGGAACGCGTCGCCCTCGCCGCTAATTGTCCGGCCCGAAGATCATCATGCGCGAGAACGGCGCCTTGCCGGAGCCGTCTTTCGCAGGCGCGGGCGGGCCGCTCGTCAGCAGCGGGGCGCCGTCGTCGCCGATCACTGTCCAGCGCCCGTCGCCCCAGGCGACTGCGCGCACCAGACCGAGCCCCGGCAGTTCGTCGCCGGGACGAACCGGGAAGATGCGCCCGCCCGCGCGAACCCAGGCCAGCCCCGCTTGCGCGGACACGAGCTCGTAGCCCGGCGAAGCGCCGATCGCGCCGACCGGCGACATGTCGAGGGGCGGAGCCGATGCCGCCGGCAGGGATTGGGCCGGCGCAGCCGAGGAGATCGCGGCCGTCGACGCCGCCGATGTCCCATCGGACTTCAGCGCGCCCTTCGGCTGCGCGAAGATGGCGAGATACTGCAGGCCGTTGACGTTGG
Organism: uncultured Alphaproteobacteria bacterium; assembly: GCA_963723755.1. Taxonomy (GTDB): domain Bacteria; phylum Pseudomonadota; class Alphaproteobacteria; order Rhizobiales; family Rhodomicrobiaceae; genus Rhodomicrobium. Next base: position 5,449 of record CAVRSS010000126.1, on the reverse strand, counting down.
GCGGATGATCGCCCTGCATCAGCATGAAACCGGCGAAGGCGACCGAGCCGGCCGCCGCGGCGAGGCTCGATCCGATCAACGCCATGTCCACGACTTTCCCGGCGGCGAGCTTGGCCGGCGCCGCGTGCGGGACGCTTTGCAGCGTGCGGGCCAGTCCCTTGGAGGCGGTTGGAAGTTTTGCCACGGCTCTCGTCTCAATGCGCCTGGGCGGCGCTCTCCTCGGCGCGCGCGGAGGCGCGCAGCGCCATCGCCAGATCCATGAACGGGTCCTGGCTGGGCGGCGATTTCAGGGTCTGGGTCATGCATTCGTAGATGCGCGGCACGGTCTTGACCGCCTGATCGAGCATCGGATCGCTGCCGGCGTGTAGCCGCCCATCAGGCGGAGTTCGCGCGTCTCCTCGTAGCGGGCGATCATCGCGCGCAGGCGCGTGACCAGCGCGCGCTGCTCCGGCGTCCAGCGCGGCGCGGCCAGGCGCGAAATCGACGACAGCACGTTGACGGCGGGATAGCGGCCCTGGTCGGCGATCGCGCGGTCGAGCACGATGTGGCCGTCGAGCGTGCCGCGGATGTTGTCGGCGACGGGATCGTTGTGATCGTCGCCGTCGACGAGCACCGAAAAGATGCCGGTGATCGAGCCCGAGCCGTCGACGCCGGGGCCGGCGCGCTCGAGCAGGCGCGGCAGATCGCTGAACACGCTCGGCGCATAGCCGCGCGCCACCGCCGGCTCGCCGGCCGCGAGCGCGACGTCGCGCGCCGCATGGGCGAAGCGCGTCACCGAATCGATGATCAGCAGCACCGACTGGCCGCGATCGCGAAAATATTCGGCGACCGTCATCGCGGTCTTGGGCGCGAGCCGGCGCATCATCGGGCTTTCGTCGCCGGTCGAGACGACGGCGATCGGCGTTGCTTGCGGTTGTCGCCCAGCGTGTCGTCGAGGAATTCGCGCACTTCGCGGCCGCGCTCGCCGACCAGCGCGATCACGACCGCGTCGAAATCGGGCGCGCGCGCGAGCATGGCCAGCAGCGAGGATTTGCCGACGCCGGAGCCGGCGAAGATGCCGATGCGCTGGCCCGGCGCAGATCGGCGTGAACAGGTCGATGACGCGGATGCCGGTCTTGATCGGCTGTCTTGACGCGCGCGCGCTTGCAGCGCCGGCGGCGGCTCGGCGTCGAGCGGCATCGGCGCGGTCGCCCGGCGCAGCGTCGCCCGTGTCGTCGATCGGCGCGGCCGAGCGCGTCGATCGACCCGGCCCTTCCAGGCTCGTGCGGCCAGAGCGACAGGCTCTCGGCGCGATAGGCGCGCGCGCCGATCGCGGCGTCGCAGCGCGCGTCGAACGGCTTCAGCGTGATCGCGGCGTCCTCGATGCGCACCACTTCGCCGATCTGCTCGCGGTCGCCGGCCTCGACGCTGACGCATTCGCCCAGCCGCACGAAGCGCGACAGACCGGCGACGCGGTAATGCGAGGTCGCGATCTCGGTGACGACGCCGCCGACGCGCGCGACGCGGCAGAGTCGCGCAAGCCCGCGCGACCGCCGCGCTCCAGCGCAGCGGCTCGAGGCGCGTTCGGCGTCGGGCTCGGCGCGCGCGGGCGCCGCTCATGCGGCGAGCCCAGCGTCTTGATCGCGTCTGTGCAGCGAGGTTTCGGTCTGGATCACCTCGTTGGCGACGCTGTCGAAATTGCGGGTGACCGCGATCAGCTTGGTCATCTCCTCGATCGGGATCGACGTTGGCGCCTTCGACCGCGCCCTGCGACGACGCCGTTGCTGCGTGAAGTCGAGCACCGGCGTCGCCGGGCTTGTCCGAAGTGAAGCCGGAATTGCCGGCGCGCGTCAGCTTGGCGTCGGGCGTCGAGCAGGAACAGACCGATGGCGCCGGTCTGCCTGCCGTTCTGCGTGATCATGCCGTCGCCGGAGATCGACCGGCGGCGCCGCCCGGGGATCGAGCTGGATCGGCGCGCCGCCGGCGTCGAGCACCGGCGCGCCGTTGACGTCGAGCGACGCCGGTCTCGTCGATGCTCAAGCGGCCGTCGCGGGTGTAGACCGTCTCCGTCCGGCGTTGACGGCGAACCAGCCGTCGCCCTGGACGGCGACGTCGAGCGGATTGCCGGTCTGCGATCAGCGGGCCGGCGCGGCGAGAAATGTAGTCGTCGCCCGGCGTCGACATAGGAGACATGGTTGTCGCCCGCCTTGGCGACCTGCGCGTCGAACGTAACGCCGTCGGCGCGATAGCCGACCGTGTTCATGTTCGCGACGTTGTTCGGCGATCGTCTCGAGCCGACGCTGCAGAGCGACCTGCGCCGACAGCGCGACATAGAGTCCGTTCTGCATGGTCGGCTCCGGGCAAGTCTCGCACTCGACGTCGCGACGCTCGAGCATTAACGCAAGGCGCGCTTGCACGAGGCTGACCGTCGCGAAAACAGTCTCGCGTAAGATCTGCGCGGCAATGTTCGGCGCGCCTGTCGGCAGCAGGGGAGCTGTCCGTGAATTTCGCGATCGGACTGGTCATCGCCTTCGGCAGCATCATCGGCGGCTACGCCGCGCTCGGCGGGCACCTCGAAGTGCTGGTGCAGCCGTTCGAATTCGTGATCATCGGCGGCTCGTCGCTCGGCATGTTCATCGTCGCCAATCCGTTGCCGACCATCAAGGACTGCGGCAAGGCGTCATCGAGGCGGTGCTCGACAAGGTGCCCAAGCCGCGCGACTATCCTCGACGTGCTCAGCGTGCTGCACGCGCTGATGCGCGAACTGCGGGCCAAATCGCGCAGCGAAGTGGAAACCCACTTCGACAATCCCGAAGGAATCCGAAATCTTTAAGGCATTTCCCGAACTGCTGGCCAACGCCGACCTCGTAACCTTCATCTGCGACTATTGCCGACTCATCATCATCGGCAACGCCCGCACGCACGAGATCGAAGCGCTGATGGACGAGGAGATCGAGACGCTCACCCACGACAAGCTACAAGCCGTGCACGCCTATCAGGCGGTCGCCGACGCGCTGCCCGCGCTCGGCATCGTGGCCGCGGTGCTCGGCGTCATCCACGCCATGGGCGCGCTCGACCAATCGCCGGAAGTGCTCGGCGGCCTGATCGGCGCGGCGCTGGTCGGCACCTTCGGCGGCATCTTCCTCTCCTATGGCGTCGTCGCGCCGTTGGCGGCCAAGATCAAGGTCGTGCGCACAAGCAATTGCGGCTCTATCACGCTCGTCAAGCAGAGGCTGCTCGCGTTCATGAACGGCGCCATGCCGCAGGTCGCGGTCGAATTCGGGCGCAAGACGATCCCCTCCAAGGAGCGTCCGACGATCGACACCGTCGAAAACGAAACCTCGCTGCGGCGGCGGCGCCGGCAGTGAAGGAAGCGGCCTAAGCCATGGCGGTCGCCCGCACGAACGCGATCCCTCGACGGCCTGGCTCCGCGACGCCCGGGGCGAGAATTCGGCGCTGTCGATCGAGAAGATGCCGCAGCTCAACGCCTCGCTCGAGCGGTTCTCCGAGAACATCGGCCTCGCGCTGGCGGGCATCTGCGGGTCGGCCGTCGCGGGCGCAACCGAGCGATGCAGACCACGACGACCTTCGCCCTGCTAGGCGCCAACTCCGGCGCCGCCGCAGCGGTGCTGCGCAGCGCGGCGCTCGACGCGCGCGCGCCTGATGGTCTTCGACGAGAACATCGTCGACATCGTCATCAACGCGATTTTCGGAGTCGACCCCGCGCTCGACGGCGCCTATGCCCCGGCGGTCGCCGGCGCGCCGCGCGAACGGACCTCGAGACCCGCCTTGTCGCCGATTCGCCGAACGCTCGCCGGCGCTGCAGGACGCGTTCGCGCCGGTCGCGAGCTTCGACCTCGGACTTCGAGAGCCTGAGCACGATCGCCGACGAGAACCTGCTGGGCCCGCGCGACATGCCCGCCATCTCGGCCCAATACACGATCAAGACCCGGCCGGAGCGTTTCGACTGCTGGTCGTCCTGCCGCAATCCGCTGACGACGCCGCTCGCGGAGATGTTCGCGCGCGGCCCCGACCCGAGCGCTACCAAGCTCGATCCGAGCTGGACGCGCAAGATGGAGCAGGGCGTCACGCAGGCGCGCCTGACCCTGACGGCGATCCTCGACGAATTCGAAATGACGCTCGGCGACGTCGCCAGCCTCGCAGGTCGGCGGGCTGCTGCCGCTGAGCAATGCCGGCGAGGGCCACATCCGCAATCGAATGCGTCGAGCGCGGCGTATTCCTCTGCAAGCTGGGCGAACGCAGCGACCGCTATGCGCTCGAGGTCCAGGACATCATCGCGAACAATCCCGACGACGAATACTGCGCCGCGAGTTGAGCGAAACGCCGGTCCCTCTATCCATCGCACGAGAAGAAGAGCTCCGACATGGATCCCACGATTGACACCGACTCGGTTCTCGACGCGGCCCGGCAGCGGCCGGGTCGCTGGCGCACCGCCGGCTCCGCGCCCGAACCTCGACGCCATCCTTTCCATTCCGGTCAATGTCCAGGTCGTGCTCGGACGACCACCATGCCGGTCGCGCGGCTGATGAACTCGGCCGCGGCGCGGTCATCACGCTCGACCAGAAGGTCGGCGCGCCGGTCAGCGTGCTCGTCAACGGACGCATCGTTGCGCGCGGCGAAGTCGTCGTGGTCGACGAGGACAATTCGAAATTCGGCGTCACCCTGACCGAGATCGTCAATTCGAGCCGGCGACGGCCCGGTCGGTCGGCCGCATGCGATCAGGAGTGTCCTCCTTGACCGAACTCATGAAGCGCGACGCCTCGCTAGCCTGGCCGGCCCGCAGAAGGCGGCGGCCCTGCTGCTTGCGATGGGCAAGCCCGCCGCGACGCAGTTGCTGAAGCATTTCACTCAGCAGGAACTGCGCGAGGTGACGGCGGCCGCCGCGCGCCTGGGGACGGTGCAGAACGCCGAGCTCGACACAATCATGGACGATTTCACCGACCGCCGTTTTCGGCCGGCGTGCCGCTGCTGGGAGACGAGGGTGCGGACGCGGGCGCTGCTCACCGACGCCGTGCCCGCCGACCAGATCGCCGACATGCTCTCCGAGTACTGGGGCGGTCACGGCCCCGACATCTGGAAATCGATCGGCCAATCTGCCCGAGACGCTGCCTCCGACTTCCTGAAGGGCGAGCATCCGCTGACCGCGACCTTCATCTTGTCGAAACTGGACGCGGCGCTTTCCGCGCGCATCGTCGCGCAATTGCCGCGCGATCTTCGCAACCAGGTTCTGTGCCGGTTGCTGACGCCGCCGACGGTCGCGCCGGGCGCGCTCGAGATCATCGAGAACGCGATCCGGGAGTCGCTGCTCGGCGGCCCGCCAACGCGTCGGGCGAAGACAACCGCGTGCGCATCGCCGAAATCATCAACAGCCTGGGGCCGAGCGAGGCCGAGGACGTGATGAAGGCGCTGTCCGCGACGCGGCCGCAAGACGCGCGCGTCGTGCGCACGA
>CAVRSS010000125.1:0-6821 GCA_963723755.1 uncultured Alphaproteobacteria bacterium | reverse complement strand
TTCACCGCCAGCTGACATTCCCCATAGCAGAAGCGGTGCATTGGCCAGTTCCGGATGATCGGAGCGCGCAGAAAAAGCTGTGAGCGCATCCAGTAGCGCCTGTCCGCTGCCTTGCGCGGCGTTCGCATAATTCTCGATAAACGCCTCTTCGTGGGGCTTGTCGATAAAGCGACAACCGATCAACGCAAAGTCGTTGCGGCTGGCAAAGGCCTGCCAAAATCGATCGCTTACATCGGACCGTCCGTCGGCGTTCGAGCCAGGTACGAGAACAAGGACCCCGCGTATGAATTTCGAACTGTCCGGGTACCATAACCTAAATTCAGCCTTGTCGTAATTGGCCCCGGGAGCAGCCGTCGTGTCGAGCAGATGTCCGGTCGACATCTGAGCACGGGCAGCACACCCTAGCAACGCTAGGATTAACAGGATCGTGGAAGGCCTTTTGGAAAATCTTGGCAACCGCCGAAAGATGTTAAGGCGTGCAGTTACAAACGGGCTCATTGCTCATGTTCCGTTCCTGACTGCGGCTAAACCTAGCACGAACGCAGTTGTTCGGATACCAATTGAATCAGCTATCAAAGCCGCGGCACTCGGTTATCGGGTGCTTCAGCAAACTCCTCAAAACTGCGATCGAGTTCTACTATATTAGTCAACCTGCGTACAACTCCGGGCGCAGGAGCGTTTTGAGAGCGGCGTTGCCGAAAATTTGATCAAACTAGTTTGGAAATTATTACGGCGAGCCTAGCGGCGGCTGATCACCGATGGCAAACTTAGCTGATTAAGAATATTTCGGAAATTGGCGGGGCAAATATGCCGGAAGTTTGCGAGATTGCCATAATTGGGGCGGGTCCATATGGCCTGTCAGTTGCCGCACATTTGTCGGCGAGGAATATTCCTTACCGGATCTTCGGCAAGGCTATGGAAACATGGAGCGCGCAAATGCCGAAAGGAATGCTCCTGAAGTCGGACGGTTTCGCCACCTCCCTTTGTGATCCGAGGCGTGCTTTTACATTTGAACGCTTTTGCCGCGATCGCAAGGTAGCCTATGCCGACGTTGGCGTGCCTCCGCGGCTTGAGGACTTCGTAGAGTATGGCCGGGCGTTCCAACGCAAATTTGTGCCTCATCTCGAGGAAGTGCTGGTCACAAGGTTGTACCGCAGCGGAAACCACTATCGCCTGCAGTTGGAATCAGGCGCCGAGTTGAAGCTCGAGTGGTTATAGTGGCGGCGGGCATTTCGCATTTTGCAGTGCTACCCGAGGCGGTTTCCGGAATGCCAAAGACTCTGGTAACGCACACCTCCGATCATAGTAGTCTGGATGCTTTCAAAGGGCAGAAAGTCTCCGTTATAGGCGCTGGCGCGTCAGCTGCAGACATCGCGGGGCTACTGCACGAGGCGGGTGCTGACGTGCATCTCATTGCACGCGGCGCTCAAATTCCCTTCCACACCAAGATGCGGCTGCCACGTCCACTCAAAGACCGATTGCGTAACCCTGGCAGCAAGATCGGCCCTGGCTGGCGCTCTGTTCTCCTGACTAAGCTTCCACAGGTCTTTCGTTACCTCCCAGAGGAAAAACGTTTGCATATCGCTCGAACCTATCTTGGACCGGCGCCTGGGTACTTTATGCGCGACCGGGTTATGGGAAGGGTCAAGATTTATGTCGAAATCCGAGTTGGTGGAAGCAAGGACGCACGAAAACGGTGTCGTTTTGGTTGTTTCCAGCAATGGTGGCGAACGGCAAGAGCTTTATGCCGACCATGTCATCTGTGGGACGGGCTATAAACCGCAGTTGTCACGTTTACCTTTTCTCGATGAAGAGTTGCGGTCGCATATAAAGGCTGTCGCGGGCACCCCAATTCTTTCCGGAAACTTTGAAATCCTCATTGCCGGGGCTTTACTTCGTCGGGGCGATCGCTGCGAACACGTTTGGACCATTGTTGCGCTTTGCCTGTGGCGCTGAATTTGCGGCTCCGCGCCTTGCCCGACGTCTCAGCCGCCTTAGGCGTCTGAGGTCACTTGCCGCGATAGTGCATGGGCCGGAGGTAAAGGTGCAATCGGCCTCGTCCGCGGTTCGCTCCTAGCGGTTGAGCAACCGGGCTCTCTGAGCCAACTAAATTGCCTGCCCCAGCCGGTGGAGCCATGGCCCAGTCAAAAATACTACTGACTACGACAACTAAGTGGCCGAACGCTCCTCAACTCATGATCGAGTTATTGCGAGCGGGGCACGCAGTCTCGATACTGTGCCCTAACGATCACTCCTCGATGAAGGTTCAGCGCGCTCACGATACATTTCTATATGCCCGCTTTGCCCCTCTGGAGCTCCCTTACCAAAGCTATCGAGGCCACAAAACCCGATATTATTATTCCCTGTGATGATTTGGCGGTCCGTAACTTGCATGAATTGTATTCGAGTAAACGAGCGCGTTCCGCCTCAGAGGTAGATATTCTGGCCCTGATTGCACGTTCCCTTGGGCATCCAGAGAGCTATTCTATCGTTGATTCCCGCTATATGCTCCTCAAGATCGCACGCGAAGAGGGAATTCTGGCGCCAGAGACAACCGCCATCCGCTCTCCCCAAGACCTCGACCACCTGTTTGAGTGTCAGCCCTTTCCCTGGGTGCTGAAGGTCGATGGATCAGTTGGTGGAAGCGGCGTGAGGATTGTGGCCACGCTGCCCGAAGCCAGGGATTGTTTCGCTGACCTGCGCCGCCCCATCGGGCTGTTACGCTTTGCTAAACGCTTGACTGGAAATAGGGACGCACTTTTCGCAATGCGGTGGCAGGACGTGGTCCGGGGAATTCGGCCCGCGTTAGTAGGTCAGCGCTTCATCCACGGCCGTTCCGCCAACTGCGCAGTCGTCTGCCGGAATGGGGAGGTCTTGGCTGGAGTGGGCTGCGAAGTCGTCAGTGAACAGCGCTTACTTGGCCCCGCAAGCGTCGTACGTTTAGTCGACAACACGGACATGATGGATGCCGCCGCGAAAATCGCGCGCCGATTAAGCTTATCGGGATTTTTCGGACTCGATTTCATAATTGAGGAAGGAACCGGTTCGGCTTTCCTCATTGAAATAGATCCGCGATGCACCCAGCATTGCCATTTGCGGTTAGGAAAGGGGCGCGACATGGTTGAAGCTCTTTCCGCAGTGCTAAAGGGAGAAAGCCTCACCGAGCACGAGCCCGTCACCCAGAACAGCCTGATCGCTTACTTCCCGCAGGCTTTGCTTAGTGGAAGCAATTTCTTGTCATCAAGTTATATTGACGTACCCCTGGACGAACCTGATTTGACCCGGGAACTCCTTCTTGAAATCAAGAAGGAGTTCTTTGCACAACGAGAAGCGGCCGGCCCGGAGGGAGGCCTCGCTGGTTTGCTAGCTTCCACAGGCTATTGCGAAGGAATGAGAAATCATATAGTGCACACGACAGCGAAGCAGCGTTTTGAGCGCTGGGCTGATACCAAGGCAGGGCACCGCGGCTGATCCCCCAAAAGCGGGCACTCTCCGAAATCAGCTTCATGTCTGCAACCGGCCTATTGCAAGCGTTCAGGTTAAGACGCGCCGTGCTATTGCGCAGCCAGAAACTGTCGCTTAGGCAGCGGCAAGGCTGCGCCGCAAAAAAGCAAGTTTGCAAATGGATGGCGGCGTCGCGTCGTGAATCAAGGCGTTCGAAATAGTTACATGCTTACTTATGGCCGTTTTACGAAACAAAACCAAATTTTACCGGATTTTAAGCGAGATTCCGGATAAGGCTCAGCAGTTTAAGGCGCGAAGTTTGCTTTGAGTGCCTGTGCAATTGTGGCGCGACTTCTCCCCAAGGAAGAGAAGAGAGGTCGCGCCTGATAAGTTAGAGAGCAACTCCCAGCCTAAAGCGATTTGGATCGCCATAGCCGCGCCGCGAACCTACTCGGCCGGTTGAGGCGAGGCGCGCTTCCATTCGCTCGGATCGCGATATTTTCGCAATTCAAGCTTGGCGATCTGGTTGCGGTGCACCTCGTCCGGGCCGTCGGCGATGCGCAGCGAGCGGATCGAAGCATAGTCGTAGGGCAACCCGAAATCGTCGCAGATGCCCGCCCCGCCATGCGCCTGGATCGCCCAGTCGATCACCGTGCACGCCATGTTCGGCGCAACAACCTTGATCATCGCGATTTCGGCGCGCGCGGCCTTGTTGCCGACCGTGTCCATCATATGCGCGGCCTTCAGCGTGAGAAGCCGCGCCTGGTCGATCACGATCCGGCTTTCGGCGATGCGCTCCTGCCAGACGCTTTGATCCGAAACGCGCCTGCCGAACGCGGTGCGGCTGTCGAGGCGGCGGCACATCTTTTCCAGTGCCCGCTCGGCCCGGCCGATGGTTCGCATGCAGTGATGAATGCGGCCCGGCCCGAGGCGGCCTTGCGCGATTTCGAAGCCGCGCCCTTCGCCGAGAATGACGCTGTCGAGCGGCACCCGCACATTCGTGAAACTGATCTCGCCATGCCCATGCGGCGCATCGAGATAGCCGAACACCGGCAGCATGCGCTCCTTTTTGACACCGGCTGTGTCCATCGGCACGAGCAGCATGGATTGCTGCTTGTGGTGATCCGCATTTTTCGGGTCCGTCTTCCCCATCACGATCAAGATTTTGCAACGTTTGTCGCCTGCGCCGGAGGTCCACCATTTACGCCCATTGATGACGTAATCGCCGCCGTCTTTCTCGATGGAAATCGCAATATTCGTTGCATCGGACGAGGCGACATCCGGCTCGGTCATGGCGAAACCGGAGCGGATTTTGCCTTCGAGAAGGGGCTTCAGCCATCGCTCCTTTTGCGCCTCGCTGCCGTAGCGGACCAATACCTCCATATTGCCGGTGTCGGGGGCTGAGCAGTTGAACACCTCCGGCCCCCAATGCGAGCGGCCCATGATCTCGGCAAGCGGCGCGTATTCGAGGTTGGTCAGGCCCGCGCCCAGGTTGCTGTCCGGAAGGAAGAGATTCCACAGCCCTGCCGCTTTCGCCTTCGCCTTCAGTTCTTCCATAAGCGCGAGCGGCTCCCAGCGGTCGGCTTGCGTCTCGGAGGTCTCGAACAGCGCCGCCTCATTCGGGTAAACGTGCTCCGCCATGAAGCGCTCGACCCGCGCTTTGTAATCGGCGGCCTTCGGAGAAATCTGAAATACGTCTCTCATGGCGGACCCCCTTATGACCTTGCCTTTCGGCCTGTGACCAAAGTAACGCCGCTTGTGCAAAGGTTCCACCGGCTCGGCACAGGGTGCCGCAGAGAGGCCCGCGGTTGCTTTGACGCAGCCGCGGGTCGCGCCCGAGCGATGCCCGAAGTTCCTTGTGAAGCGCGCCAAAGAATGCCGAAGCCACGGCCCCGACGCCCGAGGCAGCGATAAACCCTCCTCTTTTGCGGAGGCATTCGTCCGTCACAATTGGCGTCGACAGAAGGCGGCCAATGTGCTCTCCAAACGCGTATGGCGTGCGGCCTGTCGATCGGAGTTTGGCAATGAAAAAGACCATCCAAGGCGCCTTGGCAAACCTGTTCGGGCCATCGCGCAACGAACAGTACGCCGCTCTCCTCAAGGGGCTTGCCGATATTGCACAGGAATGTGTCGCTCATTTCCGCGAGACCAACGGACAGGATGCACAAGGGATCATCGCCTTCGAGCATCAGGCCGACAGGATCGTAGCCGACGTCCATGAATTGCTCGACAACTCGTTCATCATGCGCTTCGACATTCCCGACGCGATGCGGCTCACCCCTTTTCTGAGAGAACTGAATTGGGGATTCCCGAAGCCGATTTGGCGCGCATGGGATCGCGAGAAAACCGACATGACGGCTCTCGATCCGCCCTGGGCGAAAGGAGGCGGCTCAGCTGACGAGACTTGCGACGATGGAAAGCAAGGTGTAGGTCCTGTCCCATCTGCATATCTATCTCGCGCTTACAAAAATAGAGACTTTTCGCCGTGGCTTCCCCTGTTTTTGTCTATCTTGACTTTGGCCATCGCAAGCTCTCGCATTTGCGGGAAGACGAGCATGGCATCGAACTCGAGATGCAATATTGCATCTCCACCCTTAAGGCCGATACCTCGGCGCCGCACAGGATCGTCATCTATACCGATCATCCCGAGCGCTACGCAGACCTCGGCGTTGAGATCGTCGACATTCGAAGCATCGACGAGCCTTATTTTGGCGATCGAGGCTATGTTTTGCGGTTGAAGCCCTGCGTACTGCTCCATGCGCTTCGGCAAAACGGCGGCGTCTGCGTGTTTTTGGACTCCGATATGTTCTTTTATCAAGGGTTTACGGCTGCGGTGAACTTCATGATCGAGGAAGGAGCCATCTTCTGGGAATTCGAAAATCGCCCGCCGGTCTCCCATTTCCCACCGGACCTTTCCGGTTTCCCGCATCGCGCGCTGCACAAGCCGAGCCGCGAGTTCCGCCTCGACGGCAATAGCGGGGTGGTCGGCCTGAAATCGGGTTGGGGTGAGCCACTCCTCGAAGACGTGCTCTGGCTCATCGACGAGATGCGCGCCAGAGGCGATCGGAACGGCCTGTTGGAGCAGTCGTCGTTCTTCGAGGTCGCCTGGCTTCACGACAGGACCGCGCTCGATACCACGACCTGGGTCAATCACTATTGCACGAGAAGCCAGAAGCGGTACATGCACTGGCGCATCAAGGAACTCATAAAGACGCGCGGGCGACCGCTGCCGCCAGCCGCGCCTTCGATCCCGTTCTCCATGACGCGCGTGAAGCTCTATCAATATTATTGGGATATGAAGCGAACCGTGCTCGGCTTGCCGAGGCATTGAGGGCACGCCTCCTATCCTCGCTCAAACGGGCGCTCTACAGGATGAC
>CAVRSS010000124.1:0-23840 GCA_963723755.1 uncultured Alphaproteobacteria bacterium | reverse complement strand
CGCGGTTGCTGACCCCGGTTTGGGCAAAGGCATCGATATGCCGCGAATGACGGCTTGCGAACCGCTTTGGCAGGAGCTGCATGAGGGAATGCCCGAGGACATCCCCGGCCCTGCGGTGAAACATGCGCTCCGCCGCTTCGTTGAAAAGAACGACATTTTGGCGGTAGTTTATACTGATTATCGCGTCCATTGCGGAATCCACGACCACGCTGAGGCGGCTGCGGCTCTCCGCAAGCGCGGTGGCGGTCTCTTTGCGCGCCGTGATATCGTCGATGACACTCACAAAGTAATCCGTGCTTCCATCAGCCTTGCGGACGAGTGAGACCGTCAGATTGCCCCAGATGATCCCGCCATCCTTGCGGATGTAGCGCTTCTCCATGGTATAATTGGGGATGTTGCCTGTCCAGCAGATGATGCAAGGCCGCGAGGTCGGTCTCAAGATCGGCCGGACTGGTGATTTCCTGAAATGTCGTTGCAAGCAACTCTTGCCGCGAATAGCCGGTTATCGCGCAGAGACGATCATTGACGCGAAGCCAGCGGCCATCCGTTGCCACGTGCGCCATGCCGACCGCCGCGCCCTCGAAGCTTGCGCGAAGATGCGCCATCTCAGCTTCGCGGTTCATCGCCTCCTTACTGGGGCTTGCGCGAGCCGCACCGCCGCTTCGGCGCGGACTAGCAATTCCCCCGGCTCGAAAGGCTTGACCAGATAATCATCCGCTCCAGTTCGCAAGCCTTCGATGCGTGCTCCTTCACCCGCTCGCGCCGAGAGGAGGATGATGGGCAGAAGCGCCGTGCGCACGTCGCCACGGAGCCGTGCGACAAGGCCGAAACCATCGAGCTTCGGCATCATCACATCCGCCAGCAGGAGGTCCGGCGGGTTGGCCAGACAGGCCGCAAGCGCTTTTTCGCCGTCCGAGGCCGGGACGACCTCGAACCCGGCGCGGCTCAAGAGACGGCCCACATAATCTCGCATGTCGGCGTTGTCGTCGGCGAGCACGACGCGGGGGCGTGCGGCCCCCGTTGTGGCGGCGTGCCTGCTTTCGCTGTCAGGATTTTCTGGCTCAGTGTTCGACAGCCAGCATTGAGCATCGGTCACATAGGCCGCGGCGTGCCCGCCAAAATCAGCGAGCGCTGGCGTCTCTTTTACGCGGTCGGCGGGAAGATGTGATTTCCCGAACAGGATCGAGACCTGAAACGAACTGCCTCGTCCCTCAACGCTTTCCACCGAGATCGTGCCGCCATGAAGCTCGATCAGCTCCTTCACCAGCGCAAGGCCGATGCCGCTGCCTTCGTGACTCTGGCCCTCCGCGCCTTCAATGCGGTGAAACCGCTGAAACAGATTGGGCAGCTCCTTTTCGGGGATGCCGATTCCGGTATCGCGGACAGTCAGGCGCGCCTGGCGCCGTCGCCCTGCAAGCGGACCGTAACCTCGCCCGAGTGCGTGTATTTGAACGCGTTGGACAGAAGGTTGAGGACGATCTTCTGCCACATCTCGGGATCGGCATAAACGGGTTCCCGCAGCGGCTTGCAATCGACGGTGAGACGCAGTCCCGCCTCAACGAAAGCAGACTTGAACAGACTTGCCGATTGGACGGTCGCCGACGCAAGATCGACCGGCTGGAAGGTGGCCTGCGCGTGCCCGGCCTCAAGCCGCGTGAAATCAAGCAGCGTGTTGACAAGCTTCAAGAGCCGCAGGCTGTTGCGGTGCGCTGCGGCAAGCAGCTTGTTCTGAGCGGGAGAAAGTTCCGCGGCGCGCTCGCCGAGGGCCTCCTGCAGCGAGCCAAGGATCAAGGTCAGCGGCGTGCGGAATTCGTGACTGATATTCGAAAAGAAGTTTGTTTTGGCCTGATCTAGCTTGGCCAGCTTCTGGTTCGCGTCGCGGAGCTGGCTGTTTGCCTCGGCGATCTCGCCCGTTCGCTCTTCAACGCGGGCCTCCAGTTCGTCGTTCCACCGGCGCAGTTCACCCGCCTGCCTGCGTTCTCGCATCCGGGCCTGGCGCTGCATCCCAGCCAGAAGGCTGACGCCAACGCTCGCCGCTACCCAGATAGCCTGCCGCGCCAGGCTGCCGCTGTCGGCGATGTTGAAATGGCCGAAAACGAAATTGACGAGGATCAGCGCACCGAATGTGGCGGCAAGCCCCGGACCCACGCCGCCCATCGCCGCCGCAATCACCACGGCCGGATAAAAGCCGAGATAGGGAGCAGGAGCGACGCTGCCGGTAGCAGCTAACGGGCCAGGGCCGCGACCGACGTTACCCCGATCGCCCATCCGTACGCCGAGATGCAATTTGCAAGCTTCGGCCGTGCTGTCGGGTTTTCGCCGTTCCCCATGAAGCTACTCAAGTAACGGTCCGACTGGTACGCCATTAGGCCCACAAGCTGCATGGATCATCAAGACCTTGGCTGCCTGAGTTTTTGGTAATTCACCAAATTGGTATAAGTGGCCGCCACAACGGCGTGTGGACCTGGGCTTGCCTGCCGCGTGTGAGAAGATCGCCAATGATCTGGTCGGCCTATCGCCGATGCTGCCGCGCATCAGGCATGTGACACCGGCGAGCGTGGCTAGAACATCCACTTGTCCACATCTCCTGCTCGATGGCAGACGACAGCCTTGCGTCGAAACCTGCGTTCCGCATCACAGCGTCCAGCTGCTCGATACGCTCCGAGCGGACGCCGTTCATCTCGCCATAGACGAGATCATGAAATCGGGAGAGGTGACATGATACCGCCCTGATCATCGAGCGCGGCTGCGATCCTGCAAAGACCGCCGACGAGGGCGTCCCGGCCGAAAGCCGCGGCGATGCTTTCGAGGTGCCTCATGCCGTTCAGCATCGGGCACGATCATGGTGTTCGGCCCGACGGCAGGAGCAATATCTTTCAGGGCCGCATCAAGAGAGTAAGCCTTCACCGTCAGCAGGATCGCGTCGTATGGCGCGCCGATCGCGTCTCTTGTGACAAGTTTCGGTGCGAGCGTAACGTCGCCATGAGGGCTGACGATTCAGCCCCTTCGCGTTCAGCTGATCCGCGCGGGCTTTTCGCACCAGAAAGGTGACGTCGCGCCCGGCCTGGGCGAGGCGTCCTCCGAAATATCCGCCGGTTGAACCCGCTCCCACGACCAATAAGCGCATCGTTCGAAATCCTCCAGCCCTTTGGACCGTTACCTAGGGTTATGATGTCACAATGGAAAGACCACGATTGTCTATTGGCCTCGCGACTTTTATGGGAGAGGACATCTTGGGGCAAAGCGGCCGGCGTATAACTTTCAATTAAGATTACGCGCGACTGCGATTGGAGCTTGAGCGATGCCGATCGTCCGAGGCAGAAACATAGAGGTTCTTTTTTCCGCGGACATGATCGCGCGCCGCAATATCGAGCTTGCAAAGGAAATCGCGGCGCGGGAGTTCCACGATCTTCTCGTCATTTCCATCCTGAAGGGTTCCTTCATCTTCGCCGCGGATCTCATCCGCTGCATGCATGACGCCGGTCTCGCACCCGAGGTGGAGTTCATCCTCATATCCAGCTATGGGGCGGGAAAGGAAAGCGGCGGCGTCAGAATCCTCCGGGATATCGATGCCTCCGTGGAGGGCCGGGATGTCCTTCTCATCGACGACATTCTGGAATCCGGTAACACCCTGGCGTACACGCGTTATCTGGCTCTGAGCCGGGGAGCGAGAAGCGTTTCGATTGCGGTGCTCCTGGATAAGCGCGGCCGCCGCCAGCTGGATATCGAAGCCCAGTTCGTGGGGTTCGCTTGCCCCGATCGCTTCGTTGTCGGCTACGGGATGGACGTTGCCCATACGTTTCGCGAACTTCCCTTCGTGGGCGTGATCACGGGAGAAGACGAGTAGCATCGTGGATGCCAAGCATCGCCAAAAAAAGACGCGCGCTCAAGACGCTCGAATTTTAGCCAATCGTGAAACAGGCGATGAACCGAATGCGCGCATAGTGCCGTGGCAGCCCTGGAGGCGCCGTCCGGGCAAGGGGTCAAGGAGAGAGCGACATGCCAGGCTTTCCGATTCCCGCCAACGAGAAGGCGCGCCTGAAAGAGCTGCAAAGCCTGCGTTTTGAGGAATGGGGCGCGAGAGATGCGCTCGACGATCTTTGCGCCGTCGCCGCGCGGCTTCTCGATACGCCCATCGCGGC
The DNA here is from genome assembly GCA_963723755.1 of uncultured Alphaproteobacteria bacterium. Lineage (GTDB taxonomy): Bacteria > Pseudomonadota > Alphaproteobacteria > Rhizobiales > Rhodomicrobiaceae > Rhodomicrobium. The sequence goes on along the minus strand of CAVRSS010000124.1, from coordinate 19,698 downwards.
TCTCTCGCTTGTCGACCGCAACGAAAACCTCTTTGCCGGCAAGACCGGCCTTGGAGCGGATCGGATATCGAGGACGATCGCATTCTGCCCGCACGCCATCATGACCCCGGCGCCGTTCATCGTCGAGGATGCCACAAACGATCCACGTTTCTGCCAGAACCCGCTCGTAACCGAGTGTCCGAAGCTCCGGGCCTATCTTGGCATTCCGCTTGAAACGACGCCCGGCCTTCGCGTCGGCGCCTTGTGCGCCGTGGACCAAAAACCACGCCACTTCACGGATGGCGACATCCAAACCCTGACAAAGCTTGCCGGCATCGCCGTGTCGATGCTTAAGAGCCACCGCGCGACGCTTGAGCTCGACGATCAATTGACGGGCGCGGTCGCGCTTCAAGAGAAGATGCTGCCGGGAAAGACGCGGATCGAGCACATCCAAGCGGCCTGTCCTTTGGATTTACATAGTTACTACAAGGCGCGCGACGATATCGGCGGCGATATTTGGGGGATTGAAGCGACGAACCCCCAGCGCGTTTTGCTTTACGTTGCCGATTTCACGGGCCATGGTGTTGCCGCCGCGCTCAACACGGCCCGGTTTCACTCATTCGTGCATATCGCGAGCCAGCGCACGGACAAGCCCGCATCAATGCTGCGGCGGCTGAATGAGCGTCTGCACGAGGTGCTGCCGGTCGAGCAATTTGCGACCATGTTTTGCGCCACACTCGACTTCAGGACGCAGACCATGGAATACGCATCGGCTGGCGCGCCCCCACAGCTTTATCGCCGATCCTCCGCAGACCCGTTTGAGCTTTTGGTGGAGCCGGGCCTTCCACTCGGCATCATGCATAACGCCATTTTCAAAAGCAAAACGCTTCCTTTTGGGGCTGGCGGAACTCTGGCTCTCTATTCCGATGGGATTGTTGAAACACCAAGGCCTCCCGACTCGATCTTCACACCCAAATCCTTGAGGGCGCTTCTCAACGCCTCTCCTGACGGCAGCGCAGCCGAGTTAAGAAACAAGATCATCAGCGCGATTTTCTTCGATCGAACGATCAAAGCGGACGATGATCTGACCCTGATCGTGGCACGGCATACAGGCGAGCGCATGGACCTTGCCTTGGATTACGAGATTTGACCCTGTCCCGGCCGGGGCCAGTTTTACGCAAGTTGCAGGAAATCGGTCCGGAAGACTTTTCGCACGCCTCCAAAACGAAACCAGTTCTCAGGTAAGTGAAAGCATCATTTCTGGTAATCAAGGCTGGCGCGTCAACGATTTTTTTTCAGTTTTGGTTGTATAAAGGAGCAGTACTATCTCTGTTTGATTTTTTCGTGCGAGTGAGAAAGTAAATCAATGACAGTAGTTCTTCATCATCATGACGCCGATCTGAGTATCGAAGATTGTGGCTCAAGCCGCCTCTTGTCAGTCGAACCGCACGAGCCGGTTTTCCTTCCCTTCAAAACTTGCATCACGTCCTACCCCATCGAGCAGATTGAGGATATTTTCAAGAAGAAGGGCGCGTGGGTCGTTGATCAGATCATGCAAGATGAAAGCACCAATTACATGCGCGACCTCTATTGGGAGTTGCTTGAGCGTGGGGTTACGCGGCGGTGACGCCAGCGCCTAGGCTTGCCGATCGGAGAAAGCCGACCCTTGACGATGCCGAGAACCTGGACGCCCATCTTAACCCAGGCCGCCATGCCTGCACGCAGCAAGAAAGAACGCGACCCTTTGTGAGATGTGGAGGCCAATCTCGGCGTTGAGCGTCTCCAGATCCTCGCCCGACAACGCACGCATCAGCAAGGGCAACAGGATCAATTCGCAGAAATACTGGGCTGCCGCTGCGCAATGATCGGGATTGAACTGCGGAAGTGTGCCTGGCGCTTCGGCGCGCGCCATTTCGCCTAAAAGCCGGGCGATTGTTTCACGTCCGCGCTCGCGCGTTATCTTGATCACGCTGCTGCCGAGATCCGGAAACCGGCGCGCCTCGGCGATAGCGAGCCGGATCAATCCGATCCATTCGCTCGTCAAAACCTCACGAAGAAGAGCCTCGCCCAAGTGCGTAAGGCGCTCCTCGAGCGTCGTTCCAGTCGGAGTATGGCTTGCAAGGCGTGCAGTCCGTGCGGCAAGGGCGCTGGTATAGGCGGCGGCAAAAAGAGCCTGCTTGTTGGGGTAGCGCGCATAGATCGTCGGCTTTCCCGACCGCGCTGCCTCGGCGATTTCCTCGACGCTCGCCCCTTCAAATCCGCGTTCGAGAAAAACTCTGCGGGCCGCTTCGAGAATGCGCTCGTCGACCTCGCCAGCGAGTTCACGCGGAGGGCGGCCGCAGCGCCCGGCCGCGCGTATCGCGGGTTGGATTTTCGTTGCGAGGGACTGTGCCATTTGGACTTTCCTTTGTAAGCGATACAAGATCGCACCAGCTGGCTGCTCCAAGCTCACTTAGGCATTCCGACGCCGCTTGTAAAGTGAACGTTACCGTATCGTTCCCATCTTGACGCGCCCCTCACGCCGCCTTAGATCCCAAGAACGAAACGGTGTCGTTCAATTAATGCCGTGCCTAAGCTCAGGGAGTTAGTCTATTATGTTGAAGGTTACCGATGAGGAGGGACGCGACGAAGCGCTCCAGGATGTCGAATTCCCTCAGCGCGTTCCGGCTCGCGACAAAGGGTCGAGAGAGGAGACGAATAACCGCTCCCGGTCCCGCAAGGACGTTCCGGACATCGAAAAACAAAAGCCCGAGGCACCGGAGGGGCAACATCCGAACGATACGAAGTCCGATGGAAAGGCTCGCAAGAGTTTTCTGCGACGCCGCCCGATCGCGTCGTCCGCTTGGCGCAATCGTCGCCGCAGCCATAATGGGCTCTGGATACGTTTACTTCGATTACGCCGAGCATTTTAAATCGACCGACGACGCCTTCATCGCCGCGCGCCAGATCGCGATCGCCCCGAAAGTGGCGGGCTACGTGACGCAAGTTCCGGTCACCGACAACCAGCATGTCGATACGGGCGGCGTGATTGCCCGCATCGACGACCGCGATTACCGCGTGGCGCTTGAGCAAGCCGATGCACAGGTCGCTGCCGCGCAAGCCTCCATCAAAAACACCGACGCGCAACTCAACGTCCAGAAGGCGCAGATCAATGCCAGCCGGGCTCAGTTGGAGCAGGCGCAGGCAGGGTTGGTTTTCGCAAAGCAGCAGGCGCAGCGCTACGAGCACCTGGCCGGAACGGGCTATGGCACGGTGCAGAATGCCCAGCAATACAGCTCGCAACTGAGACAGCAGCAGGCCGGCGTCCAGAATTCCGAGGCTAGCCTCAAAGTTCAGGAGCGGCAGGTCGAGGCGCTGCAAGCGCAGCGCACCAATGCTGAAGCGAGCCTCCAGCAGGCCATCGCGCAACGCGATCAGGCACAGCTGAACCTCGATTATACCACCGTGACAGCAGCTGAGCCGGGGCGTGCGGTCAACCTCACCGCGCTGCCGGGCGAGTTTGCGCAGGCCGGAACGAACCTCACCATGTTCGTACCGGATGAAATCTGGGTCACGGCCAATTTCAAGGAAACCCAGCTCGACCAAATGCGCCCAGGCCAGCCTGTAACGCTTACGATCGACGCTTATCCGGAGCGTGAGATCCGGGGCCATGTCGCGAGTGTGCAGCCTGGCTCGGGCACGGCGTTCTCGCTTCTTCCCGCGCAGAATGCGACCGGAAACTACGTGAAGATCGTGCAGCGCGTACCGGTGAAAATCGTCATCGACAATCCGCCTTCCGATGTCGCGTTGGGTCCGGGCATGTCTGTTGAGCCTTCCGTGCGGGTCGATCCCAAGCCTTCGCTCTATGAGCGTTTCATCGCCTTCCTTGGCTGGAGGCAGTCATGAGCGCGAATGCTGAAGCCCTTCCAGCGGCGGGAGCGCCAGCTGCTGGAACCACCAACCCTTGGCTGATCGCCGTCGTTGTGGCGCTCGCGGTGTTCATGGAGGTCCTCGACACCACGATCGCCAATGTGGCGCTGCCCTACATCGCTGGCGGCTTGGGCGTCAGCCAGGACGAGGCCTCCTGGGTGGTGACCACCTATCTCGTCGCCAACGCCATCGTCATCACGGCGACCAGCTTTCTCCCCAAAGGTTCGGCCGGAAGGCCTTTTTCCTTTTCTCCCTGGGCTTATTCACGCTGAGTTCCGTCCTGTGCGGCTTGGCCTGGAATCTGCAATCGCTTCTCCTGTTCCGCGTCCTGCAGGGATTCGGCGGTGGCGGCATGGTGCCGGTCGCGCAGTCGATTCTCGCGAAACTGCTTTCCGCCCCAAAAACGCGGTCAGGCTTTCGCGCTCTTCGGGGTGGCAGTGGTCGTCGCGCCCGTCGTCGGCCCCACGCTCGGCGGTTGGATCGCCGACAATTACGGTTGGCAATGGAACTTCCTCATCAACGGCCCGGTAGGGCTCGCGGCGATGGCGCTTGTCTTTGTGCTGGTGAAGGAGAGTGCTGCGGCAAATAAAGGCGTCCGCGTCGATTTTGTGGGCTTTCTGCTCGTCGCCACCTTCCTGGGATCTCTCGAAGTCGTCTTGGACCGGGGCCTCGTGGAAGACTGGTTCGGATCGACCTTCATCGTAACCGTCTCAATCATTTGCGCCCTCGCCCTTGTGGCGCTGATACCGTGGGAAGCGGCGCAGAATAACCCTACCGTCGACGTGCGAATGATCGCCACGCGCCAGTTCGGATCCGCTCTTGTGGTGATGTTGGCCACTGGCGCGATCCTCTACGCGACGACCCAGTTCATGCCCCAGCTCGTGCAGGAACAGTACGGTTATACGGCGACCTGGGCAGGGCTCGTGCTCTCGCCGGGCGGGCTTGTCACCATGGTCATGATGTTCGTCGTGGGCCAGCTTTCGAGCCGGGTGCAGCCAAAATATCTCATCGCGACCGGCGCGATCATCATCGCCATCTCGATGTACGGTTTGGTCAGCCTCACTCCCGACCTGAACTTCTGGTTTTTCGCTCAATCCCGTATGGTGCTGGGCTTGGGGTTGCCGCTCATTTTCCTGCCGATCATGGGCGCTTCCTATGAGGGCCTGCCCCCCGGCAAAACGGACCAGGCCTCGGCGCTGATGAATGCGGCGCGCAATACAGGCGGCTCGATTGGCGTTTCTATCGCCTCGAACACGCTCGCGCATCGTGAGCAGTTCCACCAGAGCGTGCTGGCCGGCGATGCCATCCCATCGGGCATAGCCTATCAGGATACGCTTCATCAGGTGACGCAATATTTCGTCGCTCGAGGCAGTTCCCTTGTGCAGGCTCAAAAGCAGGCCTTCGCCTGGATCGGTCAGCAGGTGCATACGCAGGCTTCGCTGCTCGCCTATGTGGACGTGTTCTGGACGCTGATGCTGATTTCGCTTGCAGCCGTGCCGCTTGCGCTCCTCTTGCGGAAGGTCAAGCTTGGAGAGCAGGCTCCCATGGCGCACTGACGGAAACGGAACTTGCGCCGGTACAGGGATCACCTCTGCGCAGAGTCCAAAGCCGAGATTTTTAGCGTCCCTTCTCCCATCGGGAGAAGAGACAGGGATGAGGGGTGTTAACCTGCGTTATCAAGCGCTTACCCCTCCCCCGGATCGCACGCGATCCGACCTCTCCCAGGGAGAGGTGGCGCTGCGATTTTGTCGACCCGAGAATGGAAAGACACTTTTGTCTAAAGCAACGATGCGAAACACGTGATTTTCGCGTGCGCGCCGATATCACAGCAAGAACCACGATTGCGTACTGACGTAATTTTCGCGCCGCCCCGTATACATCTGCGTCTCCGGACATGGCACATCGCCATGAGAGCAGAAGACGCAGCAATCTCCTCTTATCGGCTTCACCACTTTGCCGCACCCTTTGCACTTGTAGAAGTATTGGCGTACGCCCTCGTGCATACTCTCACTTTCGTGATGCCCGCACACCGGACATACTATCGTGGATACCAACTCAATCATAAGTCACCCCGCACCACTAACGCGTTGAAAATTATGAATATTGATTTGTGTCAAAAAGAAAAAAGAGAAACCCAAATATTCATGATTTAAGGTTACTACGCTTTGCCTGTAAACCGGCCATCAAAAAAGCGAGAGCACCATTTGTTCAAGAGATCATGGCACTCCAGCGTTTGAATTCTTACAGCATCCCGCAACCCCTAACGGTCCTTTTGCGCGGACGAGATCGCTGTCATCGCCCGTGTTACCCGCTTTGCGACCATGTTGGCGGTCGTTTCTGCATATTTCTTGAAATAATCTGACTCCCGATGCGCCCTGAACGCGGCTTCGCTTTCGTAGACCTCGTACAGGAAGAGGTGGTTCGGATCGTTCGCCAGCACGAGCACGTCGAACTGAAGGCAGCCGGGCTCCTTGATGGTCGCCGCGGCGTCTTCTGCGATGGCCTCAAGAAACCTATCGCGTTCCGAAGGCACGAGATCGAGATCAACGGCGTTGATGTAGGCAGACCCTGGCAGCGTCATGGCACTCCCGCAGGAAGAAAAGATTGCGATAGTTGCCAGACATAAGAGCATGACGATCGTTTTGTTCACCGTTCCTCTCTCCTCATATTGAGCCGCGACTTCCAAGGCTCGACCAGACCGATGCCTTGGACTAACGCGCGAACAGCGTTCAGCGCCACTGGGCGAAAAGCGAAGAAACAGAGCGGCCCATCGTTACAACTTGGGATGGCGGTGTAGGATTTCGGCAACCATTAATCCTAATGTAACTTTTGCCGGACATACACTCTTCGTACCGTCGTCCGGGGGTGGAGCATGACCTCGATCAATCCGTTTTTCAGCAGAAGCTACGCTTCAGCAAATATCGCCAGGCTGTTTGCAGCGCTGCCCGACTCCGGGAGGTGGGCCAGCAGGGCCTCCCGTGCCGCGAACAATGGCTTGTCCAACCGCACCTCCGTGCAGCAAGTGACCGCGACATCGACAGCGGGCTCATCGCCGGGGGTCAGCGCTTCACTTGCGGAAATCAGCTTCCGTGTTACGAGCCATGGCACCAAGGTCACAACGGCGAGTGCCGAAACGGGTTCGACCGGCAGCTCAGCCCAGGTCGCCGTAAGCAACACCTCATCCGTGACGTTTAGCGTTAACCCCAGTATGCAGGACCTTGCCAACGAATACGCGGTCTTGACGAACAACGATGCGGGCGTCGTCAGGCCGAACGTCGGGGCTTCGCCCTGGGTCGATGCTTTGGTCGGCCTCGCCAAGGGGTCGGACGTGGCGCTTGCGGTCGCGGCTCGGGAAGCGTTGAAGAATGTAACGCAAGCGGATGCCAGTGGGCAGGCGGTCGACTACAAGAATGCCGGGCCAATCGTGAATGCTAATAATCTTGGGCATGCTGCCGAGTACATCGCTTCTCAAAATTACGCCCAGTCAGCTATTATAAGCATTGCGAATTCTATTGCCAAAGGTGAGGCTCCCGATGCGTTTTTAGTTAACCTCCTTCACGCGCGTATGAACGGCAGTATAACAGTCGTCGATACAAAGGCGCTGTCACAAACAGACGATCTTGGCAAGTACAACACCGATTACAACGAAGATTACGGCTACAGCAGCTCGAACGGACGTTCATTCAATTTTGAGGTGATCGCGAATCCGAATTCTGCATCGCCTTTGAGCAGTTTCTCCGCCAGCATCGTCAACGCCGCCTACCGGGAGAACTAAGGCAGGGCAGGGTGTCGTCGAGAACTATATCCTCGACGAACGACCTCAGGCATTCGTCAATTCGCATCCCTCGCGGCAAAGCGGGGCAGCATGCGTGAGAATACTCCATCCTTGACGAACCAATCCACGTCGCCGACCGGCAAAGGACGCGGCGAGGAAACCGCCGCGTCATTATTCAATCAATTATTGGAGCGAAGCCTTTTTGCCGGAGGGCGGTGGTGCAATCATGCCCGTCACAGCTTCCGTATAGGCCAGCTGGCTGAAGATATTGAGCCGGCTTCGCTTTTGAACGGTGCTAAGAGAGGTGTTTCCAGCCACTTCGTGACAATAAGCGGTGGTCAGGCCATTGACCAGGTCGGCGGGCGTTGCATCTGGCACAGCTGCCTTGATCTGCGGAACAAGCTTCTCAATGCTCGGCACCACGTTGTCATCCGTGAGAGAGTGGAGAATAGTCCCCGCTGCCTCATTCGCCTTATCCAGAACCGTCTTGGCGCCGCCCGTCAGCTGGACCGGGCACTGGGAATGCCCTTGCCCGAGAGCGAGCATCAGCAGCGTGTCCTTGCGGATATTCGCGACCAGGAAGCCGTCGGCGTTCGCTGGCGCATTGTTTCCCCATTTCGTGCGGACGTAATTTGCAATGGCTGCGATCTGGCCGTCGTCCAGGTAGGCCGCAAAAGAGGGCATGGGGCCAAATGTATCTGTAGCCGGAAGTCCGCCAAGGATGACTTTGATGACGTTCTGTGGCCCATCCGCCTTCACGGCTCCATTGTCGGCAAGCGCCGGAATTTTCCCTTTCATCCCTTTTCCGTCGAGCTGATGGCAGGAGGCACAATTAGAAACGTAAAGGCCGGCGGCCGCTTCGGTCACGCCCAACGAGGACGAAGCCTCTTCCTTCTTCGGAGGTGTCGATTTCAGGTAGGCCACGATGGCATTCAGATCATCGTCGGTGAGATGCTTCAGGTCGTCGTGAACAACCTCGGACATCGGCCCTACCGCAATCCCATGTCCGGCCGCGACGCCTTTCTTGAAATAGGACAAGAGTTGGTCATTGGACCAGTTTCCGATCCCCTGCTCCCAATCCGAAGTGATGTTGGGAGCATACCAGCCTTGGATCGCGCCGCCTTCCAGAGCGGCGCTTGTTTCACTGGCTTGAGCAATATTGCGCGGTGTGTGACATTGGCCGCAATGGGCGAGGCCTTTCACGAGGTACGCGCCCCGATTGATTTGAGCTGATTTCTCGGGATCGGGCTTAAATTCACCCGGCTTGAAAAACAGTGCCCGCCATGCCGCCAAGCCTTCGCGGATATTGAACGGAAAGGCAAGCTTATCGGCCTTTTGTTCGGAGTGAACTGGCTTCAGGGAGAACAAATAGGCTTTGATCGCAAGGACATCGTCCCGGGTTACTTTCGTGAAGGACGTAAAGGGCATTGCCGGATAGAGATACTTCCCATCTTTCATGATGCCATCATGCAAAGCCTTATAGAATTGATCATCGGTATAGTTACCAATCCCGGTTTCCTTGTCCGGGGTGATATTCGACGAATAAATGGTGCCGAAAGGAGTTGGGATTGCGCGGTTGCCAGCGAAGGCCTCGCCGCCCTTATTGGTATGGCAGGCAACGCACCCGCCCGCAGTTGTGAGATACTTTCCCTTGCTGACAAGATCGGAACTTGTCTGGGCCGAAGCCGCATCGAGCGGCGTCATAAGACACAATGTTAAAACGACTGAAGCACCTACTCGACACAAATTGGAAAAAGACATCCTCGCACTCTCTCCCGCAAAAGCGATCCTGCAGACGTAAACGCGGGTTTCGCAGGTGGGTTCCGGGAATGCGTACGGGGGGGAAGGCCTGAACGCGCCATCCGTTACGCGGCTGCAAGGACGCTGTGGATCTGCGCGACCACTGCGGCCCCTTCCCCCACAGCCGCGGCGACGCGCTTCGTCGAACCGGCCCGCACGTCGCCGATGGCGAACACGCCGGGGCGGTTTGTCTCGAGCGGCAACGCCAGGCGGGGACCAGTGCTCGTTCGATCCGAGGCGTTCGCGCCGGTGATCACGAACCCCTTACTATCGACACCGACACAGCCTTTGAGCCAGGAGGCGTTCGGGTCCGCGCCTACGAACAAAAAGAGATGGCGAAGCGGGCAGGTGCGGGTCGCCCCTGTTGCACGCTCGCGAAACGTCGCCGCCTGAAGGCCTGTAACGTCGTCTCCGCCCAGCGCGACGACCTCGGTTCCGGTGTGCAGTTCGACATTCGGCAAGGCAGCGATCCGCTCGATCAGATAGCGGGACATGGAGGCGTCCAAGCCTGCGCCCCGCACGACGAGATGCAAGCGCTTGACCTTCGGCGCCAGGAACACGACCGCCTGGCCAGCCGAATTGCCGCCGCCAACGAGCGCCACTTCCTCGCCCTCGCAGAGCTTTGCCTCCACCGGGGACGCCCAGTAGGAAATGCCCCGGCCTTCAAAAACCGAAAGGTTCTCGATGGGGGGACGGCGGTAGCGTGCACCCGAAGCGACCACGACGGTTCGCGACTGAACCGAACGCTCATTGTTCAACTCAAGGCGCATGGGATTGCCGGACGCGCGGCTGCAATCCAGTCGCGAGACCTTGAGCGGAATGGCGATCTCGACTCCAAATTTGAGCGCCTGATTGAACGCGCGCCCAGCGAGCGCCATGCCGGAGATGCCGCTTGGAAAGCCGAGATAATTTTCGATCCGCGCCGAGGCTCCGGCCTGTCCTCCGAACGCGCGCTCGTCGAGCACAAGCACCGAAAGCCCTTCCGATGCGGCATAGACGGCGGCGGCGAGCCCTGCCGGTCCCGCGCCGACGATCGCCACGTCATAGACCCGCTCAGGGTCGAGCTCGGGGGTCATGCCGAGGCAAACGCCTGCTTCCGTGAAGCTCGGCCGCTTCAGAACGCTTCCGTTCGGGCAAATCATAAGCGGAAGCTCTTCGGGGAGTATGCCCAGACGTTCGAGAACCGCGCGGCCCTCCGCATCGCCCTTGGCATCGAGCACCGTATAGGGATAGCCATTGCGCCCCAGGAAGCCTTGCAGGCGCACCAGTTCAAGGCTGCCGAGATGGCCGACCAGAACCGACCCGACGCCACCCTCTTCGATGAGCCCCACACGCCGCAGGATGAAGGCGCGCATAACGATCTCGCCCAATTCGGCCGAGCCGATCATCAGCGCCCGCACATGCCCCGCATCGAAGGGTATCGCCGTGCAGCCGTCCTTACCGGCGCAGGCGGCAGCGAGCGTTTCCCGTCCGGCAAGCTGGGTGATTTCGCCGGAGAACTGGCCGGCGGCGTGAGTGATGATAGGCGCCTCGTGCAGAAGCCCGTCGCGGCGCACCACATCCAGCGAGCCTTTCAAGACGAGCCACATGGGCACGTCGCGCTGCCCGACGTCGAAGACGATCTCCCCTGGAGCAAACGTCCTCGCAGGGCCGCTCGCAAATCTTTTCGCTGTCTCGACCTGGCTTGCGTCAAGCGCGGGGAAGAGCTGGTGGCTGCGGGTTTCGATCATGCTCATCATATTTCTCTGCTCCAACAGGCTGCTGAAAAACAATGCGGCCCATGGTTCGACAAGCTCACCATGAGGTCCACGCCGTTGCAATCGCTGTACCTCATCCTGAGCCCGCCGAAGCCTCATCCTGAGCTTGTCGAAGACCTCATCCTGAGCTTGTCGAAGGATGAAGCCTGGAGTTCCGCTTTTTCAGCGTCTGCTAATCTAATGCGCTCTCTGCCCGCGGCAAGGTTGGCTCTCGCACGGGGATGCGTAACTTGGAGCTTCAAGACGGCCCGGCCGTGTTGGTTGGCCATTCCTGGAGCGGCACCCTTGTGAGCGAAGTGGGAGCGGACCCGAAGGTGACGGCGCTCGTTTATGTGGCGGCACGGGCGCCCGATGCGGGAGAGGATTTCGTTGCCCTGTCGGCAAAATTCCCCCGCCTCGCCAGCGCGGGCGGGTATCCAGGAACAAAATGGCTTCGCGCGCCTTTCCGAAGAGGCATTCCTAAACGATTTCGCGAATGGCGTCGAGCGGGAGATGGCAAAGGTGCTTTACGCCGTGCAACAGCCCACCGCCGCATCTCTGTTTGGCAACCGGACCTCGGTCGCCGCCTGGCACTCGAAGCCTAGCTTTTATGCGGTCTCGAAGGATGACCGGACAATCTCGCCCGAGCTGGAACGCTTCCTTGCCGGGCGCATGAAGGCGACCACGATTGAACTTGATGCGGGGCACCTTTCGCTCGTTTCCCATCCCCGGCAGATCGCCGATCTGATCCTTTCCGCGGCCGGGCGCAAAAGATATGCCACGCGAAAACAATAGAGCGTCCGATAGAGACGCACGACAAAACGAAACCTTGGAGTCCACTCTTGATTTCATCAAAAGTGGACCTGAGCGCTTAAGAACCACCCTGAGAGAACGACTGAGAAAGCGAGAGCACCATGACCTCGAATACTGATCGCGCCTCCGAATACAAGCGGCCCGGCGGCCTGACCGACCTTTCGAATGACGCGACCCGTGACATCAGCGCGGCTCTTCGCGCTTTATTGGCCGATGTCTTCACCCTCTACATGAAGACCAAGAATTTTCATTGGCATATGAGCGGGGCCCATTTTCGCGATTATCACCTCATGCTCGATGAACAGAGCGACCAAATCTTCGCAATGACCGATCCGATTGCCGAAAGAGCCCGAAAGATCGGGGGGACCACGCTCCGATCCATAGGGGACATCGCGCGATTGAAGAGAATTGCGGACAACGATGCAGACTATGTTACACCGCAGGACATGCTCGCCGAATTGAGGGACGATAATCTTCGTCTTACATCTGCAATGCGGGAAGTGCACAACACCTGCGACAGTTACGGCGACGTCGCGACCGCAAGCCTCCTCGAGGTCTGGATTGATGAAACCGAGCGGCGCACTTGGTTCCTTTATGAGGCGTCGCATCGGCGGCCGGGCTTCAACGAGTGATCGCGGATGGGGGAGCAGTAAAGGCGGATGAGCAGCTATATTCCGGTTTTCTATGGGTCGTACCGCTCAGATCGCTTGGGTATCCGGCTCGCGACCTATATCGTGGATGAGCTTGCGAAGCGCGGCGAGAACCCCGAGTTGATCGACGCGAAAGCGGTCGGTCTCTCAATTCTCGATCGCATGTATAAGGAATACCCCAAAGGCGAAGCGCCTCCAGCCATGGAGGCGCTAGCGAAGAAGATCCGCGCCGCCGACGCCTTTGTATTCGTGACCGGCGAATATAATTGGGGGGTTCAGCCGGGCCTCAAAAACCTGACCGATCACTATTTGGAAGAGTGGTTTTGGCGTCCGGCGGGTATTGCGAGCTATTCGTCCGGACGGCTCGGCGGTGCGCGGTCGAATACGGCGTGGCACGGCACGCTCTCGGAAATGGGCATGGTCGTGATCTCAAGCACGCTCTCCGTCGGCCCGATTTCCCAGGCGCTTGGCCCGGACGACAAGCCGATGGGCGATGCCGGAAAAGCGCTGGACAAAGCCTTTCCGCGCTTCGCGGACGATCTCGCCTGGTGGACGGAAGCCGCGAAGGCCCAGCGCCAGCGAAAGGCGCCGCCTTACTGATCCAGACCTAGGAAGATACTTGCCTCTACGGATGTAGATCAAAGGTTTCGCGGTTGGCCGATTTGCAGTGACGTTTGCGGAGTGGGATGCTTGCGTGGCGGATGCGTGGCGGATGGCGGCTGCGACGGTTACAGGCCCAGAGAAATAGGCTCGGGTCCGGGACGACCGGCTCAGCAAACACAACCGGAAATTGTAGAACGCGTATCGTTCGTGGCGGCTCCTGGGGCAGTGGTCCGCGTTTCCTCAGTGCGGCCTCCCGGGGCATCCGCGCCCGCCCCGCAGACCTCCGTAATACCAGGTTCGGTTTCCGGGTTGCGAGGACGCTCGCCCACCAATCAGCTCCGCCCTCCGCCGCCGGTTCGAAGCAGGCTTTGACCGGTCGGCAAAGGATGTTACTTTTTGATAAAAACAGGGACCACCGCGATGCCAGCCTCCGCAGCCTTCACCGTACCGCTTCAGCCCGATGTAGCGCGGAAGCTCGCGCGCCTATCCGAGGCGGACGCAGCGACCGGCGGATGAAATGGCGGCGGACGCCATCGCCTCTTATGTCGAGCGGGAGACTGCAATCCTCGATGGCATCGCGCGCGGTTTCGAGGACTTGCGCGCGGGGCGTCTTGTCCCGCATGATGACGCGATGGACGAATTGGACGCCGCAATTGCCGCCGCCGGGCAAACGCGGAAGTGACGCGGCCGGTTCTTTGGTCGCGGGATGGCCTTGAATGAATTGAAGCGCATTGCAGCGCACATAGCCATGGATGATCCAGAGGCGGCAAGGCGTATCGCGGCGGCGGTCCGCCAAGCGGGAAAGAAGCTCGGCGCCCACAGCACGGGCCGCAAAGGCCGGGTGCTGGGAACGCACGAAAAGAGCATTCAGAACCTTCCCTTTGTCATCGCCCTACGCCATCGAGCCGGTGCGAGAGCGGGAAAGCATCCTCATTCTTCACGTCATTCATACGGCGCGCGACTGGAAGGCCGGAACTTGGCCGCAGGATTAAGCGCCACGTAACCTGGCCTCATGTCGGTGCCGCCTCCCAGCAGCAGACGCGGCTTTCTCAAGCCCAAACTTCGGCTCCCGACCACTATGCGCGTGCGTGTCGGCCGGAAGAACCAAAAAACACAGTGGCATTCGTTGACGAAAGCAAAACCGTTTGCTTAGAACCGCTGCCGTGATCCCTGGCCAAGTGAAGCGCGAGCCGGTATCGCATCGACATGTCGGCTGGCGCGCCAGGACTGGGCCGGAGTCTCCGGGCCTGCCTCGATACCGCTCTTGGCTTTGACTGAAAAAGCTCTTTTCGCGATGAGGAACGCGGGTGCATACTGACCAGCTTATAAGGTTGCATCAGGGCTTAAGCCGCTGTCACAGCAAGGGGGGAGTCGCGTGGAAACCTATCCTGTCGATCTTGAGGCTTCTCAAATCGTGCGCTGGCTTATCGACGAGCAACGGCGGGGCACATTGCAATTCAACGTGGCGGCCACTCGCTCTTACGTGGTGGAGGCGTTCGAAAGGGCCGATCTCGATCAGATGGGCGAAGATGCGGCCGATCTCAACGACGTCCTTGCGATTGCTACGCTTGAAGTTCGCCCGGTTAATGGGAAAAAAGGCTGGGTGCTCCGCATTCGCGTTGAGGACAGGATCGGCCCCCGGTTGCCGGAAGACGAGGATGCGCCCGATGGAGAAGAGGACATCGATCTCCAAACCTTCGAAGCGGACTTTATCAAGCCCGACCCCGATGCGGCCGAAGTCACTCTCGAGGCTGAAAACGCGCACGCGAAAGCCAATTTCACCGGGCTTTTCAATCATATGCTTCGCAACGAGCATGGCGTGAAGCGCTGATCCTGGGATGCGCCGGATGGCGCGGATGTTCGAAGCGGGTTTGCGTGGGGCAGCACCACGCAATTTTGGATCATCATCGGGAGCGGAGCGATAGCCGCTCCAGGACCATCGGTTGTTAAAAGGTCGGCGATGCGCTTCTCGGTCTGTCACGAAACACACTACCATTATTCAGCGCCGGTGCTGTTTGCGCCGCATGTCCTGCGGCTTACGCCGCGCGCGGACAACGCCATTCTCTTGACGCACAGCTTGACCATCGACCCCGTGCCCGCCGTCCGCCAGGACCTGACGGACGGCTATGGCAATCTGATCACCCAGCTGGACTTCGGCGCTCCCTCAGGCCATCTCAGCATCGAGAGCCGTTTCGATCTTGAAACACGCGCCATCCCCGCGCTGGCCCGTTCCGCGTTGCCGCTTCTGCCTTGGCCCCCGGACATGAGCGATGCGATGGCGGACTATCTGCCGCCCGGCGACCAGGACGAGAGCGTCCGCGCCTTCGCCGCCGGACTGGCGTCCGAAAGCGGATCGGATGTTCTCGCCTTCCTCGCGCATCTCAATCAGACGCTCTTCACCCGAACGGACCGCCATATCCGGCCCGACGGCGTTGCCCAGACGCCCGCGCACACGCTCGCAACGGCAAGGGGGGCTTGCCGCGATCTTACGGTGCTATTCATGGGGGCCTGCCGCAGCCTCGGAATCCCCGCCCGCTTCGTCAGCGGGTATCAGGCCCACGCCGACACCCCGGACGGACGCCGTCACCTGCATTCATGGTCGGAGGCGTTCCTGCCGGGCACGGGCTGGCATGGCTTCGACCCGATGCACGGGCTTCCTGTCACGGATGGGCATGTGGCGCTCTGCGCCGCGCCGGACCAGGCCGCAACCATGCCTGTGGAGGGCGGGTTTTATGGCGATGGCATAAGCTCCACGCTCGCCTACGGCGTGCAGATCACGACCCAGCCGTGATCCGGTCGGCGAAGGGACGCTTAAGCGGCTCGAAGTGCCTGGCTATCCTGTCGCGGAGGCAACAACGGGTCCGGAAGCCTTCGAGCGGCGCTGCAAGAGGGGATACAGCTTGCACTGAGCGATATCGCGCCATCTTGGACGGTGCCCAATCGCAAGCCTTTTGGTAAACCGGTCGTTCGTCGCACTGATCATTAATTTGAGGTTGGTTAATTTGGACCATGGCCGAATTACTTCTGGACCAAAGTGGACCAAGATAAAGCAAAAATTCATCTTATTTTTGGTCCAGGCGAGGAGACGCCGCGCCTGCGGGCAATGCGATCTAACATGTTGAATAACATCTTCTTTTTATACTTAACAAAGTGCCCATTCAATAAAACTTAATGGCAGAGTTTTCCCCTCTACTGGGACGAGCAAAAGTCCGTTAATTATATTTCGACCTCGCAAATTAACGTTTGCGCGCGGCGGAACAGCTGCGGCGCAGGCGACGGAAATGGCGTCCCGTTCGGTGTTTTTCCCAGCATTACCAAGGGTTGGAGCGGCCTGTAGCTCTCGTTAACCTCCCTGCAGGGACAAGGTGACAAACGGATGCCGAAATTCGCAAATTTCATACAAAAGCATTGCACATCGCGTCCGATTGAACCCGCGATGCTTCGGGCCATCAGCTCTGACTGAAAACATGGGCCGTACTTGCAGGCGGGCACAATTTGCTATTTCTGGTTGTCTCTTTTTCAAGATCTGCCCCTTATAGTTGGCCCTCACGAGTTTGTGAGGCGTAAAATGAGACACGAGCGTAATATCGAGATCGATCGATCCTACATAAGCGAAGCCTATGCAGAGCCCTATCCAGATTGGATTGTGAGGCTCACTTGGTTTTCCGCACTCCTGTTCGGCGCCGCCTTCTGGTGGGGCGTGATAGAGGTTCTTACCCGCTAGAGTGGCAACCAGCGAGGTAAGTTTCTCTTTATTTTCATGTCGCGCGAATAGGATATGAAACTGTCCGTTTTGTCATAAATGACACGGAGCCAAAGCATGGCATCGATCACTCAACCTCAGACTGATTTAACTGATATTGTGGAACGGCTTCGCACGGTGGCTCAGGCGCTGAAGCGTATGCCAAGCGGTAAAATTTATTGCCGCGAAGAAGTGGAAGGCCTCGCTCAAGAAGTGCTTGCTATTGCAGCGATAATTCGCGGTAATTGAGAGCAAAGCGGAACGAAGCTGTTGCTGTTCCCGAGATTTATATTACTCGGCTGGCAGAATTGCGAGCTTAATGAGCTTTAAATCGACCCGCTGACCTGGATGGTAACAGCCCCCCACTGCAGATCAAACCTGACGCTCTTTCGGACATCCGGGCACTCGCGCCGGCCGCTATGAGCCGTGGAGGCGAGCGCTTTGCCATCCTGAATAACGTTCGAAACCACAACAAAGCCGCCAGAGCTGTTCGCAGTTTTCGGCTGCCGCCCGGGTGGCGGCGCGTAAGGCGACCGCAAGGTCTGCGAAAGCTTTGATGGAGAGAACAACACCAGCGTCTCTTCTGTTTGATGCGCAAGATCGGGTATGCGCGCCTATCCTGGATAGGCAGGATGCTATATATAGATAGATATAGCGCAGTTCACATGACGAAGCGAAGGCGAGAAGCGGGAAGGCGGCGCCATGGCCCACACCGGCAAGAGTTCGAGCGGGCGTTCATGTGAGGCTTTCGCTCCCGAACGGCGGCAGCCTCGATGAAAGCGATATCGCGCTCATCGAGACGTTGCAGAAATGCCGGTCGATCCTTGGCGCAAGCAAGCTCCTCGGCCTGTCCTACCGGAAAACCTGGCTTATGGCCGATGCCTTAAACCGGACCTTCGAGACCAAGGTCATCGAAACATTCCCGGGCCGGAGAGGCGCGGGCGCGGAGGTGACGGCCTTCGGTCAGCGCATCGCGGCGCTCTTCCGCTCCGATCGAACGCCGGTCAGCCCGCGCCGCTGCGGCGGCTCTCGATGAACTCACGGCGTCTCTGGATCGGTCTTTCGAGGCCGAAGAGGCGGGCGCGGCTCGGGAAGACCGGCCGCACTGAGGTTTGTTCTTCCGATCGCGACCGTCTTGATCATCGCCCAGGCTTTCAATCCCGGCTCCAGCCCAAGGCGCTCGACGGATTCCCATGTCACGAGCGAATGAAGGTTGCACGCGCCGAGGTCGAAGGTGACGCGCGCATAGGGGGCGTCAAGATATTCCACCTCGATGATGGTTCCCGGCAGGCGGTTCGTGATCGACACATCCATGGGCCGGGTCAGGGCGATCGACACGTCGCTGGCATTAATCGTGATCGCGACGCCCGTTCCCGGCTCCGCGTCGACCTTGGGCACGCGAAGCTCGAAATCGCCGAGGAAGAGCGTCGTAAGCCCGACCTTGGGATGGTGATGCAAGACGCGCGCTTCGAGCGTGGTGGATAGCCGGATCATAGTTTGCTGCGGATCATGGTTCGGAATAGTTAGGCTGTCGCATAGGCCATGCAAAGAGTGAGCCACTGATAACAGACGCTGCCCGTCACGCAATCCGCAGAAAGATGTGTTTTTGCTGTGGTTGTTTAGGTGATCGCACACGGCCCGACGCGCCAGATTTCTGACGCATATTGCTGTATCACGCGGTCGGACGAGAACCTGCCAGCCCGCGCCACATTGATGATTGCCATCCGGTCCCAGGCGTCGTGAGCCCCGAAGGCAGCGTCAACCTTCTCCTAAGTCAAGATATAGTCCCGCAAATCCGCCAGAAGCATGTAATAGTCGCCCCCTTCGAGAAGCGACCGCGTTACCGGCCGGAAAATCCCGGGTTCCATCATATTGAAGAAGTCCCGCTCGAGCATCTGCACCGCGCGGCGGATCTCGTCATCGGCATGATAAACGTCGAACGGACTGTACAAGGGACGGCGCTGCTCGACTTCCTCGGCCGTCAAGCCGAAGATGAAGATGTTGTCCTTACCGACTTCTTCGAGGATCTCGACGTTCGCGCCGTCGAGCGTGCCGATGGTCACCGCGCCGTTGAGCTGAAACTTCATGTTGCCGGTGCCGGACGCCTCGGTTCCGGCAAGCGAAATCTGCTCGCTGAGATTCGCGGCCGGGATGATCCTCTCCGCCAACGAAACCCTGTAGTTGGGCAGGAACACCACCTTCATCTTCTCATTCACCTGAGCGTCGCTGTTGATGACGCCGGCGACTTGATGAATGAGCTTGATGATCAGCTTGGCCATCGCATAGCCGGGCGCCGCCTTGCCGGCGACAATGAAGGTTCTCGGAACGATGTCCAGGGCGGGATCGCTCTTGAGCCGGTTGTAGAGAACGATGATGTAGAGCACAAGTAGCAGTTGGCGCTTGTATTCGTGGAGTCGTTTTACCTGAACATCGAATAGCGACTCGGGCGAAACGGCAACGCCAAGAGTGTCGGCGATAATCCGTGCGAGCGCCTGTTGTTTTGGTGCTTCGCCGCCCGAAAGCTCTCGCGAAAGGCAAAGTCATCGGCGAACCGTTCAAGTTTATGCAGTTCTTCGAGGTCCCTGATCCATCGGTCGCCAATCGCTTCGGTGATCAGATGCGCGAGTGGCGGATTGGCCTTCAAGAGCCAGCGCCTTGGCGTAATTCCGTTCGTTTTATTGTTGAACTTCG
>CAVRSS010000123.1:0-86322 GCA_963723755.1 uncultured Alphaproteobacteria bacterium | reverse complement strand
CACGACGCCTTCGGTTGTGGCGTTCACCAAGAGCGGCGAAAGGCTGGTGGGGCAGGTTGCCAAGCGCCAGGCCATCACCAATCCCGAAAATACGATTTTCTCGATCAAGCGCTTTATGGGACGGCGCTATGACGAAGTCACCGAAGAGATGAAGATGGTCCCGTATAAGGTCGTGCGCGGCGACTCGAACGACGCCCGCGTGGAGGTCAGCGGCAAGAAGTATTCGCCGCCGGAAATCTCCGCGATGATCCTGGGCAAGCTGAAGGAAGCCGCCGAGGCCTATCTGGGCGGCAAAGTCACGCAAGCCGTGATCACCGTCCCGGCGTACTTCAACGACGCGCAGCGCCAGGCGACCAAGGATGCAGGCAAAATCGCGGGCCTGGAAGTGATGCGCATCATCAACGAGCCGACCGCCGCGGCGCTGGCTTACGGCCTGGACAAGAAGAAGAACGAAACCATCGCCGTCTACGATTTCGGCGGCGGCACGTTCGATATCTCGATCCTGGAAGTCGGCGAGGGCGTGGTGGAGGTGAAATCCACCAACGGCGATACGCACCTGGGCGGCGACAACATCGACCAGCGCGTCATGGACTGGATCATCACCGAGTTCAAGCGCGAGCAGGGCATCGATCTGTCGAAGGATCAGATGGCGCTGCAGCGGCTCAAGGAAGCGGCCGAGAAGGCCAAGATGGAGCTGTCCACGCTGCTCGAAACCGAGATCAACCTGCCGTTCATCACGGCGGATGCCACCGGTCCGAAGCACCTGACGATGAAGCTGACCCGGGCGCGCTTCGAGCAGATGGTGGAAGATATCGTGCAGCGCTCGCGTGGGGCCGTGCAAGCAGGCCCTGGCGGACGCCAACGTGACCCCCGGCAAGATCGACGAAGTGGTCCTGGTGGGCGGGCAACGCGCATGCCGCGCATTCAGCAGATCGTGCGCGACCTGTTCGGCAAAGAGCCGCACAAGGGCGTGAATCCGGATGAAGTCGTAGCGGTGGGCGCGGCGGTCCAAGGCGGCGTGCTCGGCGGCGAAGTAAAGGACGTGCTGCTGCTGGATGTCACCCCGCTGTCGCTCGGCATCGAAACGCTGGGCGGGGTGTTCACCAAGCTGATCGAGCGCAACACCACCATCCCGACGCGCAAGAGCGAGACGTTCTCGACGGCGGCCGACAATCAGCCGTCGGTGGAGATCAAGGTTTTCCAGGGCGAGCGCGCCATGGCGCAAGCACAACCGCCTGCTGGGCGTATTCCAGTTGGGCAACATCCCGCCGGCGCCGCGCGGCATTCCGCAAATCGAGGTGACCTTCGATATCGACGCCAACGGCATCTTGAATGTGGCCGCCAAGGATAAGGCCACCAACAACGAGCAGAAGATCACCATCACCTCTTCCTCCGGCCTGTCGAAAGACGAAGTCGATAAGATGGCCAAGGACGCCGAATCGCATGCGGCGGAAGATCGCCAGCAGCGCGACACCATCGAGACGCGCAACCGCGGCGACGCCATGATCTACAACGTGGAAAAGACGTTGAAGGAACATCGCTCCAAGATCAGCGACGAAGAAGCGCGCCACATCGAAG
Organism: uncultured Alphaproteobacteria bacterium; assembly: GCA_963723755.1. Classification (GTDB taxonomy): domain Bacteria; phylum Pseudomonadota; class Alphaproteobacteria; order Rhizobiales; family Rhodomicrobiaceae; genus Rhodomicrobium. The sequence goes on along the minus strand of CAVRSS010000123.1, from coordinate 84,744 downwards.
CAGCCATCGAGGAGACCCGCAAGGCCATGCAGGGGAACGAACTGGGCCCCATCAACGCGGCCATCGACAAGCTCACCGCCGCCAGCCATAAGTTGGCGGAAGCCATGTACAAATCCTCCTCGCAGCAACCCGGAGGCGGCCAGCCCGGCGATTCCGGCGCGGATGGCGGAAGCGGCGGCAAGAAGAAGGACGATGTAGTCGACGCCGAGTTCGTGGACGTAGACGATAAAAAATAGGGGCTAGGGGTTGGGGGCTAGGGACTAGGGTTTTGTCTTCCCCCAGCCCCTAGACGCTAGTCCCCAGTCCCATCAAACCATGCCTTCCAAGCACGATTACTACGAAACGCTGCACGTCTCCAAGGGCGCCGCCCAGGATGAGATCAAGAAATCTTACCGGCGCTTGGCGCGCAAATATCATCCGGATGTGAATCCGGGCGATAAGTCCGCCGAAGAGCGTTTCAAAGATGTCCAGGAAGCTTACGACGTTCTGAGCGACGCGAAGAAACGCCAAGTTTACGACCAGTACGGCTTCTATTCGGACAACATCCCGCCGGGCGGCCCTGGCGCCGGGCGCGGCCCGCAGCCGGATATGAACTTCGACAGCTTCGATTTTTCGGATTACTTTCAAGGCGGCGGTCCGGCGGGCGGGCGGCGCACATCGGCGGGAGGCGCGGGGCCAGCGCCGGCGGCGGATTCCGGGATATTTTTTCGAATCTCTTCAACCGGGGCGAAGCCGCGCAACCGGCGCCCGAAAAGGGCGACGATCTCGAGTACTCGCTGAATATCGATTTCTGGCAAGCCATCAAAGGCACCCAGGCGAAGCTCAATATCACGCGTTACGATACATGTCCCACCTGCCACGGCAGCGGCTCAGCGGGAAACCAAACCATAACCTGCCCGGAATGCAACGGCACGGGTTCGGTTTCGCAGATGGCCGGCGCTATGCGCTTCAACCTGACTTGTCCGAAGTGCGGCGGCAGCGGCAAGTTGAAGAACGCCTGTCCCACCTGCCAGGGCGAGGGGCGCATCGCGCATACCGAAACCGTGGAAGTGCGGATCCCGCCGGGAGCGCGCAACGGATCGCGCCTGCGAGTGCCGGGCAAGGGCAACGCCGGATCGATGGGTGCGCCGGCGGGCGATCTGTACATCACCACGCGCGTGGAGGAGCATCCCTATTTTCACCGCGATGGCGACGACATTCACATTCGCGTGCCGGTGACCGTTTGGGAAGCCGGATTGGGCGCCAAGATCGAGGTGCCTACCATCGACGGCAAGACGCTGTTGAAGATTCCGCAAGGCACGCAAAACGGGCAGAAATTCCGGTTGCGCGAGAAGGGCGTGTTCAATTCGCGCACCAACCAGCGCGGCGATCAGATTGTGGAAGCGGCGGTTCAGACACCTAAGGTACAGGACGAGCGGACCAAAGAGATTCTGCGCGAATTAGCCGGGTTGCACCAGGAAGATCCGCGCGCGGATTTGTGGACCGCGCTATAGAGACATCCCTATGGGCAAAGGAAAATCCAGAGGCTCTTACATGATCTCGTCGGTGGCCGAACAGTACGGCATTCACCCGCAGACATTGCGTCTTTACGAGCGGGAAGGGCTGCTAAAGCCTTCCCGCAGCGACGGCAACACGCGGCTGTACACCGACGGCGATCTGGAACGTCTGGAAGTGATTCTGCATCTGACGCGCGAGTTGGGTGTCAATCTGGCCGGCGTGGAAATCATCCTGAACATGCGCGAGAAGATGGCCGAGATGCAGGTGCAGATCGAAGAGTTCGTTTCCACCTTGAACCGCGAGCTGATCGCGCGGCGGCGCGCACCGGCGCCGGATGAGAAACACTCGCTCATTCGCGTGGTCAATTATTCAAACACCGCCTCGCCGCCGCCGTCTCCGCGCCGCAGCCGCGTGCAGAGCAGCTAAGTCTCGTGGGGCAGGCACTCTGCCTGCGGCGGGCTCCCGGCCCGCCTGCCGGCATTCGAGGAGATGCTGCCAGGCGGCCTGCGAGGCCGCCGCAGGCGGAGTGCCCGCCCCACAGTTCGTTAAACGCTGGGCGTCGTGGTCCAAGATCCCGGATGGAACTGCGCGTCCGGCTGTCCCGTCTGTAAGCCCGCCTGTTCCAGTTGCTGCAACGTATAGTAACGGTTTGGCTGTAGGCCCGTGACCGTGCCGCTGTAACCGGGCACCAGGTAAGTATTGGTGCCTTGGACCTGATCGCCCTGCGAAATGAAGATCGGCTCCGGGCCGGAGGATTGCCCCGCTCCCGCATAGCCCAGCTCCTGCGCGGTATAAGTTACTCCCTCATAGTTTACCGATCCGGGATCGGACCAATATGCCGCCGTATCGATGGCCTGGCCGGAAGCTAACCGCTGCGCGTTGGTCAGCGCCAACACCGTATCGTACTCTTTCTGGGCCGCCTGAGTGGGAATGCTGGGCAGTTGCGACATGAAGTTGGACGGATTTTGTCCAGTCAAGCCGGCGAAGCTGGCGCCGTTCTGGTTGTAGATCGCCTGCGTGAAGATCTGGTCGGGACCGTAGACGCTGCCGGAAGGATAATTGTTGCTGGCGCCCGAGGCCGGCTGGAACGGCACGTTAGCTTCAAGAGCGGACACCATCGGATTCGTCGCAGCCATTTCGGTGTAATAACTGGTCAGCCAAGCCTGTACGTCCGGCTGGCCGAGGGTGCCGGCTGTGGACGATGCTGTGGACGATGCCGTGGACGACGACGCGGTGGCCGCAGACGTGGCCGCGGGGGCGGGTTGGCTGGCGCTGGCGGCTACCGTTTTCGCCGCGTCGCCGAATAGCTCTTCGAAACTGCCATCGGCGGCGGGCGGCTGAATATGCGGCCGTTCAATCGCGCTGGCGAGCTGATTATGCATAGCTTGAATCATTCCATTTCACGCTCCGCTGAGCAATAGGCAAGTGGCGCGCCACAGCCGCGCCGCCCACAACTAGCTCAGATATAAAGCCCAACGCATGCGCGGGCGCGCCTGCGGAACAGATCGACGCGCCACAATCCCGGCAGCCGGCGAATCCGCGTCAAGAAATTGCCGCTGGCTTCCCGGTACAATAATGGACATGCGAAAAGTCAGCGTTCTTCTTCTGGCAGCCGCCGCGTGCTTCGGGCAAACCCCGGCCGCCCCGGACAAGGCGTCACCCGAAGTGGACGCGGCCCTGCGCGAGCGCATCAATCAGTTCTATCAACTGGAAGTGGCGGGAAAGTTCAGCCAGGCATATCCACTGGTGGCCGACGACACGAAAGATCTGTTTATCGGGTCGAGTAAGCCAACTTACACGGGGTTTGAGATCCAAAACATCAAGTATTACGACGACTTCACCAAGGCCGAAGTGTCGATGATGGTTACCCGGCTGCTGCCCATTCAAGGATTCATGGGACATCCCCTGCCGAGTAAGATGCTCAGCCGCTGGAAAATCGAGAACGGCCTGTGGTGCTTCTTCGTGGATCCCCAGAAAGATCTGCCCACGTCACCCTTCGGTGGGATGCCGATTCCGGGCGCCGGAAGACCCGCCGTGATGCCGGGCGCGATGCCGGGCGTGGTGCCGGGCGGCGCTCCTGGCGCGGCGCCGCAACCGCCGCCCCTGCCCAAGCATTTGGCGGACGCCCGCATGCTCACTGCGGATAAGCCCAATGTTCAACTGAAGGCAAAGGGTGCGGCATCCGAGCAGGTGACGATTCCTAATACGTCGCCGTGGCAATTGACACTGGCGGTCACCGATCCGAAGGTCCCGGGGCTGACCGTTGAGCTATCGCCGCTGAGACTTGCCCCCCGGCAAAAGGCCGCGCTGGTGATCAAGACCGCCGCGGGCGTCGAGATGCCGAAAAGGCCGGTGACCATTACCGTCACCGTGCAAGAAACCAAGCAGACCATTCCCATTAAGTTGTTGTTCGTCGATTAGCGGGGCGGTGAGACACCGTTGGATGCCTCGCTGTTTGTGGAGAAGGCTCGCGGGTTCCAATGTCACTTAGGTCTTCTGGGCGGCGGCCCTCATCTTTCCGGACACCTGTGGCCTGAAGCCTACATGGGCCCCTCGATCCGTTCTATTGCGCAATACGAAGCCGCCGGCGCACCGGCGCGGCCGAACTGGAATTCGCGCGGGCCAACGAGTTCGGCGCGCTGCTGGCGAAGTGAATCTGCGAAGACCGCTCCCTGACGGTCGCGGCTCGGAAACAACCACGTCGCGGCTCGGTAGCAGCCAAGAGCCCGCGTCCAGCGATTTATCCAGCCTCGGTTAGAATGGTGTTGGTTTCCGCGGCGAGGATCGTTCCGAATGAAGCAGAAGTTGAAGCATAGTAGAACCCGAAAAGGCAAGGCGCTAGCGGAGGCGGCCAGCCGCCGGGCGCCCGGCGCCGGGATCGGGGCGCTTTCCAAGGCGGCTCGCGCAGCGAAAAAACATGCGCTGCCATTGGCCGCCGTCATCGGCGTCACCCTTCTCGCTTACATCAATTCGTTCCATGCGCCGTTTCTGGTGGATAACGTGGCGGTCATTCTGGGAGACAGCCGCATCCGCGCCGTGACGCCCGAAAATCTTCACCGGATTCTGACCTTCACGTATTGGGAAGTCTACGGCACAGGCCTTTACCGGCCGCTGACCACCCTGTCGTTCCTGCTCAATTACGCAGTATTCGGCAATGCCGCCGACCCATACGGATATCACTGCCTCAACTTCCTGCTGCACGCGGTGAACATCGCGCTGGTATACGCCTTGGGGCTGGCGATTTTCAAACGTACTCCGGCGGCCGTCCTGTTGAGCGCGCTGTGGGGGCTGGCTCCCGTGTTGACCGAATCGGTAACCAGCATCGTAGGCCGGTCGGACTTGCTGGCGGCATTCGCCGTACTCGCCGGGCTGCTGTGCCATCGGAAAGCGGTGGAGGCCATGGGCGCGCGGAAGGGAGCATGGCTCGCGGCCCTCGGGCTGGCCGCCGCGGTAGGCATCTTCTCCAAAGAGAGCGCCATCGTGCTATTGGCGGTGCTCGCGATCTACGATGTCACCTACGGACGAGCCGCCTCCTGGCGGTCCCGCATTCCCAGTTACGCCGTCGCGGCCGTCCCGTGCCTGGTTTACCTGTACGTGCGCTCCCTGGTCATTGCGAATGTGCCCCACATGGATAGTCCCTTCTATGAAAACCCGCTGCTGGGCGCCGGCTTCTGGACCGCGCGCATGACCGCCATCAAAGCCATGGGCAGGTATCTCGGGCTGCTGGTGTGGCCGGCGCATCTTTCGTGGGATTACGGCTACAACGCGGTTCCCCTCTTCGGCTGGCGGATGTCGAATTGGGAGGATTGGCAGGCGATCGTGGCCCTGGCCGGTTGCGCCGCCGCCGCATCCATCGCCGCGCGTGCCTGGCGCACGCGGAAGCCGTTGCTATTCGGCATCGCGTTCTTTTCGCCACTATGTTTCCTATTCGAATCTGCTCGTCACATTGGCGCCACTATGGCGAGAGCGGTTTCTCTATCTGCCGGCGGTGGGTTTTGCGGTGGCCGCGGTATGGGTTCTCGACGCTCTTTGGCGGCGATTGCCCGCCGGTCCGCCGGCTTACCGGAAGGTGGCGCGCGCGGCTGTCGCGATCCTGCTGATCGCGCTGGCGGGCCGCACCTATGCGCGAAACGGCGACTGGCTCGATCCGCGGCAGTTCTGGCTCAGCGCCGCCGCAGCGGCTCCGGGCAGTTACAAAACCAACATGGCCGCGGCTACCAGCATTCCCCTGGATACTTCGCAAGATGTGGCCCGATCGCTCAATTACGCGGACCGCGCGCTGGCGATAATGGATGGCTTGCCGGATTCCGAGAACTCGCCCGGCGCCTACCAGGATGCGGGCATCCTTTACCTCCGCCTGGGAGACAAAGTTGCGTCCGGCGGCGCGGCCGCGAAGCCCTCCGCCCGGCCGGATGCGCCGTATTGGTACCGCAAATCGTTGACCGCGCTTTTGCGCAGCGAGAGGATCGCGCTTTTGTGGGACGCGCGATATCGCGCCGGGAATGCGGGGCGCGGCGACCAGGCGCTCACTTCCCTGCCGAGCGACTTATACCTGGAACTGGGCCGCGCTTACTTGCGCCTCCGGGACACGCCGCATGCATTGGCGGCGTTCGAGCGCGGCCGGACGCCGGAATCCACACCCGAGCTTCTTGGGGAGTTGGCGTCGCTCTACCGCGCGAACGGCGAGCCGCACAAGGCAGCCTTGGCACTGATGGAGTCACTGGCCGCCAATGCCGGCCAACCCGAGGTGGGTCCCATGCTGGTGAATCTATACCAGCAGATCGATCCCCAAGGCTGCGCCGTGTCGCGCCAGGATGGCATGCCGGTTCTAAACCCGGATTGTCCGCTGGTTCACAACGACATCTGCACGGCCACGCGCAACCTGATCGGCAATTACCTCCGCAAAGGGCAGCAATTCGAGGCCGACTCCGTCCGGGGGCTGGCGGAGAGAGACCTGGGTTGCGCGCCGAATTTCCTGATTAATTGTGGAAAAAGGCTCAGAACCGCTGGCTTACGCGCGCGGCTCAGAAGCCGGTCTCATTACTTACAGCAACTTGCCGAGCCGCGACCGTAAGGGAGTGCCCCATGGCGCCGGCGGCCCACCAAAGGTGATGAAGACGGGCGCGCCTGTGGGGCAGGCTCGTAGCCAGCCTGCGTCTTCAACGGAGCGGGCTTCCGCACCTTTTCCGCACAACTTGCTGAGGGTACCCCGGCCGCGGGGCGCGCTTTGCGCGCCGAAGAGCGGGCCTACGAGGCCCGCGCAGGCAGAGTGCCTGCCCCACAAATAAAAAGGGGGCGGCCGGAGCCGCCCCCTTTTCGATCTACTCCAAGCCTCGCGGACGAAGCTTAGAACTGGTATTTGACCGCGAACTCGATCACGCGCGGGACCTCGTTCTGGTACAACGGATATCCCGAGGTGGTCGCGTCTAAGTTGGTCTGACTCAAGCCGCAGGGCGCCGGCTGGTACCGCGAGGACCCGGCGGCCAAGGTCGCGAAGTGAGGTTCACGTCAGCCGCCCACCCTGGTTGAATTGCGGAAGCGGGTGGTTCAGGAAGTTGAACGCCGAGAACCGGAACTCAACCTTCTGGTGCTCCTTGAACAGGAAGTCCTTGTAAATCGCAAGGTCGCTGTTGAAGAAAGCCGCCCCTTGATGCACGGCCAGATCACATTGCCGTCCGCTCCGCCCGTGGGCGGCGCGAAACAAGACGGATTGAAATACTGGCCGGACTTTAGTTCTCGCGGATCGCAGGTGAGCATGGGCAAAGTCGATAGGGGAGCGTTCGTCCCCAGGTAGTCTGACGGTCCCATGAAGTTTGGCCACGCGACGTTGAGTGTCCCGCCGGTGAGTGGCTGAAGGGGCGGCCCGCTCTGCACCTGAGTGATGCCGGACAAGGACCCAGCCATTCACCACGCCGCCCCAGCGACCTGTTGTCTTTCACAGGACTGGGCAGGTTGATTACGTATGCCGCGTTGAAGACGTTGGTGCGGTCATGCGCCAGCGCGCCGTAGTTGGCGGGAACGTGTTCGAGGCCTCTCGGCGGGGCAACAAGCTCCACGACGGCACGCGGGCGATGCCACGGTCGAAGACGCAGCCGGAACCCCGGCGGTCACGTCGGCTCCCGGCGAGGAGGGCGCGAGGACGTCACCGAGCCTCGACTTCGTGCCGATGGACCTGGTACTGGCCGCGGCGCGAGCGCTGGGTGTTCGGGTGCGGACGAAATGCATCGCGGTCCGGCGATCCCCCTACCTCGAGCCGGACACGTCGGCAACCGCGCCAACCAGGCGCCGACGTGTCGCCTCACCTCTCCTCGCCACGACCCGAGTTGAGGTGAAGCGCTGGGTCCGTCTCCGGCCCGTGTCGCCGTCGACGAGCTCGCCAGGATGTCCGCGTGCCCGCAGTGCCGGGCGGTGTTCCTGCAGGAGGTGCATCAGCACCCAGCGGAGGTTCACCGGCGCCTCGTCCCCGACGTACAGCGCGGCGTCGATCGGGGCCGCCGCCACGGTGGCGTAGGTGCACGCCCAGGTCGCCCGGTAGGCGGCCATTGCTGTTGCCAACGTGTCGCCGGCGTGCGCCGGTCGTCGGGGATCTCCCGCTGCTCGCCGGCGAAGCGGCGCTGGATCCGCGGATTCGGCGCGAGACGTGTGCTTGATCAGCCACAGCAGCGTGCCGCTGTCGACGAGCAGGTCGTGCCGCGGCGTCGTCGACTCCGGTCACCTTCCGGAGCAGCGATTCACACTCGTACTGCAGGAGCGCTCGCAACGTGTCGCGTTCATCATCCTCGAACGAGCATCTCGTCGGCACGGCGGCAGTCTACAGCGGGTGGTGGCGCTGCTGGCACCGCTCAGCATATACTTATAATCTCGCCAGTTCCACCGGTATTTCTACTGGCAGATCATCTATATCTTTTCGCCGGCGGCATCGCCACGGTTTTCGATCTCTCTCCAGCACCGTTACGAGCGTATCCGCCGTCTCGACCAGGCTGCCAAGGAAATCCAGGCCGGGAACCTGTCGAGTACACGTTTCCGTCAGCGGCAATGACGAGGTGGCCCGTCTGGCAGGCGCCTTTTCAACCGAATGGCCGCCCAACTCGGGAGGCCATGTTATGTACATCTACTCGTCAGCGTGTGCGTTTTTCGTCGTTGCAAACCTCGTCGCGCGCGGTTGCATGCGCGGAGCGCCGAGCCACCAGCCACAATGTTCTGTTGTACACCTGACCGGTAGGTCTTGCTATGTCTTCGAGCGGTGCATCCGGCAAGGCGCCCGCTGGCATCGTATCCTCCAGCGGGAAGACCCGATCTATATCAGCATCAACATGTCGAGCCAGCAGCTCTTCCACAATGACCTCGTGCAGAACCTGCGGCTCATCATCGGCCGCGAAACGCTGCCGAAAGGCGCTTTGAGGCTGGAAATCGCCGAGACGCTGATCAACTCGAACCCCGAACAAGCCATCGAGATCCTGGACTGGCTCAAGAGCTTGAATGTGAGCGTCGCGCTCGACGAGTTCGGCGTCAGCTTCTCATCCTTGTCCTATTGGCACCGCCTGTCGATCGACGCCATCAAGATCGACCGCTCGCTTGTCGCATTGAGCGACAAGGAACGATCCAGCGCTATGGTGCTGAAGGCGGTTTTGACGATCGCCCATGAGCTTGCAAAAGACGTCATCGCCGTGGGCGTCGACAACGAAGAAGACCTCTCCTATGTCCGCGCGCTTGGCTGCGACTTCGGCCAGGGCATCTACTATGCGGACCTGATGACGGAACGCGAGGTCGTCAATCTTCTGAACGCGATCGCCCGCTCCACGCGCCGGGACGATAAGGAACAGGAGAAAGAGGAAAGACGAGCCGAGCGCAAAGCCGAAAAGGAAAGGGAGCGGCAGGAAAAGGAGCGGGAAAAAACTACAACGCCTGCCAACTCCGAGTCGAGGTCCGCAGTGGCTGATTCTGGTTCCCAGGACAAAAAGGCAGGCAGGCCCATCCGGCGCCGCCGGAACTCCAGCGAAAACTCGAAGAGCACGAACGGAAATGGAGCGGCAAACGGCGCATCGCCGCACGAAATTCAACAGCCACCCTCGCCTGCTGAAGGGTTTCGCACGACCTCGGACTCTCAAACCTCAAGGCCAGCATTTCCCCTGGGAAGGCGCGAGAAATAGCCGGGAGCTAAGCGGCTCCGCCCACGAAATCGGCGGCATCCCACCACCGTACCCGGCCAGCAGCACAAGCGTCCTATTCATCTGATCGAAGCTAAAGTATAATCCGTTCAACGAAGTACTGCATAGGCTCAATAAGCGGCAATCGGTTTGGCAACATAATCTTTGAAGTTATAGAGGATGGCGGACTGCCAACCATTTGCCTCCAGTCAACAAAAAGCCCCGCCTGATTGCATAACGGAACGATTGATCGACAAGTGCTCTCGCCTTATCCGCCATAGATAGAGCGCCGCGGCCTGCGATCCTGCAAGACGCTCGCGATCATATGCGGCTCGATCTTATCAGGCGGCTTTGCGCCAAACGACGCGAGGCACTCTTTCATGCGCCGAAGCGAATACGTCTCATGCGGCTCGCATCGTTTCGACGCCGTCTCAGCGATGTAACGACGCGCGCTACAGCCTCGAAATTGATCGCGTCCTTCCGCAATCGCCTTCCTGAGCGCACCTCGCCTCTCGCGAGCGACTTTCAGGCTGATCTCAGGATATGCGCCGAACGATGCTGCTTCTCCTTGCCTTCGCAAAAATATCGGCATCGCCAAAGCTTCGATCCTGTCGGCGTTATGAGCAGAAACAGCCCCGCGCCATCATGGAGCTTAATTTCCTTGGCCTTAGGCTTTGCCTTTCGAATCGCGGTGTCGGTCAGCACGGCGGGGCATCCCTAAGGATTGCAGTCCCTGGATTATGCCCCAATAAGTCCCTGGCTGCTACTGCACCTGAGCAGACGAGCCTGGACGACTTTAGCGGTTTTTCCTAGAAAATCAGCATCCTATGGACGTATTAGGACGCCTTCGGATGAGTAAATGGTGCGGTCGAGAAGACTCGAACTTCCACAGGTTGCCCTACTAGCACCTCAAGCTAGCGCGTCTACCGTTCCGCCACGACCGCAACGTCCGTAACATAATTCGGCAGTGCGATTTGTCTAACAAAAGATTTGGCTGCGCACAACCGGGACAGTGCCATGCTAATTGCGAAATTGCCGCGTTGCGACATAACCGGTACTGTCACATGGTTTTCATATTCGCCCCGTCCGCCGGAAGAGCCATGAAAGAAATCATCGCCGAACTCGATCGCCGCCGCCAGGTCGCCCGTCAGGGCGGCGGACCCCGCCGTATCGACGCGCAGCATAAGCGCGGCAAGCTCACCGCCCGCGAGCGCATCGCGCTTCTCGTCGACGATGGCTCATTCGAGGAATACGACACCTTCGTCGAGCATCGCTGCACCGATTTCGGCATGGGCGAGACGAAGTTTCCGGGCGATGGCGTCGTCACGGGCTGGGGCACGATCAACGGCCGCATCATCTATATTTTCGCCAAGGACTTCACGCTGTTCGGCGGCTCCCTGTCCGAGGCGCACGCGATGAAGATCACCAAGGTCCAGGACATGGCGCTCCGAAACCGGGCGCCGATCATCGGACTTTTCGACGCAGGCGGCGCGCGCATCCAGGAAGGCGTAGCGGCGCTTGGCGGCTATGGCGAGGTGTTTCAGCGCAACGTGCTGTCGAGCGGCGTGATCCCGCAGATTTCCGTGATCATGGGGCCCTGCGCGGGCGGCGACGTCTATTCGCCTGCCATGACCGACTTCATATTCATGGTGCGCGACACGTCCTACATGTTCGTGACCGGCCCGGATGTGGTGAAGACGGTGACGAACGAGGAGGTGACCGCCGAGGAATTGGGCGGGGCCATCGTCCACACTACGCGGTCTTCCATCGCCGACCGCGCGTACGTCAACGACGTGGAATGTCTTCTGCAAATGCGGCGGCTCATGGATTTCCTGCCGCAGAACAATCGGGAAGCGGTGCCGCATCTGCCGACCAGGGATGACATTCACCGCCAGGATCTTCGCTCGACACGCTGATCCCGAAAGACCCGCACAAGCCCTATGACATGAAAGAATTGATCACGAAGGTCGTCGACGAGGGCGATTTCTTCGAGATCCAGGAGGGTTTCGCCAGGAACATCGTGACAGGCTTTGCACGTTTCGGCGGGCACCCGGTCGGCATTGTCGCAAACCAGCCCATGGTTCTCGCGGGCGTGCTCGACAGCGACGCGAGCCGGAAGGCCGCGCGCTTTGTCCGCTTCTGCGATTGCTTCAACATCCCACTTCTCACCTTTGTCGATGTGCCGGGCTTCCTCCCCGGCACTGCCCAGGAATATGGCGGCCTCATCAAGCATGGCGCGAAACTTCTCTTCGCCTTCGCGGAAGCAACCGTGCCAAAGGTGACGGTTATCACGCGCAAGGCCTATGGCGGCGCTTATGACGTCATGAGTTCGAAGCACATCAGAGGCGACGTCAACTACGCCTGGCCGACAGCCGAGATCGCGGTGATGGGCTCGAAAGGCGCCGTGGAAATTCTCTATCGCTCAGAACTCGGCGATAAGGATAAGATCGCCGCCCGCATCAAGGAGTATCAGAAACGGTTCGAAAACCCGTTTATTGCGGCGGAGCGCGGGTATATCGACGAAGTGATCATGCCGTGGAACACCCGTTACCGTGTGGCTCGCGCGCTGAACATGCTACGAAACAAGCAGCAGGATATGCCGTGGAAAAAGCATAGCAACATCCCGCTATAGGGATGGCGCAAAGCTCTCGCACTTTATAACCGATCGACCTTTCCGCCCTTAACCGATGGGGCGCGTTGATCTAAAGCGAGTCGAAATTATTCGGAAACTTATTGTCATGGCCGCCCTCCGAGGGGTCAAGTCCGGCCATGACATCAGTTCCAGCTAATCGCAACATCCTTCAGGCGCAGCCTGTTTGCGGGCCGTAAAGTTACAGCCTCGCCGTGATGTTATGGTTTTGGCAAAACCGGCCCGAGAATTGGGTCGATCCATTGCCGCTGGCCATCTGCCTCAAAGGCGGTCTGAGATCGTTGACGAGTTTGATGAGCTGCGCCTGCCGCGAGGATCTCGTCTTGGCGAAAATGTTCTGCAGATGGGTCTTGACGGTATTTTCCGAAACGGCCAGCGCCTGACCGGCGTCGGCAACCGTGCCACCCTCCACAAAATGATGCAGGGTTCTCGTTTCAGCGGGCGTCAACCCGAAACATTCGGCGATGGCGGCTAATGCGCAATCGCCGCGGGTCTGGACGCTGGTCACGAAAAGCGCGACGGGAGAAGGGTCGAGCCGCGCGCTGAGGAGCGGTTTCAAAGTGGCAATCGCCGCGCCCTTTGGCGAGACAGCGTCTGCAAGACAGATGTCCAGGCTCATATCATCCGAAAGGGAGCGTTCGGTCGTTTGCGTGACCTGTCTCAAACTCTTCAAAAGGAGAGTCGTCGCTTTCTTGCTGCAGGCCTGCAAGGAACCGTTATTCGACTGAATCGGCCAGCCCTCGGCCATCATTTCATGCGCCATCCGATTGGCGTGCAGGATCTTGCCATCGGGAAAAACCGCAACAAATCCGGCGTCGAAGTGATCAAGCGTGGCACACAAAGCTTCGAAGAGAACATTCGGCATTGCCGCTCCTTCGTTGCGTACGGGCACAACGATACGAAGCCAAGTAAGATAAGGGTAAGGAATGACAATCGTGTTGGCAAAACTCACGCGTTGCGAAAGATTTTATTCACCCTTGTCCTCAAGCAACAACCGGCGCAGCCGATCGATTTCCAGGACGCGAATGTTTGCACCTTCCCGCTTCAGAATCCCGTTGTCCTGGAGGCGGCTGATGACGCGCGAAACGGCTTCCCGGTGCGTACTGACCCTTGCGGCGAGGTCCGCAAGCAGCGGCGCCGGCGAAAGAAGCGCCTGGCCGTTTTCTTCTCCCGCTAGAGCCACAACGCGAAGCAGCTCGGCATGAACGCGCGCCCGAACGCCGAGTGTACTGAATTCGTAAACCCGGTCCGACAATCGCCGCGCTTGAGCCACGAGTTGCTTCATCACCGCAAACGAAAAGGCCGGATAAGCGCCGAGGAGGCGAAGAAACTGCTCCCTCGGCAAAATCGCGAGCACGCAATCGTCTTCAGCCTCGACCGTGGCGGAACGCGGGCTTCCATCAATGGCGGCCATCTCGCCGAACATCTCGAACGCTCGAAGCGTCACAAAAAGCACTGGCTTGCCTTCCGCGGCGGAGTAAAGAAGCACCCTCACCCTGCCGTCCACAATGAAATACACGTCGCCGCATAGCTCGTTTGCGAGCACGATTTGCTTTCCCGCGCGCGCCGAGGTCCAGGAAAGGGCGGCCGCGAGGTCATCGAGCGCATCGGCTGAAAGATCTTTCAAAACCTCAAAGCGTTTCAATAGCGGTGTGCGATGATCGGGCATTTTTGCCGGGTCCAGAACTCCGTACGCGGGCCGGAGATATGTTGCGGTAAGGCTCCGTCTTTGCTTGCACACGACGCTTATATTGGCAATTATATTTTCTGATAATGCACATGGTGTATTTGATTCAAATTGCAGCTGAAGCGACGGGGAACTCGTCCGTGCAAGCATTCCCTTACAAGGCGCTTGAGCGATCGCATTCTTTGCCTGTATTCCTTGCGTGGCCTTCCCTCTATATTATAAAGCTTAGGTATTGGTTGGGTCGTATGTGTTGTCGAGTTTTTAGGGCGATCTCCAGACATGGCTGAGGAAGAGCGGTTCGAACGGTGGGAACCGATCGACGGTTTATCGTCGAAAATGTATATCGATGGCATGCATGATGATCGGGAAGGCTTTCGGCTCATACTCAAATCGACCGAGCCCAAGATGAGATCGCTTCGGATTCTTTTCGATGCCCCCCTTTGCTACCGGGGCGCTCAGGAAGCCTACCTCCTTCGCCAAATCTACAGCGAGAATGACATCTATCCCTGGCCTATCTTCATCGTGCGCAATTCCCGCTATGCGAAGTGGTTCTACTCGCAAGCAAAGGAAACGATCGACAAGGATGGCCATCATTATCACTTCGCAGCCATGGACGAGATCATCGACGTACTGTCCACGCGTCCGCCAGTCGTGACCTGGCTCAACGACGTTTAAGGCCACATCCGATCCGAGAGCTCGTAAGAGGGCATCAAATCATCGCTTTTTACGTGCTGGGCTCACGGAGAGCTTCGCCGCGGCTCAATGAAATAGCCGTAACAATTGTGGCGGCTGAGCTTCGCCACCCCTATATCTTCAGCTGCACTCAAGGATGGTCAAATCGCCGATGCAACACCAATTGTTACGAACCCGTCCCCATTCAAGTTGGTTGGGAGCGGGCCGACTTGTGAAATTCAAACTGCTTGGTGCGCTCCTCATGACTTTAGCACTCTCTCCTGCAACCACGGCTCAGACGCTGACGCCTTCGAAGCTCGCTTTCCATGGCAAGCTCGAAAACGGACTTGAGATCGTCGTGGTGCCTGATCGGCGCGCTCCGGTAGTCACGCATATGGTGTGGTACAAGGTTGGCGGCGCGGACGAGCCTCCGGGCAAGTCGGGCATCGCGCATTTTCTCGAACATCTGATGTTCAAAGGCACCGACAAGGTTCCCGCCGGCGAATTTTCAAAGATCGTGGCACGTCTCGGCGGCCAGGATAACGCCTTTACCTCGCAAGATATCACTGCTTATTTCCAGAGGGTCGCCAAGGAAAAGCTTCCCCAGGTGATGGGCATGGAGGCCGACCGCATGGCCAACCTGCGACTCGATGAAAAGGAAGTGCTCACCGAGCGCAAAGTCATTCGCGAGGAACGCCGCAGCCGCGTCGACAACGATCCATCCTCGCTTCTGCAGGAACAGATGATGGCGTCGCTCTACATTGCGCATCCCTATCACACGCCCGTCATCGGCTGGGACACCGAGATTCGTCAATTGAGCCGCGAAGATGCTCTGCGCCACTACAAGAAGTTTTATGCGCCCAATAACGCGATCCTCGTTGTGACCGGGGACGTGGATCCGCAACAGGTCGTTGAACTCGCAAAAGACACCTATGGCAAAATCCCGGCAAACCCGGATATTGGCCAGCCCAGAGCCCGCCCCGTCGAGCCGGAGCCTCTGACGGAACGGCGTGTCATCCTGCGGGATGGCCGCGTCGGCAAGGCAACTTTTGAGCGCTATTACCTGGCTCCGAGCTTTAACACTGCGAAGGACCGCGAAGCGGAAGCGCTTCAGCTTCTGGCCCGGATCATCGGCAGCAGCAATACGAGCCGCATTTACAATGCCCTTGTTCGCGACGAGAAGAAGGCTTCGAGCGCAAGCGCGTATTATGGCGGGCTGGCACTCGACACGGGCCGTTTCGGATTCTATGCCGTCGCAGCGAGCGACACCAAGCTCGAGGATATCGAGGCTTCTGTCGACAAGGTCATCGACGACGTGATTCGCAATGGCGTTACGGCTGAAGAGTTGGAGCGCGCGAAGACGACCGAAGTCGCCAATTTGATCTATGCGTCCGACAGCCAGCAGAGCCTGGCGCACACCTATGGCTGGAACCTCGCGACCGGCCGCACGGTGGAGGACGTCGAGGCCCGGCCGGAGCGCTTGAAAGCCGTGACCCGCGAGGATATTCAAGCGGTCGCGGCGAAGTACCTGGACCGCAAACGGTCCGTAACCGGATACCTTATTCCCTTGCCCTCGCAACTCGCCAAAGTCGAGGCGCGCCCGGTTTCTGAAACTGGGACCTTCCATTAAGGAGCGGATGAACCAACATGGTAAGAAAGATTATGGGGAGCCGGCTTTTTCAGCCGATCATCGCTCCAGCAGTTGTCTTGTCGCTGCTTTTTTGGACCTCACTTCCAGCAGGCGCTATGCAGATTCAGAAAGTCGTCAGTAAAAAGGGTATAGAGGCGTGGCTCGTCGAGGATCATAGCCGTCCGATCCTCAGCCTGCAGTTCGGCTTCGCCGGGGGAACCGTTCAGGACCCGGAGGGCAAACCGGGTGTCGCGACGTTTACCGCGGGCATGCTCGATGAAGGTGCCGGCGATCTCGATTCAGAGGCCTTTCAGGGTCGCCTGGAAGACCTCGCCGCCAAGATGAGCATTAACGCGTCGTATGATCACGTGACGGGGGCATTTCAGACCCTTACAGAGAACCGCGACGAATCATTCAAGCTTCTTCACCTGGCGCTGACTACGCCACACTTCGCGGAGCCAGATGTCGAGCGCATTCGCGAACAGCTGCTGGCCAACCTGCGCGTCGAAGAGAAGGACCCCGACAAGGTCGCATCGCTCGAATGGCACAAGCTTGCCTTCGGCTCACATCCCTACGCGCGGCCGACAAACGGAACGGTTGAGAGCGTGTCCGCTATCACGCCCGACGATCTGCGCACCTACGCAAAGCGCGTTCTCGCACGCGATAATCTCAAAGTCGCCGCTGTCGGTGACATCGATGCGGCGAAGCTTGGCGACTTGCTCGATACCGTGTTCGGCGATCTTCCCGCCAAGTCCGACCTTAAGCCCCTGGCAGACTTCACCTGGCAGAACACGCCGAAGCAGCGCATCGTGACGATGCCCAATCCGCAATCGGTCGTGCAATTCGGTTTCCAGGGCCTGAAGCGTAAAGACCCGGATTTCATCCCCGCCTACATCCTGAACTATGTCGTCGGCGGAGGCGGTTTCTCGTCGAAGCTCATGCAGGAAGTTCGGGAGAAACGCGGTCTTGCGTATTCGGTTTACACCTATTTGTACCCTCTCGATCATGTGGGGGTCTTTGCCGGTGGCGTCGCGACCGAGAACAAGAGCGTTGGACAGTCGCTGGAGCTTATCAAGGCGGAACTCGATAGCGCCGCAAAGGAAGGGCTGACAGAGCAGGAATTGCGCACGGCCAAAGACTATCTCATCGGCTCCTTCGCGCTCAGATTCGACACGAGTTCGAAAATCGCGGCGCAGCTTCTCGCCATTCAGCTTGACGATCTCGGCATCAACTATATCGAACGGCGCAACGGCGAAATCGAAGCCGTAACGGTGGACGACATCAAGCGCGTCGCCAAGCGGTTGATGGAGCCTAAGAACCTGATCGTGACCGTTGTCGGCGAGCCGGAGGGCATCAAGGAAGCCGGGCTCTAGAGTTTTATTGTCATGGCCACCCTGCGAGGCGGCCATCCAGGAGATAACGATTTCATCCTTCTGAATCTTAGAACTGGATGGCCGGGTCAAGCCCGGCCATGGCATTGCATCATCTCTGAAAAAGCCGCATCACGCGGCTTTTTCTTTGTCTGCGCACCCTTGCGTGAAATCATTGTTGAAACAATCAATGTGATGCCTTGCCTTCGAGGCGCACGCATCACCACGATAAGAATCAGGGAAGGATTCGCGCCGATGATCTACCGCCAGTCGATTGATGGCTGTCTTTCTTCAAGGATCGGAGACGCAGGTCTCGGCGAAGATCGCCTGACGCAATGGCTCACCCTTCTGACGCCCCGGTTCAAGGCTCTGGAAGAACAGGCACAAGACGGAAGCTTCGCCCATTTCCGCATTCTCAGCGACACCGCCGACATCGAGGAGACGCGCGCCGCCTATAAGAAACTTGCGGAGGGCGCGGACACGATCCTGATCCTAGGCACTGGCGGATCCAGCCTTGGCGGGCAGGCGCTCGCCCAGCTCGGGGGCTGGTCGATCCCCGGAGATGATGGACCGGGCAGCGAAAAGCGCCCGCGCCTGCGCTTCTACGACAATCTCGACGCGCGCTCCTTCATGCGCGGCCTGAGCATTCTCGACATCCCGAAGACGCGGTTCATCGTAATTTCGAAATCGGGCACGACGGGCGAGACGCTCGCTCAAACGCTGACCGCTTTCAAATTCATCGAGGATGCCGGTCATGCCGCGCTTATTCCGCAGATCTTTCTGGGTGTGACCGAGCCCGAGATGAAGGGCATTTTCAATGGTCTTCGCACCCTGTTCGCGGCGCGGGACATCCCCATGCTGCCGCACAGCACCGAGATCGGAGGGCGCTATTCGGCCTTCACGGTGGTTGGCCTTTTGCCCGCTCTGGCCCGCGGGCTCGACGTCGCCGCTTTCCGCGCGGGCGGCCGGGAGGTTGTCGAGAAACTCTCGACCGCAACCATGCCCGAGGAGCATCCGGCTGCGGTCGGCGCCGCTGTCGCCATCGGCCTCGCCAAGGATCTGGGCGTCACGAACTCCGTCATGATGCCCTATTCCGACCGGCTGGAACGCTTTAGCGCCTGGTACGTCCAGCTTTGGGCTGAAAGCCTTGGCAAACGGGGCGAAGGAACTACGCCCATCGCCGCGCTAGGCCCCGTCGGATCAGCACAGCCAGCTCCAGCTTTTTATGGATGGGCCGCCCGTTCATCTCATGACTATGGTGCGCGTCGCCCCCGGGAAAGGCGAGGACAATGGCCTTCCAATTCCGCGCGCACTTGCCGAGGAGGGAGGGGCACAATACCTCGCCGGACGCTCCATTGGTGATCTCGTCCAGGCGCAACAGAACGCTATCGTGGAAGCCTTTGCCGAGGCGCAACGCCCGGTGCGCACCATCGATCTGCCGCAGCTCGATGAACGGACGCTTGGCGCGCTCATGATGCATTTCTTCATCGAGACGATCCTTGCCGCGGACCTTTTGAGCGTCGATCCGTTCGACCAGCCAGCCGTTGAGGTTGGCAAGCGGCTGACGCGCGAATATTTGGCAGGATAAGAAGTGTCGATCCGTCAACTCAGCCAGGTCGAGATCAACCGGATCGCCGCCGGTGAGGTGATCGAACGCCCCGCGAGCGCAATCAAGGAGCTTATCGAGAACGCCATCGACGCGGGCTCAACGTCGATCGAGATCATTGCGCAGAACGGCGGCCTCTCCCTCTTGCGCGTCACCGATGATGGCTGCGGCATGGACGAGGCCGATTTGAGCCTTTGCATCGAGCGGCACGCCACATCCAAACTCCCTGCCGGGAATTTGCAGGATATTCGGACCCTCGGCTTTCGGGGCGAAGCTCTGCCGTCGCTTGGCTCGGTGGCGGCCCTGCGCATCGTGACCCGGCCGGCCGGCCTCGCTCGCGGCTTCGAGATTTCGGTCGAAAACGGCAGAAAGTCCGCGATACGGCCGGCGGCGGCGCGGCCCGGCACATGCGTCGAGATCCGCGATCTTTTCGCGGCGACGCCCGCGCGCCTCAAATTCACGAAATCGGAGCGCGCGGAGAATACCGCGATTACCGATGTCGTGAAACGCTTGGCCCTCGCCTGCCCCCATATCGGCTTCTCGCTGACGGTTGGCGAGCGCGCGTCTTTTGCGCTTCCGGGCGCGGATCCGCATGACGAAAACGCTGTGCGCCATCGGTTGGCCCGGATCATGGGACGCGATTTCGCCGAAGGCTCCGAGGCGGTTCATCTGGAGCGCGACGGCATTTCGCTGTCAGGATTTGCGGGGCGGCCCACGCTCAACCGGCCCGATGCATCGCTGCAATATCTGTTCGTGAACGGCAGGCCGGTCAAGGACCGTCTGTTATTGTCGGCCATCCGCGGCGCTTATCAGGATCTCGTTCCGCGTGGACGCTATCCCCTTGTTGCGCTGTTTCTCGGCGTTCCGGCCGAAGACCTGGATGTCAACGTGCATCCCGCTAAGGCCGAGGTGCGGTTTCGCGAGGCGAGCCTTATCCGAAGCCTGGTTGTTTCAGCGTTAAGCCAGACGTTGCGCACCGGTGCGTCGGTTCCGCCGAGACCATTCAGCGGCAGCCTCCCGCCTTCCGGAGCGGAGCCAACGAGCGGGCAGCAATACCGCGCCCCTCTTCGCGCGACATGGCAGCCTTACACCGGCGGCGCCGCCAACGGCTTTGCCGAAGAAGCGGCCGCACCCCTCGCTCCGCTCGACAGCTCCGGCGCAGGCCGGCCGGAGGAGCGGCTCGGAACCGCCCGCGCGCAGCTGCACAAAACCTACATTCTTTCCGAAACCGCTGACGGCGTGATCCTCGTCGACCAGCATGCCGCTCACGAGCGCATCGTCTACGAAAAGCTGAAAGCGGCGCTCAGTGGAGGCCGCATCGCGCGTCAGCTTCTTCTGATCCCCGAAATCGTCGAAATGGCCGAGGAGGATGCGGAGCTTGTCCTGGAGCATCGCGATAAGCTTACGGAGAGCGGCCTCGTGCTGGAAAGCTTTGGCCCAGGCGCGGTCATCGTTCGGGAAACGCCGTCACTCCTTGGACAATGCGACTTGCAGTCTCTCGTTCGCGACCTGACGCATGAACTCAAGGACAACGCGAACGGCGGCGTCGACGCGAGGCTCCACGCGATCTGCGCGACGATGGCCTGCCATGGCAGCGTGCGCGCCGGGCGGCCGATGCGGATCGACGAAATGAACGCCCTCCTGCGTGAAATGGAGCTGACTCCAAACGCGGGCCAGTGCAACCACGGCCGCCCCACCTTTGTGGAACTCTCGCGCGGCGACTTGGAACGCCTTTTTGAGCGGCGCTAATCTACACGTCTTGCCAGGGTCGGCTTGGCCCGGCGATCCGGCGTGCGGTAGCTTCTCTGGATAGAGCTTCTGCAAGCTTGGGGTGTCTGAGTTTACGAGCGGTTAAAATTGGGTTTGTTTGGTAAAATGGCATGTAAATAACAATATAACTACTTTATCTGGGCTCCGCGGCCGCCATGAACAAGCTTGTGGCATTTCGTATAGCCGTTATGGCTTCAAGCAGTTGGCGAGGCTTTCCGCGTCGGCCCGCATGAGGGCGAAATATTGACCGGGACCGGGAGGTATCGCAGCGCCGATCTCGTCCAGCACACCGCTCTTTGCGTCGGTGCCTTCGGAGAGCATATCGACGAGCTTTGGCGGGAACTGAGGTTCGGAGAACACGCAGATCGCCTTTGCCTGCCTGATCTTATCGCGGATTTCCGAAAGCCTTTTCGCCCCAGGCGGGCGCTCGGGGCTGAGCGTGACCGCGCCGAGACCATGAAGCCCATATCGATTTTCGAGGTATTGGGTCACGTCGTGGAAGACGATGAAGGGCCGGTCCGAGAGGCCCTTGAACGTAACGGCCAGTTCCGCATCCAGCGCGGCCAGCTTGACTTCGAGCTTCTCGGCATTGGCCCGATACTGCGCCGCGTGTTCGGGGTCCATCTCCGCGAACTGCTGCGCGAGATAGCCCGAGATGACGATCGCGTTCACGGGATCAAGCCAGAAATGCACATCCATGGAGCCATGGTGGTGCTCGTGCTCATCGGCCTCTTCGCTTTCGGCGCCCGCGTGCTGCGTGAGACCGCCACTTGTCCGGACCGGGAGAAGCGTGAGACCCGGCGTCTTGTCGAGCGTGATCACACGCGCCTTTTCCGGAATTGTAGCGATTGCCTTGTCGAGAAAAACCTCGAGGTTTTCGGAAACGCGGATGATCGCGTCCGCGCCGCTGATCGCCTCCGCATCGGAAGGCTTCAACGCGTATGAATGAGGCGACGCGCCTCCCTCCAGCAGAAGCTTGGGTTCAGCGACGCCCTCCAGAATCGCAGCCGCGAGCGAGTGAACGGGCTTTATGGTCACAACCACGTTCGGGGCGGCGAATGATGGACCGGCAAAAGCAACGAAAGAAGCGAGCGCACCGGCAAGACGCAGAACGCACCCGGCGGAGATTTTCGAAAAGGAATTCATGGTCGAGCCCGAAGGAAGGATTGGCGCGGGCCACGCCAATTCTGACGCGAGCCGCTTTGAAAACGATCGTTTTCCTCCTTTATCGATTTCGATTAAGGAGGGTTGATGTAGTGCAGCTTGTCGGACGCGAGTTTGCTTGAGAGCGTGCGGCAAAGTGAGTGCGAACTTGCCCCCGGCTGTACCAGGATGTAATGGTGTATCATTACATGATTGTCAAATCGCGGGATCAGTTTGACCTGGGGTCCTGCTCTTCGATCCCGACAAAGCAAGCTTCCTGCCGAGAATGAAGCCAGAGAGCAGGAGACATATCCCGTTGGCGACGATCAGGGGATAGGCAGGCAGCAAAATACCGTAAGCGGTCCACATCGCGAACGCCGCCACCGTTATCGCGTACATTTTCGTGGATATGCCCGACGCGTCCCGCGTCTTGGCGATCTTCAGGGCCTGCGGAAGAAAACTGAACACGGAAGCGCAGGTGGCTGCGCTCCCCACGAGTTCCGTTAAGTCCATAAAGTGCATCCCGTCTTAGCGTCAAATCGCTAACGCCGGAATGCAGCCCGCGTTCCTGCCATCAGCCTCTAGCAGGCTCCTGAAAAAGCATGAAATCTTGGCTTCATCCTTCGACAGGCTCAGGATGAGGCTTCGACCGGCTCAGGATGAGGCTTCGACAGGCTCAGGATGAGGCTTCGACAAGCTCAGGATGAGGCTTCGACAAGCTCAGGATGAGGTCGAGTGTCCCCGCACGTTAATCCTCATGGTGAGCCTGTCGAACCATGGGCAACATCGTTTTCAGCAGGCTGTTGAAACCTGGCTTCATCCTTCGACAGGCTCAGGATGAGGCTTCGACAAGCTCAGGATGAGGTCGAGTGTCCCCGCACGTTAATCCTCATGGTGAGCCTGTCGAACCATGGGCAACATCGTTTCAGCAGGCTGTTGAAACCTGGCTTCATCCTTCGACAAGCTCAGGATGAGGCTTCGACGGGCTCAGGATGAGGGTGGGTGTTTTCAACGAGTTGATTCTCATGGTGAGCTTGTCGAACACATCTAGCGAGCTTGTCGAACGCCTCATGGCGAACACCTCATGGTGAGCCTGTCGAACCATGGGCAACATCGTTATTCAGCCCGCTGCTGGAGCCTTGGAATCGAACACCTTTCCCGCTCTAATCGAAACCGAGGAAAGGCGGGTTGAACTAAGCGGCCGCTGACGACCTACTATCTCTGAAGCCGCGCTGCAGCGAATCCTCCAGGAAATCCTCGAATATTTTCACGGCGGGGCGCATCAAATGCGATCCGGGGGTGATACTCACCACCTGAGCCGCGGGCACCTTATCCCGCAGCTTCTTTACGACCACCTGCCCGCCGTCATAGGTCGCTGATGTGACCGGCACCGTGGCGTGGACGGCATAGCCGTGCCCCCGTGCCACGAGCCCGCGCATCAGCTCGTAAGACCTTATTCTCGAGCCGGATGTTCGGCTGTATCGAAAGCGCATCGAAAACGCTCGTGATCCACTCGCGTATCAGTGGGAGGTCGAAATAGATCAGCGGCTCCTTTTCGAGCTCCGTCAAGCTCACATCAGGCGCTTTTGCCAAACGATGATTTGCAGGCAGCGAAACGACGGCCGGAAGCGATAGAAGAGGTTTCGTGTCAAAGCCGGGGGGCACGCCGTAAATATACGAGAAGGCCATTTCGATCCGGCCTTGAGCCAGATCCCGAATAAGCTGCTCTTGATCGCCCTCACCGAGCCGCAGCGCAATCAGCGGATGACGCTCGGCGAATTCAAGCATGATAGAGGGCATGAACAGCGCCGCGAGGGTCGGGAAACAGCCAACCGTTATCTCACCGCGATCGGTGTCGCCAAGCGCCTCGGCCGTTTTGGAGAACTCCTCGGCATGTTTCAAAAGCAACCTTGCCTCTGCAATCAGCCTCTGCCCCGCGGGGGTGAGCGTCACCCCTTTTGCATGATGACGGACAAAGATGGTGATACCGAGCATTTGCTCTAATTCGGCAATCGCCGCGGAAACCGAAGGCTGGGATACCTGTAGGCGGCGGGCGGCTTCCGTGACATTAGCGCAGTCGGCGGCAGCCGTAACGTACCTTAAAAGGCGTAAAGAGATGTTCATGTGCCAATGCTTAGCCTAAGTCGTGGCTTATGCGCCACAAAAGAAACTCTAATACTTTCGTTCTCTAACGGTCCTATACAAATTTCCGTGAGCGCAGTTTTAGCAACGTCGGCTTATGTGAGACCGAAGTGGCAGCATCATAGTTTGATTAGAAAAAGACTTTATAAGTAAAAAAATGCCCCCGGCTTAGCGGGGGCACTGAGGGGGCGCCTTACTTGCCCTTCAAGGCATCCTTGATGCCGCCGACGGTGCTTCGAGCTTTCCCGGAAGCCTTATCGGCCTTGCCCTGAGCTTGCGCCTTGGTGTCGCCCGTTACCTTGCCGGCTGCTTCCTTGATCGAGCCCTTCGCCTGTTGGGCGGAACCTTTGATGCGATCTTTGTCCATCATCACACTCCTGTGCGTTAGCTGAAGGGTAACTCTCAAAGCGGTGGAGAGTTCAACGGCATTGCTAAACACCAGTTCCGCGACTTCGACCTTATCTGGCCGCGCCGCAGCATTACCCCTGGATGAAGCCAAGCAAGTCGGCATTGACCTCATCCTTCAGAGTTGTGCACATGCCGTGCGGGGCGCCCGGATAAACTTTGAGATGCGCGCCCTTGATGAGCTTTGAGGACAGAAGCGCGGCGGCCTGGATCGGAACAATCTGATCATCGTCGCCATGCAGGATGAGGGTCGGCACGTCGAATTTCTTAAGGTCCTCGGTCTGGTCGGTTTCGGAGAACGCCTTGATGCAGAAATAAGACGCGGGAAACCCAGCCATCATGCCCTGCAGCCAGAAGGATTCGCGAACCCCCTCCGACACTTTCGCACCCGACCTGTTGTAGCCGTAAAAAGGAAGACTGAGGTCTTTCCAGAATTGCGAGCGGTCGGCGACGACCGAAGCGCGGAGCTGATCGAATACCTCTATCGGCGTACCGCTCGGATTCGCCTCGGTTTTCAGCATCAGCGGCGGCACTGCGCTTATGAGCACCGCCTTTGCGACGCGCCGCGTTCCGTGCCGGCCGATATAGCGAGCGACTTCGCCGCCGCCGGTGGAATGCCCGACATGGACCGCATCCCGCAGATTGAGCGCTTCCGTCAACGCCGCAAGATCGTCCGCGTAGGTGTCCATGTCATTGCCGGTCCAGGGCTGGCTTGAGCGGCCATGGCCGCGCCTGTCGTGGGCGATGCAGCGGTAGCCTCGGGAGGCAAGGAAGAACATCTGGTCTTCGAACGCGTCGGCGGAGAGTGGCCAGCCATGGCTGAAAACGATCGGCTGACCGCTGCCCCAATCCTTGTAGTAGAATCTCAGTCCCATCCTTCGTCTTGATCGTTGGCATGGATCACATCCCTGTTTGCGCTGGGATGCGGAATGGGGTGGAAGCAGCGATTGTTCCACAACTTGGCGCCGACGCTCGATTGAAGGCGCGACCGGAAAAGCCGGATTTCTCGAAAGGCAGCGCGAAATCTCGACGAAGAGGAGTTCAGCCCAGGGCCTTGCTCACCCAAAAGTGATCTCGTCCGTGCGGCGCGTCGAAATTTGGGTCGGGGCCAAGGGGAACAACCCCGGTTGGATTGATGGTCTTATGGCTTTCGTAATCGTGGCGCTTGATATGCTGGAGTTCTCGTACCACTGATCTTGCCAGATGCCGTCGACCAGAAGACCCATCCCAACCTCCGGGCATACTCATGAAGTTGCCTTCAGATTGGGCATTAGTGATCGGCAGCTAATAAAAGTTTGGTGAGCAAGCCGCACCGTCATCCCGGAACTTGATTACCCTGATGTCTCCGCCAATTCCGTCGTCATGGCCGTGCTTGACCCGGCCATCGAGAAAACACAAGGTATTTCAAGTCATAACGGATGGCCGGGTCAAGCCCGGCCATGACAGTGAACGAAAATTCGCCGATGTTTTCAAGGGCTTCTTCTGCAGGCAGGAACATCCGGGTAATCAAGTCCCGGAAAAGGCTTTGGCGCTTATCCGGGATCTTAATGAGTTTGGCCGCCGACTAAGGAACGATCCCGGATACGCCTTCGGCGTTCCGGGATGACGAAACCAAAATTAGCTCGCGGCCGGCTCGGTAGCGGGCTGCTCCGGCGCGGCTGCCACTTCCTTGCCCGTCTTCTGGTCGATGCCCTTCATTGCGAGCCGGACCTTGCCGCGATCGTCGAAGCCCATGCATTTCACATAGACCTCCTGGCCTTCCTTCAAGACCTCGGAAGCATGCTTCAACCTGCGGTCCGACATCTGCGAGATGTGGACGAGGCCGTCGCGTGACCCGAAGAAGTTCACGAAGGCGCCGAACTCGACGATCTTCACGACCTTGCCCTTGTAGATCAGCCCGACCTCGGGTTCGGACGTGATCATCTTGATGCGATTGATGGCGTCCTTGATCGAGTTCAAGTTGGCGGCGGCGATCTTTACGGTGCCGTCGTCGGAGATGTCGATCTTCGCGCCCGACTCCTCGACGATGGAACGGATCACGGAACCGCCGGACCCGATCACTTCGCGGATCTTGTCGGTCGGGATGGTGATCGTCTCGATGCGCGGCGCATGCTCGCCAAGATCGGTGCGGGCGTGGCCGAGCGCTTTCGACATCTCGCCCAGGATGTGCAACCGGCCGTCGCGCGCCTGCTCCAAAGCCGTTTTCATGATCTCGGTCGTGATGCCGGTGATCTTGATGTCCATCTGGAGCGCAGTCACGCCCTGGGCCGTGCCGGCAACCTTGAAGTCCATGTCGCCGAGATGATCCTCGTCGCCGATGATGTCCGACAGAACCGCGACGCCCTCCGATTCCTTGATGAGGCCCATTGCGATGCCCGCAACAGGCGCTTTCAACGGAATGCCTGCGTCCATCATCGCCAGCGAAGCGCCGCAGACGCTTGCCATGGATGACGAGCCGTTGGACTCGGTGATCTCCGAAACGACCCTTATGGTGTAGGGGAAAGTCTCGGAATTCGGGATCATGGGATGGACCGCGCGCCATGCCAGCTTGCCATGTCCGATCTCGCGGCGTCCGGGCGAACCCATGCGGCCGACCTCACCCACGGAGAAGGGCGGGAAATTATAATGCAGCAGGAAGGTTTCCTTGTAGGTGCCTTCCAGCGAGTCGATCCATTGCTCGTCCTCGCCCGTGCCAAGCGTTGCAACCACAAGGGCCTGCGTCTCACCGCGCGTGAAGAGCGCCGAGCCGTGCGTGCGCGGTATGACGTGGACCTGACAGTCGATGGGCCGCACAGTTTTCAGATCGCGGCCGTCGATGCGCTTGCCCGTCTTGAGGATGCTGGAACGCACGACGTTCTTTTCGATTTCCTTGAACGCGTCGGCGACCTTGACCTTATCGCCAGGGCCAAACTCCTTCGAAAGGAGTTCTGCGACAACTTTTGCCTTCGCCTCGGCAACCTTGTTGTTGCGCTCCTGCTTGCCCGCGAT
Source organism: uncultured Alphaproteobacteria bacterium (assembly GCA_963723755.1). Lineage (GTDB taxonomy): Bacteria > Pseudomonadota > Alphaproteobacteria > Rhizobiales > Rhodomicrobiaceae > Rhodomicrobium. The sequence continues at coordinate 57,037 of CAVRSS010000123.1, read as the reverse complement.
CTGGAAGGCCTTCTTGAGCTCCCTTTCGACGAGTTTCTTGACCTTAGGCTCAAACTCGTTTTTCGCTTCCGGCACAACCCACGGGTCTTTCGCAGCCTGTTCGGCAAGGCCAATGATGGCGTCGATGACAGGACGATAGGCCGCCTGCCCGAAGACCACGGCGCGCAGCATGATCTCCTCGGAAAGCTCCTTTGCCTCCAACTCGACCATGAGAACCGCGTCCCCCGTGCCCGCGACGACGAGATCAAGCTCGGTCGTTTTCATCTGCTCCGATGTGGGATTCAGAATGAATTGGCCGTGCGCATAGCCAACCCTCGAAGCGCCAATCGGCCCAAGGAACGGCAAGCCCGACAACGTCAGCGCCGCCGAAGCCGCCACGAGGGCCACAACGTCGGGGTCGTTCTCCATGTCGTGGGAGAGGACCGTGACAATAACCTGCGTCTCGTTCTTGAAGCCTGGGGCAAACAGCGGCCGGATGGGGCGGTCGATGAGCCGGCAAATAAGGGTTTCGCGCTCGGTGGGGCGGCCTTCACGCTTGAAATAACCGCCAGGGATTTTGCCCGCGGCGTAAGCCTTCTCTTGATAATTGACGGTGAGAGGGAAGAAGTCCTTGGATGGGTCGGCCACGCGTTCGCCGACGACGGTTGCAATTACTGAGGTCTCGCCATATTGCGCGAACACCGCGCCGTCTGCCTGGCGCGCCATGCGGCCTGTCTCAAGCGTCAGCGTCCGTCCGCCCCACTCGACTTCTTCACGAAAGATCTCGAACATTTTTCTTGTTCCAACAGCTTCAGCCGGAGGCCCGTCCCCCGGCTCATCATTTGCGTCCATTTGTTTGTGCGCTCGTCACACTTAGCGCAAAATGGCACGCACTCCTAGAGGAGAAAGTAGAGGTTTTAACGCGCTCCACCGGAAAGCTTGGATGAGGTCCGGTCCAGCCCACGCTTCGCCTTCGGGCTTCTTGACGCTGACTTGCGCTCCCGCTCTGGTTGCGTCATCGCAGGTCGATGATGGGTCTTTCAAAAGGGCGTCTGGACGGTATCGCTGACCGCTTCCGGTTCGTCTTCCGATTCCGCGCAACCATCGCTGGTGTTCGCGCCGTCGCTAGCAGCCTCTTCGGCAAGGAGGCGACGCCGTTCAGAACTTCAGCCTCATGCCGGTCGCGAAGGTGACCATATTGTCGTTCAGATAAGCGGAATTCAGTCCTCCGCCATTTTCTATATAACTGATACCCGCATAGACATCCCAGTGCTTGTTGAAGGTGTAGTCGATCAGGAAAGAGCCCTGGTTCAAGTAACCGGCGCAATTCGCAGGCGTAGGATTTCCGACAAGCGCCTTGGCTGCGGTTGCGCAATTGTTGCGCTTGCTGTTGAGGTACTCATCCTGGGTGAAGCGGTAGTACGCTCCAGCGAAGCTCCAGCCGGAAGGCAGCTGATATTTTGCGCCTGTCCAGAAGGTCTGCAAAATCTTGTCCGTTGTATAGGCGTTGGTGGTCACGCCGAGCAGCCGATAACCCCCGATCGTGGTCGATCCAACCGGGACATCTGTATCGTGCGGATTCCCCATATCGGTATGGACATAGCCTGCGAAGGCCGTCAGCTTTGACGGGGCCTCCTCGTCCTTCAAGCCTCCTCCGAATTCGTAGGTGTATTTGCCCATCACGGACCAGCCCTCGTTGTCAGAGATGGTGCCAAGCAAACCATCCGGGCAACTTCCCGGAACACAGCTGATAGAGCCTTTGGCTACGTAAAGCGGATTTGGGATGGACGTTGAAGCGACCGCGCCATTCGTTTTCGTATAAACGGCATCAATCGAGAAGCCCTTCCAGATCGCGCCGGCATTGACCCCATATGCATCGTTGAAAATCGAGCTGTCTGGGCCGCCCCCCGTGTACATCCCCGCTGCATGGACCGGACCATAGGTGAAGACATATTTGACCGCCTCGTCCCAGCGCGCTGTTTCGGTCGATCCGAAACCAGCCGCCGGACCGCCGGAATAGCCCATCAGGGCGAAGGCGGGGGAAAGCCCCATCGGATCGTACGAGCTGATGGAATCCAGTTCCAGCGACTGCTGCCGCCCTAAGGTCATCGTTCCAAAGATGGGGTTACTGACACCTCCATAGGCTGGGCCGTTGAAGCCCTGTCCGCAGCGGCTTCCATCGCTATTGGCGGTCTGATCTTGATAAAGCCTGCCATTGTTCCGGATCATGCTTGCGCATTCATCGCCAAGTTCCCCGGAAAGCGGGTTGAACGCGGTTTCCAGCTTGCCGATGGCCAGGAAGCCATATCCGATAGCCTCTTGCACCTTGATGCCGATCTTGGACTGTTCCAGCCCGTTCTCCGCCAAGGTCGAGATCGCCTTGCTCGCGTTTTTCGATCCGCTGAGGTTGTATTCCAGGCCGGGGTAAAACGCTCCGCCTAACGGAGCGCCGTGCGTCTGGTAGGCGTATCCTACGTCGACGGTTCCGTAAATCGTGACGCCATGCCAGTTCAGACTGTCCGGGATCGGGTCTTTCAGGCCTGTGTTTGCAAGATCGCCGGCATGAGCCGACGCCATAAGCCCCAAGAAGAGAGCGCCTGCACTTCCCAAAAGCGGCGTGCGCAACGAGGCAGGCGTTTTCCAAGCCCTGGCGCTTTTTGATGTCGAATGAAGCAATCTCTTCCCCGTTTGCGAAGCCGACCTTCGACTTAGGTTTCACAACCCTTAGTTGTATAATGTTGCCGGTGGATGCAAACGGGGAGTTTACCTTTTGGTAACGATTGACGGGGAAGCGTTGCAGAAATACCAACTACGGGTTGCAGACGTTGCGCCCGACCGCATCCTTCGACAAGCTCAGGATGAGGTCGAGTGTTTTCAACGAGTTGACCCTCATGGCTAGCGAGTGCTCCTCATGGTGAGCTTGCGAACACCTCATGGTGAGCTTGTCGAACACCTCATGGTGAGCCTGTCGAACACCTCATGGTGAGCCTGTCGAACCATGGGCAACATCGTATTCCAGCATCCTGTTCGTTCTTGTTTTGACGCACTTTAAGCGCGAATGAAGTCCGCGATCAGCTCCGGAGCCGCGGCATCGAAACCGACGACGTCCAGCATCCCGCCGTCATTCGGATCGGCGATCGAGAAGCCGCTCGACGCCAGGCCCACCACCACGAGCTTCGCCGGAATGCGCGTCCTGCTGCGGTATTCGCGAAGCGCCCGCACCGGGTGAATTTTTCCCGGCATCGTGTCGCTGTCCGTGTAGACCACGAAGGCGTCGACAGCGAGATCGTGCTGCAGGGCATGCAGCATCGGCAGCGCGCAATCCGTGTCTGCCGAACGCCAGCCCCGACATGGCCCGCATCGCATGATCAAGCCGCATGCCGGGCGTGAGCGGCAGCGGTGTCAGCAAGGTCGTTCCCTGCGAACCGTGGGTGGCGTCGGCTGCCGTGAACCCCAGGATATGGGCATTCTCCTCCGTCGCGGCGGTTACGAGCGCCATCGCCGCCGCCGCTTCCATCGGCGAAAGCGATGTTCCGGCAATCCCGCCAGAAGCCATCGAGCCGGATATGTCGAGCGCGAGAAGAATGCGCCTGCCAGTTGGCGCGACAGTCGCGAAACCCTTGGCGAAAGCTGCGTTCAGCGCATCGATGATCTCCGGCGCGGGCTCCCAGGTGAGCGCCCCCTTTTCGTCCCGCCCTTTGGCATAGGCCTTCAGCGCTAACAGGATCGCAAGCGGATGCACGCCCGCCTTCTTGATCCGGTCGTCGTCTTGGAGAACCGACAGTGCAACCGGCAGCCCATCGCCGGGCTTCAGCGCACCGGCCGCCGAAAGCGTGTCCAGCTTGCCGATGAGTTCCGGGAACGGCATGCGCCCAAGGAATGCGCGCCAGACCTTCGGAATCTTTGAGCCATTCGGCAGGAACGGCTTCGCGTGGCAGACCATGCTTCACGATGAGCGCCGCGACTTCGCTGGCGTCCTTTGCCTTCCGCGCCGAGACGAAGGCGGCTGCGGTTTCGGGTAAGCTTGCGCTTTGCTTATCGCGGCTGACCCAATCGAAGAGCGCCTTGCGGGCAGCGTCGCTCGTAGAGGCACGGCAAAGCTTGAGCAGATCGCGATGGCTCCTTGCTCCGCGCTGCCTGTGCGTCACGAGCTGCAAGGCAAGCTGATCCGCGCTCTGTTCCGTGTACCAGGCCGCGAGGCCTCGCCTCAGCGCGCGCACGTCCCCGCCAAAGCCTTCGACCCAATCGGCAAACTGAAAGAGATCCGCACCGGTCCGGCACACTTTCGGGATCGCCGCGATTATCGCGCGCTTCGTTCTTTCGTTGCCAAAGGTCGCTGCAAGCGCGAGCGCGAAAACGGCCGCGTCATTCTTCGGCGCGCGGCCTGACTGGCTGACAACCGCGATGCGTGCGACGGCGCGCTCGCCGTCCTTTTTGATGACGGTCATCGTGGCGTCGGTATTCTGCCGCGCCAGGGGCCGTCCGCCCGCGTAATAGGTTCCGCCCTCGGAACCAAGTATGAGAAAGCGGTCCAGGCGCATCCAATCGTCGACAGGGAACGCATAGCCGCGCGCCAGGTCCGGGATCTTGCCGACGCGATGCATCGAGAAAAAGGTCTTGTAGCTGAACATGTGCCGGGCTCCGATAACGAAGAGAACTGCGCGCGGGACAGGTTTACATTCGAGAATTGTCCATACGATGTATCGCAGGGCTGTATATCATCGCCTGCGACAGGTACCGCCCTGTGTTCGAAGATGGTTACCGCGGTGATTCACTTGCAACCCTTTGCGGCCCGATCGTGTCTTGCGATCATGTCTGTGGCGCGTCGGGCGCAGCGCTCCGCTAGCGCTTGCGCACGATCGCCGGAACTGGGGCGATCGTATTGCGGGCCGCCGATGCCCGCGCGCTGGCGACGGTCCCCAAAGTGTTGCAATCCGCGAAATTCCCCCCCACGAACCCGTATCGCAGCGTAACGGGAAACTGCGCCGAATATGTTCCGGGTACGGTGTTTCCCTTCTGGATGTAGGCGCGGAGATAAGCGGTCGTCAACATCGGCCCGTCGCCTGTGCGTTCCATCATGGCGGCTTGGTGCGTGGCCGCCGTGGCCCACGGTCTTGTGATGGTCGCGTCCATGAAGATTTGCACGGGCAGTCCCCCCGTTCCCTGAGGCGGCGAAAGCAGGCGCTGGCCCAACGCGGAAACGGCGGCGCCCTGGCCGACCTCGACGCAGGCGGCGATGCTCGCCCCTCGCGATCCGCTGCAGGTGACGGTGATCGTGCCCCGCGCGTCGAAGGTGCCCGCGCTCGTCCCGGCGATGCTCTCGAACTGGACCGGGGTCACGTTCAAGGCACAGGCCAGCTGTGCCTCCGCCGCTTCCGGCGCGCTTGCGAGCGCAAGGATTACAAAGATAGAGTGCTTCATCGCTTGGCCTTTACAGTGACGCCGCCGGTTTCCATGGCGAGTTGCGTATTGGTTGAAAGGCAGACCACGCCGGGAATACGGACCTGGCCAGTCGCGTCGGGTGCGAATTCGAAGGTGGTGCTGCAGGGCGATCCATCGGGTTTTTTGATCAACACGCTGTTCGAGGGCGAGAGCCCTGTGAGATAGGTCTCGCCGTCATAGCCGATGGCGAAGGAGGTCTCGCCGCCGTTCACCCAGACCTCCGAGCCGACGGGGAACCACTCGCCCTTGCCGTCCTTGAAACTCACCATCGCGGAGGGCGGCGCCGCGTTGCCCTTGAAGCGGACGGTGAGGCCGCCCCGCGCGCCCGGCACCACGACCTGCTTCGGGTCCGGCATGTCGGCTTGCACGGGCAGGCTTGCCGGATCGATGGCGATGGCGTTCTCCTGCCGCGCCCGCATGGCGGGGATCAGCAGCGTGCCGTCGGAATCCGTCTCGCCGATGGGGTTGTTCTCATAAAGCACGCGAGCATTGGGGATGCCCGTGTCCAGGACGGCGAAGGAATTGTCGATGCGGTTTGCGAAATGCACGCCATGCAGGATGGCGACGGCGCCATCCACCTGCGCCGTGACCTGCGCGGTCTTGCCGGTCTCCACTACGCCCGCAACCGCCTGAAACGCCGATGCGCGATAGCTGACGGAGGCGGAATTATAAGCCTGCGGCCCTTCCAGCGCCGTCACGGAATAACCGTAGCTGCCCTGCTCCTGCCCCAGCGAGCGCGAGAACGAGCCGCCCGCGCCGTAGGTGTTGTTGCTCGCTTCGGCGATGGCCGAGGCGGTGTACTTGCCCCAGGAATAGGTGATGGCCGCGTAGGCGCCGTAGTTGTTCGTCTGCTCGAAATCGTTGAACACATTCAACGAGATTGTGCTGTCGTCCCAGTAGAAGGGGCGGCTGCAGGACAGCGTGCCGATCTTTGAACCGTCGCCGTCGTAATAGAGGCTGTCGGTGTAGCTGGCATTGATGAAGCTCGCGTCGAAGAAGAGCGGAACCGAAAGCGAGACCTGATCCTGCCGCTTGTAGGCGCCGGTAACCCCTGAGCGCATCCGGCGATGAGGAGGCCGCATTTCGGCGCGGTGACCGATGCGAGGTCTTCATACTCGCCGAGGCTCTGCAACGCCCGCGCCATGACGCGCGCGCCCCAGATCGCGGTTTCGAACGAGGCATAAGCCTGCCCGCCGAAACCGCCATCATAGTCGCTGCCGGAAAGGGCGAACGAGGCGACGCCATAATGCCACAGCCCGAAATTCACGCCCGCTCCGGCATTGGCGAGCCCCGCGCCGCCTTCGGCGTGGCCCTCGACGGTGATGCGCGGCGTCACGCCGTAGCGGAAGCTCGCCGAGCCGATGGGGTTGCCGTCATAGCTGCCGGAGTAGAGGCCGTAGAACTGGCGCGCGAACCCGGTTTCGACCGAATAATCGAAGAGGCCTGGAGCGAGCAGATTGGTGGAGTTGTAAGTGGCGTATTCGGTGACGGTTTCCTTGCCGGCGGCGTCGCGCAGGACGATGCGCATGGCGCCGGGGCCGGTGGCGATCGGGATGTTGTTGATGTTGAACGGCCCGCCCGTGATCGTCTTGCGAGAAGGCGCGCGACTGGTTGGCGAACACTTCCACGGTCGAAGGCACGGCCGCACTGCCGGAAAATTGCGGGAGGGGCTGGGTCACGAGATCGGGCCGCAGCTGGAAATCGCGGCGGATTTGAACGCCGCCCATGCGGATCGAGGTCGTCCAGTTCAGCGAACCGGAGATGACGTCGCCGCGGAATAGGTGACGAGCGTATCGGGGTCTTCGTAGAACCAGCGGGTGTCGAGCCGCAGAAAATTGGGCGTCAGATCGCTCGCGGTCGAGTTCGCCATGAAGGACTGGTTGAATACGCCATATTGCGAGAAGACATGGCCGTCCATGGTCGCGGAGACGCCCTGATACTGCGGATAGGTAGCTGGTGGCGATGTCCTGGCTGCCGCCGCTTGCGAACAAGGCGTAGTTGAAGACGGCGCTCCAATCCTGTCCGCCGGTTGGATCGGGGCGCGTCCGCTGAGCGTCAAATGTCGAGCGGCACGCGCGCATCGTCCGTCACCTTCAAATGGAGGTTCTGCGCGTCCACATCATAGCGATAGGTGACGCCCGGCAGCTTTTCCAGGCACACTCCGCCGCTCGCGTGCATCGCCGCATCGGGGATCTTGAGGTTGAACTCCTTGAGATCATCGGGCGCGATGGTCATGCAGCCATCGGCGAAGCGGTGAAAGGCGGCGAGCTTTTGCGTGTCGTAATCGTTGAGAAAGACCGCAAGAAACAGGTCTTCTTTCGCCGGGATCAAGGCCGGAAGAGTGGTAGCCGGCTTCGCCGCCGGCCCCGGCCACGTTCGGAAGGGCAAGCGCTGCATCTCCGGCGCACCACATCAGGCAGGCGAGAACAAGCGCAGCCTTGCCCGCGGCGCTAGCCGCCCGCCAGCGATCCGGACGCATTGATTGGACCCGTATCGGTTTCCGCTTTGATCGTCAGCGTCTTTGCCCGCGGCAGCGCCCGATAGCTCCCACGTCTTCGTCTGGCCGCCGAGTACATAGGAGGCCGCCTCTTCAGCAGGTCGCGGTTTCGCTCGTCGGTGACGGTGAGCCGTTAAGCTTGACGCGCTTCTCGCCCGGCGTTGGTAGCCTCTAGACCAGTTTGCCCTTGCTCGACGGCCTTCCAGGTGATCGAGCCCGGGCGGGCATCTGCGCCCGCGAAAAACACCGGCACGCTTTGGCGGACGCGAATAACACAGTCCCGCTCTGAAGCTTTTTCCGGTCGGGGATCTCGTCAATGAGCACGCGATAGGTCTCCTCGCCGGAGACCGGAGTTTTCGCCACCCTGACTAGCCTGAGCGTGCAGGGTGTGCCGCCGCGCACCGTCAATACAGGCGGGCTGACCACGACATCCTCCGTCTTCTCGAGCTTGTCCTCGCCACCGGCCTGAGACCAGCGGAAGACGCGCGCCTGAACGGCGACGCCTTCCTTGCTGTCGGTTTCGAGGGTGAGAACCGAGCTTTCGGTGCCTGCGGGAAGGTCAACCGTTACGGGCGTAACCTTTAACGATTGGGCCGCGGCGGGGCCGGCCGCCACCGTGGTCAGGAACGCAAGCGACGCCAGCGAGTTGACGTGGATCATGGCGGCACCCTAGTAGGTGATTACTACCGAAACGGCGTCATTATAATCGCCAGGGCTAGTGTCGGATGTCGTGTATGCGGTCCGTAAACTGGGGGTATTCTGGTAGCTGCCACTTCCCGTTACTTGTATGGTGTTAGTGTTATCCCAGACTTCAGTATTGGAGTATCCCGAAATAGCTGATAATCAACGGTGCCACTGCCGACGGTTTTCTTCATCGTGCGGACTGGGTTTGCGATGGCCAAGAGCTATAGTATATGTAATTCCGTTTGTGCAGTTCACCGATATGTTACCCTGTCCGGTGACACCAACTTGTCCGCCCACTTGCGTAAACTTGATCGAAGAAGTGCCCACCACGCAGCCTGCGTCACGGTCAAGCCCACGCTCAGGTTACCGGTGGTAGTTGTGGTTGCATTAACGCCAGACAAGCCGAGGGCCATCGCTGCGGCCGCGAGCGCCGCGCGTGAAAGAAGTGTTTTCATTGTGAGAAGTCCTAGTTAAGTGCCCGAAGGAGAAGGAGAAAACGATTTATTCCCTCTCGGAGAAATAATTATCACGGCAGAGGATAAGTAGAAACCCGTTACTTCCAAGCGCGTTTGCTTGTGTTGCTCCTGCGCCACAAGAAAATTGTTGAAAACGGAAACTCACCTCATCTAAATCGTTGAAACAATGGCGTGATAACTTTTGGTTGTGTAAATCTTCGTTGATTACTTAGAGTAATTGTCAAGCAAAACAATATACGCCTTGGACACTATTGTGTTTATTCCGTTTCGCAAAAATCATGCGCGAAGACGCAAATCAACCTTCGAGCCGCAGCCGGGCTCCCTCTCTCAGCCGAAGAAACTGGCGTGAGGGCTTTGCGGTTCCTCCGCGTCGTACCGGGATCGTCAAGAAATGGGCGTCGTTGCTTATGTAAACACCCTGGATAAGCGGAAGCGCTTTCCTGGGCGACGATCGCAACATGTCGGCGGCGGCGCGCTCGTCTTCGCCATGCACTCCAGCCTCGCCTACAGGCAGCGCATACAAACCGCTTCAAGTCACAACGCCTTGCCTATCGCCGTTCCAGGCAAGAATAGTGGAGAGTAGGCCGCAGGGGTTTCATCCGCTGCGGCTCGGATTGGTTTGAAGTGCGCTCTTGGAAGCCGGCTTCGAAGGGCCTGCCTTCATCTCTCATGCAGCTTCCAAGTCATTCGTGAGCTTGGCACACGCTTATATGCCTATTTACTTACTTATGGGCGCTTTTACCAAACAAAGCCAATTTTAACCGTTTGTAAATCTCACAGGATAACGCGCCTGGAGAAGCTCCAAGTGACGATATGTGCCAAACGCTCTCACGGTTGGCACGGCCTGTCCCGGTGTTACTGCGCGGCCGGGAGAAGCTCCTCGGCCTTCTGCTTGCCCACCAGCGGCGGGAAATCGGCGGGCGTTATGGTCTCCTTCTTGAGAAGAAGCGCCGTGCCCTCATCCAGCTCCTTGCGCCGCGCCGCCAACGTCGTCTTCGCCTTCTCGTAGGCGTCGTCGACAAGCTTGCGGACCGCCACGTCGATCTCGCGGTTCGTCTGGTCGGAGTAATCCTTCGGGCGCGTGCCGATCAGGGCCTCGCCGAGATAAGCCTGGCGCTGCGGCTCGTAGACGCGTTGCCCGAGCGCGTCCGCCATGCCGAACCGCGTCACCATCTGGCGCGCGATGTCGGTGCAGCGGTCGAGATCGTCCGCAGCCCCGGTCGAGATCTCGCCGAAGATGACCTCCTCGGCGGCGCGCCCGCCCATGAGCACGGCCATGCGATTGAGAAGTTCGGAGCGCTCGATCAGGAAGCGGTCTTCGGTCGGGCGCTGCATGGTGTAGCCGAGTGCGCCGATGCCGCGCGGGATGATGGACACCTTGTGAACCGCGTCCACGCCCGGCAGCGCGGAGGCCACGAGCGCGTGCCCCATCTCGTGATAGGCGACGACCTTCCGCTCCTTCGGCGACAGGATGCGCGAGCGCTTCTCGATGCCCGCGACGATGCGCTCCACGGCGCTGGTGAAATCGTCCATCGTGACCTGATCGCCGCCACGCCTCGTGGCCGACAGCGCCGCTTCATTGACGAGGTTGGCGAGGTCCGCGCCGGAAAAGCCGGGCGTGATCGCGGCGATCTGCTCCAGGTCGATCGTGGGCGCGGCTTTCACCTTCTTGATATGCACCTTCAGGATCGCGATGCGCGCCTGCTTATCGGGCCGGTCGAGCGCGACCTGGCGGTCGAAGCGGCCTGCGCGCGTCAGCGCCGGATCGAGAATTTCGGGGCGGTTCGTCGCGGCAAGCAGCACGATGCCTTCGCGCGGGTCGAAGCCGTCGAGTTCCGCCAGCAGCTGGTTCAGCGTCTGTTCCTTCTCGTCGTTGCCGCCGCCCATGGCGCCAGCCGTGCGCGTGCGGCCCAGGCTGTCGAGCTCGTCGATGAAGATGATGCAGGGCTTCATCTTCCGAGCCTGTTCGAAGAGGTCGCGGACGCGGGCCGCGCCGACGCCGACAAACATCTCTACGAACTCCGAGCCGGAAATGGAGAAGAACGGCACGCCTGCCTCACCCGCGACGGCACGCGCGAGCAGCGTCTTGCCGATGCCGGGAGGGCCGACAAGCAGGATGCCTTTCGGCACGCGAGCGCCGAGCCGCCCATAGGTTTCGGGGTCTTTGAGGAAATTGACGACCTCTTTCAGCTCGTCCTTGGCTTCGTCCGCGCCTGCCACGTCGTCGAACGTGACGCCCGTCACCTTCTCAACGTAAATTTTCGCGCGGCTGCGTCCCACGCTCATCAGGCCGCCAAGACCCTGTTTGTCGGCAATGCGGCGGATGAAGAAGGCCCAAATTCCGAAGAAGATCAGGACAGGGAGCACCCAGGAGAGAATATCGCGAAGCAGGTTCTGACCCGCGCTGCCGCTGAAATCGACGCCGTATTTCTCAAGCTCATCGGCGACCGCCGGATCGACGCGCGTCGTCGAGAAATATTTCTTGCCGTCCTGCGGGTTCTTGAAGTCGCCTCTTATTTGGGACGGGCCGACGACAACCTTCGTCACTTCCTTGTCCTTCAGGAGCTGCTGGAAGCGGCTGTAGGGGATGGACTCGATCTGGGTGTAGCTCACCCAGTAGAACTGAAACAGGAGCAACAGCCCGAAGGCGATCGCGATATAAGTCAGGTTAAGCTGATGTTTCTTGTCCATCGTCGCGTCCCTTTGTGACCGTCTCCACTTAAGGGCGATCCGCGCCCGGCGAAAGGGTCGGTCTTATAAAGTTGATTCCATAAGCCAGCGCTTCGCGCCGCGATGCAACACCCGTCTGGAGAAACCAACGCGTGATGACCCCGGCTTCAGGGCTCACCAGAAAATGAGGCTGCGGACGAGAACTGCAGCGTCAAGGGGATGACGGAAGCGAGAATGCCTGCGTCAAGGCGAGACGAGCGCAGCGCTTTCCTGCCCAGTGAGTTGCAAGCCAGCAAGCCGCGAATAGACACCGCCCGCATTGATGAGCGAGGCGTGTGTGCCTTCCTCGACAAGACGGCCGCCGTCTATGACCAAGATGCGGTCGGCATTGATGACCGTGGCGAGGCGGTGAGCGATCACGAGCGTCGTGCGGCCGTGCATCACTCTCTCCAGCGCCGTCTGCACGAGCTTTTCGCTCTCCTGGTCCAGCGCGCTTGTCGCCTCATCGAGGAGCAGGATTGGAGAGCTTTTCAGAATGGCGCGCGCGATGGCGATGCGCTGACGCTGGCCTCCCGAAAGCACGACGCCGCGCTCGCCAAGAAGCGTGTTGTACCCTTGCGGAAGCTGCTCGATGAAGCTGCTCGCCAGTGCAGCGTCCGCGGCTTGCCTCACTTGCTCGTCCGTGGCGTCCGGTGTCCCATAACGGATGTTATCGATCACGGACTCGGCAAAGATCACGGTGTCCTGCGAAACAAGCGAAATACGCTTTCTTAGCGCCGTAAGATCCGCATTCTCCACCGGCACGCGATCCACGAGAACGGTGCCGCGTTGAGCGTCATAAAAGCGCAGGATCAGGTTGAAAATCGTGCTCTTCCCCGAACCCGAAGGGCCAACGATCGCTACGCGCTCCCCCGGGCGTACCTTGAAGGAAACGTTGTGAAGGGCGCGATCATCGGGGCGCAAGGGATAAGTGAAGGACACATTGTCGAAGGTCACCTCGCCTTTCGCCTGCTCCGGGAACGGACGCGGGTCACGTGGAGATGCGATTTCGGTCCTGATCGACATCAGCTCGGAAAGGCGCTCCGCGGCGCCTGCCGCAGACTGCATCTCGCCGAAAACTTCGGAGAATTCGCTGATCGAAGCAGCGGCCAGCACGGCATACAGAACGAACTGCGCGAGAACGCCGCCCGTCGTAATGCCGGCCATAACATCGTGCGCACCGTACCAAAGCACGCCGACGATGCTGCCGAAGATGAGGAAGATTGCCGACGCGGTCAGCATGGCCCGGCGCTGTGTGCGCGAGACCGCGGCGTCGAAGGAGCGCCGCACGGCGAGCGCGTAGCGGTTCGCAACGCTGTCCTCTGACGTGAACGCCTGCATCGTGCGCATGGCCGACAGATTTTCGCTCGCAAACGCCGACGATGCCGCGACCTCGTCCTGAGCGATGCGGCTAAAGCGGCGCACGGTACGCCCGTAAAGGATCAGCGGCACGATGATCAGCGGAATCACAACGATCACGAGCAGGCTAAGCTTCAGGCTCGTGATCATCATCAGCGCAACCGCGCCGACGAACATGACGCCGTTGCGGAGCACCTGGCTGACGGAAGTCGAAACAGCAGCCTTGATCTGCGTCGTATCGGCATTGAGCCGCGACATGATCTCGCCGGAATGCGTCTTCTCGTAGAAAGACGGACTGAGCTTCGTCAAATGCCGGAACACGTCCGCGCGAAGATCCGCGACCACGCGCTCACCAAGCCAGGAGACGCAAAAAAACCGGGTCGCGCTCGAAAAAGCGAGCAGCGCGCCCACGGCAAAAAGGCCCGCGAAATAGATGTTGATAAGGCTTTGCTTCTCCGCCGTAAAGCCCCGGTCGATCATCTCCCGCACGGCAAACGGCAGCATCAGCGTCGAGGCCGACGAAAGCAGAAGGGCGATGAATGCCACAACCGCAATGCCCTTGTATCTGAGCACGTAGGGACGTAAAAGCGAAAGCGGCTTCAAGCTTCGGCGCGACCGCTCTTCAGCTTTTGCCGAAACTTCGGCTTGTGCGTTTTCATCAGCTGTGGGCAAGCTGGAACGGCGTTCAGCGATGTCTTGGAATGTCACAGATTACACTCACCGCGTCTACCTGCGCCACTTAATATCCTGAATAAGGGCAGCGCGATGACGCTTGAACTTGTCATCATCTCATTTCGTCCTGTATAGCAACGATAATGGAACAGATACAAGGCGCATATGGACGCGCAAGGGGAACAGACCATGAAAAAAGATACCCATCCCGATTATCATAAGATTACCGTCGTGATGACCGATGGCACGCAATTCGAAACATATTCGACTTACGGAGCGGAAGGGCAGAAGCTGCAGCTCGATATCGACCCGAACTCGCACCCAGCCTGGACTGGCGGCGGCCACGCCCTCGTGGACCGCGGCGGGCGCGTCAGCAAGTTCAAGAAGAAGTTCGAAGGCTTTTTGAAGTAAGCGCTGCTTTTCAGACACTGTCGTGATCAGGGAGGCGTAGCGCCTCTCCTGTTTTCTTATGCGCTGGGCTGACGCCCGGGCGCTTGGTTGTGCGTGTTTTTCAGCGATTTCCCAATCGGAAAAGTGAAAATGCCGACCATTCCGCATGTCGAGAAACACGTCACCGCGACCGAAACGGTGCGCGATGTCGTCGTCGGCATGGCGGACGGCGTTTGCGCTCGCAGCAGGCCTGTCCGACGCTGTGGCGAGCACTGAAGTTATTGTCGCGGCCGGGTTCACGGAAATCATCGCAGGCGCGATTGCCGATGGGCCTCGGAGGTTACCTCGCCGCCAAAACAGACGCGGGCGCAGCCTTCGGGCTGGCCGGTTCCTTTAGTTGAACGACAGGGGCCGATCCGGAAAGGCCAGCTGATCCCTATCCCGCCACGTGCTGCTCACGTAGTTGATCTCCATCAGGCGCCGCACGCCGAAGATCGGGCGCGGCTCGAAGCCGTGCCAGCTATGCGGCCCCGCGATGAATATCACCGCCGAGTTGAACTCGGCCGTCCCACGCCCGCACCACTTCATATCGTGATCGTAAATGTCGGTGCCCCAATCCTCCGCAAACGGTCCCGTGCAAAGATAGATCACCATCGAGAAGAGCTTCTCCTTGATGTCGCGGTGCGGCTCGAGCCACATGCCGTCGAGATCCTGGATGTACTCCATCCGCAGGTAGCCGCCCTCGCCCTCGACGCCGCACATTTCCTTGAACTGCCGCGCAACCTCGGGCCGTTGCATCGCATCGCTCAGCACCGACATGGCGGGAAACAGCTCCCGCATCTTCGGCGTGAAAAAGGTGCGCTGGTTGTTGAACGCATCGCGCGTGCCTTTCGTGTCGATGGTGATGACCGGCGGCGCGATCGGCAAGGTCAGCAGGCCGGTGCACAGGGACTCGGGCAAGACATTCGCGATCTGCCAGCGGCGGTATGGCTCCTCGAGAATTTCAGGCTTGGCCAGCGCGTTCACGACATGGCGCGCCACCTCCTCGGCCTCGGGGAGTTGGGGATAGGTCATTGACGTCTCCTCATGGACGGTGCGGCGCTCGATCAGAACTTGCGAGGCGACCATTCCAGAAATTTGCGGCTGATCGGGTTGGACTTCACCATGGCGCTCAGGCTATGGCGCAAATATTCCTTGCGGACATACCACTCGGAATCGACATAGCAGAGCTGCAGGCTCGTCCGTGCGCCCTTCTGTGGCAGAAAGCCGTGCCAGGAGTGATCGCAGACGCGGAACATGAGCATCCGGCCGAACTCCGGTGGAAACTCGAAAGCGTAATCCTCGCGATCGGAGCTGCGCAGCACGCGAAGACGCCCGCGCTCATACGGCCATTCCCGGCTGAAGCCGACGAGCACGGTGACGATCTTGTGCTTCGAATCGGGGTGGGCGTAGCCCTCGTTGTAATTGCCCGTCGTGTTGCCCATCATCACGATGCAAGGCGGATAGGGGCTGAGATCCATGTCGAACTTCTGCTCGACAAGGCGGCGGAAGCGGGCGCTGAGCAAGTCCTTGACCGCCGCATCGAACCTCGGGCCGTAACGCAGGCTCGGGAGGCCGAAGCTGCCATGGGTCGGGATTTTGGGCGCGTCGGCCAGAACCTCGTCCTTATGAGATTCCGGGATCGCATGTTCCACGAAGCAGAAATCGTAGGGATCGCGCCGCAGCTCGGCGGCGGATATCGCCGCTTCATCCAGCAGCGTGAAGGGTGGATCGTTGCGTTCCATGGCTTGGCCTTTTCTCTCTTAAGTGCCCTAAAATGCCGGCAGTGCAGGATCGTTATGCGGCGCCGCGGCGATGCCCTCGATTTCGACGAGCCACTCCGGACGGCAGACCGCGCCTTGCACGATCACCGTCGGGACCCCTGGAAAGCTCTCGTTCAACAGGCCCGTCACGCGGCCGTAATCCGTCGGGTCGCGCAGATAGACGATAAGGTGCTGCATGTCGTCCAGCTTCGCCCCGCCCGAGCGCAGAAGCGCGTCGACGTTGACGATGGCCCGGTCGAGTTGCTTCACCACATCGCCGACATGCAGGACGTTGCCTTCGTGATCGATGCTCGCCGTGCCGGAAATAAAGTGATGCGCGCGATCCGCGTAGGCGATGCGCGTGCCCCGCTCGAAGGTGACGTGGTAGTCCTTCGTGGCGCACAGCATGTCGAAATCGTTGAGGAAGGACATCTGTTTCGGTTGCAGGTCCAGGATGGAATAGGCGTCCATCGAGACCACGTCGAAACGATGCGAGCAGGAGCCTTCGATGCCCGTGCTGGAAATATAATGCGTCGAGCCGGTCAAGCCTTCATGCGTGAACAACTCGCGCCGGCTATCGACCATGCCTTGATAGAAGACATCGACGTTTCTGAGATAAATCCAGGTCCTCACGCAATGGTCGGCGAGATTGCCGCCAAGATCCGAGAGCGTGTCGGTGAGATTGTCGAAGATCTTGCGTGTCTGTCCCGCTGATGACGGGGAAGGATCGAAGGCGCCAGCGCAAAGCCTCGTGCTCCACAAGTGGCGCTTGCCGTTCTTCTTCACGAGCACATGCTTCATCGTGAAGCGCTTCTTCGAGAGCTGCCCCTTGGTCACGATGTGATAGGCGAGAAGCGTGATTTTGGCGCCGGTCAAAGGTGGCTGCTGCACGATGGAGATGGCGACGGGATTTTCGCCATGGTCGTCGACGAGTTCGCTGTTGCGGACAAGCGCCGCCTGATTCATGACGTCGCTCAGGAACAGCCGCCGGAAAATCGCCGTCTCGGGGCCAAGCCCCAGCGACTTCGTCGCATCGGCGTAGGCCGTTTGCACAAACTTGATCTGGTCATCAAAAGCGAGGTGCGCCGGCGGAACGACAACCAGATTGTATTCCTCGTCGCCGCTTTCGCCGCAGAAAGCGCGATAGGTCACTCCGTCGTGAGAAAGCACCTTCAACATCACTGTCACCCCCTGTTCCAAGATGTGCAGGCGCGTCCGCCGCTTAGTTTTGCGCCTTTGCTGCCGCTACCCCATGATGAAGGTGTTTTGCGGGCGCTGGAGCGGGCAGCCTTCAAACGCTCCGCCGGTTGCGGAAAGCTGCCTTTTGATCTTGGTCAAATTGTTGCCGTGCAGGTAACATCTGATTTAGCGCTGTTCGTGGACGAAGGGCAGAGGGCGGTGGCGCGGAGTCACAACCAGCAGCCCTTTATCCAAAGGAAACTGCGTGATTGCCGGGCTAAGCGCGCGAGCAGGTGTTCAGCCGCTCAGGCCGGGCAGAAGCCCACGATCGCCGAAAGGCGATATCGCTGAAGACCTTTCAGAGAAGGAATGAGGACGCAAGCGTCAGAGACAAGTTGACAAACAGATGCCGTCACACACGGGATGCATACAAAGTAGCATCAGACGCCCAATCCGAAGCCAAGGCTGAAGGTCGCTTCGGCCCGATTATGTTTGGAGCGCTTGCGCAGGTTGTACAGGCAGCGCTTCAAGGGGCGGGATATCGAAGGGCGGCGAAAGCGCCGCCCCAGGAATCGCAATCGGCTAGGAAGGGGATAACGCCTAGCGGAGAGAACCCTTGCTGCCCGCACGGGCGGTAAGGTTTGACTGCTTATAGCCGCCTTCGCAGATAATCCGATAGGTGATGTCCCAACTCTTGGCCAGCCGGTCACCCGCTGCAGGCTGGAACTCCTGGATGTATTTTGCACCGGGGTTCGAATGAATGAAGCGCACGACCTTGCCCCCCTCATTCATCTCTCCACAGGTGAAGGAGACCTGGTCGAACATTACGTCATGGCTGGACACGACATTGTCGGATGCCATGGCTGGAATGGTGGATATGGCTAAAATCGCGAGTGAATATTTCAACATGAGAAGCCTCTCTCCGTCTCGCGTCCTTTTGCCGGGGTTGGGGCTCGCGAGCTTGACTTGGGCTCGGGGGCCGAAACTCTAGCCAGATCGAGACCTGACCCTATTTCGATGTCATTGCGTCCTTGGCTTGACTTAAAGCAAACTGAACGACGACTTAAGTCAATGTTAACGCAGAGAGTGCTCCGGGGGAATCACGTTGTCGTGAAAAAATGCCCTGAAAACGAAACGCAAACGCCAGCTGCCGGCGGACCAAACTGAGCGCGCGATTGGTGCATTCCTCATGGCCAAAGCCCGCGATGCCCTCGCCTCGGCAGGAAGGCAGCGAAGGGGTACAGCGGCTTTATCCTGAAACCGAGCCGCAGTCGGCGACCGACCCAAAAACAAAATCTCTTTTCACGACCGCGGCTGGCGGAGGGCGACAAAACGGCCCCGGCTCGTGGCAGGCCTATGGAGCATTTTGCGAAACGATCGCAACTTACGCCTCGCTCGGCGAAGGGAAGGTCTACTTAAGCTAAACCCAGCCATTTTCGCTTATCGGCGATGCAGCCACCATGCTCTGAACGTCATCGGCCTATTCTTCGCCTCCATATTTCCAGCGGGCGTATTCGCGAGCCCGCTGCTCCGCGTCCGGGCCGTCGAAAACCGCCCTAAGGAGCGCGTTGTCGCTATCGCGCGCGTCGACAACCCAGCATCCAGGCACTTCCTCCGCTTCCGCAACCGAGACGCTTTCTATGGCGGGCGCCAATCGCTCGTCCGTCTTCCAGATCTTCGGCATCGGCGCGGCTTCGAAATTCGTCGCCAAAGCATTTTCAACGATAACCGGCGGGGCGCCCGTCACGGTGCGCCTGTGCTTTGCGGCGCTGGAGGCAAGCTGCCGCATGAACTGATCCACCGGATCCTTGACGGGTTCGCCGCGTTCGTCGACCAAAGACTTGTCGCTCATTCCAATTCCCTCTCAGCAGCGGACGAAGAAGAACGCTAGCAGGAGCTGAAAGCCGTGGAAACCCGGGGCTCATGCCTATCGACAGGATAAGTGCCGGGGTAAAAAGTTTCCGTTTGCGTTGAATTGTTTTATTGATGAAGCGTTCTATCAGTGTTCCGATGCAGTCGATTGCCCCGGTTTTCGACAGCGCTTCACCTGGAGGCAAAATCGAATGGACAAGGAAATATACCTGAAGCTCATTATCCTGGGCGCGGTTTTGATCGTGGCGCTTCTGTCACCGATCCTCTCGGCGCTTGCCCTGACCGGCATCGTCGCCTGGACCATACGGGACAAGAAAATCGGCGAAATCCCGCTGGTAAAGGGATTGGTCGAAGTCGCTCCCCCAAGCGTCAAGGCGTTTTTCAATCCGAAGTAGCGTCAACTCCGTTCAAGCGCGGCAGAAGTGCCGGTCTTGTTGTGGATCGCTTATTCGCCACACATTAGCCTGACAAACATTTACCGTTGAACCTTGCTATTAAAGGTTCCGCTGCGGGCGGCGGAAAATTTGTGGATGCGCTTTGTAGTCTTGGTTTGGATTCTCTTGTCAGGGTGCTCCCTGCAGCACGCCTCCGAGCAGCCCGAAGCTTCCATCGGCTTTCCGAAACCTGTGGCCGAGGCCGCACCCAAGAAAGAGGAAAGCTGCGTGCCTAGCCCGACATTGCTAGCGATGGTGGAATGCCTCGCAAAATAGCTACGGACACCCCGACACCAGGGTTTTGCCTTCCACTCATCACAGGTTGTTCGCGATGAGCAGCGTGGGCGTGCGCTCTTGTCAAAGGCGGCCAACCTCGAATTCCGAGCAAGAATAGCCGAGCATCGAGAGCCCTTCCTCCAGGAAGTCGCCGAGGAGCGGCATGCCGAGAAGGTAGGCGGCTGTCCTCTCATTATGGGCGCGGGCCGCCTCTTCGCGCATGGCTTCCCAGTCCTTGGCGGTCGAGTCCTCGCGTCCAAGCCACGCGAGTGCAACGAGGTCGATCTGTTCATCCTCCGACATGGCGTTTATGAAGGATGTGAGTTCTTCGGCGACGGGGTCGTCTTCGTGGTCTTCCAACACCGCGACGTCGTTATCGTCGGACGGATTCGATCCTGGATCCGGCTCACTCACGGCGTCCTTGGCGTCGAATTCCCGGGCCTTGACGATTATGAAGCACACCTGCTCCGGCGAGATCGAAAGAGTGACGTCATCGTCCTCCCCCGGTTTTTCCGCTTCGTCTAACTCTTTGCTCATGATTTCTACCTTTGGTGATCCTGCGGCGCATCCGAAAAACAGCCCAAACGCAAAAAGTAAAGCCCCTCGATGGGCTTTATAAGAGGCGCGGGCCTTTGGCCGGCGCCGGCCGCTGCAAGCACGCTAACCAACGGAAGCGTCACACGATCGGACAACGAAGACGTTCAGGTCATTCCTGTTACAATGAAGGCAGGCGAAATCCCTTGTTCCGCCACCTTGAGCTGGCACTTATGCAGAATCGAGGAAGGGAGGCGGAAACGGAGATGCTATGAAAAAA
The DNA here is from genome assembly GCA_963723755.1 of uncultured Alphaproteobacteria bacterium. Taxonomy (GTDB): domain Bacteria; phylum Pseudomonadota; class Alphaproteobacteria; order Rhizobiales; family Rhodomicrobiaceae; genus Rhodomicrobium. The sequence goes on along the minus strand of CAVRSS010000123.1, from coordinate 36,452 downwards.
ATGACTTTTCTGGCCCTTGCCATGAGTTTAGGCTTGGTGATGAATGCGGGACAGGCGGACGCGACCGTCGCGAATCCCGGCTTGGCGGGCGCCGCGGCGAACGCGAAACAATCAACCCCCGTCACTCAGGTTTGGTGGCGCGGCGGCGGGTACGGCCCCGGCTGGCGTGGGGGTCCCGGCTGGCGGGGCGGCCCCGGCTGGCGCGGAGGTTGGCGTCCCGGCTACGGGTGGCGGCCTGGATACGGATGGGTTCCCTTTGCGGCCCTCGGGGCGGCTGCGGCAGCTACCGGCGCCTACTATTACAACAGGCCGTATTATGGTCCAGGTCCGTACTCTTACGGCCCCGGCCCCTCTTATGGCCCCTGCGGTGATGGCCCGTGCGCGCCTCCGCCGCCTGAACCTCTCAAATAGAAAATAGGCAGGCAGCCACTGCATCGGCTGCCTGCCCACATCGCGTCTCTTGCGCCGCGCGGAGCGATTTCGCGTGAGTTCTGTTGGTGAATGTAAGCGGCATCCTATATCTAATTTTCACATGTCTGAGCCGGAGGCTATGACCTGTGTTTTTCAGGGCCACGTGCATTTAAGCCAACGGAGCGAAGAAAATGCAGATCGGCGTGATCGGACTTGGCCGCATGGGCGGCAATATTTCCCGCCGCTTGATGAGGGCTGGGCACAGGTGTGCGGTGTACGACGCAAATCCCAACGCAAGCGCTGCACTTGCACAGGACGGCGCCACAGCCGCTCATTCGCTGGCAGATTTGGTAAAAAAGCTGGAAGAGAGGCCGCGCGCTGTCTGGGTGATGTTGCCCGCTGGGAAAATCACCGAGGAGACAGTCGCGGAGCTTGGACGCCTCCTCGAAGCGGACGACATCATCATCGATGGCGGCAATACCTTTTATAAAGACGATATCCGGCGCGCGAAAGAATTAGCCGCGAAGCGAATCCAGTACGTCGATTGCGGCACATCCGGCGGTGTTTGGGGGCTCGAGCGCGGCTATTGCCTCATGATCGGCGGCCCGAAGGAAGCCGTAGACTACCTCGATCCCATCTTCTCGACGCTCGCCCCCGGGCCGGGCGAAATCACCCAGACGCCGGGCCGCGAGAAGCGCGATAGCCGCGCCGAGCGCGGCTATATTCACGCGGGGCCATCCGGCGCCGGGCATTTCGTCAAGATGGTTCACAACGGCATCGAATACGGGCTGATGCAGGCCTATGCCGAGGGTTTCGACATCCTGCGCAACAAGGATTCGAAGGACCTGCCCGAAGACGAACGCTTCGAGCTGAACATCCCCGATATCGCCGAGGTCTGGCGGCGCGGGAGCGTTGTTTCCTCCTGGCTGCTCGATCTAGCCGCCGCGGCGCTGGCCAAGGATCCGGACCTGCAAAACTTCTCGGGTGTCGTTCAGGATTCCGGCGAAGGCCGCTGGACTATCGAAGCCGCGATCGAAGAAGCGGTGCCCGCAGAGGTGCTTTCGTCGGCTCTCTTCACCCGGTTCCGTTCGAGGCAACAGCACACCTTCGGCGAGAAGATGCTGTCCGCCATGCGCTTTGGCTTCGGCGGCCATGTCGAAACCCCGCAAGCCGCTCCCTCCAACGCGTCAAAGTAGGTCGGAAATGACTTCGATACCTTCAATCGTTCAGTTGATAGAGTGTCCCCAGCGCACAGAACCGGAGCCGCCGGGGCCATGCGCCATGGTTGTCTTCGGCGCAAGCGGGGACCTGACCGCACGCCTCTTGGTTCCGGCGCTCTATAATCTGTCGCGCACGCGGTTGCTCCCCGAAAACTTCGCGCTTATCGGCACGGCCAGATCGGATGCAACCTCCGAAAGCTGGCGCGATTATCTTTGCGAAAAGCTGAAAAGCTATACCGGAAAAGCCTCGGAATTCAACGGCGGCCGTGTTGACCAAGAGGCTTGGAGCCGCCTCGCCGACAAGATGTATTATGTGCAAGGCGATCTGAGCAAGCCCGAGCTCTACGATAAACTGCGCGCTTCGCTCGCGGAGGCGGAGAAGACCCAAGGGACCCAGGGCAACGTCATCTTCTACCTTGCCGTCGCCGAGCAGTTCTTCTGCCCAGCGATCGAGCAACTCCACAAGGCGGGACTGATTGAGCAGCCGATTGGCGAAGACGGCAAGCCCCGCTACTGGCGGCGCGTCGTGTTCGAGAAACCCTTCGGCCACGACCTGGAGTCGGCGCGCGCGCTGAACGCCCGTGTTTTGCGGACACTCAGCGAAGATCAGATCTTCCGGATCGACCACTTCCTCGGCAAGGAGACGGTGCAGAACATCATGGCGCTGCGCTTCGCCAATGGAATGTTCGAATCGATCTGGAACCGCGACCGCATCGACCATGTCCAAGTGACCGTGTCGGAAACGGTCGGCGTGGAGAGCCGTGGGACCTTCTATGAGGCGACTGGCGCGCTTCGCGATATGGTGCCCAATCATGTCCTGGCGCTTGTCTCCATGGTCGCGATGGAGCCGCCCTCAGCTTTCGACCCGGCCTCCATCCGGTCAAGGAAGGCCGACGTCTTCACGGCGATGCGCCCTGTCAGCGTCAATCAGGTGGTGCGCGCGCAGTACACAGCGGGAACGGTGGCGGGGAAGCCCGTCAAGGCCTACGCGGATGAGCCCAATGTGGCGCGCGATTCTAAAAGTCGAGACCTACGTTGCTATGCAGCTGGAGATCGACAATTGGCGCTGGGCGGGCGTGCCGTTTTTCATCCGCACGGGCAAGCATCTCTCGCAGCGCAAGACCGAAGTTGCGATCCGTTTCAAGAAGGCTCCGTACACGCCATTCCGCCACACGCCCGTCTTCTGCCTGCCGGACAACTGGCTGATCATTTCCATAGCGCCGGACGAAGGCATCTCGCTGCAATTTGCGGTCAAGCGGCCGGGACCGGTGGTGGATCTCGCAGGCGTGCGGATGGATTTTCGCGACAATGACTGGTTTCCGAACGAGCCGAATGTCGGCTATGAGACGCTCATCTATGACGTCATGAGGGGCGATCAGACGCTGTTCATGCGGGCGGACATGGTCGAAGAAGCCTGGCGCGTCGTGCAGCCGGTTCTGGACGCCTGGGCGGAGAATGATGGAGATGTCACCACCTATGTGTCAGGCAGCGAGGGGCCGCTGGAAGCGGATGGTCTTCTCGCGCGGCATGGAAACCATGCCTGGCGGCCGATCGAGGTAACGCCAAAGCGGCAGTGATGAGCGAGATCAGGGCGCGGACCATTGTGGTGATGGGCGTCTCCGGATCGGGCAAATCGACGGTCGCGGCTATGCTGGCGGTGATGCTCGGATACCAGTTTCAGGAGGGCGATTTCCTCCATCCGCAAGAAAATGTCAAAAAAATGCGGGCCGGCACGCCGCTCACAGACGCGGACCGCGCGACTTGGCTCCATTGCGTGGCCGGGAAAATCGATAGCTGGCGGGCTCACGGCGAGGGTGGCGTGATAAGCTGCTCGGCGTTGAAGCGAAGCTACCGGAACGTCATCATAGGCGAGCGCCGGGATGTGTCACTCGTTTACCTAAAGGGCTCATACGAGTTGATCCATGCCCGTTTGGCGGCGAGGCACGAGCACTTCATGCCCGTCGCCTTGCTCGACAGTCAGTTCGCAATCCTTGAAGAACCGGCGCCGGAAGAACACCCGATCGTCGTCGACGTGGACGGCACACCTCCTGCAATCGCGGACGAAATCTTGAAGCGGCTGGGCTTGCCCCTGCCTTTCCCCTTCCGGCGAGGCCTCCCTTACGCGGGCTTCGTAAGCGCGGCAACGCAGACACACCAACGCATCGGGGCGCGCGGTACAAAACCCGGCCCACCGAGCAACCGGCATTTTGTTACATCCCGTGAATGGCGGCATCAGTTTTCCGCGACGATCCGCCAAGTCGCTGGGTCGTCAAATTCCCGGGATGACGCAGCGGCGAATCGGCAGCGCGCCCGGCATTCCGCCTACGCGAACTCCATGATGACCGCATCGACCGCCAGACTATCGCCAGGCTTGGCCCGAAGCTTCGATATCGTCACGTCGCGGTCAGCCTTGAGGACATTCTGCATCTTCATGGCTTCGACGACGGCAAGCGTGTCTCCGGCTTTCACCTCCTGCCCCTCCTCGACGGCGAGGGAGATCACAAGTCCGGGCATCGGGCAAAGCAGCTTCTTCGAGGTGTCGGCGGCCTTCTTCTCAGGCATCAGCGCCGCAAACTTGGCTTCCTGCGCTGTGTAAACATAGGCTGTCGCCCGGATACCGCCATAGCAAAGGTCGAAGCCATTGACCACCGGCCGGGCCTGCACGAAGAGTTCCCTATCGCCGACGATCTTGCCATGCCAAAGCGGCTCGCCCGGCCACCAATGCGAATGCAGAATCATCTCGCGGCGGACGGTGCCGTCAGGCTCGCAGAGAACCACGGTAGCCCCGTCGCTGAGTTCGCCTGACACGCGCAAGTGCTGCTCGAACGTGCCGAGTCGGCAGACCCGCATCTCCCCGAGCTTGAGCCCCACGGCGCCCGGCAACTGCCCGGAAATGTGCCGCCGGCGCACATTGTTGAGGTTATCGATGGTGGCGGCCACGGCCGTGAGAACGTCACGCGCGTCGCCCTCAGGCTCTCTGTGCTTAAAGCCGCCTTCGAACTCCTCAGCGATAAAGGCGGTTGAAAGGTCGCCGCTGCGCCAGCGCGGATGCTGCATGAGCGCCGACAAAAACGGAATGTTGTGCTGGATGCCGTCGATGTAAAACGCATCGAGAGCGGCGGCCTGGGCATTGATCGCATCGTCCCGCGTCGGGCCATAGGTGACGAGCTTCGCGATCATGGGGTCGTAGAACATTGAGATTTCGCCGCCTTCTTCGGCGCCGGTATCGTTACGCACCACGATCCCGCCATAGCGCGGGCCTTCAGCCGGCGGCCGATAGCGCACAAGCCTTCCCGTCGAGGGGAGGAAATTGCGGAACGGGTCTTCCGCGTAGACGCGGGTTTCGATAGCCCAGCCCTTGAAGGAAAGGTCGGCCTGCTCGAACGGAAGTTTCTCGCCATCCGCGATCCGGATCATCAGCTCAACCAGATCGAGGCCGGTGATCATCTCCGTGACCGGGTGCTCGACCTGGAGCCGGGTGTTCATTTCGAGGAAGTAGAAGTTCTTCTGTTGATCGACGATGAACTCAACGGTGCCTGCGCTCTCATAGCGCACCGCCTTCGAGAGCGCGACCGCCTGTTCGCCCATGGCGGCGCGGGTTTCCTCGTCAAGGAATGGGCTCGGCGCCTCCTCGACCACCTTCTGGTTTCGGCGCTGGATCGAACATTCGCGCTCGAAGAGGTGAACGACATTGCCGTATTTGTCGCCCAGCACCTGGATTTCAATGTGCCGGGGATTTTCGACAAACTTCTCGACGAAGACGCGGCTATCGCCGAAGCTCGACTTCGCCTCTGCCGTCGAAGTAAGAAATCCCTCGCGAACCTCGTCTGCCGAACGGGCGATGCGCATGCCCTTGCCGCCGCCGCCCGCACTGGCCTTGATCATCACCGGATAGCCGATTTCGCCCGCGATGCGGATGGCCTGTTCCGGGCTCTCGATGACGCCGAGATAACCAGGCACTGTCGAGACGCGCGCGGCCGCAGCGGCCTTCTTGCTCTCGATCTTGTCGCCCATGGCGCGGATCGCTTCTATGTTCGGGCCTATGAAGGCGATGCCATGGGCCTTCAGCGCCTCGGCAAAGGCGACGTTCTCGGACAGAAAACCGTAGCCCGGGTGGACCGCGTCCGCGCCCGTCTGCTTGGCCGCATCAATGATCTTGTCCATCACGAGATAGGATTGGGCGGCCGCCGGCGGCCCGATCAACACACTCTCGTCCGCCATCTCGACATGCACCGCGTCGCGATCCGCCTCGGAATAGACGGCCACCGTCTTGATGCCCATCCGTTTCGCAGTCTTTATAACGCGGCATGCGATCTCACCGCGGTTGGCGATGAGGATTTTTTGGAACATGGCGAGCATCCTATGCGGCGGCGACAGGAAATTGTGCCGTTTGCGCTGTTTTAAACCTGCCGCAGGCGGGCTTCAATGCTGCTTAATGTCATTGTCGGGCGCCTATGCGTTAACGGTATGGCTTGCGGTTACTTCCCAGACAGGTACCCCAGGCTCTCTGCGCCGATATCGTCCCAATGATGCTGGCACTCGGCAACGGCAAGCGCGTCGCTGTCGTAACCGTCCTCTTCCACCATTGCCATGAGCGCGCGCAGCAATGCCAGCCGCTCCTCTGGCGAGAGCTTCCGTACCTCTTCGGTGAGCCTCTTCACGCGCTCGTTCATTTATCAATAATCGCTTGAGCGCGCCTGGTTGGCAAGGTCGCCGTTATCTCGCGGTCAGTCTCCGTCATTCTCGAAGCGCATCATCATGACCGCAGCGGCGGCGGCCGCTCCGCCGAAAGTAATGGCGAAGCCCGCCGCAAGCATTGTGATGGCCAGCACAGCCGAGTCCGAGGCCCAGATCAAAGTGCCGACCCCGTTCACATCGGTCCAGAGCAGCAGAGTGAGCAGGAACCACCCCGCCCCGATGCCGATCGCCGCATGCAACAAGAGAAATCGCACCAACTGCGGAAGATGTTTCCAAGTGTCTCGAATGCGCATCAGGAAACTGCTCATTACCACCACTTTTGTCGGGTTTCGTCTCGAAAGCTATAAGCAATGCACGGGCGCGGAATATGTTGCACTGAAGCAATGGCGCGTTTCACGATGATGGATGCAGCCCGGTTTGACCGCCATCTAAAGCAGGAATTGGGATGGATGGCGTCGACCTGCAACGCGATGAAGATCTTATTGCGAGCGTGCCCATCACGAAACTGGGCTTTGTGTTGCAGTTTCACTCACTGCTCACGGAGTTTCCGGCACTTGGATGTGTGCCTGTGCCCGCCAATGCTGGGCAACTCACGGAGGAGGAACTCAATGGCACTCGCGCTGCCCGGCCCGTCGGTCTGAGGAAGCGTGCCAGAAAGGCGGCCGAGCCAAATGAGCGGCGGCGGCGCGCGATGTCATTCGAAAAATCATCGTTCAAACGAGACCAGCCCCAGAGGGCTGCTGAACACATCGATGTAGGCAGCCGCCCGTAAGTTTCGCAACGCCGGGACAACTGCCTCGATAGTGGGGTTTTGCCCGCTACGATTTGACCGCCGGGAGCGGGGCCCACGGGAACGGCTTCTCTTCCGTCTCAATGAGCACGTACCGGGTCGCGTCCGTCAGCCATTGGGCTAAGGGAGGGCCAAACTTTTGAATGGAGGGGTTGGGAGCCCTTTTCCAAAGGAACCAGACGATCTGTATCACTGCCAGCACAGTAAAAATAGCCATGCCGACACCTAAAAGAGCAAAAAATACAACTGAAAAGCCTGCGCGGGCCCAATCGCGGCCCTGCTCGACTGTCGCTTGTCCGGCTTCACTCATTGTTTTCTCCATTTTCCTGCCTTCGGAATCCTTAGCATGGCTTTCGTGTCGATGTGCTACGCTGAAGGTTGCGAACTCAAGGCCGCGCCTTCTCCCCAGCTTCGGGCGGCAAAGAAGATTTCGGTGCCAACTGTAGCACAATGGGTCCTGATTACCCAACTTTCATAATGCGATATTCTGAAACAGCAGCATGTCGGCGATTGCCACCCGTCCTTTTCGTGGGTGGCGTACTTCAGCCGGAATAAAGATACTGTTTGCCGGAGACGTAAGTACCTGCTCTCCAGCTTTTTGCTGCAAAACGCGAAAGAAACACACGCGACTTGGCTCGACGCAGGGGCGCAGCAGGTTCCCCCAACGCGCAGTGCTATCCGAGCAATATTAGTGTAAGCTTAACATTGACGTAGAATTTTTATAGCGCAGCAGAGCTTTCGCGTTTCTAGCCACCCACTTATCGGGGCAGGGACGCAGATGCGCAAGCGAAGCAATAACCGCGAGATTCAAGGTTCAAAATGGAAGCACTCGAGATCAGCAGCGTACCGCCCGCCGAGGTCAGCGACGACGAAATGTCCGCCCCCGGTCTCAGGAAGAATTTCGAGCGCCATCTCCGCCGCACACTTGCAAGGGACCGCTTCAGCGCGACCGACCGGGACCGGTACTACGCGCTTGCGCTTGCCGTGAGGGATCACCTCATCGAGCGATGGATCGCGACCCAGCAAGAGCATCACCGTAAGAATGTCAAAAGAGTTCTACTATCTTTCGCTCGAATTCCTGATCGGGCGGATGATGGGCAACAATGTCATCAACCTGCAAATGGAAGACATCTGTCGCAAGGCCATGGCTCAAGAAGGGCTCGATTGGGAGGACCTCAGAGAATACGAGATCGACGCAGGCCTCGGTAATGGCGGCCTCGGGCGGCTCGCGGCATGTTTTATGGACTCGATCGCCACTTTGGATCTACCCGCTGTCGGCTATGGGCTCCGATACGATTTCGGGATTTTCAAGCAGAACATCAAAAACGGTTACCAGGTCGAGCAGCCCGACGAATGGCTGAAGCCGCCACCATCGCCAGCGCCCGAATCTCTTCCTTGCGCACCGTCAGCCGCTCCACCAGATCGGTCCGCACCTCGAAGCCGCGCCCCGGCGTATCCGGCACCGCAATCTCGCCCGTGCGCGAAACCACAACCTCCGGCTCAATGATGTCTTCCTTCCAGTACCGCTTCGACGCCGAAACATCCCCCGGCAGCGTGAAATTATCCAGCGACGACAGCGCGATGTTGTGCGCCCTTCCAATCCCCGTCTCCAGCATCCCGCCGCACCACACCGGCACGCCCCGTTCCTGCGCCGCATTGTGCACCGCAATCGCCTCGCTGAAGCCGCCCACGCGCCCGCACTTGATATTGATGATCCGGCACGACTCCATTTCGATCGCCGCCAGCGCGTCCCGCCGGTTCCGGATCGACTCATCCAGGCAAATCGGCGTCTCCAGCCGCTTCTGCAGCATGGAATGGAAATAAAAATCGTCCGCCCACAGCGGCTGCTCGATCATCAGCAGATTGAACTCGTCGAAGGTCATGATGTGGTCGGTATCGTTCAGCCGATACGCCGAATTCGCGTCGCAGCTCAACTGAATCTCTGGCCAGCGATTTCGCACCGCCTCGAACACATGCACGTCCCAGCCCGGCTTGCACTTCAGCTTGATGCGCTGGTAGCCGGCATTCACTTCCTTCTCCACTTCGGCCAGCTCCTGCTCCAGCGTCGGCTGGATCCCAATCGACACGCCGCAGTCAATCGTCTCCCGCGTCCCGCCCAGCAAACTCGCCAGCGGAATCCTTTTCATCTGCGCCTCGAGATCCCACACCGCATTCTCCAGCGCCGCCTTCGCCATCCGGTGCCCGCGCACCTGCCGGAAAATCGACGGACACTTCCCGCCATGTTCCGGATCGGCGCTCGCCAGCATCGGCGCCAGCTCCTGCTGCATCACCAGCCACGCCGTGTCCACCGTCTCATCGGAAAAGAACGGGTGCTCCCCGGCGACACACTCCCCCCAGCCGCTCAGCCCTTCGCCACGCAACTCCACCAGCAGGATGCGCCGTCGGTTGTGGTTCCAAAACTGGTTTGAAATGGTTTAACGAGGGGAAGGCGTAGTTCGCGCAGGAAGATCGCATCGATTCTCATAGAACTCCGAGTTGTCCTGTTTTGCGAGGTCGAAAGCGCCATTACCTTCTGAGTCTACCCGGAACCCCACCACCGCCAAACCGCGAGCAAACGCATCCAGAAAGCGGCGGCGATTCTCAGCCTGCACCGCCATCGCCCTGGAGACACCCGTAGCTGAAGCTTTCCATTCGCTCACAGTCTTCGGAACCACAATTGTCTCCTGGATTTCCAGCGGCGCCTGAGGGGACCCGTTCAGAATGGCCTTCACACGCTCCGAATCCATCCACCACTCCGCGTGGAGACGGTCCGTGGGAAGCCCACCCTGCAGACGAGATGAGGATACACCATAAAAATTTGGTGTATAGTCCCTCACGATCACGCCGAGTCTGTGGATATTGAGGAAAGCGTTTTTGATCTCCAGCGGATCGAAGGTCCACTCCATTAAAGAAATACCTCTGCTCAGCGCTTCATCTCGCTGATATAGCTTTAGTTTCCTTCCAATCCCGGCGTTGCGGAATGATGGGGTCACCGCCAGCATATGCGAGTGCAGGTATGGCTTGGGCGATACGCCTGCCGCCTTCCCCGACTTGACTCCAGGCAAAGACATGGCGAACCCCACCATCGTCCGCCCTTCGAACGCTCCGATCACCTGCCCACCGATCCGCTGTGCCACAGTAAACAACCGCCGCGGGATTACATCCCCATCGTTGTAACCCCAGGTTTCAATTTGCAGCCGCACACAGGCGTCCAGCTCTTCGAAACCCTCGCAGTTGCGCAGAACCACTTCCGTCCCCGCTGGCGTCCGAATCGTCTCAGCCGTTGTGCTCATCGCCCGCGCTCCGCTTCCGATCGCTTGCTCCGCGCCCACAGCTCTTCCAGTTCGGCCGCCGACAATTCCTCCAGAGGCCGCTCCGTTACTGCCTCCATCGCTGCAAACCTCCGCCGGAACTTCGCGTTCGCATCACGCAGCGCCAGCTCCGCATCGACCTTCATGTGCCGCGCGAGGTTTGCCGCCGTAAACAACAGATCGCCAATCTCTTCTCCAATGGCTTGTGCGTCTCCCGCGCTCATCTCCGCTTCGAGCTCCGCCGTCTCTTCCCTCAGCTTTTCGACGACCCCATCAGCGTCCGGCCAGTCGAACCCAACCTTCGCCGCCTTCGCTCCAATCTTGCCCGCCTCACTCAGTGCCGGCATCGCCCGCGACACTCCATCGAGGATGCCCCCAGTTTTGGCTGATGGGTGATCTTCCTCAACTTTCTTCTGCGCTCCCTTTTCGAGCTTCTTGATCTCCTCCCAGTTCCGCAGCACCTCGCTCGCGCCAATGCCGTTTGTCTCCAGTCCTTCCGCCCGATTCCCCGCCGCCGCCGATGCCTCTTCCCCAAAAACATGCGGATGCCGTCGCACCAGTTTTCTGTTTAGCCCCGCAATCACATCCGCGATCCCAAAGTGCCCCGCCTCTTCCGCCATCTCCGCGTAGAACAGCACCTGCAGCAGCAAATCCCCCAGCTCATCCGCCAGGTCCGCCCACTGCTCGCGCTCGATCGCATCCAGCACCTCGTACGTCTCTTCAAGCGTGTACTTGCGAATCGACGCAAACGTCTGCTCCCGATCCCACGGACACCCGCCCGGCGCCCGCAGCCGCGCCATAATCGCAACCGCCTCCGCAAACACCTCGCCTGCCCGCGCATTTCCTGCGCGCTCGGGAACACCGTTCGCCCGCGTTGCGTCCTTTTCTGCCGGCATGACCTTACTTTACAACGGTGACTCAATGGTCATTCGCATGCGGATTCAGGCGATTCGGCCTGCCAGAATGTTGCTCACATCACGACCCGCGTGCAGAACGGAAATCACCTGGAGGGGCTTTGTGTCTGGACGATAGATGACCAGCCACGTACCGGTGGGGGTACCCCCCTCCCCGGGGGGTGTGGCAACTCATTGATTTTGCGAGCCGGTTTGGTACCGTGAGTTGGGTATTACCCTCCGCGGGCCCAGATTGCACCATGATTGTGGCAGTAATCCGGAGTTGCGGAGGGCGGGCGCGGCGCAGCGGCGGCCGTCGACAAGGGCGAACGAGCAGAGGTTGGTCACGCAATGGCTCCAAAAGGAAAAGCCTCACGGGGTGGCGAGGCCTTTCTGGGTAGATTTCTGACTATAAGTAGTGTCGCCGCGTGGGCTGGGGAAAGGCGAGGGGAAAGTGGAGGGGGTGCGGTACGGAGGTAATGCGGAGCGGGCTTGCACGCTTGTAGCTCATAGGCTACAATTATCTACGTGATTGAAATCCGGGAGACGGTGACCTTCTCCGCCTGGCTGAAGGCACTTCGGGATTCGCAATCGCGGGCGAGAATTGCCGCCCGGGTTCGCCGTCTGGCTTTCGGCAATGCCGGCGATGCACGTCCTGTCGGTGAAGGCATCAGCGAACTGCGCATTCACTGCGGGCCGGGCTATCGGGTCTATTACGTCCAGCGCGGAGCGGTTCTGATTGTGCTGTTGTGCGGCGGGGACAAAAGCACGCAAGCGCGAGACATCGCAACCGCCAGAAAGCTGGCGAGGGAGACGGAATGAGTAAGGCGAAGACAAAACCGTTCGATCCGGCGGAGTATCTGGGTGACAGCGACGCCATTGCGGCCTACATGAGCGATGCGCTGGAGAGCGGGGACCCGGCGTTTGTGGCCGATGCGCTGGGCGTGGTGGCGCGTGCGCGCGGGATGAGCGAGGTTGCGCGTGAGGCCGGAGTTTCGCGGGAGAGCCTGTATCGCGCTCTGAGTGCAGACGGCAACCCGGAGTTCGCTACGGTACTGCGTGTGGTGCGGGCCCTAGGGTTGCAGCTGTCGGTTGCTCCGGCTAGGCGGTGAATTTTCGGCTGGCGCAGATGTACGTTGTGCGGTCAGACGAGCTAAATGCGGGTCCTTCGTGTCCCTTAGTGCGGAGGCTTCCCGGGAGGAGCTGGAGAAGGTGCACCTGATGAGGGCGCGGCTTGAGATCCTGGCGGGCTTTGCTGATTTGAAGAAGTTGAGCAGTTTGTTGAAGCAGTTGGCTTGTGCGGATCCACTCTGATTTCATACCACGCGACAACCGCGGTTGACCCGATGAGTAGAAGCCAAAAGACGAACCCGCTCGTCAAGTTCCAGATCCGGTCCTCTGTGGTGTGCTCCCAGCCGCCGGGCTTTCCCAAGTAAAACTCCTCCACCTTTGAAACATATTCATGGAAAACTCGGGAGAACCCTCCTATGTTTATTGCCCGGTGAACTCCCAAAACTGCGAACAGGCACGGGAGCAGCCATGCCATCGCAGGCACGCTTGCGCGCTGGGTGAAGAGCCAAGCCCACGACACCCCGATTGCGATGACGACGTTTCGTTCAAGAGATTGGTGGGCATTAATCCAAAGTTCAAGTTCTCTGCGGAGGTACTCGAATTCCTTGAGCAGGACCTCATGAGCATGCTCGGAATGCCTGCCTGTCCCCAGCATCTCGTGCGCTTGCTCACTCGGGTGAGGTTTCTTGGTCATGTTTTCGTTTTCAAGACTTATAGCGGACCTGCCCCATGCTTTCAAGTAGAAGCGCAAATGGCAGTCGAAGCAGTGTCTCAGGGAGCGTTAAAGCTATCGCTGGCGGCGCGGTTGGTCATTAGGCAACTGAGACTGGGGCCCAAAAACGAGATCGAATCCGAAGCGGAGATCGATCCCGAGGGGGAGATCAATCCCGAGGACGTTCGATCCTGAAGAGGAGTCTTCATTGATTATTCGGTGGAATCTCAAACCTCCAAGGGAGGCCGCACTTCTCCTCTGATATTCCGCATTTTGTAAAAGGTCCTCGGATAGTCGTTCAATCTGTGTCCAATGGTCCTGCAACGAACTACACACTCGGGAGAAATCATCCCGCAATTGACTCTCGACAGGCACGAAATCCGAGAGATCTCGATCGTACATCACCTTTGTCCAGTGGCTGTATTTCTCTAATTTGTCTCTCTTGGGAATAAGGCGAGTGCTGTGCTCATCCTTCAGCGTTGCCGGGATAGGATGGTGCAAACGGTTCCGGTAAGGCTTAACGCTGACTTCAGCGCTTTCAAGCTGTTGAGTATTGATCCGGGCATCCTTTCTGGTGCACTCGCTGTAAACCTTGGAAAATACGGCGGCGGCGTTCTTTGCCACTTCAACTGCACGCTGCAGATTCGCCCAAATCTCCTCTGCGTACTTCAGATCGTCCGCGTTGGTCTCGATCTTCTTTAGAGCGCGTGCCATGTTTACGTAGGCTGTGTAGTTATTCATGGCAAATGTTTCCAGGTCAGCGTCGATGCCAAACCGCATATGGATGGTGTCTGTGTCCCTAAGCGGAACGACATGCGTTCGCCAGACTATCTCGTATTTCGAGAGGTATGGCTCGAGCATTGTCCATGTTTCCCGTTCCAACTGATCACCTTGACTAAGAAGCGAAACTCCCTGGTCTGTGCCCATACGCTCCTCCAATAAACGCCATGCCGTTTTCTTCGACTGAAAATCGATAATCGTCCGTGATGCCGCTGCGCAGCTCACCACAAGGTTTTGGATTCGGCGAGCATGGCGTCTTCGGTGATGGGGAGGAGGAAGGAGTTGCCGACTTCGAAGCGGGCGAAGCCCTGGGGGTCGGGGGTTAGGGTGCGGATCCAGAAGGACTCGCGACGGATGGCGACGCTGCTTTTTTCGTCGCCGCGGCGGTCGAGCACGGCATGGCCGTGGCGGTGCAGATCGAAGGCCGGGTCCTGGAGCGAGTCGATGGCGACGCGGAGCTCGATGCGGATGCGGTATTCGTACGTGGAGATGGCCAGCTGGATGGAGCGGTCGCGGCAGGTGAGCAGGTTGTGGCGGGCGGTCGACCAGGCAGAGGCGGGGCCCTGGTCGCGGGGCGAGGTGGCGAGCAGGGGGTGCTGGCGGCGGAGGCGTCCCCAGCGCGGCGAGAGGACGAGATGCTCGTGGGCGCCTTCGGCGTGGGTGGCGTTGGGATCGAAGCAGAGGATGAGGCGCTCGGCTTCGGTGGCGGCGGTGAGGGTGGTCTCCATGGGGCCGTCACTATTTTAGGGCGAGGCGGGGGAAGGGGGCTGAATTATTTGCGGATGGCGGGTCAAACCTAAAGCCAGCGCAGGACTCAAAGCGCGGTGCGCTTCCCCAGACTCCCGGGTCTGAGAAGCGGGACCGGGGGCACCCGGATTTCTTTTTCTGAAGATTCGTGTCTTATTCGACGTGGTAGTTGGGGGCTTCGCGGGTGATGAGGACTCGTGGACGTGGGATTCGCGGAGTCCGGCGGAGGAGATGCGGACGAAGCGGGCTTTTTCTGCAGCTCTTCGATGGTGGAGGCGCCGCAGTAGCCCATGCCGGAGCGGAGTCCGCCGATGAGCTGGTAGACCATGGCTTCGAGCGCGCCGCGATAGGGGACGCGGCCTTCGATGCCCTCGGGGACGAATTTGCCGAGGCGGTTGCCGCCGCCGCTGCGCTGGCGGTTGACGACGCTCTCATTGTTGTCGTCGATGTCGAGGTCGTGGGTGCCCTGGAAGTAGCGCTCGCCGCCGCCCTGGGCCATAGCAGAGAGCGAACCCATGCCGCGATAGGCCTTGAAGGAGCGGCCCTGGTAGAGGATGGTTTCGCCGGGGCTCTCGTCGACGCCGGCAAAGAGGGAGCCGATCATGATGACGCTGGCTCCGGCGGCGATGGCTTTGGTGATGTCGCCGGAGTACTTGATGCCGCCGTCGGCGATGACGGGGACGTTGTGCTTGTGCGCGGCCTTGTACGCCTCGCTGATGGCGGTGATCTGCGGCATGCCCGCGCCGGTGACCATGCGCGTGGTGCAGATGGAGCCGGGTCCGATGCCGACCTTGATGGCGTCAGCGCCGGCATCGATGAGGGCTTCGGTTCCCTCGCGGGTAGCGACGTTGCCGGCGAGGAGGTCGACTTCGGGGAAGCGCTTCTTGACTTCGCGGACGGCGTCGAGGACGCGGGAGGAATGGCCGTGGGCGGAATCGATGGCGAGGACGTCGACGCGGTTGCGGACTAATTCAGCGGCGCGTTCTAAATAATCGCCTGTAGCCCCGATGGCGGCGCCGACCCGCAGGCGGCCCTGCTCGTCTTTCGAGGCGTTGGGATATTTCAGCTTTTTCTGGATGTCCTTAACGGTGATGAGGCCCTTGAGGTCGTAGTTTTCGTCGACGACGAGGAGTTTTTCGACGCGATGCTGGTGGAGGATGTCCTCGGCCTGCTCGAGCGTGGTGCCGACGGGGACGGTGATGAGGTTGGTCTTGGTCATCACCTCAGAGATGGGAATGTCGGTGCGGGTTTCGAAGCGGAGGTCGCGATTGGTGAGGATGCCGACGAGCCTGCGGTGGCGGGTGACGGGGACGCCGGAGATTTTGTAGCGGCGCATGACCTCGAGGGCGTCGGAGATGAGCTGCTCGGGGGCCATGGTGACGGGGTCGACGATCATGCCGGATTCGGAGCGCTTGACCTTGTCGATTTCGCCCGCCTGCTGATCGATGGTGAGATTGCGATGGACGATGCCGAGGCCGCCCTGCTGGGCCATGGCGATGGCCATGCGGGATTCGGTGACGGTATCCATGGCGGCGGAGAGCAGGGGGTGGTGAGGGGGATGCGCTTTGTGAGGCGGGTAAGGGTCGCTGACCTGCGCGGGGGCTACTTCACTCCACGCCGGTGTCAGGAGAACGTCATCGAATGTCAGGGCTTCGGCGAGAGGGTGTTCGATCATGATGTAGAAGTGCGCAGGCCTCGTGTGTTTCAGTGTGATTGTTAGGGCTTGCGGCTTCTGGGTATTGTAGACCAGCGCGGGGTGGAGAACTGGGACGGGGGAGAGAAGAGTTTGGAGTTTAGAGTTTAGAAAATGGAAATGCCAGTGCCGGCGTACTGCCGGCACTGGCAGAAGCCCGGAGAGCTGACCTGCAGCGCGTCCGGGAAAATCGATGACCGCGCTTTATTCCTCTGTGCGAGCGGGTGTGGCCGCCTGCCCGTGGCCGTTGCCGTTGCGCGGCGAAATGTTGGGCGTGGTCTCGCGGCCCGGCATGGCAGCGCGGCCCGAGTAGACACGCCAGGTGCGCTCGACGTCGTCGGTGGCTTCTTTGAGCAGCTCGGCGGCGGTGTCAGGATGCGCGCGCTGGAGCATGGTGTAGCGCGACTCGTTGTAGATGTAGTCCTTGAGCGGGATGGAAGGCGGGCGAGAGTCGAGGAAGAACGGGTTCTTCCCTTCCGCGCGGACTGCGGGGTTGTAACGCATGAGCGGCCAGTAGCCGGAGTTGACGGCGGCCTTCTGGTGGTCGAGGCCCTGGGCGAGGTCGTAGCCGTGGGCGATGCAGTGGCTGTAGGCGATGATGATCGCGGGGCCGGGCCAGGCTTCGGCTTCCTGGAAGGCTTTGACGGTGTGGCTGTCGTTGGAGCCCATGGCGACGCGCGCGACATAGACCGAGCCGTATGCGACGGCCTCCATGGCGAGGTCTTTCTTGCTGTTGGTTTTGCCTCCGGCGGCGAATTTGGCGACCGCGCCGCGCGGGGTGGACTTGGACATCTGGCCACCGGTGTTGGAGTAGACCTCGGTATCGAGGACGAGGACCTTGACGTTTTTGCCGGAGGCGAGGACGTGGTCGAGGCCGCCGAAGCCGATGTCGTAGGCCCAGCCATCGCCGCCGATGATCCAGACGCTCTTGCGGACGAGGGTGTCGGCAACCGCGTCGAGGTTGCGAGCGTCGGGTAAGTCGACGCCGGCAAGTTTGGCACGCAGGGCGCGGATGCGCTCGCGCTGGGCGTTGATGCCCTCTTCTTTGGACTGGTCGGCTTCGAGGACTGCGTGCACCAGGTCGTCGCCGAGGACGGAGGCGAGTTTGGCGACGAGGCCTTCGGCGTAGGTTTTCTGCTGGTCGACGGCGAGACGCATGCCGAGGCCGAACTCAGCGTTGTCTTCGAACAGCGAGTTGGACCAGGCTGGACCGCGGCCGTCTTCGTTCTGGCAATAGGGCGTGGTGGGCAGGTTGCCGCCGTAGATGGAGGAACAGCCAGTGGCGTTGGCGATCATGAGGCGGTCGCCGAAGAGCTGGGTCAGCAGCTTGATGTAGGGCGTTTCGCCGCAACCGGAGCAGGCGCCGGAGAACTCAAAGAGCGGCTCGAGGAGCTGGATGTCCTTGACCTGGTTCATGGAGAGCTGGTCGCGCCCGACGTTGGGCAGAGACTCGAAGAAATCCCAGTTGTCACGCTCGGGGAAGCGGAGCGGCTGCTGCGGCTGCATGTTGAGAGCTTTGTGAGCTGGATCGGTTTTGCTCTTCGCCGGGCAAACTTCAACGCAAAGGGTGCAGCCGGTGCAGTCCTCGGGTGCAACCTGGAGGGTGTAGAGCTGCTCGTCCATGCCGCGCCACTTCGGCTTGGCGGATTTGAAGGTCGATGGGGCGCCAGGCAGGAGCGCGCCGTCGTAGACCTTGGCGCGGATGACGGCGTGCGGGCAAACCATGACGCATTTGCCGCACTGGATGCAGAGATCCTGATCCCAAACGGGGATGAACTGAGCGATGTTGCGCTTCTCCCACTTTGCGGTAGCCGTGGGGAAGGTTCCACCCGGAGGCAGCGCGCTGACGGGGAGCAAATCGCCGTGGCCGGCAGCCATAGCGCCCAGGACGTTGCGAACAAAGGCGGGTGCGGCCTTGGGGATGGCGGGCAGGATGTCGAACTTCGCGGTGACGTGCGTGGGAGCTTTCACTTCGTGGAGGTGGGCAAGAGCGGCATCGACAGCGGCAAAGTTTTGCTGGACCACGGCGTCGCCGCGTTTCCCATAGGTCTTCTTGATGGCCTTCTTGATCTGCTCGATTGCCTCTTCGCGCGGCAGAACGCCGCTGATGGCGAAGAAGCAGGTCTGCATGACGGTGTTGATGCGCGTGCCCATGCCGTTTTCGCGCGCGACGGTGAAGCCGTCGATGACGAAGAAGCGGAGCTTTTTCTCGAGGATGGTCTTCTGGATGGTGCGGGGCAGATGCTGCCACACATCGTCGGGGCCGTAGGGACTGTTGAGCAGGAAGGTGGCGCCTGGCTCAGCGGCGGCGAGGACGTCGGTCTTCTCAAGGAACTCAAACTGATGGCAGGCGATGAAATTCGCGCGCGAGATGAGGTAGGTGGAGCGAATGGGCTCGGGACCGAAGCGCAGGTGCGAGGTGGTGAGGGAGCCGGACTTCTTGGAGTCGTAAACGAAGTAGCCCTGGGCGTAGTTCGGGGTCTCGGAGCCGATGATCTTGATGGAGTTTTTGTTCGCGCCGACAGTGCCGTCGGAGCCGAGGCCGTAGAAAAGGGCACGCACGGTGCGCGGGCTTTCGGTGGAGAAGGTTTCGTCCCACTTGAGGCTGGAATGGGTGACGTCGTCGTCGATGCCGATGGTGAAGTGGTTCTTCGGATGCGGTTTGGCCAGCTCGTCGAAGACGCCCCTGGCCATGGCGGGCGTGAATTCCTTGGACGAGAGACCGTAGCGGCCGCCGATGATGACCGGGAACTGCGAGAGCGGGACGCGCCCGGTGGAGAGCGCTTCGGAGATGACGGTGACGACATCCTGGTAGAGCGGCTCGCCGAGGGAGCCGGGCTCCTTGGTGCGGTCGAGGACCGCGATTTTGCGGACGGTTTCGGGGAGGGCTGTGAGGAAAGCTTCGGCGGCGAACGGGCGGAAGAGGCGGACTTTGAGCAGGCCCAGCTTTTCGCCACGAGCATTCAGTGCGTCGATGGCCTCCTCGACTGCGCCGGAGGCGGAGCCCATGAGGATGATGACGCGATCGGCGTCGGGCGCGCCGTAGTAGTCGAAGAGCCGGTAACTGCGGCCGGTCTGAGCAGCAAAGCGATCCATCACGTCCTGGACGATGACCGGGCAGGCGAGGTAGTAGGGGTTGCAGGCTTCGCGGGCCTGGAAGAAGACGTCGGGGTTCTGCGCGGATCCGCGGAGGACGGGGCGATCGGGCGATAGCGAGCGCTGACGATGGGAGCGAACGGCTTTTTCGTCGAGGAGAGCGTTGATGGTTTCGTCGGAGATGGGGAGGACTTTGTTGATCTCGTGCGAGGTGCGGAAGCCGTCGAAGAAGTGCATGAAGGGGATGCGGGCTTCGAGCGTGGACAGATGGGCAATCGTTGCCAAATCAGCAGCTTCCTGCACAGAGTTCGAGGCAAGCATTGCGTATCCGGTTTGGCGGCAGCCCATGACGTCGGAGTGGTCGCCGAAGATCGACAGCGCATGCGTGGCGATGGAGCGCGCGGTCACGTGCATGACGGAGGGGGTGAGCTCGCCAGCGATCTTGTACATGTTGGGGATCATGAGGAGCAGGCCCTGGGAGGCGGTAAACGTGGTGGCAAAAGCGCCGCCCTGGAGGGCTCCGTGCATGGCGCCGGCAGCGCCGCCCTCGCTTTGCAGCTCGGCCACGACCGGGACCGAGCCCCAGATGTTGCGCTTGCCCTCCGACGCCCACTGGTCGGCGAACTCTGCCATGGGGGAGGAGGGCGTAATGGGATAGATTGCAACCACTTCGGAGAAGCGGTAGGCCACGGAGGCGGCTGCTTCGTTGCCGTCGAAGATTGCTGTTTTGGCAGGTGCGGTCATGGTTCTCCTCACTGGGGTTGGGCGCGGACGAGTGCGAAATCGCCGCAAACCACTACAGGAAAAGTTTGCGCCTGGGCGTCGAGGCGCGATGTGACAGGGAACACAACTGTGCGAGGATGAGAGAGGCAGCCTGTAGCCCGTAGCCTGTAGCCAGTAGCGAATGGCCAGTTGTGATTCGGGTCACGGAGAGATGCTGGCCCGGCGCGCGTAGAGTTGCAGGAGTTCGCGGCGGATTGCCGGGGATTGGATCGATGAGGTACTGCTGAACATCCCGTGGCTAACGGTCGTGGGGCTTCTGATTGGGGCGGTCGCGTTTGGATTTACGCCGCTGGCGCTGGCGTGGCTGTGGGCGCGGATTTACTCGCCGAACAAGCCGGGCCGCGAGAAGAACGCGACGTATGAGTGCGGGCTGGAGTCGAAGGGGGATGCCTGGATCCAGTTTGGCGCGTCCTACTATCTGTACGCCATTGTTTTTCTGGTTTTCGATGTGGAGGCAGTGTTCCTGCTGCCGTTCGCGGTGGCGTTTACGGGGCTGACGCTGGGAGCGTCCATCGCCATGCTGGTGTTTCTGCTGCTGCTGGTGGAGGGGCTGGTGTGGGCGTGCCAGAAGGGCGTGCTGACGTGGGCTTAAGCCAGGTTACGGGTGACAGGTTACAGGTTACGGAGCGGCGAGGAGCGGAATGGCGGACGATCTTAAAGAGCTGAAGATCGAGCTGAGCAAGAACGGAATCTTCACGACCACGCTCGAGGAGATTTACAACTGGGGGCGGAAGAACTCCGTTTGGCCGCTGACGTTTGGGCTGGCGTGCTGCGCGATCGAGATGATCGCGACGACCATGGCGCGTTACGACCTGGCGCGGTTTGGGGCGGAGGTGTTCCGGCCGTCGCCGCGGCAGGCGGACCTGATCATTGTGTCAGGCACGGTGACAAAAAAGATGGCGCCGCAGGTGGTGCGGCTCTACAACCAGATGCCGGAGCCGAAGTACGTGATCGCGATGGGCGCGTGCGCCATTTCCGGCGGGCCGTTTCGCGACGGCTACAACGTGCTGAAGGGGATTGATCGCTACATTCCTGTCGACGTGCATATTCCTGGGTGCCCGCCGCGTCCCGAGGCGCTGATTCACGCGTTCATGACGCTGCAACAAAAGATTGACGAGCAAGCGCTGAAAGGTGCGGATAGGCCGCGGCATCTGCACGCGGATTTGCCGAGTGAGTTTCGAGTCCCCGCGTTCGGCGCGCACGGACTGGAGCCGGCGCAGAATGACGAGGTCTTCCTCGCCGAGCAGGGGAATCCACTTAAGGTCATTCAATGACGCCACTTCCCTCCCCCGAAGAAATCAAAACGCTGATTGAGTCCGGCGTGACGGGCGCGAGCGTGAGGGTGATCGCGAACGGCAGCCCGTCGGCGCAGCACTCCTTGCTGTTGGACCACGATCATGCGCGAGCGGTGGCGGAGTTTTTGCGGGATCATACGGAGTTGAAGCTGGACTTCTGCTCGCTGGTGACCGGCGTCGACTGGCCGGACACGGAGATGACCGAAAAAGTGAAGGTGAAGAAGATGGTCGCGGGGCCGGATGGCGCCGAGCAGGAGCAGGAGGTCGAGGAGACGCGCAAGACGAAGGTGCCGGGGTATCTCGAAGCCGTCTATCACCTGTTTTCGATGGAGAAAAAGCATGGGCCGGTGGTGCTGCGGATGCGGACTGCGAATCGCGCGGATGGGACGCACGTTCCCTCGCTGACGCCGGTGTGGCGGAGCGCGGAGTTTCAGGAGCGCGAGGCGTTCGACTTGTACGGAATTGTGTTCGATGGGCATCCGGACCTGCGGCGGATTTTGATGTGGGACGGTTTCGTCGACTACCCGATGCGGAAGGATTACGTGCCGCCGGAGGACGACATTCTGGTGACAGGGGTGAAGGCGTGAGCGGGCACGTCATGGACCTGGAGCCAATCGCGGGCCCAGGCGAGCTGCTGGAAGTGTCGATGGGGCCGCATCACCCGTCGACGCACGGCGTATTTCGCATGGATGTGCGGCTGGACGGGGAGCGCGTGGTGCGGCTGAAACCGGTGTTTGGGTACCTGCACCGCAATCACGAGAAGATTGCCGAGAAGGGCGCGTATCTGGCGGCGATTCCCTACACCGATCGGCTCGACTACCTGTGCTCGATGACGAACAACTGGGGCTACGTGCTGGCGGTGGAGAAGCTGGCCGGGATCCAGGTACCGGAGCGGGCGGAATATATCCGCGTGATTGTGGCAGAGCTGACGCGGTTTCAGAATCACGCGGGACTGGTGGGGTTTCTGCTGCAGGATATGGGCGCGAGCGGCACGCCGCTGATGTATGCGTTCCGCGAGCGGGAGAAGGTTCTGGATCTGTTCGAGTCGCTGAGCGGCGCGCGGATGATGTGCAACTACATGCGCTTTGGCGGCGTGCGCGTGGATTGCTCGGCGGAGTGGCTGGATGAGGTGCGGCAACTGGTGGGGGTTCTGCCGCGGTTTCTGGATGAGTTCGAGAACCTGCTGCGGGCGAACGAGATTCTGATGGCGCGGACGCAGGGCACGGGCGTGCTGCCACGGGAGCTGGCGATCAACGCGGGCGTGACGGGGCCGATGCTGCGCGCGAGCGGCGTCAATTACGACATTCGCAAAGTGGACAAGTACGGAATCTACGACCGCTTCAAGTTCGGCGTGCCGCTGGGCGAGCGTGGCGATGTGTACGACCGCTACATGATGCGGATCCTGGAGATGCGGGAGTCGGTGAAGATTCTCGAGCAGGCGCTGCGCGATATTCCCGCGGGACCGGTGATCGACCCGAAGGTAAGGCTGCGCGGGTTGCGGCCGAAGGTGGGCGAGGCGTACGGGCGGATCGAGTCGCCGAAGGGCGAGCTGGGATTTTTCCTGATCAGCGACGGGTCGGGGAATCCGTACCGGTATCGGGTGCGGCCGCCGTGCATGATCAATCTGACGATTCTCGAAGATATGTGCCTGGGCGAGAACATCGCGGACACCGTGATTATTCTGGGCAGCGTGGATATTGTGCTGGGAGAAGTAGACAGGTGAGGCAGCTACCAGCCTCCGGCTGCCAGCTTCCGGCGAGAGGCGCGGGGAGAAAGATCGAGGCGGGAAGTACAAAGCTGAAAGCTGGCCGCTGGAAGCTGGCGACTGAGGTTCAGGATGCTGGGTGAAGGAATCATTCAGGGATTAGTCGAGACGGCGCGAAACTTCTTCGGCAGCTATGTCGAGAAGGATCGGCTGACGACGGTGCAGTATCCGGAGGAGCGGCACACGCTGCCGGAGGCATCGCGGGTTTTTCCGATCCTGTTGTACGACGGCGACGACGCGGACGCGGGGCTGCGCTGCGTGGCGTGCCAGATTTGCGAGAAGGAATGCCCGCCGCGCTGCATTCATATTGAGAAGAGCAAGGACAAGAAGCCGGATTTCGTGGGGAAGCAGCAGTTTTATCCTGCGGTGTTCGATATTGACGTGGCG
Organism: uncultured Alphaproteobacteria bacterium; assembly: GCA_963723755.1. Classification (GTDB taxonomy): domain Bacteria; phylum Pseudomonadota; class Alphaproteobacteria; order Rhizobiales; family Rhodomicrobiaceae; genus Rhodomicrobium. Next base: position 12,800 of record CAVRSS010000123.1, on the reverse strand, counting down.
GTGTGCATGAGCTGCCAGATTTGCGTGGAGGTTTGCCCCTTCGACGCGATCCGGATGGACAAGGTCTACGAGCTGAGCACCAGCGATCGGTTTGGCGGGTTGCTGTGGAAGAAAGAGGAGCTGTCGAAGCCGAACGAGTACTACCAGAAGATTCATCCGATGGAAGCCGCCGAAACGGATGAGCGGCGGGTGAAGGAACTGGCCGAGGCGCAGGCCAAGGCTGCTGCAGCGGCGGCGAAGGCGGCTCAGACTGCGAGTCCGGCACCCGGCGACGCATCGGGGAATGGCGCTTCGGCAGCCGCAAAGCCGGCGACGGCGGTGCACGAATGATCTCCCCTGGCGCGGTCGATCAGGTCTTCGTCACGCTGAAGGACTGGATCGTGTTCCACACACCCGCGCCGCTGCAGACGCTGGTGTCGATCGTGATTGAAGTTGCGACGATCATCGTCGTTTTTGCGGCGCTGTTCGCCCTGGCGACGGTTTTCGAGCGCAAGGGTCTGGGGCGGATGCAGAACCGGTACGGGCCGAATCGTGTGGGACCGTTTGGCGTGTTTCAGCCGATCGCCGACGCGGTGAAGTCGCTCACCAAGGAAGACGTGGTACCGCGCGCGGCGGACCACGTGGTGCATTACCTGGCGCCGCTGGTGCTGGTGGGCGTTGTGTTTCTCACGTATGCGGTCCTGCCGGTCGGGCGCAACATGACGGCGGTGAATCTCGACGCGGGCGTGCTGTACTTCTTCGCGGTGGGCGCGGCGACGGAGCTGGCGATCTTCATGGCGGGATGGTCGAGCCACAACAAGTATTCGCTGCTGGGCGCGATGCGCGCGATCGCGCAGATGGTGAGCTACGAGATTCCGCTGATCCTGTCGTCGGTAGCGGTGATCATGATTGCGGGCACGCTGTCGACGGTGAAAATTGTCGAACTGCAGGCGCGTTATTCCAACGGCCTCGCGCACTGGTATGTGTTCACACCGTGGGGGCTGGCGGGATTCATCCTGTTTATGATCGCGGCGACGGCGGAGACGAATCGGAGCCCGTTCGATCTGCCGGAAGGCGAGTCGGAGATTATTTCCGGCTATTTCATCGAGTACTCGGGGTTCAAGTTTGCGCTGTTCTTCCTGGCCGAGTATCTGGAGATGTTCGCGGTGAGCGGGCTGGGGATCACGCTGTTTCTGGGCGGATGGTCGTCGCCGGTGAGTTTCCTGGCGTGGATTCCGTCGTGGTTGTGGTTCTTCGGCAAGCTGCTGGCGCTCCTCTTCGCGTTCATCTGGGTGCGCGGCACGGTGCCGCGCCTGCGCATGGATCAGCTGATGAACTTCGCGTGGAAATTCATGCTGCCGATGACGCTGGTGGTGATTCTTTCGGCAGGCATCTGGCACTTTCTCACGGTCGCCGTGGTGGGGCCGAAGCCGCTGGGCGGTGTGATACGCTGGCTGGTCTGTGCACTGGTTATTTTTGTGCCGTATATAACGCTGGCGCGCGTGCTGGAGCGCGGCCGGAGGATCGAGAAGAGAGTCTATCGCTTCGCGGAATAGCCGGCGATGCGAGTCCGAGGTGATTTGAGTCACAGTCGCGGGAACAAGGCTGTGAAATGGTAGGAGAGGCCCGGCGTGGCGGAGGCAGTCGCACGCGCTCCGGGTACTAACCCGGCGGGGGATGGGACGCGCCGGACATTAGCACGAAACAACCATGACTCTGCCTTTCCTGATTCTCGCGATCATGACGCTGGCCGGAGGTGTGGCCGCCATGACGATGCGCCGCCTGGTGCATTGCGCCCTGGCGCTGGTGGTTTCGTTTGCCGGGCTGGCGGCTCTTTATCTGAACCTGGGAGCTGAATTCGCGGGACTGGCGCAGCTGCTGGTCTACGTGGGCGCGATCGCCATCCTTATAGTATTTGCCATTCTGCTCACGCGCGGCGGCGAGGGCGAGCCGGAGGGCGCGTTTTCGCCGGCAGGGATTGTGGGAGCCGTGGTGGCTCTGGCGGTTTTCGCCGTGCTTGCGTGGGCGGTGGAGACAAGCGGCGTGGCGCGGGCGGGCGCGGCTGCGGCGGCTCCGCAAATCACAATGCGGGAGATTGGGTTCGCGCTGATGCAGCGCTATGTTCTGCCGCTGGAAGTGATCGCGCTGATGCTGACGGCGGCGATGATCGGCGCGGTAATCCTGGCGCTGCGGGAGAAGCGCAATGAGCCGGCTGGCGACTCGAGCGCGGCGCAGAAACAGGGGCTGCGCGCCTGATGACTCCGCTCGCTGGTTGTCTGCTGGTTTCCGCTTTGCTCTTCTCCATCGGCCTGGCCGGCGCCCTGACGCGGCGCAGCGCGATCCTGGTGCTGGCCGGGATTGAGCTGATGCTCAACGCGGCGAATCTGAACTTCATCGCGTTCTGGCGGTTCGGAGCTCATCCTGAATTTCTCACCGGGCTGATCTTTGTCATCTTCTCGATTGCTGTGGCCGCCGCGGAAGCCGCTGTGGGGCTGGCGCTGATCCTGGCCATCTATCGTCACGCCCGCACTTCCGACGTGAGCGAGATTACGGAGATGAAGGGATGATACGGCCCGAGAGTATGAGCTGGATCGTTCGCAACCTCTGGCTGATTCCGGCGCTGCCGATGGCCGCGGCGGCGGTGAGCGCGCTGCTGAAGCGGTCGGAGCGGCGTTTGTCGGCCGGGTTGGCGATTGGGTCGATGGGGATTTCGCTGGTGCTGTCGCTGATGGCCTTTGCGGAGGCGCTCGCGGATCCGGCGCGCCGTGTGGTCACGTTCGACTGGATGCAGTTTGGCGATCAGTGGGTGCAGCTGGGATGGCTGCTCGATCCGCTGGCTGCCGTGATGCTGGTGATGGTCAGCTTTGTGGGGCTGCTGATCTTTATTTACAGCCTCGGCTACATGGCGCACGACGACAACTTCACACGATTCTTCTGCTTTATGTCGCTGTTTGCGGGAGCAATGCTCGGGGTGGTGATCGCGAACAGCTTGTTGCTGTTGTTTATGTGCTGGGAAGTGGTAGGGCTGACGTTGTATCTGCTGATTGGGTTCTGGTTTCAGCGGCCGGCCGCTGCGGCGGCAGCGAAGAAGGCCTTCATCACCACGCGCGTGGGCGATCTGGGGCTGCTGATCGGGATGGTGTGGCTCTACGGGCAGACCGGCACGCTGCTTTTCTACAACAGCGGCGCTGGATGCCTGGAGCGGACGGCGGTTGCGGGCATGGAGACGCACCTCACGGTAGCGGGGATGGCGGTCTCGACCGCGATTGGACTGCTGATTTTCTGCGGGGCTGCGGGCAAGTCGGGGCAGGTGCCGCTGCATGTGTGGCTGCCCGATGCAATGGAGGGGCCGACGCCGGTAAGCGCGCTGATCCACGCGGCGACCATGGTGGCGGCGGGCGTGTATCTGGTGGCGCGGGTGTATCCGCTGATGAGCGGGAGCGCGCTCGAGGTCGTGGCGTGGGTGGGCGCGATTACAGCGATCTTCGCCGCGTGCATTGCGGTCGCGCAGAACGACATTAAACGGATTCTTGCCTACTCCACGGTGTCGCAGCTGGGCTACATGATGCTGGGACTGGGCGTGGGTGGCGTCGCGGTGGGGATGTTCCACCTGATCACGCACGCGTTTTTCAAGGCGCTGCTGTTCCTGGGCGCGGGCTCGGTAATTCACGGCTGCACCGAGGATCAGGACATCCGCAACATGGGCGGGTTGCGGCGCTTTATGCCGGTGACGTTTGCGGCGTACACCTGCGGGATGCTGGCGCTCTGCGGATTTCCGCTGTTCGCGGGGTTCTGGAGCAAGGATGCGATTCTGCACGCGGCGCATGGGTGGGGCGTATCGCAGGGGCCGTTTTATTTGGGCGCCGTGGGCGCGCTGCTGACGGCCTTCTATATGACGCGGCAGATGTACTACGTGTTTCTCGGGCAAAGGCGGCTCGCGGAAGCGAGTGTTTCGCCGGCGGCTGTGGCCGCACATGAAATTCCTGCAGAGCAGATTGAGCCGGTGGTTTCCGCGCGAACTGGAGAAGTATGCATCATCGAGCATCCGCACGAAAGCCCCGCGGTGATGACGCAGCCGCTGGTGGTGCTGGCAGTGTTTGCGGTGCTGCTGGGATTTGTGGGGACGCCGGCGTGGCCGTGGTTCCAGTCGTTCCTGGCAGGCGAGAGTGCGGGTTTGGATTTTTCGCGGTTTGGCGAGGCGGGATTGCTGCCGCTGATGGTGGTTTCTTCGCTGATCGTTTTTGCAGGGTTGGGTTTGGGTTGGTGGTTCTACGGGCGCAAGCCGATCCTGCACGCGACGGATCCCGATGCGCTCGAAAAGATTCAGCCGGGCGTTTTCCATGCGCTGGCGAACCGGCTGTACGTGGATGAGCTGTATGGGGTGACGGTGATCGCGCTGACGCGCTTCTGTGCCGGGCTTGCGGCGTGGCTGGATCGCTGGATCTTCGGCGGCGCGGTGCGAATTGTCGCGTGGATGGTGACGGGCGTGGGCTGGCTCGACGCCGGCGTCGACAGATTTGTCGTTAACGGTGGCTTCGATGAAGGCTGCCGCGATGTGGCGCGCGGCGGGCGGCTCTTGTCGCATCTGCAAAATGGCCGTGTGCAAAATTACCTGCGCGTGATTGCCGTGGCGCTGGTGGTGCTCGCAGCGATTCTGCTTTGGGGGCGCCGCGGATGATCACGCTCCTCACGCTGCTCCCGATTTTGGGTGGGCTGGTGGTGCTGGCGCTGGCGCGCTCGCGCGATCTGGCACGGGCGATCGGGATTGTTTTCGCTACGGGCGCGCTGGCCATCGCGGTGCTCTTCTGTTACGGACTCGATCGCGCGACTCCCGGAATGCAGTTTGAAGAGCACCATGCGTGGGCGCCTTCGCTGGGCATGGCGTACCACGTGGGTGTGGACGGGCTGGGCGTGCTGATGCTCGCGCTGTCGGCGCTGGTGGTGCTGATGTCGCTGGTGGCGTCGTGGGCCAATGAGAAGCACGGGGCGGTTTACACCGCGCTGGTGCTGTTTCTGGAAGCTGGATTATTTGGGACGTTTACAGCGCTGAACTTTATCCATTGGTTCATCTTTTGGGAACTCAGCCTGATCCCCGCGTTTTTCCTGGTGCGGATTTGGGGAGGCAAGGGACGCGCAAAGGCGGCGAATCAGTTTTTCCTCTACACGATGGCCGGGAGTGTCGCGCTGCTGCTGGCGTTCCTGGCCCTGTTTTTGGCGACGGGGCGATTCGATTTTGTGGACCTCGCGCAGCTGGCGCAGTCGGGGCAGCTGACCACGGCGCTGGCGCAGAATCTGCACTGGAGCGGAAACCCGGAGCACCTCGGAATGCTGCTGTTCTGGGCGGCGTTTCTGGGATTTGCGGTGAAGACGCCGGTGGTGCCGTTCCACACCTGGCTGCCGGCGACGTACGCGGAGGCGTCGAGCGAGACGACCATGCTGCTGACGGGCGCGATGTCGAAGATGGGGGTCTACGGTTTCCTGCGGATTTTGCTGCCGATTTTTCCGCAGCAGATGCAGCGCGCAGAAAAGCCGCTGCTGTGGCTGGCGGTGGCGACGATTGTGCTGCCGGCGTTTGCGGCGTGGGCGCAGAAAGATTTGAAGCGGACGTTCGCGTACTCGTCGATCAACCACCTGGGCTACTGCGTGCTGGGCGTGTGCGTGGCGGCGAAGTTCACCGGCACGGATGCGGGGATGGCGGGCGAAAAAGCCGCGGCGCTGACCGGCGTGCTGTTGCAAATGTTCAGTCATGGGCTGACGGCGGCCGCGCTGTTTTGGTTTATCGCGCTGCTGGAGCGGCGCAGCGGGGGGTTGCGCGGCATCGACGACTTTGGCGGACTGCGCAGGATCGTGCCCGTGTTTTCAGCGCTGATGGGGATTGCGATCTTCGCGTCGCTGGGGCTGCCGGGGCTGAATGGTTTTCCGGCGGAGTTTCTGATTTTCAAAGGGTCCTTTCCGCTCGCGCCGTGGGCGGCGTCGATGTCCGTGCTTGGGCTGCTGATGACGGCGGTGTTTCTTCTGACCGTGATTCAGAAAGTGTTTTCGGGGCCGGTGAATCCGAAGTGGGAGGCGATGCGTGACCTGACCACGACGGAGCGGCTGGCAGTGCTGCCGGCGATTGCGCTGATGTTCGTGCTCGGGCTTTATCCGCAACTGATCACGGGGATGGTGCACGGCGCAGTGACACAGTGGGTGATGGGGGCGCGGTTCTAATGCTCGCGTGGACGATTTACGCCTCGTTCATCGGCGCGCTGGCCGCGCGGCTGAGCCCGTCGAAGAGTCTTGCGCGCTGGGTCGCGCTGCTGACGGCGCTCGTGGGGCTGGGCATTGGGCTGACCACGCTGCGCCACTGGCAGCCGGGCGAGTTTCTTCCGGTTGCGCACGTCGCGTGGGTTCCACAGCTCGGGCTTTCGTATTATCTGGCGGCGGATGGGATCAGCCTGACGCTGGTGCTGCTGACGGGGATCGCGGCGACGGCGGGAATTTTGTTTTCGTGGAATATCGAGCGGCGCACGCAGGAGTTTTTTGCGCTTTATCTCGTGCTGATCGGCGGCGTGTACGGAGTGTTTCTCAGCTTCGATCTGGTTCTGCTGTTCGTGTTCTACGAAATTGCGATTATTCCGAAGTATTTCCTGATCGCGATTTGGGGATCGGTACCGCACGATGCCACGGGCGAGAACGCGGGGTCGCAGCGCGAATACGCGGCGATGAAACTGGCGCTGTATTCGTTTGCCGGGAGCGCGCTGGTGCTGGCCGGCATGGTGGCGGCGTGGGTCGCCTCGGGCGGGCACAGCATGAGCTTCGACGCTCTGACCGGCGCGCACTTTTCAACGCACCTGCAGATGGCGATGTTCCCCCTCGTGTTTGTGGGGTTTGGGGTGCTGGCGGGCATGTGGCCGTTCCATACCTGGGCGCCGACCGGCCACGCGGCCGCGCCGACGGCGGCATCGATGCTGCTGGCCGGGGTGGTGATGAAGCTGGGCGCGTACGGTTGTCTGCGCGTGGCGATGATGCTCTTCCCTGCCGGCATGGATCCGTGGGGATTCCACGTGCTGGGATTCGGATCGTGGCGCGATGTGTTTGCGATGCTGGCGCTCATCGGGATCGTCTACGGAGCGAGCGTGGCGCTGGTGCAGCGCGACTTCAAGTTCGTCATCGGCTATTCGAGCGTGAGCCACATGGGATTTGTGCTGCTGGGGCTGATGACCCTGACGCAGATCGGACTCGACGGCGCGGTACTGCAGATGTTCTCGCATGGAGTGATCGCGGGGCTGCTGTTCGCGGTGGTGGGGCGCATGGTCTACGACCGCACCCACACGCGCGATCTGAACGCGCTCGCGGCCATGCGGCTGGCGCATGCTATTCCGTTTGCGGCGGTGACGTTCATCCTGGCGGGCATGGCGTCGATTGGACTGCCCGGATTCAGCGGATTCGTTGCGGAATTCCAGGTGCTGATCGGGACGTGGCAGGCGTTTACGTGGATGATCGTGGTCGCCGGCGTGGGGATTTTGGTCGGGATCGCGTTCACATGGCGTGCGCTGACCAAGGCATTCTTTGGCGACCCGACGCCGGGCGCGGCGGAACATGTGCTGCCGCCAATCACGCTGCCTGAGAAGCTGGGCGCGCTGTTGCTGCTGGCCGCGACGCTGGTGGTAGGGCTCTATCCGCGGATTCTGACGGATCTGATCCTGCCCAGTTTGAATTCCCCGCTCTTCGAGGGTCTGCGCAGAGGAGCGTGGCGATGAGCGTCGTGAGCTATTCCGACCTGCTGCGCTTTACGCTGCCGGAGATTGCGGTAATGGTGGCGGGGTTGCTGGCGCTGACGCTGGATCTGACGGTGTTGCGGCGGTCTGCGACGAAGATGCGCTTCGGGGTGGCGGCGCTGATCGGCTGTGTGGGATGCCTGATCGCTATGTACGGGCTGAAGCAGGCCGCTGCGCAGTACAGTTTGCCGGACGGCATGTTCGTGATGACGCCGCTCACGCGCCTGGTCCAGATCGCGCTGCTGGCGTTCACGATTCTGACCTTGTTGCTGTCGACGTCGACCCGGGTGATCGGCCATATCGGCGAATACGTTGCGCTGATTCTATTTGCGACGGTGGCGATGCTGTTCCTGGTCGCGACGCAAAACCTGCTGCTGATCTTTGTGGCGCTGGAATTCCTGAGCCTGTCGCTTTACATCCTTACGGGATTCGATAAGAACAGCCGGCAGTCGGCAGAGGCGGCGCTGAAGTATTTCCTGTTTGGGGGAATGTCGGCGGGATTCCTGCTGTTTGGCCTGAGCCTGCTGTACGGGCTGTCGGGCTCGATCGAATTGCCGCAGATCGCGGCGGCGGTAAGCGGGCCGGCACTCGATCCGCTGCTTCTGGTTGCCATCGTGATGGTGGCGATCGGATTCGGATTCAAAGTCGCGGCTGCGCCGTTCCATCTTTGGGCGCCGGATGCGTACCAGGGAGCGCCGACGGTCAGCGCCGGATTCATCGCCTCGAGTTCCAAGGTGGCGAGCTTCTTTATTTTTGGGCAAGTCGTGACCCTGGGGCTGGCGACGGCGATGGGCCGCGGAGCGTTTCGCGGGTACGAGCCGGGATGGGTTCCGGTGCTATGCGTGATCGCAGCGCTTTCGATGGTGGTGGGCAATTTTGCTGCAATTGCGCAAACGAGCGTGCGGCGTTTGCTGGCGTACTCGGCGATCGGGCATGCGGGCTACATGCTGCTGGGGCTGATCGCGCACAGTCCGCGAGGAACGAGCGCGCTGCTTTATTACGTGATCACGTACGCGCTGGCCGCGCTGGGAGCTTTCGGTGTGCTGGGGGCTCTGGAGTCCGCAGGCATCGACAGGATCGCGGACCTCGCGGGGCTCTATCGACGCGCGCCGGGCCTCTCGCTGTGCATGCTGATTTTTCTGCTTTCACTGGCGGGGATTCCGCCGCTGTCGGGGTTCTTCGGCAAGTTTTATATCTTCGCGGCGGCGCTGGAAGCCGAACCACATCTCGGTCTGCTGTGGCTGGTGCTGCTGGCCGTGGCGATGAGCGCGGTTTCGCTCTACTACTACCTGCGAGTGCTCAAGCAGGTGTATGTGGCGGACGGCGCGGCGGACGCAGGCCCGATCCACACACCGCTGGTGACGAGGCTCGTGCTGTGGGTGCTCGCCGGCCTGGTGGTGCTGCTGGGCTGCGCGCCTGGGTTGTTGCTGAATCGAATCGGGTCGTAGATCCGGAATTCCTCAGACCGCGACGTGCGGTTTGTGCGCATACATCGCGCTGTCGGCCACGCGCTTCAGCTCGTCTTTGGTGATCCCGTCTTCCGGATAAATCGCATAGCCGATGCTGGCTGATCCGCTGATGCTGTGCGAGTCAATCCGGAAGGGTGAGTCGAAGCAGCGCATCAGGCGCTGCGTGATCTCTTCGAGTTCGTTCCGGCTGCGCACCACGGGAATGAGGGCGATGAATTCGTCGCCGCCCACGCGCGCCAGGGTATCCATGCCGCGCAGCTTCTCTGAGAAGCGCTCCGCCACCTGCTGCAGGTAGAGGTCGCCCACGCGGTGCCCGTAGAAATCGTTCACCTGCTTGAACTGATCGAGATCGATGTAGACCAGGGCGAAATGGGTTTGACTGCGGCGGGCGTGGGCGAGAGCCTCGTCCAGGCGGCTTTCGAGGAGAAAACGGTTGGCGGCGTTTGTGAGCTGGTCGTACTGCGAGCGATGAATCAGGGTCTCGTAGAGGCGGCGATTGTCGATGGCCAGGGCGGCGAGACTCGCGCCCATTTCCAGCGCTTCGCCCGCCTGCTCCTCATAAGCCTCGACTCCGGAAACCACCAGCGATCCCAGGCGTTCCCCGGCGCCTGAGTAGATTCCGCGCCGCACCGCGCGATCAAAGTCCTGCGGAGAGCCCGCTTCGCCGACCACGGTGCCATTGGCCAGCTCGCACCAGCAGGAACGCTCTTCCAGCTGCGTGCTGATCAGGCGGAGAATCATCAGCAGCACTTCGTCGAGATTCAGCATGCTGTTGATGGCTTCCAGCACCCGGCCGCGTTCCTTCTCGAGGAACGCAATGCGCCGTTCGCGAGCCGCTTCGGATTCCATGGTGAGGCGAATCTGCTCCGTCTGCTTGCGGACCTTGCGCTGCAGGATCACCGCCCAGATCAACGCGGTCAGCATCAGCAACAACAGGGCCGCGCTCACATACAGCAGGCGGCGCACGGTCCACCACGGCGGGGCAACCAGCACCGCGACGTCCTGGGGCGAGCGCAGCTGCACATCGAACCATCGCTCCGTATTCCATGGACCTCCGGCGTGCACAAAGCAGATTCCTGTAACCCGCACCGTGCTGCCCGCACGATAGTCGGGAAGAACGGCCTCATCGGCCTCCTGATTCCAGACGGTGCGAGGCAGAATCGCCGAGAAAACGTGCGGGCCGGCCTGAATCACCAGCGTGTCCTGATGGGGCTCGTGCACCTCGGCCGCCAGTTTGCCCTCCATGGAGACCAGTTCGAAGGGGTAACGACCGGCCAGGGCATCGCTCCAGAGAACCGGAATGGGCTGAATGATGCGCGTATCGGAAGTCGGCAATACGCTGCCGTCGGTGAGCACCTCGGAATACTGATGGGGGTCGGGGAAACCGACCACATCGACGACCTGCCCCATATGTAGCGGAGACTGTTCATAGGAATTCACCAGGACAGCTTGCCCGTCCGGTGTCTCGAGTACCATCTGCAGACCCGGTTGGTACAGGGTCAGACTGCCACGCACATGAACACGCTGGCTCTCGTCCTGGGCGTAATAACCCGCCATGATCCTGTTGATCGCGGTCAGGGGCAACTTCGTCGGATCGCTGGCCGGGGGTTTCAACACCGTCATATGCTGCGCGCTGCTCACCCACAACTCGGCTCCGATCTGCCGGAATTTCCCGTCAAAGACTCCTCCAGCGACGCCGGTGACCCGGATTTCCGAATCCAGCAACCGAATCGGATCGATCCCGCGAATGTCCTCCATATGCACGTGGACCAATCCGCCCTGCGTCTGCAGATCGAGCAGCAGATAAGGCTGCCGCTCGCCTTCGATCGACGAGACCTGCGCCCCATTGCGAAGAGACTTGTCTCGCTGCAGGACGCCACCGAGACTGTACTGCCCGATGGCTACCTGGAGGGTCGCGGATCGCACCATGCCCACAATGCTGACGTAGCGGCAATCGTTGCTTTTCTGCTGTATTTCCCGCCAGGTGACCGGGAGCGGCTCCGGGAATTGCGCGGGGTGTTCAAACCGCATCTCGCTGGCCGTGACGTTGGTCGAATAGCTGGGCTTGGTCGTACCGCGGATCACAACCGCATCGCCCGCTTTGAGAGCCGGGGGGGGGCGCCGGGGAGACGATGTAGGCCCCTCCCGTGGGGTCCTGAACGAAGACCTGGCCCTCTGTCGGCTCGTAGTACGTGACGATGGCGTGGAGCTCGACGGGGAGGCGCTTCGCTGCGTCGGCGGCCGAGAGGGCGTGAACCTGCGCAACGGTGGTGAGGAGGTGCGGGGAGACTCCGGTGGATATGGCGCCGGAGTGGGCAGGAGATGGATCTGCCTGTCCGAGAAGAACTGTCCCAAAGCACACAACGAGCAGACCAAGGGCCAGCGAGGATGTACAAAACTTCCGCAACCGATGGCGCCTCCTCAGGGGTGCCGATTACAAGAGTGCGCCTCAAAGTTGCAGGCGTCTCTAGCATTTTTAGGGTAGAGAGCGGATGCGGACGTGGGGCTTAGTTACTTTCGTTTTAAGGATTTACGCGGGTTGGTAGTTTTTCCAGACAGCCCCGGCGGCAGCCAGATCGCACGCCGCCACGCCCAGGGATTTGAAAACCACGCGCCCGGTCGGGAGAGGGCGTTTTTCGGCGAGGATTTCGCCGATCTCCGCGTAGACGGGCTGCTTTGAACCGAGGATGTCGCCGGACTCGCGAAGGGCGGCTTCTCGTGACTCGACGACGATGGAGGCGTTCATCGCGATGTCGTCGAGCTCGCGACGATCGGGAGTGACGACGGCGACGGCGCAAACGAACGTATTGGGACCGAGCCACTCGCCGCGGAACAGCGGCTCACGGGTGCTGGCGACGCCGAGGACGACGTCAGCGCCGCGGACTGCGGCTTCGGGGGTTTCGACGGCGGTAAGGCCAAATTCAGCGGCAAAGCGACGGGCGTGTTCCGGTGTGCGACTCCAAACCCGCACATCGGAAAAGTCGCGCACCAGCCGCAGCGCGCGCAAATGCGAGCGCGCCTGGACGCCGCTGCCGAGGATGGCCAGGGTTCGAGCATCGCTGGGAGCAAACAGGCGAGTGGCAATGGCGGAGACGGCCGCGGTGCGCATTTCCGTGATCAGGCGGCCATCCATAGCAACCAGCGGCTCGCCGGTTTTCGCCGACAACAGCTGGATCACCGCCTGGTGCGTGGGCAGGCTGACGTTGCGCTCGTAGACGGTGACGAGCTTCACGCCCATCAGGTCGCCTTCGATCGCCGGCATCAGCGCGAAAAAGCCCTCGTGTTCGGCGATGCGCAGGATGGTGCGCACGGGCTGCTGTGTTTTGCCCAGCGAGAGACTGATGAGGGCATGCTCGACGGCGGGAATGAGGGCTTCATAGGTGAGCAGCGATCGGACTTTTTCTTCGTCGAGATATTCCATGCTAAGCGAAAACCTCCAAAAATAAACCGCTACATCAGGCTGACGGGGTCGACGTCGATGATCAGATTGGCGCGAGGAATGCCAGCCTCTTCAGCATGCGCCAGCAGCGCCCGCAGCGCCTGTTGCAGCGCGCGGCGGCTTTCCCCCTTCATAACAAGGTGGAAACGATAC
>CAVRSS010000122.1:0-9467 GCA_963723755.1 uncultured Alphaproteobacteria bacterium | reverse complement strand
GCAGGAAGGGACGCAGCACCCCGGAAATCGCAGCCGAGCTGAGCGCGCGGGTGTTCATCTCCGCGACATCGCCGGCATATTCGAGGCGGATCAGGCTTGGAGCGGTCTCCGTAAGCTGCCCAGCGAAGGAGCCGAGTAGCTCGGCGAGCTTCACGAAGGGGCGCAGCCTTGGCGCTTCTTCGGCCGTGATCGACGGGAAGTTCACGGCGTTCGAGATGGCGCCCTGAAGAAGGAAATCGGCCATCTGCTCCGCGATCTGCAGGGCGACGTTCTCCTGCGCCTCGCTCGTGCTTGCTCCCAGGTGCGGCGTGCAGATCACGTTCGGCAGGCCGAAAAGCGGATTTTCCTTCGCGGGCTCGACCTCGAACACGTCAATGGCCGCGCCGGCAACGTGTCCAACCTTGATGGCTTCCACGAGCGCTTCTTCAACGATCAGCCCACCGCGCGCGCAGTTGATGATGCGCACGCCCTTCTTCATGGTCGCAATCGATTGCGCGTTGATGATGTGCTTGGTCTTTTCGGTCATCGGCGTGTGCAGCGTGATGAAGTCCGAGCGGCGGAAAAGTTCCTCGAGGCTGACGCGCTCCACACCCAGTTGTATCGCGCGTTCGTCGGTGAGGAAGGGGTCATAGGCGATGACCTTCATTTTGAGGCCATGCGCGCGGTCGGCGACGATCGAGCCGATATTGCCGCAGCCGATGACGCCGAGCGTCTTGGATGTCACCTCGACGCCCATGAAGCGCGACTTCTCCCACTTGCCGGCCTGCGTGGAACGGTCGGCCTCGGGATTTGCCGGGCGAGCGCCATCATCATCGAGATGGTGTGCTCCGCGGTCGTGATGGAGTTGCCGAAGGGCGTGTTCATCACGATGATGCCGCGGCTTGTCGCGACCGGAACGTCGATATTGTCGACGCCGATGCCTGCGCGGCCGATGACCTTGAGCGCCGCCGCCTTGGCGAGCACCTTCTCTGTCACCTTGGCGGCTGACCGGACGGCGAGGCCGTCATACTGGCTGATGATGTCCGCAAGCTGATCCTTGTCGAGGCCGATCTTCGTGTCGGTCTCGATGCCGCGATTCTTGAAGATGGCGGCGGCGGCGGGCGATAGTTTATCTGCGATAAGAACGCGAGGGGCTGTCATAGCGGTGTCTCTTTTCAAATGAGGTTGGAGCAGTGAGCCCCCTCACCCCGTCCTTCTCCCCGCAAGGGAGAGAGGGACAGGCTGTGCCGGTTGCAGCGGCGTCCCTCTCCCCTTGCGGGAGAGGGACGGGATGAGGGGTAAAACCGCATACGCGGGCTATGATTCTAAGCGGCTTTAGCGAGACCAGCCTTGGCGCTGGCGAAAGCCCAGTCGAGCCAGGGCATCAGCGCTTCGAGATCGGAGTGCTCAACGGTTCCTCCGGCCCAGATGCGCAACCCTGCCGGCGCGTCGCGATAGGCGCCGATGTCCAATGCCACCCCCTCTTTATCGAGGATGGATGCGATCTGCTTCGCGACAGCCGCCTGGGCTTCCGCAGACGGGAGATCGGGATCGACGATCTTCAGGCAAACGGACGTGTTCGACCGCGTCTTCGGATCGGTCGCGAGGAAATCCACCCAAGGGCGTGCGCGCCACCCAGTCGGCGATGACCTTGAAATTCGCGTCGGAGCGCGCCTTCAACGCCTTCCATCCGCCGAGACCCTTCGCCCAGCGAAGCGCGTCGACATAGTCCTCCACGCAGAGCATGGACGGCGTGTTGATGGTCGATCCTTCGAAGATTTCGCGGTTGAGCTTGCCGCCCTTGGTCATGCGGAAGATCTTCGGCATGGGCCAGGACGGCGTATAGCTTTCGAGACGGGCCACCGCGCGGGGCGAAAGGATGAGTATTCCGTGCTGCGCCTCGCCGCCGAGCACCTTCTGCCAGGAGAAGGTGATGACGTCGAGCTTCTTCCAATCGAGGTCTTGCGCAAAGGCGGCCGAGGTCGCATCGCAGAAGCGTCAGGCCCTCGCGATCGGCTGGGATCCAGTCGGCGTCGGGAACGCGAACGCCGGAGGTCGTGCCATTCCACGCAAAGATGACATCGTTCTTGAAATCGACCTTGGAGAGATCGGGCAGCGTGCCATAGGCCGCCTCCAAGACGCGTGCGCCGGGGATCTTGAGCTGCTTTGTGACGTCCGTCGCCCAGTCCTTGCTGAAGGCCTCCCACACGAGCACGTCCACGCCGCGCGCGCCGAGCATCGACCACATGGCCATCTCGAAAGCCCCGGTGTCGGAAGCCGCGACGATGCCGATGAGGTAATCGTCCGGAACGCCCAGAACCGCGCGCGTCTCGTCTATCGCGAGTTTGAGCTTGGCTTTTCCGGGCTTGGACCGGTGAGACCGGCCTAGATCGGCGCCTTTAAGATTTTCGAGGGAATAGCCGGGGCGCTTTGCGCAGGGGCCAGAAGAAAAATGCGCCACATGGGGGCGCACAGCAGGCTTTGGAGCCGTCATAGCGGTCTACCCTTTCAGATAGTTGCCTCCCGGTGGGGGGAGGTGTCCCGCTGCGAGCGATATCCGCGGTCGGTTGTATCCAGCGAAGTCAAGCGAAACCGGCCCGGCTATAAACCTAAGTCATAGCTGCTTGGCCGGTCTCAGCGTTTCAAGACCGCGCTAAACGAAAGGATGAATGGGCTCGGCGTGATGCTTTGTTGCGAGGTCGCCCTGGTCGTTTGTCTCAACCATGTGCACCTCGTAGCCCCAGAGATTGGCGAGGTGCTGAAGCACGCGCTCGGCGTCATCCTCTTCCAGGGTGACCCCATCGACGACGTGATGGCGCAACTCCAAGCGGCGGTCGCCTTCCAGATCGACATCGACGATCTGAATGTCCGGGTCATGCCGGGAGACATCGTAATGGCGGGCCAGAGCGCGCCGCACACGGTTGTACCCTCGCTCATTGTGGATGGCGCCGACGTTGAGGTCCTTCTCCCGATGGTCATCGACCACGAGGAACAGACCCATCTTGCGGATCACGTGCGGGCTCAGGAATTGCGAGACAAAACTCTCGTCGCGGTAGTTCGCCCAGATATCTTTCAGCGTCCCCATCGGATCGCCATTACCGGCCATCTCCGGGAACCAGTGGCGGTCTTCCTCCGTCGGGTCCACGCAAATGCGCTCGATATCCTTCATCATGGCGAAGCCGAGCGCGTAGGGGTTCAGCCCACCATAGCGCCGGTCGTCGAAATCGGGTTGCATGACCACACTCGTGTGGGAATGCAGGAACTCAAGAAACGAGCCCTCGGTGATGTGTCCCTCATCGAGAAGGCGCTGCATGATCTGGTAGTGGACGTAGGTGGCGCAGCCCTCGTTCATCATCTTCGTCTGGCGCTGGGGATAGAAATATTGCGCGATCAGCCGGACGATCCGGAGAATTTCGCGCTGCCAGCGCTTGAGGCGCGGCGAGGTCTTTTCAAGGAAATAAAGGACGTTCTCTTCGGGCAAGCCGAGAAGTGCGCGCCGGCGGTCGCGGTCGGAACGCCGCTTCGCCTTCTTGGCCTGTTCCGGGACCGTGCGCCACAGATCGTTGAACAGGCGCTCCCCGTGCTCGCGGCGCTCGCGCTCGCGTTTCTCTTCGGAGCGGAGGTCCATCTGGCGCTTGCCGGGATAGCGGTGGATGCCCTGGTTCTGCAACGCGTGGGCCGCGTCGAGCACGCGCTCGACTTCAGCGGCGCCGTATTTGTCCTCGCAAGCTGTAATGAAGTTCTTCGCGAAGGAGAGATAATCGAGGATGCCGTCGGCGTCGGTCCACTGCTTGAAGACATAGTTGTTCTTGAAGAAGTGGTTGTGGCCGAAGGCGGCATGCGCCAGCACCAGCGTCTGCATTGTCGCCGTGTTCTCTTCCAGCAGGTAGACGACGCAGGGGTTCGAATTGATGACGATTTCGTAGGCGAGGCCCTGCCAGCCCTTCCGGTAAAGCGTCTCGTTGCGCACGAACTGCTTGCCGAAAGACCAGTGGCGGTAGAAAAGCGGCATGCCGGTTGAGGCGTAAGCATCGAGCATCTGCTCGGTCGTTATCACCTCGATCCGGGGCCGGTAGATGTTGAGCCCCAGTTCTCCGAGGCCGATTTCGGCAACGCCGTCATAGATGCGCGCAAGTGTGTCGAAGTCCCAGTCCGCGCCCTTGAAGAGAAGCCGATCCTCGGCTGCGGTTGTCGTCATCAAACCCCCACTGATGCTGCGTTACTTTTCCTTTCGAAGAGCTCCCGAAAGACAGGGTAGATATCGCGCCGGTCGCGGACCTTCCGCATCGCCATTGGAAGTTGCGGAGACAGGATCAGGTCGTAGGCGCGCCAGAGCGTGCTGGGCGGCTCTATCCCGCGGCGGCGCTCTTCGGGCTCACGGCCCACTTCGATGTAAGCGTAATATTGGCACAAGGGCAGAATGGCGCTCTTGAGCAGGGCAACGGTTTTTTCGTTGTCGATGGGAAGATTGTCGCCGTCCGACGCCTGGGCCGCGTAGATGTTCCAGTTTGCCGGCGGGAAACGATCCGCGACAACGCGCGCCATTTCTTCAAGCGCGGTCGAGACGACCGTGCCGCCTGTCTCACGGCTGTTGAAGAACGTATCCTCGTCGACCTCCTTCGCCTCGTGCGTATGGCGAATAAAGACGACCTCCACATAGCGATAGCGGCGGCTCAGGAACAAATAGAGCAAGCTGTAAAAGCGCTTGGCCAGATCCTTGAGATGCTCGTCCATGGAGCCCGAAACGTCCATGAGGCAGAACATGACGGCTTGCGCGACCGGCATCGGGTCCTGCTCGAAGCGCCGGTAGCGAACGTCGACCGGATCGATGAACGGGATATCGCGGGAACGCTTGGCGAGGCGTGCAATCTCCGCCTTGACCGTCTGAATCTCATCGAGATCCGCTGGGTCTGCGCGCGCTTCAAGTTCTTTCAGCCGGGCTTCGAGGTCTTTGAGTTCCTGGGGCTTGGGCCGTTTCAGGGCAATGCGGCGGGCAAGGCTGTGGCGCATGGTGCGCGGAACCGAGATCATCGCCGGCGGCCCGGAGGAACGGTAGCCCGCGCGCCGTGGCTGGGTCTTTTCCTCGCCCATCACCTGACGCTTTGCGAGATCAGGCAGTTCCAGATCTTCCAGGAACAAGTCGATGAACTCTTCGTCGGATAAGGCGAAGCGGAACTCGTCCTCGCCGCTGCCGTCCGCGCTCGCGCCGCCCTTGCCGCCACCGGAAGGGGGACGCTCTATGGTGTCACCCTCGGTGTAATTCTTGTTGCCGGGCAGAAGATATTCGCGAATGCCGCCTTTGTGGCTTCTGCGCAGCGTCGGCTCATGCACACCGTCGGCCGGGACGGTAATTTCGCCTCCCCGGCCAGCGTCGGTTATCTTGCGGCCCTTCGACGCTTCCCGAACCGCGTGCCGGACAAGTGCCCTGGCCCTCCGGATGAACCGCTGCCGATTGCCTAAGCTCTTGCCGCTCGCGTCGCGACGCCGATCGATAATGTGCACTCGTTAGCCAGCCTGCCTTACCCGCATGTACCATTCCACCAGTCTGCGAACCTGCCTCTCAGTATAGCCGCGGGTCACCATCCGCTCGACAAATTCGCTATGCTTCTTCTCAGTTTCGCTGTCCTTCTTCGAGCCGAAGCTGATCACGGGCAGGAGGTCTTCCACCTGACTGAACATGCGGCGCTCGATGACCTCCCTGATCTTCTCGTAGCTCGTCCATGACGGATTTTTGCCGCCGCGCTGAGCCCGAGCCCTCAGTGTAAACTTTACAACCTCGTTTCGGAAGTCTTTTGGGTTCGCAATTCCGGCGGGCTTCTCGATTTTCGAAAGCTCCTGATTGAGAAGCTCTCGGTTCATGAGCTGACCGGTATCGGAATCCTTGAAATCCTGATCCTCGATCCAGGCGTCCGCATAGGCGACATAGCGGTCGAACAGGTTCTGCCCGTAATCGTGGTAGGACTCGAGATACGCTTTCTGAATCTCGTTTCCGATGAATTCCGCGTAGCGCGGCCCGAGATCGGCTTTTATGAACTCGATGTAGGTATTTTCCACGTCGTCGGGGAACTGCTCGCGCCGGATCGCCTGTTCGAGCACATACATGAGATGCACCGGATCGGCGCCGACCTCCTGCGTGTCGTGATTGTATGTCGCAGACAGGGTCTTGAACGCGAAGCGCGTCGAAATGCCGTCCATGCCCTCGTCCACGCCGGCATGATCGCGATATTCCTGCATCGTGCGCGCCTTGGGATCGACCTCCTTCAGGCTTTCGCCGTCGTAGACCCGCATCTTGGCGTAGAGGCTGGAATTCTCATGCGCCCGGAGGCGAGAGAGAACCGAAAAGCGCGCAAGCATTTCCAGCGTGCCGGGTGCGCAAGGAGCCGTGGACAGTTCGGAGGTGCGAATGAGCTTCTGATAGATCTGCTCTTCTTCGTGAACGCGCAGGCAATACGGCACCTTGATCACGTAGATGCGGTCGATGAACGCCTCGTTCGTTTTGTTGTTCTTGAAGCTCCGCCACTCGGCCTCGTTGGAGTGGGCCATGATGATGCCATTGAACGGGATCGATCCGATGTTCTCGGAGCCGACGTAATTCCCGTCCTGCGTCGCCGTCAGCAGGGGATGCAGCATCTTGATCGGCGCTTTGAACATTTCGACGAATTCAAGAACGCCCTGGTTCGCACGGTTCAGACCGCCTGAGTACGAATAGGCGTCCGGATCGTTCTGCGCGAGAAGTTCGAGGCGGCGGATGTCCACCTTGCCGACGAGGGAGGACACGTCCTGATTGTTCTCGTCGCCGGGTTCGGTCTTGGAGATGCCGATCTGGCGCAGGCGCGAAGGCGTGATCTTCGCGACGCGGAATTTGGTGATGTCCCCGCCGTACTCATCGAGCCGCTTAAGGCACCAGGGGCTCATCAGCCCCGTGAGGCGGCGGCGCGGGATGCCATACTCGCTTTCGAGCCTGTCCCCCATGACTTCCGGGTCGAACAGGCACAACGGGCTCTCGAAAATCGGGCTCAAATCATTGCCCGCCTTCAAGACATAGATCGGCTTCAACTCCATCAGCGCCTTGATGCGCTCGGCAAGAGAGGATTTGCCGCCGCCGACCGGGCCGAGAAGATACAGGATTTGCTTGCGTTCTTCCAAGCCCTGCGCACCTTGCCGGAAGAAGGCGACGATGCGCTCGATCGTCTCCTCCATGCCGTAGAATTCCGCAAACGCCGGATACATGCGGATGGTACGGTTCATGAAGATGCGCCCAAGGCGAGCATCTTTCGCCGTATCCACCATTTGCGGCTCGCCGATTGCGGCAAGCAGCCTCTCGTGGGGCGAGGCATACATGAGTGGGTCGGTCTTGCACCCTTTCAGGTACTCCGCCACCGTCATCACCGTCTCGCGCCGTGCCTCGAAAGTGCGCGCATAGGTGTCAAACAAGTCAGACATCGCGACCCCGCTGATCGTCGTTGAAACCAAATCCTGGCGTCCGTGTGGGCGGCGTCATCGCTAAATTTCCGCCCGCGGCAGGCCAGGACGCGTCGTAACCGGCTAATCTGCTTAGCAGATGCTCCCTCATCCATACGACGTGGAAGAGTATCTTAGTTTTATGTCGTTCGTAGGATGACCAATGGAAGAGGGTCCATTCGCACGGATGTAAATTAAACGCCTGATTTGAAGATTGATCCAATGCTTAACCCGTCGCCAGTCTGGAACTTAACGTTCCTATGCAAACGGGATGCCGAATTCCTGCGCATCCCCGCCCAACGCTCGAATGATAAGCATGGACAAGGCGCTTGAAAAGCACAACCTTTTGGAGAGATCAAGTCCGATCGGCAAATCCGTTACGTGCGAGGCGACATGGCCGATACACAAATTTGCGAACTGAGGCGGAGCCGGTACTGAAACCGCGCGTATTTTAAAAAAAATGAAGAAAAAAAAAAAAAAGAGCGCGGTTTGCCCGCGCTCTAAAAAAATTCGACTAGGCGATCTGAAGATTGCCCGCAGAAGTCTTGCCTGTACGGCGGTCCGTCTGGATTTCGAAGGAGACCTTTTGGCCCTCAACCAAACCGCGAAGGCCTGCGCGCTCAAGTGCGCTGACATGGACGAAAACGTCCTTGCCGCCGTCATCGGGTTGAATGAAGCCGTAGCCCTTTTGACTATTGTACCATTTCACCACACCCATGTTCATGGGGAAGTCCTTTCGCTAGTGAGTTTATCTGCGCCGCAAAAAGCGGAACAGGGTGGTCGATCTTGGGAGAGAGGTAGGAACACGTGCGGCCTAGCGCGAAAGGCAAGGCGAAACGGCCCAATCGTCCGGCCAAATCGATGCGGATAACATAATGGCCATAGAACGCCGAGGCAACCTCAATTCGGTACTGCCGCGACATGTCCTCAACAATTTGCATCGCTACTGTTTACATTCACTCCTTTCGGAATCGTGACGGCGGGGACCGTACATTTTGAAGGCCAGCACGAAACATTTACAGCCGGATAAGGTTCCGCCTCGCTTCCCCAAATCGTTCCAAAGTTGCAGCGATGTTTCTCCGGCTCGCAAATGAGCAAGAGGCGAAGTTGCCTATTTGCTAGGCACGCTCTATGCCTCTTTCGGCATCCGGCGCGAAGGATCCGCCGAAGGGGGAGCTGCGGCGCTGTCGCAACCGGGAAGAGCCGGACACGGCGCCGAGGCGGAACGCCCTTGAAGGCGCTCTTTCAAGCAACGTTAAACATCGCGTGGACGAGATATTTCAGGTCTCGCCAAAGCTCCTCTTTTCAAATCCAATCGCCGCTCCAAATGAGAGCATGCGGAGCGAGAGCCAACGCCAGACGCTGGCGATGACCCGATCCGACTGGTTCGCCCATACGTTGGAGGTACCTTGCATGACTCCCGAAGAACGCCAGCTTCTCAGCGCCCTGGCGCAGCGCGTTAAAAATGTTCCCCCTCAGCAAAAGGACCCTGAAGCCGAGCAATTCATCCGCCAGCTCGTGATGGAACGGCCCGACACGCCTTATGTGCTGGCCCAGACCGTCATCATGCAGGATTTCGCGCTCAGGAACGCCCAATCCCAAATCGAAGAGTTGCAGCGCCAGTTGAGCGAAACGGCTCCCCCCGCGCAGGAACGGCCCGGCAGCTTCCTGGGCGGATTGTTCGGCCGATCGCCGTCGCCGCAGCCTTCCACGTCCTCGTCCGGCAGTGTACCGCGCGTCAATCCTTGGGGGACAACCTGACGCCCGCCTCCGGGTTGGGGCTCGGCCCGGAGGCTCTGGCCGGATATGGCTACGGTCAGCCGCAACAAGGTCCCGTCTTGCAGCCTTCCCAGACGGGCGGCTTCCTTCGGGAGCGGCCACCACCGCGGCTGGCGTCGCCGGCGGAGCCCTGCTCTTCCAAGGCATCAACTCGCTATTCTCAGGCCACCAAGGTTTTTCGAACTCGGCCCTCGCCGGCATCAACCAGCAAGACAGCCTGAGCGAGAAGACAATCGTCAACAACTACT
>CAVRSS010000121.1:0-14483 GCA_963723755.1 uncultured Alphaproteobacteria bacterium | reverse complement strand
GTGACGGCGGGGACCGTACATTTTGAAGGCCAGCACGAAACATTTACAGCCGGATAAGGTTCCGCCTCGCTTCCCCAAATCGTTCCAAAGTTGCAGCGATGTTTCTCCGGCTCGCAAATGAGCAAGAGGCGAAGTTGCCTATTTGCTAGGCACGCTCTATGCCTCTTTCGGCATCCGGCGCGAAGGATCCGCCGAAGGGGGAGCTGCGGCGCTGTCGCAACCGGGAAGAGCCGGACACGGCGCCGAGGCGGAGCGCCCTTCAAGGCGCTCTTTCAAGCAACGTTAAACATCGCGTGGATGAGATATTTCAGGTCTCGCCAAAGCTCCTCTTTTCAAATCCAATCGCCGCTCCAAATGAAGCATGCGGAGCGAGAGCGAACGCCAGACGCTGGCGATGACCCGATCCGACCGGTTCGCCCATACGTTGGAGGTACCTTGCATGACTCCCGAAGAACGCCAGCTTCTCAGCGCCCTGGCGCAGCGCGTTAAAAATGTTCCCCCTCAGCAAAAGGACCCTGAAGCCGAGCAATTCATCCGCCAGCTCGTGATGGAACGGCCGGACACACCCTATGTGCTGGCCCAGACTGTCATCATGCAGGATTTCGCGCTCAGGAACGCCCAATCCCAAATCGAAGAGTTGCAGCGCCAGTTGAGCGAAGCGGCTCCCCCCGTGCAGGAACGGCCCGGCAGCTTCCTGGGCGGATTGTTCGGCCGATCGCCGTCGCCGCAGCCTTCCACGTCCTCGTCCGGCAGCGTACCGCGCGTCAATCCTTGGGGACAACCTGACGCCCCGCCTCCGGGTTGGGGCTCTGGCCCCGGAGGCTCTGGCCCCGGATATGGCTACGGTCAGCCGCAACAAGGTCCCGTCTTGCAGCCTTCCCAGACGGGGGCTTCCTTCGGGGAGCGGCCACCACCGCGGCTGGCGTCGCCGGCGGAGCCCTGCTCTTCCAAGGCATCAACTCGCTATTCTCAGGCCACCAAGGTTTTTCGAACTCGGCCCTCGCCGGTATCAACCCGCAAGACAGCCTGAGCGAGAAGACAATCGTCAACAACTACTATGACGAACGGCCAGGCGGCGACGCGGGGCAGCCTGATTTTGGCGGCGACGCCGACTTTGGAGACGATTCCGCCGATTTTGGAGACGGAGGCGACGATTACGCGTGATCGAAAGGCGTGACGCTCCCGGTGCGGGGCTCTAGATCAACCCGCCTTTAATCTGCCGGTTGAAGGCGGAAAAGTTGATCGTTCTAAAGTTTTAGCCCGAATTATTCGCGAAGGACGCTCACGGAGGGAGCAGGCATGCGTCATCGGCCGGGTTGACGGTCGGTTGGTGAGTGGACATCGCAACGCGTTGAGGGTTTAGGATCGGGGCTCGCGCGGCGCATGCCGCAACGCTCATGGGCTTCGAACGGTCACTGGAGAGCGAGCACCGGCGCGTGCGGATAGGCCGAGGGAAAGGCGACCTTGATACGGCTCTTCAGTTCCTCCACGCGCACCGCGATTTTGAGAAAGGCGCGCCGCAGCGTCTCGAACGTCGCCGTGCGCCATAGCGAGCGCCTGGGGGCCAGCGCCTCGTCCGTGTCGTCGATATCGAGCACGATGCGGCCAGGCACGCGGGAGAAACTGGCGCAGAACAGGTCGATCATCCCGAATGCCATGCGTGCAAGCGAGCGCCAGGACGGCGCGTTTTCAAGACGCGACAAGGTCGGCTGGGGCATGAGGTCTTGACCCGTCGCAGGCCGGCGCCCGCACGCCATCTTGAAAGCAGGATCGATGCGCAGCGTATCGAGGTCGTCGCAGTCTTCGTAACTGGCGATCATCCGCGCCCCGATCATGTCGGCATGGCTGTGGATGACGCGGCTCTGATCACGGGCGTCCGGCACACAAGCGCTGAGCATCCCGGCAATGCCGAGCCGCTTCTCGATCTCGCGCAAAATAAGAACGCCGCCATCCGAGGAGAGTTGTCCGCCATCGAACGTGGCTGTGATTTCCTTGCCGCCGACAGGTGAGGCTCAGGATGAGGCCGAGAGTTTTCAATTGTTTAGACCTCATGGTGAACTTGTCGAACCATATGCAAAATCGTTTTTCAGCAGCCTGCTAGGTGAAGAACTGCTTTGCTAGGAAGCTGCAGTTTAGACCGCAATCTGACAGTAAAACGGTGATCATATGCGCAAGCGTGTTTCTAAGTGGAGCTTTATTGCGTGCTGAAGTTGCAAATCGCGTAACTTTCAACCTTTGTAATCAAACAGCAAGGTCTTAAATTAAGATTTTATGCGCGGTGGAACAATTTGCGGGAGGCTTCTGGCTGAGCAATCTGGTAAACTTCGCAGGATCAGCGTGTTTTTTGTCGGAGCGGGGGCTAATGCGCCCCTCCCGGAGGGGATCTACTCCGGTCGACCTCGCCAGATCTTCTGATCTGGAAAAAAAGGGAGCGTCTCTGGCGCGGTGGGCGGCGGGTGCAGTCTCGAGGCCACGCCCAACCTCAAGGGATTAGCCTTAGCTGAGGCACGTTATAGACACGAGACAGTTATTCAAATCGAGAGAAGGCAAGGAATGGCAACAATCGATGTGACCGAGAGAAGAGCTGATAGCGGGGCGGGCCTGCTGAGCCGCAGAAGAATCATCGCCAAGACCGGTTTCAACCGATGGCTTGTTCCTCCGGCGGCGCTGGCCATTCATCTTTGCATCGGCATGGCTTACGGCTTCAGCGTGTTCTGGCTGCCGCTGTCGAAGGCCATAGGCATCAAAGCTCAGGTTGCTTGCCCCGATATGGGGCTTGGCGGCGCGCTCATCACAACAACCTGCGACTGGCGCGTGGCCGATCTCGGGTGGATGTTCACCCTCTTTTTTGTCTTCCTCGGGCTTTCAGCCGCCGTTTTCGGTGGATGGGTCGAACGCGTGGGGCCCAGGAAGACAGCAATTGTCGCCGCCTTCTGCTGGTGCGGCGGTCTTATGATCTCCGCGCTCGGCGTGCGCTATCATCAGCTTTGGCTGATGTGGCTCGGGTCAGGCGTTATCGGCGGAGTGGGGCTTGGCCTGGGCTACATTTCTCCCGTTTCCACTCTGATTAAATGGTTTCCGGACAAGCGCGGCATGGCCACCGGAATGGCCATTATGGGCTTTGGCGGCGGCGCCATGATTGGCTCTCCGCTCGCGGTTATCCTGATGCAATACTTCCAGACACCCACCTCGGTCGGCGTTTGGCAGACGTTTCTTGTGCTAGCAGCCATCTATTTCGTGTTCATGATGGGCGGCGCATTCGGCTATCGTGTGCCACCGGATGGCTGGCAGCCGGAGGGGTGGACGCCGCCGCTCAATAAGAGGACGTTGATCACGACGCGCCATGTGCATGTGCGCGACGCATACAAGACGACATCATTCTGGCTCATCTGGCTGGTGCTCACCCTGAACGTATCGGCAGGTATCGGCGTGATCGGCATTGCCTCGCCGATGCTGCAGGAGATTTTCGGCGGCTCTCTGATCGGCAATCCTGACTTAACCTTTGCGCAGGTCCAGGCCGATCCCGGGTTCAAGGCGTCGGCAGCGGCGATCGCAGCGGGATTTGTTGGGCTTCTCTCGCTCTTCAACATCTTTGGCCGCATCTTCTGGGCCTCGCTCTCCGACCATATCGGTCGCAAATTGACTTATGCCGTCTTCTTCCTGCTTGGCATCGCGCTTTACGCGGCAGCGCCCACGGCAGCGCGGGAAGGCAGCATCGCCTTGTTCGTCTTGTGCTTCTGTATCATCCTCTCGATGTATGGCGGCGGCTTTGCAACCGTGCCTGCCTATCTCGCCGATATTTTCGGGACATTGTATGTGGGCGCGATCCACGGCCTTCTGCTGACCGCCTGGTCGACGGCGGGGATAGTCGGTCCCGTTGTGGTGAACTACATCCGCGAAGCGCAGATCGCCGCCGGCGTGCCGCGCGATCATATCTACGACTTCACCATGTATATCCTGGCCGGGATGCTTATCGTCGGCTTCTTCGCCAACCTTGCCGTCCACCATGTGTCCGAGAAGCGTTATATGAGCAACGCGGAAGTGGAGGCCATGTCGGCAAAGGACGAGGAAGAAGCCTATCACGGCTCACGCATCATAGGCCGAGGCAATATTTTCACGCTCGGCTCGATTTTCGCATGGCTTCTTGTCGGCGTCCCGCTGGCATGGGGTGTTTGGGTCACGGTGCAGAAGGCCGTCGTTCTTTTTTAGTCCGAGGACTATAAAAAAGGCGGCGCTGATGGCGCCGCCTTTTTAACGACATGGCTCAGTCAAAAATCAAAGGCCAGCCTTCTGGTCGGCGACGTACCGCTCCAGGTAGGTGTGGGTCACGTCGGGCAAGTGGCCATCGATCCAACTCGCCATTGCTTCCTCTTCGCGCAACGTCTCCTGCAAGGGCTGCTCGGCTTCCTGATGGCCGGTTTCACCGGCAAGCTGGATGAGCGACTTATAAGAGGCGATCTCGAAATTCTCGAAGGCGAAGTTGGCGATCGAATTTTTCACGATTTCGTCCTGCGTGAATGCATGCGCGATCGCGGCCATATTTCCGGTAAGCGATAAAGCGTTATCCTTGAGCACGGACCGGCTCTCACCAAGCGACTCGAGAATCCGTTCCAACCGTTGGATCTGGTTATGCGTCTCCTGAATATGGTGCTCGAGCTTTGCCTTGATGTCGGGGTAGTTCTCGATCCGCTCGACCTGCCTGTTCATCAACTCAAGCGCCTGGTTCTCAAGAGCGTGGGCGTTCTTAAGTCCTGTGACGAAGACGGAATTCGCGCGTTCTGTGGCATCTGCCATGGGTAAATCTCTCCATTGTTGTCCCATGACAATGCAAGGCATCTGCCGGTGTTCCGAATGGCAGCAGCCTCTTATGCGGCCTTCCGGCAGATCACGATCTTGGACGCCAACGCCGGAAAACTGCTCGAAGGCTGCAATCCCGATTTTGCGAAAAGCCCATCGGGTCCGTCGAGCGTGTCCCCCAGGTAATCGAGATAGTACGGCTCGTGGTAGCGCTGCGGGAAGGCTTCGAGCAGGCCGCCATAGCCTTCAACATCATCCCATTGCAGCAAGTTCTACGAAAGCGAAAAGGCCGCCCGGCTTGAGCACGCGCGCGATTTCTGACGTCACCCGGCGGCGAACCTCATTTGGCAGCTCGTGATAAAGATAGACGCAGGTCACGATGTCGAAGCTTGCGCTTTCCAAGGGAAGTGTCTCGGCGTTAGCCTGCTCGAACGTCACATTGCGCCTGCCGCGAAGGAAGCGTGCTGCCTCGTCGAGATAGGCTTGGCTCAAATCGGTGCCGACCATCGGCAGGGCGGGGAAGGCCTGGGAGAGTTGCGCAAGGAAGCGGCCGCTCCCGCATGCCACATCCAAAAGCTGAAGCTGCCGCTGATCGCGGCCTCGGATAAACTCCGCAATTGGCGGAATGGCTTGGCGGCGCATCGCACCCGCAGCCCCGAGAAACAGAGTCTCGACCTGGATGTCGTAAAGCCTTGCCGATTCCTCCGTAAGCCAGCCCCCGGTTTGATAGTGAAAATTCTGCACGTAGTAATCCGGCATGCCAGCGGCTTCTGGGAGCGCCGCCGCATCCGTGGACCGTTTTTCGGTGCGCCGCTCCATCAATTGAGCTTGGTCTTCCAGCATTCGCCGAACGGATTTTATGCGGCTCACAAACGAGGTGCTCTCTTCGATGGGGATGGGATAAAGGCCATCGCGGACGTTGCGTGCATCTTGCGCCTGAAGCTTCATAACGTTCTGAAGGAGCGTGAGCGTGCTTGGGACGGGCTTGGTTATTTCAACGCGCGTCCCGTCACCGTCATGGCGTGCGTGGTTTCGGCTTACATAGCGGGCAAGGGCGGTGAAGCTGACAGTGCGCAAGGTTTGCCCGGCGAGGTGCGCAAAGCCTTCGATTCGATTTGACATGATCTTTCTCTCTCCGGACACTTAGAAGAAAACACGAAGCGGGATGAACTCCGGGTCATCTGCCCTATGAGTTAATTAAGCCATCTCCCGCAATTCAAGTGGAGGACGCATCTGGCCATGACCCGCTACAATCACATTGTTGTTTTGACAGGCGCCGGACTTTCCGCTGAGTCCGGTCTTCATACGTTTCGCGACAAGGACGGGATCTGGGCGCGCTACGACTATCGCGAGGTCGCAACGCCTGACGGCTATCACCGCAATCCCGTGCTGGTCCTGAACTTTTATAACGAGCGCCGGAGGCAGAACGCGGATGTGCAGCCCAATGCCGCGCACTATGCCCTGGCTCGCCTCGAGGCCGAATATCCGCGAAAAGTTCTTGTCGTGACGCAGAACATCGACCCGCTGCATGAGATGGCAGGATCAAAGAACCTCGTTCACATGCATGGCGAGATCCAGAAGGCGCTTTGCGGCGCTTGCGGGAAGCGCCACTCAATCGGGCACAGCGATCTTTCGCTGGAGTCGGTTTGTCCGGTTTGCGCCGAGACGGGCTATATGCGGCCCGACGTGGTGTGGTTCGGCGAAATGCCTTACCACATGGAGCGCATCTACGAGGCCTTGGGCAGTTGCGATCTTTTCATCTCAATTGGCACAAGCGGCACGGTTTACCCTGCCGCCGGCTTCGTGCTTGAGGCGCGCAGCGCAGGTGCACACACGGTCGAGCTCAATCTCGAACCATCGCTCGGCGCAAGCGGCTTCCACGAAGCGATCCACGGCCGCGCCACCGAAGTCGTCCCGGCTTATGTGGACCGGCTCCTGAGAGCCGCTCGCGGTTAACTACTGCCCGACACCAGCCGGGAGCGTTGGCGTCTTGATGCGCCCGAGGCTATCCGCTGTAAGCGATCCAAAATAGAGGTAGCCGTTGGGGTGTTCGCGCACGGACGTTACAGGGAAGTAGGCGTCGCTGCCGTCATATTGCAGGTTGGCAACAAGCTTCCCATCCGGATCAAAGGCGATCGCGTAGCCTTGCGCCTTCACGGGCGGCGGCAGGAATCGCATCGCGCGCATGACCATTTTCCGCGCGGCAGGGTAAGGCGCGAGGCGATCGGCAATTGGCGTTCGTGGCGCAAAGATCGCGACCCAGAAGCGATCCTTGCCGTTGAAGGTGATGTTGTCGGGAAACCCCGGCAGATTGTCCGCGAATATGTCCGACGTACCGGCTTTGTCGCCCTTCAGCCAATAGCGCAGGATGCGGTAGCTCCCTGTCTCGTTGACGAGCACGAAAGCTTCGTCGGGGCCGAGCGCCACACCGTTCGCAAACTGCAAGCCTTTAAGGAGGACATCGGTCTTCCCGGTTTTGAAATCGTAGACCAGGAAGCGGCCGTGGCCGCCATGCTCGATAATGTCATCGGTCGATTGGCCAAAGCCGAATTTTGACGAGGCGTCGGTAAAGTAGACTTTGGAACCGTCCTTCGTGACGGCGAGATCGTTCGTGAAATGAAGCGGCACGCCTTCCGCCTCGGCCGCGAGTGTGGCAACTTTGCCATCCTGATCGACCTGCAACAGCCCCTTGTCCGCATCGCAAACGATGACGCTGCCGTCGGGGTGGATGAAGACGCCAAGCGGCCTGCCGCCTGTGTTGGCGAGAAGCGTGGTCCCGCTGCCATCCGGCTCGAACCGCGCCACGCGCCCATCCACGAAGCCGGTATAGACCCGGCCCTGGGCGTCGAAAGCAATCGCTTCCGGCCCTTTGCCAGCACCCACCGCGATGCGTTCGACGCCTTTCAGTAGATCGTTTCGCGCATAAGGCCCGCTTTCGCTCGAGGGCGGCGGCTGGGGCTGCCAAGCAGCTGGCTCGATGTCCACGGGCGCAAAGGAGAGATAGGCCAGGATGACAGCAAAAATGACGAGCAGAATGTGCAGAGCGCGGCGCATTTGGCCCCCGTTGCTTCTGGCCGGGCATTGACGCCTAGCCGAGTTCGGATCACCTTACTTCGTAACTTTGGAAACTCAACGCGGCGCTGACGCTTGAGCGCAATTTCGACAGGCATAGAGTATGAGTGAGCTTCATCGCATAACTTCGAACCCGACGGTGCTGGGCGGAAAACCGACGGTTCGAGGTCTCAGAATAAGCGTAAGCGACATCTTGGATTTGCTCGCATCGGGAGCAGACCGGCAGGAAATTTTGGAAGATTATCCCTATCTCGAGGACGGCGATATCACAGCCGCGCTTGAGTACGCTTCTCGCTCGACGGATCATACCGTTATCAAGGCTGCTTAGCCGCGGGAAGCTGCCTACAGATATGGAGCCATGGCGTTTGCATGATTTGAGGCGTTCCATGATCACGCTCATGATTGAGCACGGCTTCGCTCAGCGGACGTCGCGGAAGCCATCACAAATCAAATCAGCGGCCAGGGATTTACAATCGGGCTGCCCATTCCAACAAAAAACGGAGCGCCTTGTCAGCATAGGAAAAGCATGTCACCGAGCTAATTAACGCAGGCAGGCTACGAGGTTTTATCAGATATTGAAGTATTGTGAGGTAGACAGCTCTCCAAATTACGCAGACTGCGTAACAAGTACGCAATTTTCGTAGCGTGCGCTAGCTAGACACCTATAATATTTGTACGCTAAACTTGACACTGCCTAAATCTAACGTATGTTTGTTCCCTCGCGATCCAGCGATGGCCCACTGATCATGCCCAACGAAGCCGAGAAAACCATCAGAAATACTTAGCCGGGCAGCCGGGTCCACGGAATGATAAAAACGAAATGGCATTTTCTCATTGACGCCAACTTGCCTCCGCGCTTATGCGAGTTTTTTCGCGCCCACGGATACACGGCCGCTCACGTTCAAGAGTTGGGCATGGAAAAGGCCGCAGACATGAGATCTGGAAACGAGGCCACATCGAGGGGGCTGTGATCGTGACCAAAGACAAAGACTTCGCGTCTCTCGCAATAACGAGGTCTGATCTCTGCCCCGTTATTTTCGTGCGCATAGGCAATCTTCGCCGCGGGCCGTTGCTTGCCAAGTTCGAAAGCGTGATGCAAAACCTCATACAGGCACTCAATAACGGCGATAAAATCATCGAAATCGCCTAGACCACACATACAAAGGCTTCCCATGGCAGGGCATTCCCAGTTCAAGAACATCATGTACCGGAAGGGCGCGCAGGATAAAAAGCGCTCGAAAATGTTTTCCAAGCTTGCGCGCGAGATAACGGCGGCGGCGAAGCTCGGTATGCCCGACATCGCCATAAATCCGCGCCTTCGCTCGGCCGTGCTGGCGGCGCGTGCGCAAAATATGCCGAAGGATAACATTGAGCGCGCGATCAAGAAGAGCCAGGAGGCAGGCGGCGCGGAGTACGTCGAGGTGCGGTACGAGGGTTTCGCGCCCGGCGGCGTTGGGGTGATCGTCGAGGCGCTGACCGATAACCGCAATCGTACCGCGAGCGACGTCCGCTCCATTTTTTCGAAGTACGGCGGCAATCTTGGCGAGACGGGCGCGGTGTCCTTCAGCTTCAGCCGGGTGGGCGAAATCGAATATCCTCTGTCGGTCGCAAGCGCGGAAGGTATGCTCGAAGCGGCAATCGAAGCCGGCGCCGACGATTGCGAGACGGACAAGGACGCGCATTGGCTGATCATGAGCGTGGAGGCCTTTCACGAAGCTACGGCGGCACTCGAAAAGAAATTCGGTCCTGCCAAGTCGGCCTCCATCGTCTGGCGCCCACAGAACACCGTCGATGTGGATGAAGAGAAGGGCGAGAAGATTTTGAAGCTGATCGATTCGCTTGAGGATTCGGACGACGTGCAGGCGGTGTACGCCAATTTCGAGATGAGCGAGAAGGTCATGGAGAAGCTGAGCGCTTGAGCGTTGGCTTTCTCGTAACGGCGCCAATGTCGGGGCGGCTCAGCGACTCGGAGTTGAACCGCCCGAGCCTTTAAGACGACGCGAAAATGAAGCTGTCGACCCTTTTGCAATCGTCAGGCGTCAGCACGACAACCGTCGGGATATCGATGCGCTTGAAGACGGCTTCAATCTTCGAGGCGCCCCAGCCATTGTTGTTCGTGGTCACGTCGAAGGTAGGCTTCAGGTCCTTCACGATGCAGGTGCCGCGTATATAGGTTCCGGTCAGCCCCATGGCCCGCCGCGCCGATCCCTTCAGCCCGGGAATTGTTCCCTCAAGCCATCCGCTTGTGGATAACGCATAGGTTTTCGGATTGGTCTCGGTCGCGAAGAAGGTCTCGACTTCGAATTCACAAGAAAAAGCGCGGCAGTAGAGGCCGGACTTGATGCCATCGATCTTGGTCTTGAATGCGTCCTTGACGAACACCCTGATGTCTCTTGGGCCATCGGCCAACGAAGGGCCAGCGAGACAAGGAGAGAGGGTCGCCACCAGGGCAAGACAAAAGAGCTTATTCATTGAAAATCGGCGCGTGCTAGTCAAATGCAACATCTTGGACATCTGCTTCATCGAGGATATCGCCCTCCCGTGCAAGCGTTATCTTTGCCAGGAAAGTAGCAAAAGGATGGAAAACCGCGCCTGAGTGCGCTACCACACTCGAAAAGGCCAAAGGATCGATCTCATGCGCGTTGACTGCATCTCCTCAGGAACAAATCCACCTTTCGATGTCAATGTCATTGTCGAGGTGCCGATCGGCGGGGAGCCCATCAAATACGAGTTGGATAAGCCCTCTGGGACCATGTTTGTCGACCGTATGCTTTATACGTCAATGCATTATCCGGGCAATTACGGCTTCATTCCGCACACGCTGTCGAACGACGGCGATCCGATCGATGTCCTGATTGCGAACTCGCGGCCGATCATGTCCGGCGCGGTTTGCAATTGCAGGCCGGTCGGGGTGCTCTTCATGCAGGATGAAGCTGGCGGCGACGAGAAGATCATCGCCGTGCCATCCGATAAGGTGTCGCCCATCTATCGGAAAATCATGAACTATTCCGACCTGCCTGAGATGCTTTTGCAGCGCATCGCGCATTTTTACAACCACTACAAGGATCTCGAGGCGGCCAAATGGGTCAAAATCGATCGGTGGGGCGATGCCGCGGAAGCGCGCTCGATGATTGAATTGGCCATAAAAGCGGCACAGAAAACATAAAGAGAGGCGCTGCGCCGTCCGGACGTAACAGAATCGGACGGAAATGAGGACAGAGGGGCGTTGCGAGGCACCAGGCGCGTGAGATTTGTTTTCACGCCGCGGTGCCTCTGTTAGCGTCTGCGGCGGCCCTCCGGTTTCCGGCAGCCGCCGGATTGAGGTAAATTTTCTTCTTTAGATGAGAAGGTGGAAGGTACGGTCATGACTTTTACAGATCGCATGCCGCGTCGCAATACGCACCCCGAAGAGTGGTTCAGCATTCTGCTTGCTTTGGTAGCGACTATCGGAGGGGCGATTTTTATCGGCTACTATCCCCAGTACAAGCCCAACGACATGGGCGGCGGCGTGGCCTGGGCTGTTCCGGTTTGGATCGGCTTTTTCTACCTGATCATCCAGATGACCTTCCTGCTGTTCTCTGCGAGCCAGATTCGGGCGCTGGGCGTCCTCGATTTGGTGCTGGCCATCGCTCCCGTCGTGGCGGGCTTGGTGCTCCTCGTTCAGACGATCATCAGCCCGACCTTCCACTTGTCGTCTTATCAGTTTAATTCGCTCGCGGTTCTTATCGTGGCGGGAGCGTCGGAGTTTCTCTTGACGATCTGGATCAGGTTCGTTCTCAACCGCCGCACCATCGGCTTCGGCGGTGATAACTAAGAAGCGGCTCATCATTGCAGTGCCCTAATGCATGCCGGAAAGGCTGTTAAGCCTTCTCCGGCAACTGCACTTCTGGCACTCTGGATTGAGTACAGGCAGGCGTCACTCTCTGAATGGTCGCCGGCAGAGACACAGGCGAGGTAGGCGATGCGGCTAGCAATCATGGGAGCGGCCGGGCGGATGGGGCGCGAACTCATTCGCATCATTCAGGAATTGCCCCATTGCGGCGTAGCCGGTGCTGTGGAAAGGCCCGAGTCTCCCTTTATCGGCAAGGATGCTGGCGAGGTTGCGGGCGTTGGCCCTATCGGCGTGGAAATCACGAGCGAGGCGCTTCCGCTTTTCACCCACATCGAAGGGGTTCTGGATTTTACGTCTCCGGCGACGAGCGTCGCGACGGCTGCGCTCGCCGCGCAGGCACGCATTGTGCATGTTATAGGGACGACTGGGTTTTCCGCCGACGACGAGGCGAAAATCGAAGCCGCGGCGCGCCATGCAACGATCATCAAGTCCGGCAATATGAGCCTCGGCGTCAACCTTCTTTCGGCGCTTGTCGAGGAGGCTGCGCGTGCGCTCGATGAGCGTTTCGACATCGAAATTGTGGAGATGCACCACAAGCACAAGGTCGATGCGCCTTCGGGGACGGCGCTTCTGCTTGGCAAGGCAGCCGCTGCTGGGCGTCGCATCGCGCTCGACGAACATAGCGTCAGGGGCCGGGACGGCTACACCGGGGAAAGGCTCTTAGGCTCCATCGGCTTCGCATCGCTCAGAGGCGGAAGCGTTGTCGGCGATCACACCGTCATTTTGGCGGGGGCGGGCGAGAGACTGGAACTGACCCATCGCGCCGAAGACCGCCGGATTTTCGCCCGCGGCGCTTTGGCTGCGGCACTTTGGGGCCAAGGTCGAGATCCCGGCCTGTTTTCGATGCGAGACGTGCTCGGGATTTGATAAGCCTAAGCCGATTTGCGTGAAGCGAGGATAGAGAAAATGGACAATGTGCTCGTGCTTGTTCGCCACGGCGAGAGCGAATGGAACAAGCTCAACCTGTTTACTGGATGGCGCGACCCGGACTTGACCGAGACGGGCATATCGGAAGCTCACCGGGCCGGCGTACTTCTCAAGAAAGAAGCGTTGGTGTTCGATATAGCCTTTACAAGCGTGCTCAAGAGAGCCCAGCACACGCTCGAAATAATCCTGGGCGAGCTGGGTCAGGAAGGTTTGGAGACCATCAAGGACCAGGCGATCAACGAGCGCCACTATGGCGACCTGTGCGGCTTGAACAAGGATGATGCGCGCAAAAAGTGGGGCGAGGAACAGGTCCACATCTGGCGCCGGTCCTATGACGTGCCGCCTCCCGGCGGAGAGAGCCTCAAGGACACCGCCGCGCGCGTCCTTCCCTATTATGACAGCACAATCCTGCCCCAGGTTCTGGCCGGAAAGAAAGTGCTCGTCGCGGCGCACGGCAACTCGCTTCGAGCGCTCATCATGCGGCTCGACAAATTGTCGCCCGAAGAGATTCTGAAACTCAACCTGCCCACCGGCGAGCCTTATGTATACCGGCTGAACGCCGACGGCTCAGTGGCTTCGAAAGCAACCCTGACCGCATAGGGATGGTGTGGGGGACATGAAGAAGCATCAACATCAACCAAGAAGCACGCATCCGAGGCCGCAGCAACCTGCTGCGGCGAGTTCTGCCGCCAGGGAGCCCGCCGCGAAAAAAGAAGAACGGAAGGTTGGCATCGTCAGCGGAACGCCCGCTGACTCGTTCGATCAGGCGGCTGAACTCAAGCACGACAAAAAGGTGGCGGTCTACATCTCCGTGCTTGCGGTTCTGCTGGCGGTTGCCGCAACAGGCAGCAATGACGCGATGAAGACCGCCCAGCAGGCGGGTTTCCAGGGCAACGATCACTACGCCTACTATCAATCGAAGTACGTCCGGCAGTCGCAGCTCAAGCTCGCCAACGATCAGCTGCAGCTGAAAATCGATGAAACGCCGAACGTAGAAAGCCTTCCGGAGGCGGCGCGCAAACTCATCCAGACAAAAAAGGCTGAGTATGACAAGGAAATTCAGAAGCTAGAAACGGATGGCCGGCACGGCAAGACTGAGCTTCTGGCGATGGCCGAGTTCTTGCGATAACCAGCGGAAGCTGGCGCTCGCGCAGCATCCTTTTTACGACTATTCGATGGCGATGCTGCAAATTGCGATCGTGCTGGCGTCCGCGTCCATCATCATGGGAACGCCGCTTCTGATTTACGGCAGCTTCGGTGTGGGAGCTTTCGCCGTCCTGCTTGTTCTCAACGGTTTCACGCTCTTTTATGGCAACCCGGAGCTGAAGCCCAACAGAGCCGACGCCCTGGACAAGCTCGGGGTTCATTCCCTCTGAAATGCATCAAGGAGTGACGCTTCTGACGGACGAGCGCCGCCTTCAGCGCGGCCATGAAGCTATCCTTCTCGATGTCAGAGAGTGAAGAAGCGTGCGGAATTATCTTGCCAGTGATCTCGTCCGCGGCCTAGTCGCGGCGCACATGCTGGAACCTCATTCCAATAGGGGATTGAAGCTCCAGCTTTCTGTCCGGCCCGTTGGATGCCGGCGCGTGAGGAGCAACTCGGGTTCGGACAGAACAATGGTTACCGACTCCGCACGGCCCGGAAAGCAGAGACCGAGAAGACCAACGGCAGCTGCGCAAAACCCGGCGACAGGCCAAGCGCCTTCTGAGAGCAAATGCGACGCTAAGGACAGAGTTTATCGCTTCGCTCACAAGCATAAGAGCGATAAAGCCCTTGCGCGAGAGAGAACGATGA
>CAVRSS010000120.1:0-17892 GCA_963723755.1 uncultured Alphaproteobacteria bacterium | reverse complement strand
GAAAGCTGAGCATTTTCTATCGCGGCGCTCATGTTGTCACGATCGCCCGAACTGCCGACGGCGCCTATAACACGAGTGATAAGCCTCTAAAGCCAGAAGGAAATTACGAAGAAAGCAACGGCGAGCGCGCGAGCGTTTATGTCAGCAGCTACAGGGCGGCCAGATCTCAGGAGTTGCCGGACGATTTCGTAACAAAATTCCTTAGGGTTCACTCATACGACGTGGACTTCAAGCAGCGCGTTAAGAGCGGCGACGGCTTCGAGCTCTTTTACGACCTCGTGCAGGATGAAAATGGCGTCGAGAGGCCGGGGGAGTTGCTCTACGCAGGAGTGACGGTCGGCGGGGAAACCCATGGTTATTACCGGTTTCGAACGTCGGACGGCGGCGTCGACTATTATGACGACAAGGGGTCGAACTCGAAAAAATTTCTTATGCGGACCCCGATTCGCGGCGCAATGCTCACGTCAGGTTTCGGCTATCGCAAACATCCGCTGCTGCAGACGGTGCGCGCTCATCTCGGCGTCGATTGGTCCGCGCCGATTGGAACCCCGATCATGGCGTCTGGAAATGGCACCATCGAGGTGGCTGACCGCGAAGGAAACTACGGAAATTACATCCGAATACGCCATGCCAACGGTTATAAGACAGTGTACGCGCATTTGCTGCAATTCGCCGCCGGAGTTGCGAAGGGCGTGAAGGTGCGCCAAGGCCAGATCATCGCGTATCTGGGAAACACCGGGATGTCGACCGGCCCGCACCTCCATTACGAGGTGCTGATCAACAACCAGCATACCAATCCGCTCTCGATCAAAATTCCGAAGAGCCGCCAGCTGCAGGGCCGCTTGCTTACGGACTTCCGCCGCGAGAAAGCGCAAATCGAAGATTTGATGCACCGCCCGCCGGTCAAGACGAGGGTTGCAACTGTCGAAAAGTGATAAGGCTCCGGGAACCTCATTGCATTTTTAGGCAGCCAGGCTGAAAGCCCGTCCGTTGATGATCAAGCCATCGGCGCCGGAGGTGACTTTAGCCGTATCGCCGTCTTTGATCGCCCCTGACAGAATCAGCTCCGAAAGCGGATCCTGCACAGCCCGCTGGATGACGCGCTTCAACGGGCGTGCGCCATAAGCCGGATCGTAACCGCGGTCCGCGATCCATGTCCGCGCCTTGTCGTCGATATCCAGGGTGATCTTGCGATCATCCAGAAGCTTTTGCAGTCGCTTGAGCTGAATGGCGACGATCGCGCCTATCTCATCGCGGCGCAGGCGATGGAAGAGCAGGATGTCGTCGATTCGGTTCAAGAACTCCGGGCGGAAATGCGCGCGCACCACCGCCATGACCTGATCGCGCACGGCATTCGCGTCCTGTCCCTGCGGCTGAGCCTGCAGGTACTCGGAACCGAGGTTCGATGTCATGATGATGATCGTGTTGCGGAAATCAACGGTGCGGCCCTGGCCATCGGTTAATCGGCCATCATCAAGCACCTGAAGAAGCACGTTAAAGACGTCCGGGTGGGCCTTTTCGATCTCATCGAACAACACAACCTGGTAGGGGCGACGGCGAACAAACTCAGTCAGCGCCCCGCCTTCCTCATAGCCGACATAGCCGGGAGGCGCTCCGATGAGCCGGGCGACGGAGTGTTTCTCCATATACTCCGACATATCGATTCGCGTCATGGCATGCTCGTCATCGAAAAGGAAGGCAGCCAAGGCACGAGCCAGCTCTGTCTTACCGACACCGGTCGGGCCAAGGAACATGAACGAGCCAATGGGACAATTCGGATCTTGGAGGCCCGCACGCGCCCGCCTTACCGCTGTCGAAACGGCGTGAACGGCTTCCGCTTGCCCGATGACGCGCTTGCCAATCTGATCCTCCATGCGAAGCAGCTTATCTTTCTCGCCTTGGAGCATCTTCTCGACCGGAATACCCGTCCAGCGAGACACGACGCCTGCGATGTGATCGGGCGTGACAGCCTCCTCCACCATGCCGCGATTCGAATCGGCGGCGCTTTCCATGGCCTTCAGCTTCTTTTCGAGATCCGGGATGACGCCGTAGGACAGCTCGCCCGCGCGGGCGAGATTGCCCTTGCGTTGCGCCTGCTCAAGTTCGTTTCGCGCCGCGTCGAGTTCTTCTTTGACCCTCTGCGCCGAAGCGAGCTTGTCCTTTTCCTCTCTCCAGCGCCGAGCGAGCGAAGACGAGCGTTCCTCAAGATCGGCGACTTCCTTTTGAAGCCTTGCGAGGCGATCCTTGGAGGCCTGGTCGTTCTCTTTCTTCAGCGCCTCGCGCTCGATCTTGAGTTGGATAATCCTTCGATCGAGTTCATCGAGTTCCTCCGGCTTCGAATCGACCTGCATGCGGAGCCGGCTTCCCGCCTCGTCCATGAGGTCGATCGCCTTGTCGGGAAGAAAGCGGTCTGTGATGTACCGATTCGAAAGCGTTGCCGCGGCCACCAGCGCCGAATCGGTGATTCGAACGCCGTGATGAAGTTCGTACTTTTCCTTGAGCCCGCGCAGGATCGAAATGGTGTCCTCGACTGTCGGCTCCGAGACGAAGACGGGCTGGAAGCGCCGGGCCAGAGCGGCGTCTTTTTCGATATATTTGCGGTATTCGTCAAGCGTGGTCGCGCCGACGCAATGAAGCTCGCCGCGCGCCAGGGCCGGCTTTAGAAGGTTGGACGCATCCATCGCCCCTTCCGCCTTGCCGGCGCCGACAAGGGTGTGCAACTCGTCGATGAACAGGACGACGCCGCCTGCTGCCGAGGTAATCTCCTGCAGCACGGACTTTAGCCTCTCCTCGAACTCGCCACGATATTTTGCCCCGGCAATGAGCGCGCCCATATCGAGCGCAAGAAGTTTTTTGTCTCGCAGGCTCTCGGGCACGTCGCCGTTGACGATTCGCAAGGCAAGCCCTTCGGCGATGGCGGTTTTTCCGACCCCCGGCTCGCCGATCAGCACGGGGTTGTTCTTCGTGCGCCGGGAGAGAACCTGGATGGTGCGGCGAATTTCCTCATCCCGGCCTATGACCGGATCGAGCTGACCCTTGGCAGCGGCATCGGTCAGATCTCGGGAGTAACGCTTCAGCGCGTCGTAAGCCTGCTCCGCAGAAGCGCTATCCGCCGTGCGACCTTTCCGCAGTTCGTTGATGGCTGCGTTCAGCCCCGTGGGCGTGACACCGGCCTCAGCCAGAATTTTTGCAGTATCGGCATCCTTCTCCATCGCCATCGCGAGGAGCAGTCGCTCAACAGTGACGTAGCTATCCCCGGCCTTTTCCGCGATCTTCTCAGCCTGGTCGAGAACTCTTGCGAGTTGCGGCGAAATGTAGACCTGCCCCGCACCGGCGCCCGAAACTTTCGGCATCTTGGCCAGTGCCTGCTCGACACGAGCGAGCGCGTCCTCGGGTCGCCCGCCTGCGCGTGCGATAAGCCCGGCGGCCAGTCCTTCACTGTCATCGAGCAGAACTTTGAGGAGATGCTCCGGCGTCAGTCGCTGATGGCCTTCACGCAGCGCAAGCGATTGGGCGGATTGAAAGAAGCCCTTGGACCGATCGGTCAGTTTCTCGAAATTCATTGTCGCCTCGGTGGCCGCGGCCCTCGCCGCTAATTCGTGGAAGAGGTAGCATTGATTTGTTGTTATATGGCACCATTGCCAGACAAGAAAAGGTCACCGGACATGTCCCCGCCGCTGATAATTGCGAAGCTCGTGCATTACCCTGTGAAGGGGTTGAGTGGCGTGGCGACGGTTCAAGCAACACTCACCCCCGGGGAAGGCATGCCCTTGGACCGTGTTTACGCCATCGAGAACGGAAGCCACCGCTTCGACACCCAGAAACCGAGATGGCTTCCGAAAACGCACTTTATGCAGCTCATGCGGAACGAGCGGCTTGCAAGCCTTGAGCTCACGTTCGATGAGGAAAGTCACACGCTGGCGCTGTTCCGCAACGGAAAGCGGGTTGCGAAGGGGGCGCTGAAGACCAAGCTCGGCCGTCAAATTATTGAGCAGTTTTTAGCCAGCTACATGAAAGCAGACTTGAATGGTCCCCCGCGTATCGTCTGCGCCGAAGGCCACAGCTTCACGGACATCGCCGAAAAAGCCCTGCACATCGTGAACCTGGAGACGGTTCGCGATGTCAGCCGCGTCACCGGCATCGATCTCGATCCGCTCCGCTTTCGAGCAAATGTCTATCTTGAAGGGGTGCCCGCTTGGCAAGAGCGGCGCTGGGTCGGCAAAACAATCGTGTGTGGCGATGTACACCTGAAGGTATTTGCGGAGACGGCGCGCTGCGAAGCAACAAGCGTCGATCCAAAAACGGCCAAGCGCGGGCAGTCGGCTCCGT
This sequence comes from uncultured Alphaproteobacteria bacterium, assembly GCA_963723755.1. GTDB lineage: Bacteria > Pseudomonadota > Alphaproteobacteria > Rhizobiales > Rhodomicrobiaceae > Rhodomicrobium. The sequence continues at coordinate 13,563 of CAVRSS010000120.1, read as the reverse complement.
CCGCGCTGTTACGCACGTGGAATCACGACAAACTTGGCCTCTATGCAAAAGTCGTTCGCAGCGGCGTCATTTCGACGGGCGACACCGCCAGCGTGAGTTGAGGCGATGTCCGGCTAGGATGCCGGCTCGTCAGTCTTGGACTCACTGGGCTGCGGAGCGCCGTTAGGTGCCTGCGCAGAACTGCCGTTTCCGCCACGACCATTCAAGGTCTTGGGCTCGACGAGTTCACCGATTGGACGCCGGCGGCGCCGCCGCGGGATTTTATCGGCCTCTACTGGTTGGCCCTGAGGCGGCCCGAACGGCTCCGCGGTAACGGGTTGCACGCCGTTCGGCGCAGGAGCAACGACCGGCTGCGGTAGCGGCTGAGGCTGCGGCTGGATCTGCGGGAAGGCGTTCTGCGGAATATAGGGCTGCGGCTGCTGATGTTGATTGTAAGTGCGCTCGGGGCGCTCGGGGCGCTCAGGAAAAGACCGGTGCTGTGGCTCGGGAAAAGTCCGCTGGTGAGGAATGAAGTCTTCTTGATCACCGTCATCCGAGTCGCCGTCATAATCACGCTGGAAAGGCTCGGACTGATTGAACCGGCCTGACCCGTTGAAGCCAGCCTGACTTTCGCCCGGCATGCCGACATTCTGCGCCTGCGCGGCCATAATGATGCGGTTATAGTGCTCGGCGTGCTGAAGATAATTCTCGGCAGCCACCGTGTCGCCGGACGACATCGCGTCCCTCGCCAGAGAAGAATATTTCTCCGCGATGTGCATAGCAGTACCGCGGATCTTCACGTCGGGACCACTTAACTCGTAGTTCCGGCTTATTGCGTTTTGGGGCTTGCGGCCGCCGCGATTACGGCCTCTGCGGCTTTGCTGTCCTTGCCTCATGGGTCCTTCTTGATTGGATGTCACATGATCCCTATTCACGCAGCCGTGCCGGGTTTAAGCCTCGGTCAACGTTGCGAACGTTAAAAAAAACTCTCGCTCTAGCCTGCCGTCAGAAAACTACCGACGCGCTAACTCAAAAAGCAGATTGTGCAGGGCCCAAGAAACGTGCCGCCAACGACACCGCCGACGCCTACTAACGAAGCATCAGGTTTACTTGCCGATTTTTTGGTAGCCCTACGTCTATGGCCTCATCTAACCCGATGCGGGTTCCCGGGACGAGGTCGCCTCTCACCATGACCCTATCCCGAAAGAACCGGATTTCCAACCTTTTTTTTGGGCTCGGCTTCGCTGCCAACTGACTGTCGCCGTCCTGCAACGGCACGCGCTTTTCCGCTCAGATCGGCCAAAATCCGTGCCTCGAAATGGCCTGCACCAAGCCCCGCCTCCACCATCATGTCGCGCACCGACTGAGCCTGCTGGTAACCGGTTTCGAAAATCAGAAAGCCCTCGATCTGAAGCACCCTGAAGACTTGGGATAAAATCGCCCGAAAGGCCTCGAGACCATCTTCGCCGCCATCTAGCGCGAGACGCGGATCAAAGGCTTTTACCTCAGCCTCAAGCCCAGCTATCTCCGACGAGCAAATATAAGGCGGATTACAGACGATAACATCAAAGGATGCATCACTGAAAGCGTGAACCCAATTTGCACATAAGAAGGACGCGCGGCTAAGCAACCCCAACCGGCGCAAATTTTCTCTTGCAGTAGAAAGGGCCTCTTCGCTTCGGTCCACGCCCACGCCGGTGCTCAACGGCAGCTCCGACAGGAGCGCACCAAGAAGACAGCCGGAGCCTGTGCCAAGGTCGAGGACGCGGAGGCGCGAGTTCACAAGCCCCTCTGCACGCACGTAGTCGAGCACAGCTTCCACCAGAAGCTCGGTCTCAGGCCGCGGATCGAGCGTGTGGGGCGAGAGGCTGAACGACAGTCCCCAAAACTCGCGGTGTCCGACGATACGGGAGACCGGTTCCCCCGCCAGGCGGCGCGCCGCAGCCTCATTGATTCGCAGCGTCATATCCGGCGACAGCATAAGCCTCGGTTTTGCGATCGTGTCCTCGGGTGTAAGGCCGCATATATGAGAAGCGAGAAGGCGGGCGTCGAGCGCCGCCGTCTGCAAACCGGCCTCCCGAAACAGCCTGCCAAGCCCGCGGATGACGTCGCCAAGTTCGCCAGCCCCTTGGGAAGGCGCCGGATCAGGCATGGACGTCAGCCGCAAGCTGGCTTGCATGGTGCTCGGAGATTAGAGCATCGATAATGGTATCGAGGCCGTCGCCCACCATGATTTGCGGAAGATTGTAGAGCGTCACGTTGACACGATGGTCGGTAACGCGGCCCTGCGGAAAATTGTAGGTTCTGATCCGCTGGGAGCGGTCGCCCGAGCCGATCTGGTCCTTGCGTTCCGCTGCTCGCGCATCGGCGGCTTTCGTGCGTTCCATGTCGTAGAGCCTCGCCCGCAGCACCTGCATGGCTCGTGCCCGGTTTTGATGCTGAGACTTTTCGCTCGACGTCACGACGATGCCCGTCGGAAGGTGCGTCAGCCGCACGGCTGAGTCGGTGGTGTTCACGTGCTGGCCGCCCGCACCGCTTGCGCGCATGGTGTCGATGCGGATGTCTTCGGCCCGTATTTCGATGTCGATATCCTCGGCTTCCGGCAAAACCGCAACCGTCGCCGCCGAGGTGTGGATGCGCCCCTGGCTTTCCGTTTCGGGCACGCGCTGTACGCGATGGACGCCCGACTCGAATTTCATGCGGGCGAAAACGCCCTTGCCGGTGATGCTCGCCACAACTTCCTTGAAGCCGCCCGCATCGGCGTCGCTCGCCGAAAGGACCTGGACTTTCCAGCCCTTCAGGTCGGCATAACGCTGATACATGCGGAAAAGATCGGCCGCGAACAGCGCCGCCTCCTCGCCGCCTGTCCCTGCTCGAACCTCGATAATCGCGCTTTTGTCGTCCGCCGCGTCCTTCGGCAAAAGCATGACCTGCAGATCGTGCTCCAACTCATCGACGCGCGGCGCCACGGTTTCCAAGTCCTCGCGGGCAAGTTCGACCATGTCGGGCTCGGAAGCCGGATCTTCGATCATCTGCCGGAGGTTGTCGCGATCGTGCTGCGCGCTTTGCAGGGCCTTGATGGCGGCCACCAGCGGATCCAACTCCGCGAACTCCTTCGAGAGCCTTACAAAGGTTTCGTGATCGATCCCGGAAGCAAGCTGCGTTTGAAATCGTTTCCCAGTGGCTAACGAGACGATTGAGTTTCTCTTTTGGAATAGATGCCATAGATTTTTTGCTCCGCCGCGCTCCGAAAAAGCGTGCCTATATCAGCCCATCTTTAATCGAAACCGGTTGAAGACGGAAAGTTGATCAGATTCTAGAGCACTAGAGCTGGTTATCCGCGTCCAAATGGACGCGGGCAGCTCTCAGTGCGACGTTAAATGTCAATGCTTTCTTTGTGGGCGAACTCTGCGAGTTCTTGCCGAATCTTTGGGCTGTTCCGGTCGATAAGCTCGAACAGCGTTTCACGGAGCTTCTTTGCGTTGAGCGACAGCACCATCGACTTAACCGGGCCAACCGACGCCGGCGCCATCGAAATTTGGCGAAACCCGAGCCCGATCAAGGCCATCGCTTCCAAGGGACGGCCTGCCATTTCCCCGCAGAGAGAGAAGTCCGTGCCGTGCGTTTTCGCCCGTTCGGCTATTTTGCGCAAGACCTTGAGCGCTGAGGGATTCAGCGAATTGAAGCGACGGGCGACGCGGTCGTTTTCCCGGTCCGCAGCGAAAAGAAACTGAAGGAGGTCATTGCTGCCCACGGAAACGAAGTCGACAAGCGGCAAAAGTTCATCCAGCTGGTAAATGATCGACGGCACCTCGATCATGACGCCGACGCGGGTTTTGACCGGCAGTTCATGACCATGCATGGCCGAGTGCTCGAGTTCCTTGTCGATAAGGTCTCTGGCAGCCAAGAACTCCGAGAGATCGGCGATGAACGGCAGCATGAGGGACAGTTCCCGCCCTGCGGCCGCCCGCAGCAACGCCCGCACCTGCGTCCGGAACATTCCCGGCCTGTCGAGCGACATGCGGATTGCCCGCCACCCGAGCGCCGGGTTCTCCTCATGAAACTTCCTGAGATAAGGCAGAACCTTATCGCCGCCCACATCGAGGGATCGGAAAACGACGCGCCGGCCCGGGGCCATGTCGAGCACGCGTGTATAGGCCGCGCGCTGCTCGTCCATCTTGGGGAATTTCGACGCGACCATGAACTGCAGCTCGGTCCTGAACAGTCCGATACCGTCCGCTCCGCTCTGATAGAGGTGCGGCATGTCGACGAGAAGGCCGGCATTCATGTTGAGAACAACACGCTCGCCGTCTTTTGTAACAGCTGGCGCATGCCGCAGCTTGAAGAAGCGAGCCTGCCGCCTGGCCCGGAAGCGCGCTTTGTCGGCATAGGCCCTGATAAGCTCCAGCGACGGGCGGATATGAAACTGCCCGGTGGAGGCATCGAGAATCGCCGGGTCTCCGTGATCGGCAGCCGCCACGACATCGGGCACCTGGACAAGAACGGCGAGATTGAAGGAGCGGGCGACGATGGAAACATGAGAGGTCGCGCCGCCATCTTCGATCACGAGGCCGCGCAACTTCTTTGGATCGTAATCGAGAAGCTCGGCGGCTCCCATGTTGTGTGCGACGAGGATGGCGTCGTTCGGCAGCCTGCTCAAAGCCGCGCCATGATCGTGTCCCTGCAGCGTACGGAGCAGTCTGTTGGAAAGATCGTCGAGGTCGTGCGAGCGCTCGCGCCAGAAGCTGTCGCCGGTCTTCATGAGCTGCGTGCGCATATTCTGCTGCACGCGCTCCACCGCCGCCTCCGCCGTAAGACCGGCCGAAACCGCATCGCGCATACGGCGCGCCCAGCCCCGGTCGTGGGCGAGCATTTGCACCGTTTCGATGATCTCCTTGTGCTCGCCGTTCGAAGCGGGCGTATCGTCCAAGAGGAAGCGGGCGATGTCCTCTTTGACCCGCTCGAGCGCCTCCTCCAGGCGTTTCAGCTCCGCCGGAATGTTCTCCGCGAAGAACTTAAGAACGGCCGGCCGTGGCTCATGCAGCGCGATGTGACCGAGCGCAAGGCCATCCGCAAGAGGCGTTCCCTTCAGGGTGACCGACGTCTCGCGGCGGCTTGGCGCGGGTGCGACCGCTCCCGCAAAAGTGCCTGACGCGATCATCTCCGCCAGCACCATTGCCGTCGTTTCGAGCGCCTCGACCTCCTCCTCCGTATACTTCCTTTCGATCTTGTTCTGGACCGTCAGGACGCCGATGGTGCGCCGTTCGCGGACGATCGGCACGCCGAGGAAGGAGTGATAAATTTCCTCGCCCGTTTCAGGCTTGTATGAGAAGGCAGGATGCTTCTGGGCGTCCGAGAGGTTCACCGGCTCGCCCCAGGCGGCGATGAGCCCGACAAGACCCTCGCCTTTCTTCATGCGTAGCGAATGGACGGCCTCTTTTCTCAGGCCTTCCGTCGCGAAAAGCTCAAGGGCATCGTCTGGCAGACGGACATAGATCGAACTCACCTCGGCAATCATGTTCGAGGCTATCACTTTGACAATGCTGTCCAGCTTAGCCTGGGGCTCGGACGCACTCGCCATGATCGCCCGCAATTGCCGGATCAGCACCCATGGTGCGCGCTCAGTCCAGGGCATCTGCCTGGTTCCAATGACCTTTGGGTTGTAAATTTGTGGCGCCTTTTCCGTTTGTCGCGCCTCTTCTTGCCATTGCCTATTTTATTACGTTCGATCCAAGCCGAAAAGGCTATGGAGCGTCTTAACGGCAGCCTCCGTATGGGCAGCGCCGAGCAAGACGCTAATCTTGATTTCTGACGTCGATATGGCCTGAATGTTGATCTCTTTATCTGCCAGCGCCTGGAACATCTCCGCCGCGACGCCCGCATGGCTACGCATACCAACGCCGATAACCGATACCTTCACCATATCAGTATCGCCCCGCAGATCTTTATACCTTATTACATCCTGGCGATCGCGCAGTACCTGGAGCGCACGCTCTAGATCGGATGCCGCGACAGTAAAGGTGAGATCCGTCCTGCGGCCATCATCCGAGATATTCTGGACGATCATGTCTACGTTGATGTTCGCCTCGGCAAGCGGCATGAATATGCTCGCGGCCACGCCAGGCTTGTCCTCGATACTGAGGACTGTGACCTTCGCCTCATCTTTGGCGTAAGCTATACCGCTGACAACGTGTTGCTCTAACATTTCCGTTTCATCACAAACAAGCGTCCCGCACTTTTCCGGCATTCCGGCTCGAGCGGGTTCGCAGGTCTCTGGTGGATCGAAGCTAGAACGGACTTGTACACGCACCCCTTGAGCCATTGCAAGCTCTACGGAACGAGTTTGGAGCACTTTTGCGCCGAGAGACGCCATTTCAAGCATTTCCTCATACGACACCCTGGGTAATCGCCTAGCCGAAGGCACAATACGTGGATCAGTTGTGTACACGCCATCCACATCCGTATAGATATCGCAACGGTCCGCTTTCAGGGCGGCGGCAAGGGCTACGGCGGTCGTGTCGGAGCCGCCACGGCCGAGTGTGGTTATCCGTCCCCTTGGGCTGAGCCCTTGAAACCCCGCCACGACGGCCGCCTCTCCCTCGTCAAGGCGGCGCTTCAGCTCGACCAATTCTATGCGGTCGATCCGCGCAACGGCGTGCGCGTCGTTCGTCCTGAGCGGGATCTGCCATCCCTGCCAGGAGCGGGCGGTTACGCCCATGGATTGCAGAATGATCGCCATCAACCCGGCCGTGATCTGCTCCCCAGAGGACACCACGGCGTCATACTCCCGCGTGTCGTGGAAGGCATGCGCCTCGCGGGTCCAGGCCACGAGCTGGTTCGTATGTCCGGCCATCGCCGAGACAACAACAACGACGCGATTGCCAGCCTCGGCCTCCCTCTTCACGTGGAGCGCCGAATTTCTTATACGGCCTATGTCAGCGACGGAGGTTCCGCCAAACTTCATGACGAGGAGCATGATGGTAAGCTATGGTGCAAGAGTGAAATTAAAAAGCGGCGGCGAAAACGCTGACCGCCCAGGGACATAAGGAACGCCATCAATGGGGATTGAGGCAGAAACACGGCATAGCCCGTCGCTCGACACGGCAGAGCTGCGTCATTTTGAGGGGCTTGCCAAGGAGTGGTGGAACGAGCGCGGGAAATTTGGTGGTCTCCATGCATTCAATCCCGCTCGGCTCGCCTTTATCGTCTCGGAGGCCCAGAGTTGGCGTGATCAGCAAAATCAATCCTTTCGCCCCCTGGACGGCCTGTCTGTGGTCGACATCGGCTGCGGGGGCGGCATCCTGTCGGAACCGTTGGCGCGGCTCGGCGGGAGTGTAACAGGAATTGACCCTGTCGAGGAGTCAATCGGCGTCGCGACGCTGCACGCGAAGAAGCAGGGCTTGACTATCGGCTATCGCGCGGCGACCGCGGAAGTTCTGGCGTCCGAGGGAAGCAAATTCGATGTGGTCATCGCCTCCGAAGTGATCGAGCACGTCACCGACATTTCATCGTTTCTGCGGACATGCCGCGCTCTGTGTAAACCACGCGGGCTCCTCATCATTTCCACGCTCAATCGGACGTCGAAATCTTACGCGCTCGCCATTGTAGCCGCGGAGCACATTCTTGGGCTCGCCCCGCGCGGCACCCATGACTGGAAGAAGTTCATAAAGCCTGAAGAGCTTGAGGCGGCGGTCAGGCAAGCCGGATTCGAGGTTGGCCGTCTCTCCGGAATAGTGTTCAAGCCTCTCATGGGGGTCTGGTCCCTTTCAGACAGGGATCTGTCGATAAACTACATCCTGTCAGCGGAGGCGGCGTGAGCTTGGAATGGAGGGTCCGCCCGGCGGAGGCGGCGGATGAAGCCGGGTGGCGGCGTCTGTGGAGGGGGTACTGCGACTTCTACGAGGTCACGGTTTCCGAGGATGTCACCGACGCGCTGTGGCTGAGGATCATGGACGGGCGCGCCGGCATTCGAGCGGTTGTCGCCGAAAGCGTTTCCAAAGCGCGAGAACCCCAGCTCATCGGGTTTGGAAACTACGTTCTCCATCCCTACACCTGGGGGAAAGGGCTGATGTGCTACCTCGAAGACCTCTTTGTGGACGAGCGGTCCCGGCGGGCGGGTGCGGGACGGGCGATTATCGAGGCGCTGATCCAGACGGCCCACGATAATGGCTGGGCCCGCGTGTATTGGCACACCCACGAAACCAATGAAGTGGCGCGGTCACTGTATGAGAAGGTGACGCCCACCGACGCGTTTGTCCGGTATGTCGTTCATACTCGCTGAGTACGTTGAGGGCATGGCGAGATCGGCTGAAATGGCCTTGCCATTCGTTGGGCTCGCTTTCCGGAGAACCGGAGGCAAGCCTGGCTGGCTGAAAAAGCCTGAAAACGTGGCTTCATCCTTCGACAGGCTCAGGATGAGGTCGTGTGTTTTCAATGAGTTGACCCTCATGGTGAGCTTGTCGAACCATGGGCAACATCGTTTTTCAGCAGCCAGCAAGAGCCTCTCCGCTTTTATGGAATCAAAAGCGGGCTATAAGTTCTTGTTTTATTGTGCGCCTTATCGGAAAACCGCTTCGCACTTTCCGGACGCACTCCAACCGCTGATGTTAACTCTCCCGCGCCGTCTCGATCTCGTCGCGCAGCATTTCGAGTTCCAGCCAGCGGTGTTCCGCCTCGGCCAGTTCGCCCTGCACCTTGACGAGAGCGGTGCTTGCTTGCTCGAAGGCCTGGCGGTCTTTCGCGTAAAGCGCGGAATCCGAGAGCGTCGCCTGGAGTGAGGTGATGTCCTTTTCCAGGCTGGCCATCTTCGCAGGCAGGGTTTCGAGCGCGTGCTTGTCCTTGAAGCTGAGCCGCTTCTTTGTCCTCGGCTCGCCGCTGGCGTCGGTCGTTCCTTTTGCGGCCGTCGATGGCTTCGCGGCTTTGACCGGAGCGTCCGCTGCAAAGGTGCGGCCGCCTCGTTGAGCGACCATGTCGGTGTAGCCGCCCGCATATTCGATCCAGCGGCCACCCCCCTCGGGAACGATGGTCGAGGTCGCGATGCGGTCAAGAAAATCGCGGTCATGGCTGATGAGGATCAGCGTGCCCGAATACTCCGCGAGCATCTCTTCGAGCACGTCGAGCGTTTCAAGGTCGAGAATCGTTGGTCGGCTCGTCGAGAACGAGGAGGTTGGACGGCTTCGCAAGTGCGCGCGCCAGCATGAGTCGCGCCCGCTCCCCGCCCGACAGAACCTTCACGGGTGTCCGCACCTGCTCCGGCTGAAACAGAAAATCCTGCATGTAGGAGGCGACGTGCCTTGGCGCGCCGTTGATGACGATCAGGTCGCCGCTCCCGCCTGTCAGCGCGTCGGCCACCGTCCAATCCGGCTTGAGGCTGTCCCGGCCCTGCTCCAGGCTCGCAATTTCGAGGTTGGCGCCGAGGCGCACCGACCCTTCATCCGGCTCAAGCTTGCCGATCAGCATGTTCAGGAGCGTGGTCTTGCCCGAGCCGTTCGGGCCAGCCGCGCCGACGCGGTCGCCGCGATGAACGCGGATGCTGAATTTGTCGATGATGGTCTTGCTGTCGAAAGCCTTTGAGATACCCTTCGCCTCGATCACGAGCTTTCCGGAGAGGGCGCCGTCCACGGCTTCGAGCTTGGCCTGCCCCGGAGCGCGCTTCGCGTTCCGTTTCGCGTCGCGCATCGCCTGCAACTCGCCGAGCCTGCGGACATTGCGTTTGCGGCGCGCCGTTACCCCATAGCGGAGCCAGTCGGCCTCGCGCTCGATCTTTCGCGAGAGTTTGTGGCGCTCCAGCTCTTCCTGCGCAAGGAAATCATCGCGCCACGCTTCGAAGTTGCCGAACCCGATGGCGGTCGTCCGCGTCGTGCCGCGGTCGACCCAAACGGTCGAGCGCGACAGGTTTGTGAGGAATCGCCGGTCGTGGCTGATCAGCACCAGCGCCGACCGCATGGCGCCAAGTCTTTTCTCAAGCCACTCGATCACCTGGATGTCGAGGTGGTTTGTCGGCTCATCCAGGAGCAACACATCCGGGTTCGGCGCGAGGGTCTTGGCCAAGGCAGCCCGCCGCGCCTCACCGCCGGACAGGGTTGCGGGCGCTTCCTCGCCCGTGAGCCCGAGTTCGCCCAGAAGCAGGCGCGCCTGATAATGGTCGTCGCTCGGCCCAAGCCCGCTCTCGACATAGGACAGCACCGACTTGTGCTGCCCGAAGTCAGGCTCCTGCGGAAGATAGCGCAGCGTGATGCCCGGCTGGAGAAACCGCGTTCCGCGATCCGGCTCCACAAGCCCCGCCGCCATCTTCATGAGGGTCGATTTGCCGGAACCGTTTCGGCCGACAACGCAAATTCGATCCCCTTCGGAGACAGACAAATTCGCGTCCTCGAAAAGCGGAGTGCCGCCGAAAGTCAGCGCAATGTTTTGAAGCGTGAGGAGTGGAGCCGCCATGATGCCTATCGTAAGTGGTGCTTGCGCTGATTTGGACGGGAACGGCGGCGGATGCAATCATTTCCTCGCACGCAAAAGGCCCGCAGGGCCAGGGCCAGTGCGGGCTGTTGTTATGCGTGCGCTGGGCTTCTTTTTAGCGCTTCGCCGTCACGTTCTGCTGAAGTCCTTCAGCCAAGCGGAGATGCTCCTTGATCGTCGGCAGCAAATTCGATGCGAGCTGTTTCAGAGCATCGTTGTCGCCACGCTTGGAATAGGTTTCGAGCAGGTGGACGGCCTGCGTGTGAGCCTGAATCTGATCCTGCACGTATCTGCGCTCGAAGGTATTGCCTGTTGAAGCCTCGAGATACTGCAGCTTCTCCCTTGGTTTCGTCAGCAGGGCGTATTTTGGCTCCGGCAGGTTTGCCTGCTTCAGCGTCTCCGTCAGCTTCTTGTCCGCTGCCGTGTGATCGTCGATCATCTTCTGAGCGAAGTTTCTCAGTTGCTCATTTTTTGTCTTTTGCAGCGCAACCGTGCTCGACTGGATCTCGAACTCGCCGCTAGACTTCAACTCCTGCGCGAAGCCCTCTGCGGTGGTCATGGCATCCGCTTTTGAACGCGCTTCCGCGGACGCAACGAAGCCCGCGAAAGCAAAAACCGCCAATGCGGCGATCACGAAATTTCTCATGGCCGTCTCCCAAAAAACAAACGTCGCGATTGCGCGACGGGTCTCCTTGCCTGAACAGCCAATCCCATCGGTTCGTTCCGACCCATAGAAAAGCCGCGGCTTTTCTATGGGTGCCGGTCGTCAGTCATTCCCGTCGGGGACGTTCCGCTATGAGCGCCGCTAGCAGGCTGCTGAAAGACAATGTTGCCCATGGTTCGACAAGCTCACCACGAGGATTAACGCGCTGGGAACATTCGACCTCATCCCGAGCCTGTCGAAGCCCTCATCCCGAGCTTGTCGAAGGCCTCATCCTGAGCCTGTCGAAGGATGAAGCCACGTTTTCAGGCTTTTTCAGCATCCTGCCACGAAGGCAAGTTTTTCGAGAAGCCTGATTGGCTTGGCCGGGAGGTGACTTCGGACCCCCGCTATTCGAACGCCAACCTTGCCAAAGCCCCGTTCCAAGGATGGACGCCTCCCTCGCAAGACGCCTATCTATGGCTCGCAAAGCGAATCCGCCAATCATGATCTGGATTTGGACACAAGCGGGATCGATTTAGCCGGTCGGCAGCGGGCCAGGTGTTATTGGCTTGCGGAGCTTGTGCAAAATACGCGGGCTCGCCAACCCTTTTGCCATGACGAAGTGACCTGCTAACAAAATCAACATGGTTGAAAATGCCCCAGAAATTTCCTCCGATCCACACCTCCCTCGCTGAAGCATCGCGCCTATAATCGGACGCAGGTGTCTGGATGATTGCGTGCAAATTGGCGAATGGCGGCATCTGATTGTCAACGTGTCTCTGACGCTTTCGTCTTCATTCCTTCATCTGAAGGATCTTCAGCGATATCACCTTACGGGTCGGTTAACGCAGATCGAGGTCTGTCAACATCTTGATATTACTAGGAAAATGCCGAACGGGATGACATCGCCGCAGCCTGCGCCGCAGCTGCTCCCGCTGCGCGCGGCGTTAACCCGATGGTCCAAAATCATATTTAACGGACTTTTGCTCGTCCCAGTAAATGGAAAAAATCCGGCATTTAGTTCTATTTAATGGGAGGCCACAGGCGACGGATAATCTTTTTTTTTCAATGTTTTATCGGATTTACTTCCGCCCGGCACGAAGCCTCGGAGGGAAGTAATTGCGGCAGGAATAAAATGATTGTTAAGCACAATGGTGACCGGAAATAAATCCGGAGTGCTCCTGTTAACCGTCTTTGTATTAATTGCGCCCTACGCCGTCGCCGGGGTCGAGCAGTCGCGGCCACGGAGCGGCGTCTTTCGCATCGCGAAGACCACCCCGCGCCTTACAGCGGCGAATTTGCCACCGGCCATGCTATCGCATGTGCGTCTGTGCGTAGGTAACGGCAAACGCCCTTAGCCCGGGGTTGCTCATGCCAAGAGCGGCGGCTTCTTTTTCAGCGCGATCTCTGTCCCAATGATCGACCACGAGGCGTTTGATAAACCACATCGTGGCTGCACGTCCTCCCGCCAGACAATGAATGAAAGCAGGCTCGGTACCTGTGCTTGTTATCACTTCGAGGAATCTGTCGACGGCGGCGGGGTCGGGCGATCCAATATTGAAAGGGATGTGAAAATAGCGAAGCCCGACGGCCTTTGCGGCGAACTCCTGCGCCTCGACATTTGCCCCCGGTTCGCCCGCGTCCTGCAGATCGATGAGCGAAAGGTAGCCCATCTTCTTAATCGCAGGCACCGCAGCGGCTTGAATGGCGCCAGAACAAGCGACCGCCGTTTCGAGGCGGGAAAGATTGGTGATGCCCGGCACCGTCTCGCGGGTGACGTCCTGCGCCGCGGCCGGAGCGGCGATCCATACCAATGCAAGCAAGGCAAGTTCAATTAGAAAAAGCGGTCTCATTGGGGGGGAGCTTTCGAAAAGATGGAGACATGCTGACAGGGAGCAATTTAGATAGGGTTCTAAATCAAGGCAAAATTACCGACCCCGGGATGCGACCCTTTTTCTCTCGCCCGCGATGACCACCCGCTCCAACCGTGGCTCAAATCATCGCCCCGCGCGCGGTTGTCGAATATCGTGATCCGGACCGCTGCGGCGATTGCACCCAGAACTCGCAAACGAGGTGAACACGTAGGGCTGAGAAGTTTTTCGGCTATCCAACGGGTACTCCCGACATAACAGCAGCAAGAGCTGCCCTTAACGAGTTTGTTCGCGCCCTTGCGTCGATAAGCGCGCACCCCGACCACGTAACCGCTCAAATCCGCGACCAAGCCTTCATGGCTCTTTAGGAGCAAATGCACAACCTGAAGAGACTGCGGCGCTAAGGTTTGATAGAAAAATTGTAATATATGAATATAATGGGTAGAGCACCCCTTTACGAAACACTGCCTGGCGGAGTTTCGCTCGCTGCGATGGCAACCGGCGAAGACGCCGGAGCTGCAAAACGTTCGGAGTGGGGCTGCGAGCGCGCGAATAAAAGCTACGGCGGAAAGCCGATCTTGGAGGAACGGAATGCTTGGAAATCTGCCAGGGCGA
>CAVRSS010000119.1:0-16176 GCA_963723755.1 uncultured Alphaproteobacteria bacterium | reverse complement strand
TTTTGCATAGTGGCCGGCTGGACGGTTTCTGCCTTGTCTCCTCCGACAGCGACTTCACGCGGCTTGCATCGCGTCTGCGCGAACAGGGCGCCGACGTCTATGGCTTCGGTGAGCAGAAGACCCCGGAGAGCTTCCGGCAGGCTTGCCGCCGGTTCATCTACACCGAGAATCTGCTACCCGAAGCGCAGTCGTGGCTACCGAAGAGGGGTCCTCCGCCAAGGCTCTCGAGCCCCCGAGCGCGGCCATTCGCCATCTTGAACAAGGCCATCGCGCAAATGGAGACCGAGGACGGCTGGGCCGGCTTGGGCGTGGTGGGCCAGCGCCTCGCTAACATCGCCTCCGACTTCGACCCGCGCACATACGGCTATCGAAAGCTCAGCGATCTGGTCCGGAAAACCGGAGCCTTCGACCTCGATCAGTCAGAGGGCGACCATGCGGATCAGAGCAAAACCCGCACAACAACCGAAAACCGGCGCCAAGAAGACAACGGCGGCAAGCGAATAGCGCCGTAAGATCATTGCTCCATGTCGATAACCGTCGACAACCGCCTCGACCCCAGCCCTCTCCCACCAGGGGAGAAGGAGTCATGCTCGCACGTGCCTTTTCTCGTTGTGGTAGAAGGACAGGATGAGGGAGAGTGCCGGGTGGCGCATGAGCAACAGGCTCTAGCGATACTGGGTACTAGCGGACTAATGCCACGTTACTGCCAGCCTTGCGAATGGCTCGATGTTCGAACCTCTTGCCTTTCAATTCGCAAACGGGACGATTGTTCGGGGTAATGTCTCGAAGAAGTGGTAAGAGTGACACAACGGCCGGTCGCGGAGGAAGCCAGAAATGTCGGGAAGATGCCCCAAATGCGAGGCCGATCGTTACGGTTCTCATCGAATTGATCCGCGCCAGGGACGAAGTCTCCGGAAGAACCTGTCCGTCCGTGCAGTTTCTTTGTGACCGATGCAGGACTGTCCTTGGTGTGTCCCTGGACCCGGATTGGCAAGCTCAAATCGTTATTGGGCAATTGCGGCGTGTCGGTCAGACCAGACGGAAGCGAAACTTGATCGCTCCGAGCCGGTTCCCCGTCAGGGCCGAAGAGGACTTCGTCTTGGCGCGTGGCGGAGCGACGACGGCGCCGTCTTTCATGCCGCGCGACGAAACCTGCCTGCGAAATCGCGGACGAAGCGAAGCAAGTCCCCAAAATTTCGCGATGTGATAGGTCGAGGAAATCCCCTTGTCTTCAAAGAAGGGCGCAGCAGCGCCATAGGCGTATCCGCTTGTCCCGAGGGCATCGACGGGCGCGCCGTGGCCCATGCCCGGAATGATAATTCTCTCCATCACGGGCAAGCCGGCATCATTGCACCACAAGCGGCGAGTTTTGCCGGCAATGCGGGTGTCGATCGCGGCTTCTTCACAAAGCCCGCGCACATTGCACCATTGCCGGGCGATCGCATCGGCGTTCGCAAGCGCCACCGTCTTGTCGGAGCTCCCATGCCATATCGAGAGCGTCGGCCAGCGGCCCCGATGAGGCGATGCCGCGCGGATCTGGTCCCCCAATTCGGCCGACGATCGGTTGACTTTGCCCTTCATCGCGGCCAAAGCGCCCCAGAGAGTGGACGCCACCCCAAACGGAAGTCCGGCGAGAACGGCCCCGCCCGCGAACATTTCGGGGTACGCGGCGAGCAATGCGGAAGCCATAGCGCCGCCAGCCGACAACCCGGTGACGTAAACCCGCCTGCTATCGAGCCCGTGATCCTCGATCAGGTGCTGAACCATCTGCACAATCGACAGAGCCTCACCGCAACCACGCCTGCTATCGCCAGGTCGAAACCAATTGAACCCGCGTTGCGCATTGTTCGATCGCCGTTGCTCAGGAAAGAGCAATGCGAACCCGCATTCGTTGGCGAGTGTGCTCCAACCTAATCCATGATCGATATCGTGAGCCGTCTGGCCGCACCCATGCAGCACGACGACGAGCGGCGATAGAGGGCGCAGCCCAGGTGGAACGAGCTTCAACATTCGAAGATGGCCCGGATTGCTCCCGAAAGCTTCTACTTCCAAAAGACCTTGCGCGTGTGATCCGAAAGGGGACGCGGGAGAGTGGACAGCGGATAGGTTCGGGCGGCACGGCCACGGCGGACGCCGCCCTGAGCGAACGTCTTCAAGGACAGTGACAAGTGACGGCATGAGCGCCTTTCAATTGATCCGGTGTTTCTATTGCCTGAATAGCGTACAGCTCAATTCTATCAGGCTTTCCTTCGTGCTTAGATGCACTGAAACTAATGTCAAAAGTGCCTTTCGGAGCCAACGCGTCACAATCTTGTGTCGCTTTACGGCAAAGAGGCGTGAATGAATTTACATATGAATAACTCTAATCTCGCTTCTTCGATCCATCTCTATCTTAAGACTATGGCTGAAGGCTCGAACATGAATGTGTTGACAAGGTGACCATCGCGATGGGCTCGGGGGGATAGCACGAAGCGGCCGCAACTGAGCAACTCGCTTTAACATCAATTTTTCAGGGACATAGCGCCACGGGCGCTCGCTTTGATCGAGCCTCGCTTAGCCGACGCGCGTTCCCGCAGAGTCCATCCGCGACCGCGTCGCATTCTTTCGTTAGCCGCCGCACACGATGCAGGAGGGCGAGTTACCCGAGCCGCAACGAGAGGATATCCGCGCAAGGAGGGTCAAGGCCAGAATGGGGGGCGATGGCGCTATGCGTCGTCTCCGCCAGTCCGATCATGGCAACGGGGCGCGATGCGAGTCTGCTGATGCCGCCCGCCTGGGAAAACGGAGATTTTAGGACCGGCCCTCATAACACGTTTCCGCCTGACGTCCGGCGGGGCCTGTCGTGACTTTATTTCGCAGTGAGGCCGTTCAAGGCCCTACTGCCGTAGCGCCTCAGGATCTTCTTCCACGCATGAAATGACGCGGGACATTCTCTGCCACCCGGCGCTTGTAATCTGTAATCCAAGCTTCCGCGATTTCCTCTGTGGCGAAGCTCGTCACCATCGCGGGGGAACTTCCCGGCACGATAACCTCAACTCCATAGGTTGAGTCTTTCTGAGGAACGACGCGGTAGGCAGCGTCAGCATGCGGATGTTCTTTTGCCATGCGCCTAATATGGTGAAGGAATTCGCCGGAATGCACTCTCTTTCGAGTGGCGAAATGCTCAAATAGCTCCGCGCGCGCGACTTCCTAACAGCGAAGACGAACTTGTTGCGTGTCGCGAATAAGCCGGGTCTGCCTAGCCAAGCTCCAGGCCGCCGTCGCAGTGCGGCCTCGTCAACAAACGTCAACCGCCCGAAATTGCGCAGCGCTCCTGCACAAGCTTGGTAATGCCTGCGAAATCGAGTTTGCCCGAGCCAAGCAGCGGCAAGGCTTCCACCACCAGCACCTCCGACGGGATCATGAAGTCGGCCGCGCCCTTCGCTTTCGCGAATTGCAGGAACGAGCCCCGGCTTGCCTCTTTCTCTTGCGTGAGGAGGACAAGCCTTTGACCTTTGCGGGCGTCAGGAAGCGCTGCGGCGGCGGACAGCGTCGCGGGCCAGCATTGCGACGCAAGCTCATCCACGGCGGCAAGCGAAACCATTTCGCCGCCAATTTTGGCAAAGCGCTTCGCCCTGCCCTTGATCGTGACAAATCCGGAGCGGTCGATGCTCACGATGTCGCCGGTGTCGTGCCAGCCGTCGCTCACAGGCTCCAACACTCCAGGCTTATCCGCCTTGAGGTAGCCGAGCATGACATTGGGTCCGCGCACAAAAAGGCGGCCGCCATCGGCGACGCCTTCCACGGGCTCCAGGTGCGTTTCGATCCCCGGCAAGACCCGGCCCACTGTGCCGGAGCGGCTGAACATGGGCGTGTTGAGCGCAAGCACGGGAGCCGTTTCGGTGACGCCGTAGCCTTCCAGAATGCGAACGCCGAATTTCTCCATGTAAAGCGTGCGCGTTGCCGCCCGAACGGGTTCAGCGCCTGCCACAATATAGCGGATTGAGCGGAAGTCGTAAGCGTTCGCCGTCCGCGCGTACCCTGTCAGGAAGGTGTCGGTGCCGAGCAAAATGGTTGCATTGGCGCCGTAGACCAGTTCCGGGATGAACCGGAAATGCAGCGGAGAAGGATAAAGATAGATGGGCACGCCCGAGACGAGGGGCAGCACGAGGCCGATGGTCAACCCGAAAGAATGAAAGATGGGCAGCACGTTGAAGAGTTTGTCGGAGCGGCCGAAGTCGATCCGCGCGGCGGCTTGCGCTACATTGGCCAGCATGTTCGCGTGGCTTAGAACGACGCCCTTGGGCGTGCCTTCCGACCCTGACGTGAAAAGGATTACGGCGCGGTCCGAAGGCTTGGCTTTCGCCAGCAGCTTTTCGTAGCGAAGCGCCGCCGAAACCTTGTCGAAGAAGGTCACGCATTTGCGAATGTCTTCCAGATACACAATGGTGAATTGTGCGCGCAGTTGCTCGATCAGTTTTTCGAGCTTCGCCTTCTCGACAAAAGCGCGGGACGTGACGATGGTCGACACCTTCGCGGCCTTGCACGCAGCAGAAATGTTGGCCGCGCCCGATGTGAAGTTGATCATGGCGGGAACGCGGTTCGCCGACATCAGGCCAAGCACGGTCAAGGCGGCGCCATTGCTCGTCGGCAGCATCACGCCGATAGCCTCGCCCTCCCGAGCAAGCCGCAGAAGCTTTTCGCCGAGCGCACGAGCGCCAATGAGAACGCGTTTATAAGTCAGCGGGCCGGTGACAGGGTCTTCAAGCGCGATGCGATCCTTGCCGTGGATACGCGCCGCCTGGATCACATTTTCGACGATCGTGCGGTCCAGGGGCGTCGTGTAGAATATGAGATCGGACATGATGTTATAAAGCGCTGCGCCTGCGGCCTCGCGCCGAGCCTTGCCGGTCAAGGCGTCGTCCACCGTCAGCTTGACCGGTTCACGAACGATGATGCGCACCTTGGGAAACCAGCGGCGGCGCACTTGATCGGGCTTGAGCCGGGTAAAGGGCGCTGCCTCGATCCCATCGAGGCGGACGGGCACGACGCTGACCCCGCCCTTGTCCGCGATCAGGCCTGCGCCATCATAGACCTTCATCAGACTGCCGGTGACGGTTAACCGGCCCTCGGGGAATATGACGAGCGTTTCCCCCTGATCACGGACAGACTTGACCAGCGTGCGAACGGCCAACGGCCGGGATGGGTCGAGCGGCATGGAGCGCACCAGGCGCAAGAAGGGTTTGACCCACCAGCGTTGCGCAATGGTGTGATCGATGGCGAACAGCGGATTCTTGTCCATGATCGCCAGAGCAAGGGCAGCGTCGAGGTAACTGACATGGTTCAAGGCGATGATCGCGTTGGGGCCAGCCTTGGCAATGTTCTCGAGACCCGTCGCCTCGATGCGAAAGAGGGCGCGAAAGAGGAGCCAGAGGAAATCCCTGATGGGGTTTGTCGGCATGGTCCGGTAGATCCATACCGCGCTTAGGAGCGAAAGAGCGCCGATCACAAAGAACACGCCGTCCATGGCCAGGCCAGCCTTCTGCAAGCCGCTTGTCGCCAGGGCGCCGGTGAAGATGAAAACGGACGAGAGAATGTTCACGGCGCCGATGATGCGCGCGCGCTTGGCGTTTGGCGCCCACACCTGGACCGCCGAGAAAGCAGGCACGACAAAGACGCCGCCCATAAGAGCCATGAGTGCAAAATCGATGGCGAGCCGCCAAGCGGCAGGCTGCGCGAAGAAGGCCGCTGCATCGATTGTGTGGGCCGGCGCCTCGAAGCCGCGGATCATGAAGCCGACGTCGAGCGCTACGGCACCGATAACGAAACAGGCAATCGGCGCGGGCAAAAGCACGACGCGCCCGGTGGACAGAAAAGAGCCAAGCCCCGATCCGATCGCGATCGCGATTGAAAACTCGGCGAGATAGACGGTGACGACCATCTCGTTGCCGCCCATGCCTTTGATGAGCGAAGGCGCAAGCGACAGAATAAGCGCGCCGATGAGCCAGAACAGCGCCACCATCACGCCCGCGCGCCACAGCCGCGTATCGGCCCACAAATCCTGCATGAGATCGAACGAGGAGCGCAGAGGATTGGGATTGATTTTAAGGGTCGGCGCAGCTTCGGCGGTCGCTGGTATGGCTCTGCTCATAAGCCAGCAGGCCACGGCGAGCACCATCATCAAAGCGGCGAACAGAGCGGAGTGGCCGTATCGAGCGGCGATGCCGCCCGCGATCGCGCCCATCAAAATCGCGACGAACGTGGCGCCTTCGACGAGCGCGTTGCCGGTCGGGATTTCATCGAAGGACAGGTGATCGGGCAGGATGCCGTATTTGATCGGCCCGAAAAGCGCCGACACCGTCCCGAAGAGAAAGAGAGCGACAAACAGCGTTGGCAGCGATCCCAGCAGGAAGCCCGTCGCGGCGACACCGGCGGCGGCGATTTCGGCCGCTTTCAGCGTTCGTGCAACTTTCGCCTTGTCGAAGCGGTCGGCCAATTCGCCGCCCAGCCCTGAAAACAGGAAAAATGGGGCGATGAGGATCGCGCCCGCCAGCGTCACAAGGGCCTCGCCGTCAGAACCGGCGAGTTTGAAGAGAATGAAGAATACGATCGCGTTCTTCAGGAAGTTATCGTTGAAGGCCGTCAAGAACTGCGTCCAGAACAAGGGCGCAAATCGGCGGCTGGACATCAAGTCAAACATGACGTTGCTCGTCGCTTTCGGGGTTGAACATCGCGGCAGGTGTCTTTAACAGCGGCGCCCAAATAAGCCACCGCTTTTCGATAAAGCCAGGGTATCGTGAAGGTTCAGTGCAGCCGTGTTCATTTGGACGCGGATAAGCTGCTCCAGCACTTTAAAGGCAGGTTGATCCAGCAGACTGCTGAAAAACGATGTTGCTCATGGTTCGACAAGCTCACCATGAGGAAAACACTCGACCTCATCCTGAGCCCTGTCGAAGGATGAGGCCAAGCTCTCATCGATGTTGCCCATGGTTCGACGGGCTCACCATGAGGAAAACACTCGACCTCATCCTGAGCCTGTCGAAGCCTCATCCTGAGCTTGTCGAAGGATAAAGCCAGGTTACAGCATGCTGAAACGATGTTGCCCATGGTTCGACAGGCTCACCATGAGGTGTTTGACAGGCTCACCATGAGGATCAACTCGACCTCATCCTGAGCTTGTCGAAGCCTCATCCTGAGCCTGTCGAAGGATGAAGCCAAGATTTCAAGCTTTTTCAGCAGCCTGCTAGTTTGCCGGTTTTCCGACTTCCATGAGAAGCCGCTCGGTCCGGGCGTCTTCGATCCGGTTCATGAGCTTTGCCGCCTCGTGATTATCCCGCAGCGTTTTCGTAAGCGTGATGCAGGATTGAGTGAGCATCAGCGCCCCCATGCCGAGATAGCCCTTCGCCCACAGGTCGAGGGGCAGGAACAGGATGCCAGCCGCCACCATGCCTGCGGAGGCAAAGAACGAAACATAAGTGAACGTGACCCAGGAGCTGCTATGCGGTTGTGACGTTTGATTCATGGTCATGGACTCCAGCATTTTGCGTGACCGTTTGTTGGCATGTTAAGGCGAGCGGCGGCGAACTTTTACGCACCGCCTGCTCTGAGGCGGGCCAAGACATCCTCCGCCGTGGTCCTGAGGCGGGGGCCGAAGCCTTGGGCCGCCATCCGCTCCGCCACATCGATGGGGTTCATCGCCGTATCGAGTTGCGCCAGCGCATCATCGGCTGCCATGGATTTCGGCTTGACGCTCGCGCAAACGCTGGAGCGTCGCTTCGGCCTCGGACAACGTGCTCTCGCGCGGCCCGCCTTCCTCGATCGGAGTTTTTCGCATGGTGCGAACGGACTCCGCCGCCCGCGCTACGCGCCTGCCGCGATCAAGCGCTGTAAGGCGTTGCTCAGCCTGGCTGACGATGCCGCGCAGGCGCGCGATTTCGGACGCAAAGAGCGTGCGGGCCGCCTGTGCGGCGTCGCGATCCGCCTCCAAAGCGGCAATCGCTTCAGCGCCCTCGCGCGCAATTCCTTCGTTTCCGGCTTCCAACGCAGCCTTGACGCGGACCTCCAAATCGGCGATGCGCAAAATCGCGGCATCGAGACGCTTGGCTTCCGCGCCGTCTTGCGCGATGGCAAGGGCGAGCGCGCGCTTCGCCCGTTCTATCGCCGCACCTGCTTCGCGCATCTGCTGATCCAGGATAAGAAGAGCATTGCGATCGGCAAGCTCCTCGGCGGCGCTTGCAGTGCTCCCCCTTATCAGGAGTAAAAGCGTTTTGAACATCGTGACCTCTGGGCTTGAACACCGTTCACGTGTTATGCATAGCGCAGTTTTGAACGCCGTTCAAGACTATAATTGAACGTCGTTCATTTTATCGATAGGGTACCAGCATGAATTCTAAGGTCGCCGCGCGCCGGGAGCGTCAGCTCGATGCCCTGATCGGCGCGGCCGAGAACAAGATCAAGACCCACGGCCTCGCGGGCGTGAAAGCGCGCGACCTTGCTGACGAAATCGGCATTGCGCTTGGCGCCATCTACAATCTCGTCGGCGATCTCGATGAATTGGTTCTGCTGGTCAATCTGCGCACGATGAACAGGCTCGACGCCGCACTGTTTGAAGCAGCGCCGCCCCCCTCGCCCTCAACGCGCGAGAATGCGTCTAACCGGCTTGTCGCTATCGCGCTCGCCTATCGCCGGTTTGCTTCCGAAAACATGCAGTTGTGGCGCAATCTCTTTGAACATCGCCTGCAGCCCGGCAGCACTCTGCCCGATTGGGTGGCGGGTAAGGACGTGCACCTCATTCGCCATATCATCGAACCTTTGCGGGTCTTGATGCCAAAGCGTCCGAGGCGGACCTCTATTTGATGGCGCGCACGCTCTTTAGCGCTGTGCACGGCATCATTTCATTCGGCCTTGAAAAGTGGCAGGTGGGCGTGCCCGCTGATGCGCAGGATGCTCAAATCGAGAAGCTCGTCCGGATTATCTGCAGGGGGCTTCATTGAGGGTATGGTCCCGCTTGTGGGGGCATGGGCGCTCATCGCAAACGAGCCCATATCTCGCTAAGCTTGACTCCGCCAATTTGGCCAACGCATCCCCCTCACCCCAACCCTCTCCCTCTAGGGAGAGGAGTTCGGTCGCAGCCGTTGCGGCATCGTGCCCTCTCCCAAGGGGAGAGGGACAGGGTGAGGGGGTGTGCCGTTGGGGTATCCGGCAAACTTTGCTTGGTTCGCCACCGGCAGCGCCGGCCCGCCTGCGGTCGCCCACTGGAAATAAAATAAGTTGCAGGCTCTTGGAGCCTGCCCAAGCTCAGATCATGAGTTCCGAGCCGAACGCGCGTATACTCCTCGTATTCAGGAAAAGTATTCGCCATGACTCTCGTTCGGAAAAGTAGGAAAGTGGACCTGTTTCTGATAGTTCCAATGGAGCCAACCAGCCACGAGTATCCCACAGCAAAGGTCAAGTGTGATGAGTAGAACAGAGTTGTTATCACGAAACGCCCAGAACCGGTCTAGATGGGAAGAAAGCCTCAGCATCTGGCTCGCCGCCATATTCATCATAGCGAATGTCGCATACTTCCTGCTTATTCCTGCTTTGGGGCTTCAGGGGCAGCCATCACAGGGCTGGATGTGGGCCATTGTTCCGGTCATCGACATGCTCTACATCGCGATCCAGGCTTTTTGCCTGATCTTGTCGGGCGCGCGCAGCCACCAGTTCGGCTTCACCGACATTGCGGTTTCCTGGGCATCGTCTGTGATCATGGGGGTCTTGGCGTGTTGGGTTCTTTTCTCTCCGACGGTTAGCCTGTCGCCATTTCAGACGATGGTTTTAGTCTGCAACCTGGTCGCAGCCGCCTCTGAGAGCCTCCTGACCCAGTTTGGCCGCATGGCTTTTTCAAAGCGAATAATCGGGTTCGGAGGCTGACGGCTCGCGGCAGGAACGACTCGCCGTCTGCACGCGGATCACAGTATAGGTTGAAAACAAGATAAGGCAACGAGCCCGATTGCAACTCAAATAACATCACATCTGTTTGATGTTGGTGATGTGGGTAGCTTCGTTTATAGTAAAAATCTTACAAACTTCGGGGATGTTAAGATGAACGTGAAACTCGCGATGGTTTTTGCGGCCGCTGCCTTTTTCTTCTCGATCGCTGGGGCTGAAGCCGTCACGCTTTCCGGAAATAATGGGGCGCAGGCCATCCAGTCCGAAGCCGTCAAGGTGCAATGCGTCAGTGGAAGACGGTGTGCTGGTGGCTGGGGAATGCGGGGTGGCCGCCGTTTCTGCCGGAGATGGATAGTCTGCCGGTAACCTGAATACGGCAGCCATTTCCTTGGCTAAGAGAAGTGGCTGCCGGTTATCCGCTGCAGCGGAAACGCATTCGGCATCGAGTGTATCGTCGCCCCCATCACGGGCGGCGCGTCGACGGGACCTCCACTTGATCCAAATAGGCGCCGTAGCCCTCGGCCTCCATTTTATCACGAGGAATGAACCGCAGCGAGGCGGAGTTTATGCAGTAGCGCAGGCCGCCCCGATCCGCAGGGCCGTCGGAAAATACATGCCCAAGATGGCTGTCGCCGGCTTTTGAGCGTACCTCGGTGCGAACCATGCCATGCGTCGTGTCTCGCAATTCTTTGACGGTGGCGGGTTCGATCGGTTTAGTGAAGCTTGGCCAGCCGCATCCTAATTCAAACTTGTCCGATGAGGCGAATAACGGCTCGCCCGACACCACGTCGACATAAATGCCCGGCTCTTTATTTTCCAGATATTCCCCGGTTCCCGGAGCCTCCGTGCCGTTTTGCTGCGTCACGCGGTATTGTTCCTGCGACAGCTTTGAAATGGCTTCCGCGCTCTTGCGGTAGTCTCGCATCTCTTTCTCCATTATTGGCCGCTTCCGGGAACCCCCGCTTGCGCTATGAGGATGTGAGCAAGCCGACGCCGTTTCAAGGGAAGTCGCTGAACGGCAGACGAGATCCTGGAAACGTGGCTTCATCCTTCGACAAGCTCAGGATGAGGCTTCGACAAGCTCAGGATGAGGCTTCGACAAGCTCAGGATGAGGCTTCGACAAGCTCAGGATGAGGTCGGGTGTTCAACGAGTTGATCCTCATGGTGAGCTTTTCGACCCTCATGGTGAGCTTGTCGAACCATGGGCAACATCGTTGTCAGCAGCCTAGCTGTGCTGGTCGAGAAAGCGGCGGCAGGCCTGGAAATCGCGGTCATATCCGGGAGGCAAGGCCACGTTCTTGGTCTTGGCCAGCTTTTGGGCATAGGCGACCATGCGGACGGTGGGCGCGGCGCTTTTGGGCGCCGCCGTGCTCGAAAGAGCCTCGGGATCGGCGCTCTTGCCCTTCGAGATCCGTTTCGGCTTGGAGGACGGTCGCCGCGGGGAGGCTTTGGCGTCGGCGCCATGGGCCGAGCGAGCCGACCCGCCCGATTTGCGCCGAGTGGGCGCGCCTTTCGGGGGCGACGCTTCCAGGCGTACGACACCGCCCGATCGTTGCCTAAGAACCGCGATCAATTTGTCCGCCTCGGCGGCTATGCCGTCGATCACGGTCCTGAAGTCCGCCCGGCCGGTAACGATAGCATCCAACTGCATCTCCCACTCCGCGGTCGTCCCTGGATCGACAAGCGCGGGCGCGGCCCCTCTGAGGAGTTCGAACAGCTGAAGCCCGGCCTCGGTTGGCACCACCAATTTCCCATCAGCGCCAAGCAGGTTCTGCCGCTTCAACCCCTTGATGATTTCGCCGCGCGTCGCTGGTGTGCCGATGCCCTTGGCTTCCTTCAGCCTCTCGCGCACGGCGGCCACTTCGACAAAACGCCAAGCATTCTGCATGGCGTCGATCAACGTCCCTTCGTTGTAGCGCGGCGGCGGCTGCGTTCGCTTGGCTTCGACACGCGGCTCCGTCAGCGTCGCCTCCTCGCCATCTGTCAAGCGGCGGCAGCGTCTGTTCGGCTTCATCGCCGGCATCCGGCTCGGTTGCGCCGTAGACGGCTTTCCAGCCCTGGCGCAACGGTATCCGCCCAGCAGCCCGAAATTCCGCCTCCGGCGCCGCGACTTTAAGCGTGGCGACGGTCTGACGATACTCAAAGTCCGGCATTATGGCGGCCAGGTAGGAGCGGCAAATGAGGGCGAACAACCGCTTTTCGTCGTCGCCGAGACGGGCGAGCCGCTGCTCCAAATCATCGAGAACATTGACGTTGGGCACCACAGCATGATGCGAGACGCCTTTCAGCGCGCGGTCGCTGAAATGTCCCTGATTTGCCGCGCCGGATCACGGGCTTCGCAAGGTCGAGATGGGCAAAGCCGCGCAAACGCGTCAGCGCGCTGGCGATGGCTGGAACGTCATCGATCTGGTTCTCAGTCAGGTAACGGGCTTCCGCCCTCGGATAGGTAATCAGCTTCTTGCCGTCGCCGTCGTAGAGTTCCTGGGCGACGGAGAGCGTTTTATCGGCAGTCCAGCCCCACCGCTGGCCGCACGTCTTTTGCAGCGACGGCAGATCGAACAGCTTTGGCGGCCCCTGCCGGCACTCCTCGACCGTCACCGCGAGCGGCCCGCGATAGCCAGCAGCGGCCCGGCTGATGGCCTCGGCCTGCGCGCGGTCCTTGATGCGATGCTTCACCGGCGGGGCATGGCGCATGGCAAAAGCGCCGCCAGCGACGTTTGCCGTGGCGACGATCTCGAAATACTCTTCGGAGCGAAAATTGCGGATCTCAAGCTCGCGCAGGCAGACAATGCCGAGCGTCGGCGTCTTGACCCGTCCGATGCCGATAACGCCGCGCGTGCCCGGAGCGAGGAGCGTCTTGGTGGCGGTGCGGGTCAGCGAAAGATTGAAGATCTGATCGGACTGCTGGCGCGCCACCGCCGCGTCGTAAAGTGGGCGCAGATCCTGGTTCGGCTTCAGGGCTGCGAACGATTGCCGCAGCGTCTTGGGATCTTGCGCCGTGAACAAGGCGCGCTGAACGCGGCCGCGATAGCTGAAATGCTCCAAGATCTCCTGACCGATGAGTTGGCCCTCCCGGTCGCAATCGGTGGCGAGGATGACCTGATCGCAGGTCTTGAGCGCGGCGCCGATCGCTTTGAGCTTGGCCGGTTTGTTGCCCTGCGCCGCCGGCCTCGTGGGGTAAAGGCCATCTGGCTTGAGCAGGACGCATGACCAGCTTTTCCAGCCTGCTTCGATCTCGTCAGGCTCGGCCAGCCGCAGAAGATGGCCTTCTGCCGGCAGGATCTGCCCGAAGCGATCGCCGAGCGCCGCCCGCAGATCTTTGGCCTGGCTTGTTTTTTCGGTGATGATCAGCGTTGCCATGGCGAGCCGCAGGATGGTTTCAGTCGCGCCACCCTAACGTCGAGAACGGAACAAATAAAGAACATATCGCTCAACGCGCCCAGAATTTGTGGAAAGTGTGCCCGCGATGGCGCGTTCTATCAGCGAGAGAAACCAGGAACCGAATGCGTTTCAGCCGAAGGCTCCGAAATTGGGAACTTGGATCGTCACGCGACTGGAACAGCTTCGGACCGGCCGATTGCAAATCTTCATAAAATTTGCGCGTCGCGAGCGCCATGCCCATGAACGCTTCGTCAGACACGCGATCGCATTATTCACACGCCGCTACCAATTCGCAATTATCTTAGCCTTAGGTTTGCTTGTTGGGGTTTGCTGCGTCATTTATGATATTTTATCCTTGACATTAATCATGTTGCGTCCAGCCAGCTTGTGCTAAACAATAGATGCTATGATCACGCTCGAAGATTGCATTGCGTTCTGCGGCTTGACTGAGGAAGTGGTGCTTGTCATCGCGGAACACGAGCGCATTCCCGAGATTGTGGCAGCCAGCCTTGCCAGTTCCATGTTGCGCTTAGAGAACGGCGCCGAAAAAGTCCGGAACATTATTGTCGATAGTATCCGGCAAGCCCAGGATTATGGAGACGGTAACGACGTCCGGAGGCTCCTGCACGTGCTGCACCACTTCCTCAGGGAGCATCGCCACGTGATTCCATCCCACCGTCCCTGGAGCGCGTGTTTGTGAGCCGGGTGAGGCTGCCCCTCCCACGGTAGAGGCAGCTTGAGGCGCTGATGCGTCGTGTCTTTCGCCTCTGGCCTACGCCAAGCCCCGCGCGCGGTCGAAACTCACAACCCCTTGATTTGGCCCCTCTCATCGAGGCCGATATGGTCGGCGGCTGGAACCTTGGGCAGCCCCGGCATTGTCATGATGTCCCCGCACAGCGCCACCACAAAGCCCGCGCCCGCGCTCAGCCGCGCATCGCGCACCGGCAGCGTGAACCCGGTTGGAGCGCCCATCACCGCCGGATCGGCCGTAAAGCTATATTGCGTTTTCGCCATGCAAACCGGCAGGTGTCCAAAGCCGTCTTTTTCGAAATGCGCCAGTTTCCGTTTCGCCGCCGTCGAAAACTGGACCGCGCCCGCGCGATAGATTTCCTTTGCCACCGTGCGGATTTTATCGGCGAGCGGCATGGCATCAGGATAAAGCAGGCGCAGCTCGCCCGGCTTTCGCACCAGCGTCATCACCGCGCGCGCCAGCGCCTCCGCACCCTTGCCGCCATCGGCCCAATGGGTGCAGGCGATAGCGTCCACCCCCCATTTCGTGCAAGCCTCGGCAACGGCGCCGAATTCAGCGTCGGTGTCGGCGTGGAAATGATTGATCGCGACCACGAGACGCAACCCGAACTTCTGCATGTTCTCGATATGGCGCTGAAGGTTGGGCAAACCGCGCTTCACCGCCTCCACGTTTTCGGCGCCAAGCTCGCTTTTGGCGACGCCGCCATGCATTTTGAGCGCGCGCACCGTGGCGACGATCACTGCGGCATCGGGCTTCAGCCCAGCCTTCCGGCATTTGATGTTGAGGAACTTCTCGGCGCCCAGATCAGCGCCGAAGCCTGCTTCCGTCACGACCACATCGGCGAGCTTAAGCGCCGACTTGGTTGCGATCACCGAATTGCAGCCATGCGCGATGTTGGCGAACGGGCCGCCCTGGATGAACGCGGGCGTACCCTCCAGCGTTTGCACAAGGTTCGGCTGCAAGGCGTCCTTCAACAGCGCCGTCATCCCGCCTGTGCTTTTCAGCGCTCCCACGCGGACCTGGTCCCCGGCTCTATTTTGCCCGATCACCATGTTGGAGAGGCGCGCCGCTAGATCGCTCATGTCTTCGGCGAGACAAAACGCCGCCATGATCTCGGAAGCCGCCGTAATGTCGAACCCGTCTTCGCGCACGACCCCGTTGCCGTTGAGGCCGATGACGAGATTGCGAAGCGCGCGGTCGTTCATATCGACAGCGCGCCGCCAACCCATCTTGCGCGGGTTGAGGCCAAGCGCATTGCCCCAATAGATGTGATTGTCGATCAGCGCCGACAGGAGATTATGCGCGGACGTGATCGCATGAAAATCGCCCGTGAAGTGAAGGTTGATATCCTCCATCGGCGCGACCTGGGCATGGCCGCCGCCTGTGGCTCCGCCCTTCATGCCAAAACACGGCCCAAGGCTCGGCTCGCGCAATGCCGCCGCCACGCGGACGCCGATGCGGCTGAGCGCATCGACAAGGCCGATCGTGGTTGTCGTTTTACCTTCGCCCGCGGGCGTCGGGCTGATTGCGGTAACGAGCACCAGCTTGCCATTGGGGCGTTGGGGCTGGGTATCGAGCCATTTCAGGTCGATTTTGGCTTTGAAGGGCCCATAATGAAGAAGCGCGCTTTTGGGAATGCCAAGCCGCGCCGCTGCGGCCTCGATAGGCTGGAGCGAAATTTTACGGGCGATTTCGATATCGGACTGCATTCCCAAAAGCCTTCAGCTTGTCTCATGCAAAACTCTTGGCTTGGCTTTTCGTGAACTTCGGCGCCGAGGTCAAGACCTGATCAAAGAAAGTCAGGCGCGCGCTTCTAATCCTCGTGCCCGAAACGGGAAATCATCGCCGCCAAGCAAGCGCGGAGAGTCGGTGGAAGCAGAAAAATACCTGTTGGACTAGGAGCCCAAACGTACACTAGCTTGATCTTCCAGCCGAGGCGGAACAATACTCGCCCTTGCAAATTGTCAGTGGTCAGATTTAGGCCGATTGTTAGGAGGGTTGGCATGTTTGTCTCAATCTCACATTTCAAATGGGCGGCGTGGCTCACCGCAACGGTCACGCTCCTTTCCATAGCGGTGATCTCACCGCCAGCGCTTGCGCAATCTAAACAGCCAAATATTCTCATCATCTGGGG
>CAVRSS010000118.1:0-14628 GCA_963723755.1 uncultured Alphaproteobacteria bacterium | reverse complement strand
CGACGACATCGGCCAGTTCAACATCAGCGCTTATAATAATGGGATGATGGGGTACAGCACCCCCAACACCGACCGCATCGCCAAGGAAGGCGCGCTGTTTACCGACTACTATGGGCAGCAAAGCTGCACCGCAGGCCGCGCCGCTTTTATTACCGGCCAGTCGCCGATCCGGACCGGCCTCACCAAGGTTGGCCTGCCTGGGGCGCCGGAGGGAATGAGCGACAAAGACCCGACCATCGCCACCTTGCTGAAAGCCAAGGGCTATGTGACTGCCAGTTCGGCAAGAACCATCTGGGCGACCGCAACGAGCATCTGCCGACTGTGCACGGGTTCGATAAGTTCTTTGGCAACGTTTACCATCTCAACGCCAGGGAACCGGAAAACGAGGACTACCCAAGGATTCGGCCTTCAAGGCAAGGTTCGCGCCGCGCGGCGTGTTGAAGTGCGAAGCGACGAGTTCGGACACGTCCCCGCCAGACCCACGGTTTGGCAAATGGGGCAACCAGAAGTGCGAGGATACCGGTCCGCTTACAAAGAAGCGCATGGAGACGATCGACGAAGAATTTCTCGGCGACACCCTCGGCTTCATCGATCAGGCCAATAAGGAGAAGAAGCCGTTCTTTGTCTGGTTCAACTCGACCCGCATGCACATCTGGACCTATCTCAAGAGGAATCCCAGGGCAAAACCGGTCTCGGCGTCTATCCCGACGGCATGGTCGAGCACGACGGTCAAGTCGGCAATTGCTCAAGAAGCTCGACGATCTCGGGATCGCCAACAACACGATCGTCGTCTATTCCACCGACAATGGCGCGGAGACCATGAGCTTCCCGACGGCGGCACCACGATCTTTCGCAGCGAGAAGAACACCAACTGGGAAGGCGCCTATCGCGTCCCGGCGATGGTGCGCTGGCCCGGTCTGTGCGGCCCGGCACGGTGATCAACGACATCTTCGCGCATGAGGACTGGCTCACCACGCTGATGGCCGCCGTGGGCGAGCCGCAAATCGCGGACAAGCTCAAGGAGGGCGAGACCGTGGGCGGCGCGACGTACAAGGTGCACCTCGACGGCTACGATCAGCGCGATCTGCTCGCCAAGGGCAACGGGAACGGCAAGCGCAAGGAGTTCATCTACTGGACCGATGACGGCAACGT
Organism: uncultured Alphaproteobacteria bacterium; assembly: GCA_963723755.1. Lineage (GTDB taxonomy): Bacteria > Pseudomonadota > Alphaproteobacteria > Rhizobiales > Rhodomicrobiaceae > Rhodomicrobium. The sequence goes on along the minus strand of CAVRSS010000118.1, from coordinate 13,476 downwards.
GGCGGCGCTGCGCTTCAACCGATGGAAGATGGTGTTCATGGAGCAGCGCGCCCATGGGTTCGACGTTTGGCAGGACCCCTTTGTGGTGCTGCGGCTGCCGAAGCTGTTCGACCTGCGCGCGGACCCTAGCGCCGGATCACGAAGCGATCGGCTATCCCCGGTGGCGCATCGATCGGCCTTCCTGATCCACCGGCGGCGGGCTACGTTGCCCAGTGGCTGCAAACCTTTCAGGACTTCCCGCCGCGCCAAAAGCCGGCACGTTCAACCTGAATAATGTGATGACGAAGCTCACGAGCCCGCAGGCGGCGCGCCTGACTGAGGTCGACCGCCGGCGCCAAGCTATAATGGCGCCGGCAATCTGATTTATGCGCGCCAGAGTGCGCAATGCGCAGGACCATAAAAATACAAATGAGGCTGTCCGCTTGCCACAACGGCCAGGCGACAGCGGCGCCTACGCGCCGATCATGAGAATAGAGCGCGCGTGACGTCAGCGGCCTCGGCAAGCTTCGGGCAATGTGATGCGCCCCGGCTTCACGCAGTCGTTGTTCGTGGCCGCTCTGGATGTGTGATCCGGCCAGAAGCCCTATAACGGTTGCACCGGCTGCCACCCCGGCCTGAACGCCGAGGACACTATCCTCAATGACAATGGCCCAGCGCTGCATCAACTCCCATTTTTTTTGCGGCATGCAGGTAGATGCCGGGATGCGGCTTGCCTCTCTCCATGCCTGCCGCGCTGAAAACAGCGTCTTGAAAACTCTCCGTCAGACCTATGATCTCCAGGGAGGCGGCCAGATATTCAAGCGAGCTTTGCGATGCAATGCATCGGGGTGTCGAGGCGAAGGTCCTTGTGTGATCCCGCACTCCCACAACGGCTGTCAATTCGCGCTCGAACGACGCCGAACGACGCTTGCTCAGGCCGGATACAAAGTCCTGCGGCAAGGGACGGCCTATGATTTTCTCGATTGCCGCGTAGCATTCCTGCGAACGAAACCCTGTGAAGAGCCGGATGGCGTCGTCTGTTGTGATGGGGCGTCCAGTTCACTTATGATTTCCGCAAGCACGGCGCACGCGAGCGGCTCGCTATCGGCAATAACACCGTCAAAGTCGAAGATGATGAGTCGTGGAACAGGCATTTGTGTCGTATCGAACCGTTGAGTTTCCTTTATCGGCTGAAAGTGGGAAGCGCACGCCGATAAAGTCGACCGTCCAGCCCAAGCTGCGAAGACCAAGAAACCCGAGCCGGGAGGGGGCTCGCGGGAAGTGGAGATGGAAAACCCGGTGGAAACATTCGGCAAATGTGGGTGATTCTCGGCTCTCCCCGCAATCACGTTTTATTACGGCAGGAGTCCACTCAGACTTGAACCGGTGTACGCGGACAACGCGGCGGAAAAGTTGTGCGGCGCGGCTTATGATGGCCACGCCGCGAAAACTACAGAGCAGCCACCTCCGCGGCACTAACCTCGATCGACTTTTCCGCCCTTTATTGATCCGGCCCGATTATGTTTGGAGCGCTTGCGCAAATTGCGGGCGCTTTCTCGATTTGGAGAGATCGCGATTTAGCGTCCCTCTTCCGGCACGCCTTGGCGTGCTGGCAACTCGGAGGAGATCGCGCAGAAGGACAGGATGAGGGGTATTTACCTGCATTATCAGGCGCTTACCCCTCACCCGGATCGCACGCGATCCGACCTCTCCAGGGGAGAGGTAGCGTTGCAATTCGATATATCACCGGGGAAGGACTACGGACAGAACCAAGCCGGACCAATCTCAAGGCAACCTCTTGTGTGCCAATCGTTCGGCCGGTAACCGAAGCGGTGCCAACCCCGTGGCGGCTCGCGGCGGACGTAGCCCCGCCCGTAATGGCGATCGCCTCCGTGCCTGAAATCGCGATCCCCGCTGCGGTCTCGCCTATCCATCCTGTCGCGGTCGTCGACCTTCAGTTGCATCGTCGCCACTGAGCCGCGCCCGAAAGCTTGCCAGGCAGCGCGCTGGCAGGAGCAAGCGCGACCGCTGAAAGAAGCAGGGCCGGTATTATGGCGTTGACTTTCGACATGCTCACATACTCCTTAACTCTATTTGGCAGATCGAGATAACGCCGTGCTTTGGCCGAAGTTCCTGGGAAGGAGATCGGCTGTCGCCAGCGACGGTCTTGGCGGACGCGCCTGCGATCGCCCGGCAAGCAGCGGCAAAACGCTCCTCAAGCGCGGCCTCGTCTTTCGGGCAGCGAGCCGCCATATACAACTTGGCGCTCCTTTTAGGCTTGCGCGCACCCCCCGGGCCTTCTGCGAAGTAGGCTTGGGAAATACCACAAGAGACAACGGCCATAACCGGCTAGGCGCTGGGTTGCGTGCCGATCCCGATGGGCGCCAATGGCAAATGGGCCTTATCTTTGACCGTCGATCATAACACCCATCTCGCGACAAGCGCGGCACGTGATTGGACACCGATCCTCAACCGCTATCGCGAGCCAAGCCTCGCGCGCAGCATTGCCGAACTCGTGATTACAGCGCTGCCGCTCGTGGCGCTGTGGCTTGGGAGCTGGTTCGCTTTCTCCTGGGGTTATTGGTGGGCTTCGCTGCTCCTCGCCATCCCCGCCGCCGGCTTTCTCGTGCGCCTCTTCATGATCCAGCATGACTGTGGTCATGGCGCTTTTTTCTCAAGGAGATGGGCGAATGACTGGACCGGCCGCGTCATCGGCGTCCTCACCTTGACGCCGTACGGTCACTGGCGCCACACGCATGGCATCCACCACGCCACTTGCGGCAATCTCGGCCGCCGCGGCATCGGCGACGTGGCCACGCTGACCGTCCGGGAATATCGCGCGCTTTCACGCTGGGGGCGGCTCAAATACCGGCTTTATCGCAATCCCTTGGTGATGTTCGGCCTTGGCCCCGCTTACCTGTTTCTTCTGCAGCATCGCCTGCCCCTGGGGATGATGCGGGCCGGCTGGCGGCCCTGGGCCAGCACCATGGCCACCAATCTTGCGATCGCATCAATCGTCCTCGCACTCGCCTGGTTGATCGGCATCAAGGCAGTGCTCCTTGTGCACCTTCCGATCGCGCTTCTCGCCAGCACGATCGGAGTTTGGCTGTTCTATGTCCAACACCAGTTCCAGCACACCGCTTGGGACGCCGACGCGGAGTGGAATTTGCACGAAGCGGCCTTGCACGGCAGTTCACATTACGATCTGCCCGCGGCGCTCCGCTGGTTCACCGCCAACATCGGCGTGCATCACGTCCATCACCTCAGCAGCCGCATCCCCTATTACCGGCTGCCGCTGGTGCTGAGCGACCATCCGGAACTCCGCGATATTGGCCGGCTGACGCTGCTCGAAAGCTTCCGCTGCGTGCGCCTGACATTGTGGGACGAGACGCAACGCCGCCTCGTGTCGTTCCGCGATCTCCGGGCGCGCCAAGTTACGGGCCTGGATTAACAAGCCGCCTAAGCCGCCCAACCATCGAATGGTTGGGGCCTCCGCTGTCGCCGGCGCCGCCAAGGCCCCTCCGAAATACCTGAGCGGAAACGCTCTTCTCTGCGGCGTGAGCATGGCCGGGCCTTGGCGGCACGACCCGGTGTGGGGCTATTTCTATAATCCCACCTTAATGCCACCGCTGACGACAAGGCCGTTTCCACCGTCGCGCGCAAAGGTGGTCTCGGCGTTCACCGTGGCGCTGACAGTCCCGCCAATTCTTGCGGCGACGCCCGCGGCGATCTTGCCATAAGTGCGGCTCTCGCCGGGAACGGGGGTTAACACGGGGAGCAGAGGCGCCGTCACCTGAGTGGTCGTGATCGCCCGGTTGGAACCGAGTAGATCTTGCTCGGCGGTGACGTTGATGAACGGGCTGTAAAAATCCCCGCCAAGTTCGAAGGGGAAGCGCATTTGAAGCCCGGCGTCGCCGGTCAAGCTGTCGACATTCTGCTCGTTCACCATCATGGTGAGGAGGATGTCGCCGGTTTCGGTGTATCCCTGAATGGTGGCGCGGGTGTAGTTGAGGCCGGCGATCGGCCCAACGCGAACCGGCCCGGCGTCAAAGAGGTAACCGGCCCTGGCGGCCGCAGCGAAGGTGTCGGCGCTGGTGCTGCCGTGAACGACGTCGATCACGCCCTGGCGGTCGAGAGCGAAGTCGTGATGGCCATAAGCGATGAGAGCATCAGAAAACAGGTTCGTGCCCGTGAACGAGCTATAGGCGGCGAGTTGATAGGAACTCGATGTTGTCATGAGCATTCTGGACCCCGAGGTTGACGCTCGAGGTCGAGTATCCGAACACGCCTCCGAGCAGCAGCCGCGGATTGACCCGGTATTCGGCCCCGACCATCCCGCCGATGGCGTCGTAATCATAGCCAGCGGCGAGAAACTGACGATCAAGGTTGCCGCTGCCGTAATTGACGTCGCCATAGACAGACCACGGGCTTGCGGGACCGCCGTCCTTATAGCCTTCGGCCCGCGCCGGGAGGCCGCGTTGGGCGTCGAGGCGGCCAAGCACAGAGGTGGAGAAGCCCCCGGCGAGACTGGTGGCGATGCTTCCTTGGGGAACCACGGTGGTTGGCGCATCGATCTGGTTCGACATGTAGGCCGCGATCACCGCCATTGCCGGACCGGTGGGGTGGACCGAATTGTCATAGAAGCAGCCCGCGAAATTTACTTGGACGGTAATGGGAGTGGCTGCCGTGCCGGGCCCGGCCTCGCACATGGTGGCGCTGGTAAAGCCGTACAGGCCCGGATTGACTGCCACGCGCTCCTGCAGGATTCCAAAGTCGAACAGGAAGATGCGAACACCCGACCTCGCCAGCGGTGCAAGTAACTGCTGGGTTTGCTGGTAATAGACGTCCGCCCAGGCGTCGCGCTGCGGGGTGCTAAACGTGGTGCCGCCGGGCGGCTCCGGAAACCATTTTGAGCTGCCCGTGCTGAGCCACGCGATGTTGCGGGCGCCGGCTGCGACCAGTTGCCCGACGCCGGCGGCGGCGTATCTCGCCGAGTCGGCAGCGGCCGTTTCGATCTGCGCGGTCTGTTGGGCGTTCGAACCGCTGGGAACGATCGCGGACATATCGTTGCCGCCGATGGAAAGCGCGATGAGGTCGGCGATTGGTGAAGTGCGTGCCGCTGATTGGCGAATTGCTGGAGTTCGTACGGAAGACCTTCCCAGAGGCCTTGGGCTTGGAGAGTGTTGCTGTTGTAAGTCCGCGCGCCGCCGATCGAATAATTTGTCAGGCCCGGCAGGCCATAGATCGATTGCAGCGAGTCGACAAAGTTCGTACTGCCGGTGAACCGGCATGTCGGCAATGCAGTATTATTTGGGCAGGGTAGGCCTAGAAGGCGGAACGCTCCTCCCGGTGCGGCGCCAGTATCCGCATAGCTGTCGCCGAATCCGGTCAGGCTGGTGAACTGAGCTTGTGCGGGCAACACAGTCGCAGCCAGCAGCGGCTGCGATCATCGCTGCCCGGGTGGTTCTACGCGCGCCGCGCCGAGGCGAATTGTTCGCCGGCGTCCGTGCCTGCGTCATCCGCATTCTCTGCAAGTGGACAAGGAGCGGCGCAGATGCCGCTGCCTCTCCCGCTGACCCTGGCCGCAGGCGTATGGGTGTTGCCATTTGATGGTTCCGATCCAGCAATCGGGGGTGAGTCTCTCACTCCCTGTCTAATTTAACGCTGAAAAACCGGCGGCTTCGATACGCGTCCCGCGCAAGAACACGCTCTAGCTTATGATTCTATTTTTGCACAACTTAAAAGGGTAACGGGTTGACTCGGACGCTCATCCCTCCATGTAGAGAGATCCCGTCGCTGAGCCCTGCAAAAAAGCAGTGTGCGCTCTCCTTCGTTTCGTCATAAGGGATAGCTGACGCAAAGTTCATGACGGGTGAGACCCCGATTACTTTGGAGAGAGTCCGAGATGATTGGCTGAAACATCACAATTGCGGCTAGCAGCAAAAATGAAACAGGCACGGGAGTGATATGAGAAAGCGGAGTGTGCGGCATTTTCTGACGAAACCCCAAGGCAAACTCGAAAACACAAATACAAATATGACATTCTCGATGTCGCGCGAGACTGCCGCGCGCCTGAAGGAGTTGGCCTTAGCGAGAGGCACAGATTTGCAGGGGCTGATCGAGTTGGCCGTCAGTGAATGGCTTTCGCGGGAGAGGCCAATTCCCGAGGCTCAACGATAGGATCGTCGCGCACCGGATAATACGGCTCGCGCCGTCCACTTGGGATTTTGCTGAAGCCCTTCATGGAAATCCAGGCCTCAATCCAGCGCGGCCCTCCCGCAGCACAATGCCAACCGTATTTCAACGCGCTCTGCCGCTTCGAGAATGACGGGCCTTGCCCGCTGGACAAAACGCGCGACGCCGTGGCCTTCGCCGTAGCGGGAAACAATTTCATCAAGTCTTGCGCCGACGGCGAAATCCTGTCCGTCCGGTCCCGAGGTCATATCCGCATAGAGCAGCGCATCGGCCACAAGGGACGTCTCACGCGGAAATGCCTTGAGCCTTTCGGCAAAGCCGCGCTCCTCTGCCTCGATGTCCGCGCAGGTGTGATAGGCGACAAGCGCTGCGACGCGATTTTCAAAACCGGCTTCGCGCAGCCAAACAGCCCCATCAAGCGGATGAAAGCCTGTGTCGCGAATATCCGGCGCGTAGCCGAGGTCGTGCAGCCACGCGGCGGCCTTCAGCACATCGGCGTCCGCGCCTTCGAACAACACGCTCGCCAGCCGGGCCGCTTTGCGCGCAACCGCATCGACATGAAGCCATCGCCGGGGCAACGCCACTTGAAGATGACGACGCGCTATCTGTTCGGCGGCATCGGATAAAAGAATTTCGCTCATGCGTATAGAACCAAGCCGTGTTGCGATTAGTCTAGCACGCTGCTGAAAAAGCCTGAAAACGTGGCTACATCCTTCGACAAGCTCAGGATGAGGTCTTCGACAGGCGGAGGATGAGGCCGAGTGTTGGCTTCATCCTTCGACAAGCTCAGGATGAGGTCGAGGGTTTTCAATGTGTTCATCCTCATGGTGAGCTTGTCGAACCATGGGCAACATCGTTTTTCAGCATCCCTTGACCAAGGCCATCCTGGCTCAAATCCAAAAAGATGGAAACTGTCTCCTGGATTGCCGCCTCGAAGGGCGGCCACGACAATAAGGGGTTTTAGCAACAAAGCAACGGCCCGGTTAGGCACAGACAGAACAAAAGAACATGCGCGTTGACGGGGTCACGGCATATCCCTTGACCGGGGGGGCTGATCAGATGGACGCTCGCAACGTAATCTCGGACGTCTCTCCAGGCGCGTTCGTGCTTTACACTATCGCTCCCCAAAACTGGCGGATCAACCTGCGCACCACGTCCGCCTCGCCGGCCCCGTTTACGCCCTTGCGAAACTCCGCCGCCCCGGGCCGCCCGTCGCTGTACCAGCCGAGATGCTTCCGCGCGATCCGCAGGCCTGCGTGCTCGCCGTAATAGGCCAGCATCGCCTCGAAATGCTCCATCACCGTTTCGAACTGCGCGCTTGGCTCCGGCTCGACCGGTGTGGCGTTCTCGCGTAAGAATGCCGCTACTTGCGCGATGATCCACGGGCGTCCATAGGCACCGCGCCCGATCATCACGCCATCCGCCCCGGACAATGCCAGCGCGCGCGCCGCATCGGCTGGAGTGCAAATGTCGCCGTTTACCACGACAGGAATGGAAATCGCTTCCTTGACCTGCCGCACAAAGCTCCAGTCGGCCTCGCCGCCGTAGAACTGGCAGCGCGTGCGGCCATGAACGGTGACCATGGCGATCCCGCACTCCTGCGCGATTTTCGCGAGACGCGGCGCGTTGAGATCGTCCGGGCTCCAACCCATCCTCATCTTGAGTGTCACCGGCAGCTTCACCGCATTGACCACCGCTTCGAAAATTTTCGCCGCGTGCGTTTCGTCGCGCATCAGCGCAGCCCCCACTTGGTCTCTGACGACCTTTTTCACGGGGCAGCCGAAATTGAGGTCGATGATGTCCGCGCCGCGATCCTCGTTCAAACGAGCGGCTTCGGCCATGATTTCGGGGTCGCGGCCCGCGAGTTGCACCGCGAGAAGGCCCTCGTCCGGCTCCCGCTCCGACATTCGAAGCGTCTTGCGGTGCTCGCGAACCACAGCCTTGCTGGCGAGCATCTCGGTCACAACCAGATCGGCCCCGAATGTCCTGACGATGCGGCGGAAGGGACGATCGGTGACCCCGGACATCGGCGCAAGAATGACCGGGCTCTGAAGCGTCACTCGCCCGAGCCGGATGGGCTGCAATCGCGACCCGCATTCCGTGACATGCGCCGCATTGTCAAGCATGGGCGGACCCTAAAGCAAAGTTTACCGGATACCCCAACGGTACCCCCCCCTCACCCCAACCCTCTCCCCCTGGGAGAGGGAGTTCGGTCGCAGCCGTTGCAGCGTCGTGCCCTCTCCCAGGGGGAGAGGGACAGGGTGAGGGGCGGTTCGTTGGCCATATTGGCGGAGTGCGCTTTAGCATCTGTCCGGGGATTGCCGCATCCGCTAAATCGTGTTGCTTCCTGTTATCGCCTGTCGAACGGTTCAATGAGGGCTGGCAACTCGCGCATATCCGAAAAAACAAGCTCGGCGCCCGCCGCCTTGAGGCGATCCGCATGCTCCTCATCGCAATGGCTGCCGCCAGTGAAACCAAACACGCGCATGCCGGCGGCGCGTCCGCCCTGCACGCCCGCAATGCCGTCCTCGATCACCAGGCAGTTTTCAGGAGCGTATGCCATCTCGTTGGCCGCATGCAGGAAAAGATCGGGAAATGGCTTTCCCCGCAAGACCATTTCGGTTGAGTAGATGTGAGGAGCAAACAGGTCGTAGAGTTCCACAATCCCGAGCGTATAGAATAACAAATCGACGCCCGTCCCGGAGGCGATGCATCGTGGCGTGGCGTCGATCGCGGTCAAGGCTTCGCGTAGTCCGGCAACCGGCTTGAGACGCTGACGAAAAACCTGCTTTTTGCGCCGTTCGATCTGGGCGGCGAAATCGTGCGGGATGGCACGTCCGGTTTCCTGCGAAATTATGCGGTAAACCTCCGAGTCGCCCACGCCGGAAAAGCGCAACGAGAGCTCTTTCGGCGATATAGTGATGCCAATAGCCTCGTAGGCGTGAGATTCCACTTCATTGTGCAAATGCATGGAGTCGACGACAACGCCATCGCAATCGAAAATGATCAGCATGAGGCGCTCGGCGCGAAGGTGCGAGACGGGAGGAAACAGGGGACGCATCGCGTCGCCAGCGCCCGATGACGATAAAGCGATGGACTCGAGATGTTTGCGCCAGGAGGCGGCAAAAGAGGGATTTGTGCGAAGCCGGTCATGGGCCGGACCGTACCCGGATTGTTTGCTCTCGTCGAGAGCCCCGCACGAAACCTGCCATGCAAGGACGTCCAGAACCGCGACCTTAATCCCCTCATCCTGTCCTTCTCCCGTCCTGCATCCGCTTGCGGATGCAGGCATTCTGGGTTGCAAGCGCGCCAAGGCTCGTTCGCCTGGGAGAGGGCTGGGGTGAGGGGAGCTATGCTATGGATTGTCTCCGCACTCGGCAATGGCCATAACCGTTTTCACGATTTCTTCTGCAAGGCGCGCCTTTTGCTCCTCAGATCGTCCCGGAGTCTGAACACAGGTAAAAAAGAAACTGGCCCGAAATTCGGAGGGCACTCATTGACGCTTTTCAGTGTCCGACAGATCTGAAGCAAACCGCGATCTTCGGATGGCATGTCGAAATAAAGTCTTTGCACAGAGGATTTTCAAATGACGCACACCATTCTGACGGGATTGCTCGGCTTGGCGATGTCAGCCGGGTTCCTCGTCACCCTACCAGCGGCTGCACAGGCCGCTGTCACCGAGCAGGAAGCGCACGCCATCGGCGTCGACGCCTATCTTTACTTTTATCCGCTCATTACGATGGACGTCACGCGCAAGCAAGCCATCAACGTCGAACCCGGCAAGGAACCCGGCAAGGGTCCGATGAACATGTTCAACAACATCCCGGCTTACCCGGCCGCCGATTTCAAGGTCGTCGTGCGGCCGAACTTCGACACCTTGTATTCCAGCGCGTGGCTCGACCTGACCAGGGAGCCGATGGTGGTCTCCGCGCCGGACACCAACGGCCGTTACTATCTGCTGCCGATGCTCGATATGTGGACCGACGTCTTCGCTTCGCCCGGCTCCCGTACCACAGGCACCGAAGCGGGTGATTTTCTGATTACGCCTCCCGGCTGGACAGGCGACGTTCCTGCAGGCATGAGCCGCATTAGCGCGCCCACGCCTTATGTCTGGGTCATCGGGCGGACAAAGACCGACGGGCCGGACGATTATGCGGCGGTCCGCAAAATTCAGGCGGGCTACAAAATCACGCCGCTTTCGGAATGGGGCAAAACTCCCACGCCGCCCAAAGCAACCATTGATCCCGCTGTAGACATGAAAACGCCGCCGAAGGAACAGGTCGAGACCATGCCGGCGGGGACGTTTTTCGCCTATGCAGCCGAGTTGCTCAAGGTGATACCGCCTCACCTCACCGACCAGCCAATCATTGCCCAGTTGAAGAAGATCGGGATCGAGCCCGGCAAGAGCTTCGACCTGGACAAGGCTGATCCGGCCATCCGCACAGGGTTAGTGAACGCTCCCGAGGATGCACGGCAATTGATGGCCTGGAAGGTGCCGACACTTGCGCGCGTGGTGAACGGCTGGTCGATGAACACCGATACGATGGGTGTCTATGGCAACTATTATCTCAAGCGGGCAATTGTCGCTCAGTTCGGCCTTGGCGCGAATCTTCCCGAAGACGCCATTTATCCCCTGAACCTCGCCGACGAATCCGGCAAACCCCTCGATGGAACAAGCAAGTACACGCTTCACTTCGAAAAGGCTGCTTTGCCGCCGGTGAACGCCTTCTGGTCGGTGACGCTTTATGATCTGGATGGCTATCAGGTGGCAAATCCTTTGAACCGGTTTGCGCTCAGCAGCTGGATGCCGCTGAAGTACAATGCCGATGGGTCGCTGGATCTCTATTTCCAGAATGAAAGCCCTGGTGCTGACAAGGAAGCGAACTGGCTTCCCGCCCCCAAAACTCCGTTCAATCTTACGCTGCGCATGTACGCCCCGAAATTGGAGGCGTTAACCGGAAAATGGAACCCGCCGGCGGTCAAACGCGTGCAGCGGATGACAGGTTTGGGTGGTCAGTAGAGTGAACCGGGCCTTGATGGTCCGGGCCTGCGAGGGCGAGACCCAATAAGCGCTAGACCAACCCGCCTTTAGTCGAAATCGATTGAAGGCGGAAAAGTTTATGACCATAGTGCGCATATAAGTACTTTTCATTCGCCCCCAGGAACGCGTGGGCAAAAGCGTTAGTGGTTCGTATGAGGCGTTCAGTTTACGCCCAGTTTGCGCCAGACTATGACATCGTCAAAGGCGATGCTTCGAGCGACAACTATGGCACCAGCGCCAAGGTGACGCGGCCGAAATTTGAATGGCGGCAATCGGCCTGACATTAAAGAACAGGATCAGGCTTGCTCAGATTACGGGAACCGGAAATCGTCTTGAGAAAACAGCGCGCCCGCATTACATCCGGGTCCGGGGATCAAGTCTAGCTCTAGGTGCATCATGACTAACCGATTTTGGCTCCTGACCGCCTTATTGGCCTGGACGATGATCTTCTCGAGTGGCAGCTGGGCCGGCGATTGCCGCACCACACCCAAAGCCACGAACGATGCTAAGGCTGCAGGCAGTGGTCAAACCTATTCAACCTCGTTTCCGGCCGCCGAGGAACCCCTGTCGGAGGGCGGTTGTTGGATCAACGGCAAAACCGCGGGTCTCGACTGGGCTGATGTCCTAGCGTCGCCCGGTGTGGCTTTCGGGAAGGATCTGCCGAGTCAATATGCTGATCCGACTTCAGTATTAACGGGAATGTGGGGGCCTGACCAGGAGGCGGAGGCCAGAATTTGGGTCGAAAAGCCGCAGTCAGGCTGCTGCCGGGAGGTAGAATTGCGCCTGCGCACAACGATCGCACCCCACTCGATAACCGGGTACGAGATTATGTGCTCAGTGTCGTACACCGATCCCTACCTTACAATAGCTCGATGGAATGGTCCCCTCAGTGACTTTACCTACATCGGGAAAGACAAGACTGGATGCGCTGACAAGGACATTCTGAAGGTCACAGCGCTTGGAGACACAATCACTGTATATAGGAACTCGGTCAAAGTCCTGGAGGTGAAGGACAGTCAGTTTCCTAGTGGAGGAAGCCCGGGCATAGGCTTTTGGGACACCACCAAGAGCATTTGGAAGAGGCTGGGATTTCGTAGCTCGCCAACCTTCGGGTTCTCGTCTTTTTCGGCTACAGACACCATGAGTTTCGGCGGGAACCACGACGAAAAGAGCCAGTGAACCGATGCCCTCGAGCGGTGCGCCGATTGAATTGAGGGCTCATAGACCATTTCAAAGTGAAGTCTAACTTCAGGGGTCGTCGCCTCCTAAGCGTTCAATCGCGTCATAGAGTTCAACGAATTCTGAACAGCTGCTGTCGGCGTGCTGCGTCGCGTTTCACTCTCGGGTTTCACTGGGACGGTCCTGGGAACCTGAGGTTTCAACGTTGGCGATGCGGGGAGTTTCGCTTAGCGACGACAAGGATGGCCGCAAGCGAAATCAAGCTGCGGCATTCCGCATCCGCGCTGCATTGGCGAAATTTGTATGATTTTTGCCGAGAAAGATCTTACTCTGGCGCACTGGCAACGCCAAGCGAGGATCGAGTACCCGTGGATTCGAAACGACATAAAGGGACCATCGGCTTTCGGCTGCTCAGCGACAGCCAGGAAGGCGCGGGGGGACGAATAGTAGCCCTTTACGCAATCCTGGCGCTTGCGAACCTCGCTGCCTGGGGCTGGGCTCTTATCGCTTTTCGGGATTACCCGTTGCAGCTCGGAACCGCTTTCCTTGCCTACACGTTCGGGCTCCGCCACGCCGTGGACGCCGACCACATCGCGGCCATCGACAACGTCACGCGAAAACTCATGCAGGAGGGCAAGCGGCCCGCTGCGGCAGGGTTCTACTTCTCGCTGGGGCACTCCACGGTCGTGTGGCTCGGCACCATCGCCATCGCCCTCGCAGCGGCAGCGTTCAATGATCAGATCGACTTTTTCAAAGCCATCGGTGGTGTCGCAGGAACATTGATTTCCGCGTCTTTCCTGCTCGCCATCGCGATCATGAACATTTTTATCCTGGCCGCTGTCTATAAAACTTTCCGGCACGTCAAGGCAGGCGGGGCCTACGTCGAAGAAGACCTGGACATGCTCTTAAACGGTGGCGGCTTCGTCGCTCGTATGTTCCGGCCCTTGTTCCGCGCCATCCGCCACAGCTGGCAGATGTATCCGCTCGGGCTGCTGTTCGGCCTCGGGTTCGATACGGCGACCGAGATCGGGCTTCTCGGCCTCTCGGCGGCAGGCGCGTCACAGGGGATGTCGCTGTGGTCG
>CAVRSS010000117.1:0-10967 GCA_963723755.1 uncultured Alphaproteobacteria bacterium | reverse complement strand
GGATTGGAGCGGGCAAACACTTTTCAACAAAACGGCCATTCTGAAATGAAACGGAGCCACAGCTGGGACGATACGACAGAGTTTTGCCGTTTTTCTGCGTCCTGCTTTCGAGTGGTAGGCTTTCCATGTGGAATTGCGACAGGGGGAAGCTGTGCGGATTTATTCCTGGGTTTTGGATGATGGGCGTGCTGGCAACAGCGGGGTTAGCGGCGCAGACGGCGCCGAATCCGGCACGGATGCAGGCACCAGCGCATCCAACGAGTGTGCAGCCGGTGGCCGGACAAGTTCAGCCGTCAGACAATCCTGTGGCCGATCCGAAAGCTGTTGTGGCCGTCGGCCACGCGCGCTTTACGGTGCTGACGCCGCAGTTGATCCGCATGGAGTGGTCGGCGGATGGAAAGTTTGAGGATCACGCATCGCTGGTCTTCATCAATCGAAGGCTGCCGGTGCCGAAGTTCGAGAAGACAATCTCGACTGACGGCCGCGACGCCCTCACGATCAAGACTGACGCGTTGACACTCAAGTACGTCGACCTGCCCGACGGGAAGCCGCTCCCCGGAGGGGGCCACGGATTCGATTTCGAGAACCTTTCCATCTCGCTCACCGTCAACGGCAAGAAGGTCGTCTGGCATCCCGGCGACACTGACCCGGAAAATCTGCAAAGGCACGACGCGGACGCTGGACCAGTCGATGCCGTGATCGATCGCGTTGCGGATGATATGGGTCAAGGGATCGCCGAGGCGCTCGATGATCGAGCAATCGACCTCAGTCGTGTCGACCGCCATTTCGAGCCGGACCTTCTTGGCGGTCCTGGTCGCCAGTTCGCGCACCAGGCGCGGCATGCGCTGGAACACCGCGCTGACCGGCTGCGCGCGCATCGACATCACGCTGTCCTTGAGCTCGCGCGTGTGATGCACGACTTCGTCGAGCACTTGGAGTAGCGAGCCGCGCACCTCGTCGGGGAGTTCGTGAACGACCTGCCCGAGCATCGCTTGCGAGATCACGAGCTCGCCGACCATGTTGACGACACGGTCGATCTTCTCGAGCTCGACCCGGGTCGTCGTGGCGCCGCCGGTCGTTGGCCGCGCGGCCGTTGCCCGCGGCGCGGCGGCCATGTCGGCGGGCTCGGCGGGCGCCGTCATGTCGAAGCTCGGGCTTCGAACCGTGGGCAGTGCGTCGACCGTCGGAAGTGCCGCGACCGTCGGGAGCGCGGCAGCCGTCGGCCGGGCGACTGGAAACATGCCGGGCTCTGCGCCTCCGCAACGGCCGCATCCGATTGGCCGACCAATACATGTCGGCCGCCGGCGCGCCGCTCGTCGACGGCATGGCCACGGCCTTATCCGCCTCGATTGCAAGCTCGCAGTCGCCGACGACGAATTCGAACACCTCCTCGACCGCTTCCCGCGGCGCCGCGGTCCGCAGCGTACCGGTCCAAGCCAGGTAAGGATGGTCGGGCTCGAGCTCGGCGAGCGGCGGCAACTTGTCGGTCTCGACGATCAGATCGACACCTGCGGCAGAAGCTCGAGCGCCTCGATAGCTTGCTGGCGCAACAGCATGGTCCGCGCTTCGATCTCCGGTCCATCCATTGTGGCCTCGGGGATGCGCTGAACATTGGCGACCAGCAGGGGCCGCTCCTGCGCGAAATCGACGATGCGAACGCGGTCGATGCCCTGCACGATGACGTGGTGGCCGCCGTCGGGGGCCGTGACATAGCGCACGATGTTGGCAGCGGTGCCGACGCGGTGCATATCCGTGCCGGAGGGTTCCATGACCTCTCCGTCACGCTGCATGAGAATGCAGATCTGGCGCTCCTCGCGCATGGCCTGCTGGACGGCTCCGATCGAAACCGGCCGCCCGATGGAAATCGGGAACAGGACGCCGGGGAACAGAACCGTTTCACGCACCGGCAAAATCAGCAAACTATTCAACTGCTCAGTTGAAGCGGTGCTTTCCTGCACCTGCGCCTCTGCTTCCGGCGGTTGGCCGGGATTTGGATTATCCATTGTGCCCTCCCTCTGCTCAGGCTGATTTCTGGAGGCTTATAAGCAGGCAACCATTAAGCGCTTGCCGCTTCACCGAATTGTAGCAGCTCGGCGGCAGCGGTATTCTCCGCGCAAATCTGCCTTGCGGGAGTTCCAACTGATAAATCAAGGCCGTTCGCAGTTCCTCGGGGAGGACGCGCTTGCCTGAGACCAAAAGGGCGCCCCCTTCGATCACAGCGTCCACGCTTTCGGGATCGACGCCCGGTAACGCACAAAAAATGAGGACTTCGGTTTCCGTCTCAAGCACATCAACAGGCGGCTGCCAAGCCGGGCCTGCCCCATGCTCGTGGAGCGTAAAAAACTGCTGGTGAAGACGCTGGGCCCGTGAAAGCCGGTCCACCGCATCGAACCACATCCAGCTTGTGAATTCTTTCTTAGTCATCGAACTCGTGCTTCCCTGCACTTCACACAGAATGCCAACGGCGGGCGGAAAAGATCACGCTCTCTTCGCCGAAGAGAGGACCATTGAATAGATATGGACAGTCGGGGGGATTGCTTTCAAGGCTTGACAAGCGTGCTTTGCCTTGGCCACAAAATTATATCAAAATTGGCGTCATAGGGCGCCGCAAACTTCGCAAGGCAATTCGTGGTTCTCAGTAAATAGGTGTTCAAGTTCATTCATAAAATGCAGCTTAGCGCTGGCGAAGAACTTATCGGCGAGATCCGGCCTTTTATCGTTTTTTTTTTGGAGGCCAGGATCACGCCTTTAAAAAGGTGCTCTGCTTGTACCCAGAATAAATCACGAGCATACAATACACTCACTCTGTTTTACCCATTGGACGGCGTTTTATCAGACTTCGAGCCGATCAGCTCCTTAGTCTGCCTTTGTCTTACTAGCGGAGCCAGAGATGTGCGGGATCCAGGTCAAATTCGGTTTTCATAACAGAGATAACCCAGGAGATGCTGTCAAAAAAGGCGTTCATGATGTCCTCAGATATTGTTCTTGATACAGCCAATCTGTATCTGAGGACGTTTATAAGAACTGATTTCTATATTTTTTCTTAACAGGATTTGCATCAATGAGTGCCCGAGTAGTTAACTGGGCATCCAAGCGCCAAGCGCTGCTATCGCTGTCGTGGCCGGGCCTGCCCGGGCCATCCAGTTATGATTGAAAGACCTCGTGTTTTGCTGGATGGCCGCCTCCAAGGGCGGCCATCACGGGGGAATCGGCGGCTGCGTGTCTGCTGCTCCGAATGCAACACAGTTATACGCGCGTACAAACCTGCGACACCGCAACACTGCGACCGATTGTGCTCAAATCTGACGAAGTCTCGCCTTAACTACCGTTCTCCAACCGCTTCCCAAAGGATGACATCAAATCATCTTTCTGGGTGGGGGCACCCTCGGTGACGGGCTGCGTCACTGTCGATGCCCGTTTTTCGGCGGGCCGCTCTTTGCGGGCGACATGAGGGCCTTTAGGAGCGCCCGAGGCGTCACGAACCAGATCGGGATCGTGTTCACGGGCAACCTCAAGGCTGTGGTCGTGGGGACGGGCGCCATGGCTGGCCGCGCCTTCGGGACTCCTGGCCGCCGCAGTTTCCCCATGGCCTCTGTCTAAAATCTTGGCGGGAGTGCCGCCTTTCGAAAGGATAACGGTCGCCGGCCTCAGAACGCGATCCGCGATTTTGTAACCCGCCTGCAGAACCTGCACAATCACGTCGGCGGGAACATTGGGCACGTCCACCTTGACTACCGCCTCATGGTTATGAGGGTCGAACTTTTCGCCCAAAGGATCGAAACGCGTGATGCCATGCCGCTCGAAAGCCCTGAAAAGCTCGCGCTCCGTTGCCTCGATGCCCTCAAGCAGCGCTTTGAGGGCGGGATTTTGCTCTACCGCATCCTTTGAAGCCGCCTCGATAGCCCGGCGCAGATTGTCCGCAACCGAAACCATGTCGCGGCCAAACTCGGACGCGGCATATTTCACGCCCTCCGATTTATCACGTTCTGCGCGGCGCCGGAAATTCTCCATCTCGGCGATGATGCGCAAATTCTTATCGCGGAGATCCGCGTTCTCAACCTTGACGTCGGCAACAGCTTGAAGAAGGGCCTTGGTCGCCTGTTCTGCCTCTGCCGTTTGCGCCTTCGGGGATGAATACTTCACTTCCAGCCCGCTCAGGTCCGCAGGCTCTTCCGGTGTATCGTTCATACTGATATGCCGTTCCCGTTACGTGAGGATCAGCCAAATCCTCGATTACGATCCGCCGCAAATTTCATCAACATATCGGCGGTTTCAAAGTGATAATCAAGCCAACACGCGGCTCACCAGCTTCGCGGTGAAATCAACCATGGGGATAATGCGGGCATAGTTGAGACGGGTCGGCCCGATAACGCCCAGCATGCCAACGATCTTTCGGTCCTTATCCTGGAAGGGCGCGACGATCAGCGAGGATCCAGACAAGGAGAAAAGATTGTTCTCCGAGCCGATGAAAATGCGCACGCCCTCGGCCTTCTCCGCGAGGTCGAGAATATGAACCAGCGACTTCTTCGAACTCGAGATCCTCGAAGAGGAGGCGGATGCGATCGACGTCCTCCACGGCCTTTAGATCGTCGAGAAGGCGTGACTGCCCGCGAACAATGAGGCTCTTGGTGTCATCCCTTCCGCCGGCCCAATGCGCCAGGCCCGACCGGACAAGACGCGCCGTAAGCTCATCGAGTTCGAACTCACTCGCTTTCAGCTCGGACTCGACCCGTTCGCGCGCCTCCGGCAATGTGGCGCCGCGAATCTTTGCATTGAGATAGTTGGTGGCTTCGGAGAGCGCCTGCTGAGGCAGCCCTTCCGGCAAATTCAAAACGCGGTTTTCAACGCCGCCATCATCTCCCACGAGCACGAGAAGGGCGCGTTTCAAATCAAGGCTCACAAATTCGATGTGCTTGATGCGGCTCACCTGCTTATCGGCCAGCACAACACCGGCGCACCGCGAGAGGCCGGAGAGCATGTCGCCGGCTTCGGCCAAAACCTCGGACGTCACGGTGCCCTTATCGCGGGCGTAGTCATAGAGCTGACGCTCGAACTGCGCCCGTTCCGCGTCCTCGATCGAGCCCACTTCGAGAAGCCCGTCTACGAAGAGGCGCAAGCCGGTATGCGTAGGGATACGCCCGGCGCTGACATGGGGCGCATAGATCAGCCCCAGCGTCTCGAAATCCGACATGACATTCCGGACCGAGGCTGGCGACAATGTCATCGGGAGATGGCGGCTCAGATTGCGCGACCCCACCGGCTCGCCCGTCGCGAGGTACGTTTCCACGATGCTCCGGAATATTTCCCGGTAGCGCTCATTCAACTCGCGGACGCCGCCGGCCCCCTTCAAGTCAAGGGCGGGAGCGCGTAGGTCCTGCCTTCTCGACATCATCTTCGCTTATCCTTTGCAAACCTATCAAATTTAGTCTCCCAAATCGTTGCAGTCAAACCGGGGGGCGCTTCCTTAACTTATATGTGCACAGAGCGGGAGAACACCAGGATGCCGGTCCACCACCTACAGGCTGCTGAGAACGATGTTGCCCATGGTTCGACAAGCTCACCATGAGGTGTTCGACAAGCTCGCCATGAGGATCAACTCATCGAAAACACCAACCTCATCCTGAGCCTTCGAAGGATGAAGCCAACTCTCGACCTCATCCTGAGCTTGTCGAAGGATGAAGCCAACTCTCGACCTCATCCTGAGCCTGTCGAAGGATGATGCCAACACTCGACCTCATGCTGAGCCCGTCGAAGACCTCATCCTGAGCTTGTCGAAGGAGCCACGTTTTCAGCCTTCTCAGCACCCTGCCAATCGAATGGAGAGCTTTGGAAAAGAGATGAGCGAAAAGCCTTATGACCTCGTTGCATTTGGGGCCACAAGTTTCGTGGGAAAACTCTTATGCCGCTATCTTACCCATGAATTTGGCTTTGGCGGGCGGTTGAGATGGGCCGCCGCTGGCCGTTCACGAAGCAAGCTTGAGGCGCTGCGCTCTTCGCTTGGCGACGAAGCTGCTGCGCTCCCGATTGAAATTGCCGATGCGGCAGACGAGGCGGCGCTTGCGGCGATATGTAACAAAACTCGCGCCGTCGTCTCGACTGTCGGCCCATACGCGCTTTATGGCGAGCCTCTCGTCAAGGTTTGCGCCACGACCGGCACCGATTATTGCGACCTGACTGGCGAAATTCCCTGGGTCAAGCGCATGATCGGGCTTTATGAGGCGAAAGCGCGGGCGTCAGGCTCGCGGCTCGTTCACTGCTGCGGTTTCGACTCGATCCCGTCCGATATGGGGGTTCACGTCCTGCAGCAAGAAGCGCGACGCCGTTTCGGCCAGCCCTGTTCGCATGTGAAGATGCGTGTCAAGGCGATCCGGGGCGGAGCCTCGGGCGGCACCATCGCCAGCATGTTGAACGTCGCCAAGGACGCCGCGGCAAGCCCCGAACTGCGAAAGGAGCTCGCCAGCCCTTACGCGCTCTGCCCTCCGAATGATGGTCCGAAGGTCAGGCAAGCCAGCCTTTCGCGGCCGGAATACGACCCCGATTTCGACTCGTGGCTCGCGCCCTTCGTCATGGCCAGCGTCAACACCAAGGTGGTTCACCGGTCGAATGCTCTGTCCAATTTCGGCTATGGCCGCGATTTCCGGTATGACGAAGCCACGCTTGCGGGCCATGGCCTGGAGGGCCGGACGAAGGCCTATGCAATTGCGGCTGGGCTTGGTGCGTTTGTGGCGGCGAGCGTGATTCCGCCAGCACGGTGGGCGCTCGAGCGCTTTGTTCTGCCCGCGCCCGGCGAAGGGCCATCGCCTGAGTCGCAGAAACGAGGGTTTTTCGATCTGCGCTTCCACGGCAAGACGGCGGATGACAAGACGGTCCGCGTTAAGGTCGTGGGCGATGCGGACCCGGGGTATCTCTCTACGTCAAAGATGCTGGGCCAGGCTGCCGCATGCCTCGCGACCCTCGATAGATCGGAAAAGTCCGCTGGTTTCTGGACACCCGCAACATGTTTTGGCGATCGTCTCGTCGAGGCGCTCACGGCACACGCCGGGATCAAATTCGAGGTCCTTGAGCGGTGAGCCAGGGCCCCAATGGCCGACAGTGACCGGCTTCTGTTGTCATGGCCGCCCTTGAGCCGTCCATCCAGGGGACAGACCCCGTAACTCATTCCAGTTGGATGGCCGGGTCAAGCCGGCGATTCTTTCAGCGGAGCCGGTCTTGCGCTACCCGCCCGCCTGGCCGCGTTTGCGGGGGGCCGGTGCAGGCTGAGGTTTCTCGCCTCCACCCGCGACGACATCCGCCGTCCAGGGGATGAGGCTCAACAAAATCTTGCCGAAGGCCTCGTCGAGCGCTTTCGCGGCGCCCGCTTCCTCTGCCGTCGCCGCGGTCCAAGGTATCAGCGACATGATTTTGTCAAGCGCCATCGCGGCGGTGGATTTATCTGCCGGTTTCACCGGAGCGCTACCATCGAAAATCCGGGCCGCGACAATGTGGCCGTCAGCGGAGATGATCTTGGCGCTGATCCGAACCTCGGCGGTCAATTCGGGGCCGGGCACGATCTGGAACTTCCGGATCTCGGTTGCGAGCTGATATTCGGGGGCGCCCGCCTCAAGTGGCCGGCTCACCTGATTGAGCGAGCCCGTATTTTCGAAGCTCTGCACGATGCGCGATTGCACGAGCTTGCTCAGGCTGTCCGCCCATTTCGCATTTCCGAGAGGCGCAAGCTGGCCGCCGTCCGCCTGAGTGAGAATGCGGTCGGAATTGTAGGACAGCAGGGCGCTCGGGTCGGAAACAGAAATTTGTTTCTCAAGAGGCTTCACCCCCTCGAGGGGAGGCAGGCAGCGCGCTCAGGGCGTAAACGAGACCGCCCGTCTTTCCCCCGCCTGTCATTCGCTCAAGGCCAGCCAGTATGCCGTCGACCTTGCCGGAGTTCTTTCCGAGAGCCTCGGAAAAGGAAGTGAGATTGGAGACCATGGTTCGCAGATCGCCTGAATTCTCCGCGAGAATCTTGTCGATGCGGGCGAAAGCCTGGCGAGCCGCGTCGCTCATGGTCTGGCCTGCCGTCTCGCTTGCGGTCAGCGTGGGAAGCTGCCCAGGCAAAGCCTTGAGCAGCGGCGCGTCCGCCGAGCCGCCGGTGAGCGTTACGACAGCCACCCCGGTCAAGCCCTGGAAGTCGAGCGATGCCTGCGTGTCGGCCCGCATCGGTGTGTCGGTATCGACCGCTATCGTCACGTCGATCTCTTTCGGCTCATTCGGAACAAGTTTGAGCCCTGTCACCTCGCCAACGCGGATGCCGTTGAAAAGCACCGCGGACCCGGCTAGGAGGCCCGAAACCGTGTTGTGGAACCTCACCTCATAGTTGGTGCGTTTGCCGAGGCTCCCGGTCGTTTCCAGCCAGTAGACAAAGGCAAAGCCCGCCACGATGGCGGCGAGGGTGAAGAGCCCGATCAAAACGTATCGTGCCTTGATTTCCATTGGACCTAGCCCCGTATCCCTGCATGCGCAACCTGAGCCAACCCCTTACCCCGCTCGCCGCCAAAATAAGACCGCACCCACGGATGATCCGACAGCAGCATCGAAGCGACCGGCCCTTCCGCGACCACTTTCCCGTCGGCCAGCGCCGCGACGCGGTCGCAGACGAGGTACAGGCTTTCGAGGTCGTGCGTGACCATGAACACCGACAGCCCGAGGGTACTTTGCAGCGTGCGGATGAGGGCGTCGAACTCCGCCGCCGCGATGGGATCGAGGCCGGAGGTCGGCTCGTCGAGAAAGACGATCTCGGGATCGAGGGCGAGCGCGCGGGCCAGCGCTACGCGCTTCGTCATGCCGCCCGAAAGCTCCGCCGGAAATTTTGAGCCGTCGGCGCGGGTCAGACCGACCATCTCCAGCTTGGCGTTCGCCACCTCGTCCATAAGATCATCTGAGATGTGGAGGTATTCGCGCATCGGAAACTGGACATTCTGAAGCGCCGTCAGCGACGAGAACAGCGCCCCCTGCTGGAAAAGAATACCCCAGCGGCGCTCCATCGCGCGCAGTTCAACCTCGCTCGCCTTGTCGTGATCGACGCCGAGCACTTCAATCGTACCGAAGCGCTTCGGCAACAAGCCAATCACCGTGCGCATCAGCACGGATTTGCCGGCGCCGGAGCCGCCCACAAGTCCAAGGATCTCGCCGCGAACCACGTCGAGCGACAGATGATCGATGACCGTCGTGTCTCCAAAGCCGACAACGAGATCGCGCACCCGGATGACTGGCTCCGCCTTGCTTGCCATGTCACATTCCAATCGATGCGAAGAAGATTGCGAAAAGGCCGTCCAGAACGATCACGAGGAATATCGACTTCACGACCGATGTTGTGGTTTGCAGTCCGAGCGACTCCGCGCTCCCCTTGACCTGCAGCCCCTCGGCGCAGGCAACGACGCCAATAACAAGCGCCATGAAGGGCGCCTTGATGATGCCGACCTTGAAGTGGGTCACCGTAATGGCTTCGTGCAGCCGCGCGATGAAGATCTGCGGGCTCATCCCGTCGTAAAGCCATGCCACAAGCCCGCCTCCGTAGAGCGCGGCCATGGACCCGAGAAAGGTCAGGATCGGCACAGCGATGATGAGCGCGAGCACGCGCGGCAGAATCAGCACCTCGACCGGATCGAGGCCCATGGTGCGAAGCGCGTCGATCTCCTCGCGCATTTTCATCGAGCCGAGTTCCGCCGTGTAGGAACTGCCGGAGCGCCCCGCCACCATGATGGTCACCAGAAGCACACCGATCTCGCGCAGAATCAGAATGCCGACCATGTCGACGACATAGTTTTCGGCCCCGAACCGGCGGAAGTGGAAGAAACCTTGCTGGGCGATGATGCAGCCGATCAGGAAGGTAATCAGCACGATGATGGGCGTGGCTTGCCAGCAGACGCGATCGAGCTGATGCACCAGCGAGGTGAAGCGGAAGTCCCTTGGGCGGCGGAGGACGCGGACGGCGGCGACGCCGATCGCTCCAAGCATATCGAGGAAGGGCAGGAAGCCGCGCGCCTGTTCTGTCAGAGCGCGCTCAAACTCGCCAAAGGCCGAGGTCAACCCATGCCGGCCTTCCTCTTTTCGGTTGACGGTGTGAACGTCCTGCAGAAGCCCTTGGAATTCCATGCGCAGGCCTACCACGCCGGTTTGCTGCCCGGCGCCGGACCTTTTCCGGATCAGCCGCTCCAGAAGCCACGCCCCGTAGGTGTCAAACGCAGCGACATTGTGCATATCGATAGAGACGTCGCCAGCCTTCGCGGCCTCGTCGGCCGCCCTGCCGATCGCGGCTTCAAGTTCGCCGGCGTGGACGGCCGTCCAGGACCCCGATGCCAACAGCTCGAAGTGGCCGTCCTGCATAGCGGCGTTCAAGGACGGTGTTGCGCTCATGGCTGCGCACCCCCAAAAGCTTCGCGCGGAAGCCTACTATAGCCAAGGTTTAGGATGCCTCAGATGCTTCCACAATCGCTCCAATAAGCTTTCAAGTCAAAACTGCTCTGCGAAGGCGTTATACCGACCGTCGGAGGGTTCGGCTCTCCCATGAGGGTATACCGTCGGTTAACATTGGGTTTGATTGGTAAAAGACCGACGCCCGGCTGCGCCGTGTCGCGTTAGGGCGACGATGACGGTGACACTCGGATGCGAATGATCCTGGGAGGCCTTCAGGCGTGCTTTGGCAATCTTTCCATTTGCCATCTTTGGACGGCGTCTATCGTGAGCCTTATGGTAAACCGTTCGTTCGCCGCGCCGAGCGTTAATACAAAGGTGGTTAACAGGAGCGCACCGGAATTATTTCCGCTCACCCTTGTGCTTAACAATCATTTTATTCCTGCCGCAATTACTTCCCGCCGAGCCTGATTCCTGGCCGGAAGTAATTCCGCTATGTCCTTGCAGGCAAACAGCTTTCATTCACTCATGACCTCCCATTAAATAGAACTAAATGCCGGAATTTTCTCATTAACTGGGCG
>CAVRSS010000116.1:0-26812 GCA_963723755.1 uncultured Alphaproteobacteria bacterium | reverse complement strand
TGTCTTCGAGCAGCTTAACAAGTTCGGAAATCTCGAGAACCGTCAAAACGGACAGGTCCTGGTACAGCTTTTCAAGTTTGTCAGACATTTAAACCTCTATGCATTCGATGACTGGTTGGTGTTTGGAGCTCTGCCTAGAGCCATCACGCCGCTTCTTGCTTTTCTTGCTTTTCCTTGAACGCTTGCAGCACGCCCGCGAGGTTCTGCGCAGGTGCATTAAGCTGCCGCACAAGCTTGGAGCCCGGCGCAAGGAACACGCCCAAAAGCTTGGAACGAAGCTCTTCCTTGGAGGGGATGGCGGCCAAAGCCTTGACAGCATCCGCTGTCAGCGCCTGCTTTCCAAGCAATCCGCCGACAATAACGAACTTGTCGGTGGTCTTGGCAAAATCAGCCGCTACCTTTGCTGCCGCCGTGGGGTCTTCCGCGAAGGCAATTCCCGTTGGTTCAAGAAAGAGATCCGCACCCGCGCCATTGGCCGCGCTATCAAGTGCAATTTTGGCGAGACGATTCTTGATGACTTTGAACTTCGCCCCGGCGCCGCCCATGCGACGGCGGAGGTCGGTCATTTGCGCTACGGTCAAGCCCTTGTAGCGCGCCACCACGACAGAGCCGCTTGTTGCGAAGATGTCGTTGAGAGTCTCAACCATCTCCTGTTTTTCAGCTCTATCCACCGCTTCTCTCCGTTTAGGGGCAGACCGCGTTCATATCGCGAACTGCCGCTTCGATCACGCCGCCGCCTCGAAAGGCGAGCGACTGCTCATCTGTCCCGAGGCGTGATCAGGCGCGATCCTCCAACCAGCCGAGGCCGGCGTCGAGATCACCTGTTTCCGTTCCCCGTCTCATGCAGGCGAATATTAAGCCGCAGGGGATTACCCTTTGGCGCCAGCAATCTTGGACAGGCTGCCTCCGCTAGCGAAGGCAGCGGCCGAGGCGTTTCCGCTTTGGCCTATCGGACGGCGAACCGCCCGAAATTCGTAATGCGGACACCGCGCAAGCCGGTCCCCGCTATATGGCTACTGATGAGCCACGCTACCAAGCGTCCCGGGCTCGATCTTGACGCCAGGCCCCATCGTTGAGCTAAGCGCCACGCGTTTCACAAAAGTTCCCTTAGCGCCTGCAGGCTTTGCTTTCATCACCGCATCGGCGAAAGCTTTAATGTTTTCCACAAGTGCGTTCTCGGTGAAGCTTGCTTTGCCGATTCCGGCGTGCAGAATTCCAGCTTTTTCGACTCGAAACTCGACCGCGCCCCCTTTTGCGCCGCGCACTGCCTCAGCAACATCCATCGTTACGCTGCCAACCTTCGGGTTGGGCATCATGCCGCGCGGACCGAGAATTTTACCGAGCCGGCCCACCAGAGGCATCATGTCGGGCGTCGCGATACACTTGTCGAAGTTGATGTTGCCGCCCTGGACCTGCTGCACCAAATCCTCGGCGCCGATAACATCGGCTCCCGCCGCCTTCGCCTCGTCGGCCTTTGCGCCACGAGCGAAAACCGCCACTCGCACCGAGCGGCCCGTGCCGTTCGGAAGCGCGCAAACACCGCGCACCATCTGATCGGCATGACGCGGATCGACGCCGAGATTCATTACGATCTCGATCGTCTCATCAAATTTGGCCTTGGCGCGCTCCTTCACAAGCTTAACGCCCTGCTCTATAGGATAAAGCTTCACGCGGTTGATGGTCTTCTTGGCCTCGCGTAAACGTTTTCCGTCCATGGCCATTACTCCTTCACCGTGAGGCCCATGGAACGGGCGGAGCCAGCAATAATTTTCGCAGCCTGATCTACGCTGGTTGCGTTCAAGTCCTTCATCTTTTTCTCGGCAATCTCGCGGACCTGAGCCATGGTCACGGTTCCGGCGGATCCGACGCCTGGCGTCTTTGAGCCGCTCTTGATGCCTGCCGCCTTTTTCAGGAAGTGGGACGCCGGTGGCGTCTTCATCGCGAAGGAGAACGATTTATCCCCGAAATAGGTGATGACGACAGGCACCGGCGAGCCGGGTTCCATCTCCTTCGAAGCCGCGTTGAAATCCTTGCAGAACATCATGATGTTCAAGCCGCGCTGACCGAGCGCGGGACCAATCGGCGGCGACGGGTTGGCTTGGCCTGCAGGAACCTGCAGCTTGATATAGCCTATTATTTTCTTTGCCATTACAACCTCTCAAGGGCTGACGCCCGGGTTTGAGGGATGTGGTGCGGCTCATACACCTGCTTGGCGAGCAGGCGTTTGCCTTCCACAACAAAAGCCAAACCTCTGAAGCCTAGCGCGTTTCGCGCTAAATCTTCTCGACCTGGCCATACTCCAGCTCGACCGGGGTTGCCCGGCCGAAGATGGAAACCGCAACTTTGAGCCGCGCGCGCTCCTCGTCCACTTCCTCGACATGCCCATTGAACGATGCAAACGGGCCGTCCGCGACGCGCACCTGCTCTCCGATTTCGAAGGAGATGGACGGCTTCGGCCGATCCACACCTTCCTTCACCTGATTGAGAATGCGCTGGGCTTCGGTCTCGGAAATCGGCTGCGGTTTGTTATCCGCGCCAAGAAATCCCGTAACCTTCGGCGTATTCTTGATCAGCAAAAACGCCCGGTCGTTCATGTCCATCTTCACAAGAACATAACCCGGAAAAAACTTCCGCTCGGTGCTGACTTTTCTGCCCCGGCGAACCTCCACTACCTCTTCCATCGGCACGACAATCTCCTCGAAGCTCTCGTCGAGGCCGGCTGCCGTCGCCCGTTCACGGATAGCGTCCGCCACCTTCTTTTCGAAGTTCGAATAGGCGTGAACGATATACCAGCGCTTTGTCATCACTTTTGCTGCTTTTCGTTACGATTTTTTTAAGCGCTATTGCCCGAGGGTCAAAATAAACCCGATGATTTTGCTGAAAATCTGGTCGGCAAGCAGGAAGAAAACCGACGCAAAAACGGACATCAGCACGGCCATTATGGTCGTGACAACCGTTTCGCGTCGCGACGGCCACACGACCTTCGCGGTTTCCGCGCGGACCTGCTGTAAAAATTCGAAAGGACCAACCTTTGCCATTTCTTCCCAACGCCGATGCGAAACGGCTTAGCCGCTCGCTATGAAACTTTTAACGTCTCTGCCCGATTGTATCGAGTATTTCCTGCCGCCCTTAAGTGGCAGGAGTGGAGGGACTCGAACCCCCAACCCCCGGTTTTGGAGACCGGTGCTCTAGCCGATTGAGCTACACTCCTCCATCCAACCGGTTGAAACAAGCGTTTTGGGCATGGGAGTCAGCCGATCCAATACCCATCCGGCCTGCTGCTGATAGCTTACCAGTAGTAGGGGCCTGATTGCTAACACGCATGCAGCAGCCATGCCAAGCGTTTTTCGCGCCCCACCGCAACAAAATTTTCATTTGTCAAGGGCTCAAGGAAAAGCTGTGCAAACCTACGTCCGCGCTTTTTTCCGTTGAGCGCCGCTCCAATGTTGGTAATGTAGGCGCGGCGCGGGTGTAGCTCAATGGTAGAGCAGCAGCCTTCCAAGCTGAATACGAGGGTTCGATTCCCTTCACCCGCTCCAAGTCTTCCAACCCCCGTGGTGATGATGCTTATGTCCCTGCCCATCTCCTAATGTGCTTGCGCGCCTCCGTTTCCTCCGGGCCATGCGCTGCCGCTCGTGGGCATATTCGAGGAGTTCTGACACACCGAAAAGGATGAGCAGCACGCCGACGATCACTTCGAACGCGGCGAGCATGCGCACGAGATTGCTGTGCGGTACAATATCGCCATAGCCTACCGTCGCGAGCGTGATCACCGAGAAATACAGCGACTCGAAGAAGGTGAGGCTCCGGTATTCGTCCCCGATGCGGAAATGATGATAAGCCGAGCTTCGGGAAACGATGCCGTATAGGGCAGCGAAGGCGATCACCAGGATGGCGTAGAACGAGAGGAACGCGAACGCCGGTATGGTAAGCCGCGAGACGCGTGTCGCGAACTCCTCCAGAAGGAGGCCAATGTCGATGAGGAACGTCGCGACGTCGTGGCTGACGGCAAAGACAATCAGCCCGATCACGCCCATTGCGGCAAGCAGCGTAACGTCCGTGTTGACCCTGTTCTCCTCGATGCCGAACAGAATGTAGACGCCAAGGCCGACAAGCCAGACGGGAAGCTGCCAGAGGAAAGCTTGGAGCAGGCCCATCCTCCCACCCTTGATGTCCGGCTCCGCGATGTCCTTGCGGATCTCCTCCTTCCGCCACCAGCATCCCGCGATAAAGAGCAGGATCGGCGTCGCAAACGCGATCCCCAAGGTGACCTTCCCAAGCGAGTAGAAAAGGCCCTCCACGAACAAAGCGAAGATGGACGCATAGACGGCGGCGAGGCTCGCGAACGTGATGGGAAACAGGCCGCTTTTCGGGAAAAGCTCCGCAATGGCGATCATGGCGAGCGCAGCCGAAAACAAGATCGAGAAAAAGAGAAAGTCGAAAGAACCCGCGACGGATATGCCGACGACAGCCACAAATCCTATGGAAAGCCCAATCAGAATGAGCCTTCGCGATGTCTTCATAGTTTTTCACGCTCCGCGCGGGCTGAGCGAGCTCCCTTTGTGACGCGAAACGGCTTTGGAGACGGCGGTCGCCATCTCCTTTGCAAATCATACACCACGGAGCTTAATTGAGGTTGCCATCTGCGGCAGGCAGCCCGCGTTTCTTCGGCAATCGTGTACGGGTCGATCAGACACACCTTGCCGGGACCACGTAACTTGCCGTGCCTTGCGGGAACAGGGCAAAGCGGCATGGTTTGCTCACCCGAAGTCATCGCACGCGCAGCAGCGGCATCAGGTGAGGAGAGTGATGGAAGAGACCCAGGAACATCTTGAGGCGCATACGGACGCTGTCGTCAAAAGCGGGCGGCATATCCAGGAAGAGATCGACCGCAAGGAAGCGCCGGGCGCATCGCAGGATAAGAAAGATGAGCCGATGCAGGCCGGCCAGCGCGAGTACCCGTCGCACTTCCCAAAGCAACACCTGAGAAAGCCTGGGGTCGAGGCTGAGCTTGAAGTCAAGCCGATGTACGACGCGCCAGACTATAAGGGGTCAGGCAAGCTGCAAGATATGGTTGCGCTCATCACCGGCGGCGATTCCGGCATAGGGCGCGCAGTGGCGGTGCTTTACGCGCGAGAGGGTGCGGACATCGCCATCGTCTACCTGTGCGAACATGCGGACGCGGAAGAAACGAAGCGGGCTGTCGAGAAGGAAGGCCGCCGCTGCCTTCTTATCGCGGGCGACGTCGCCCATCGCGGCTTCTGCCGGCAGGCCGTCGAGATGACGGTGGCCGAGTTCGGCAAGCTCGACATCCTTGTCAACAACGCCGCCTTCCAGGAGCATGTCGAGGACTTCCTCGATCTCACCGAGGAGCACTTCAACCGCACGCTCAAGACCAATCTCTACGGCTATTTCAACATGGCGCAGGCCGCCGTGCCGTATATCAAGCCGAAGGGCTCGATCGTTATGACCGGCTCTGTCACGGGCCTGTTGGGCAACAAGGACCTGCTCGACTACTCGATGACGAAAGGCGGCATCCACGCATTTGCGCGCTCGCTTTCGACAAACCTCATCCCGCGCGGCATTCGCGTGAATGTGGTCGCGCCGGGACCGGTGTGGACCCCGCTCAATCCCGCCGATAAATCCGCCGAACGCGTCCAGAGCTTTGGCGGCGACACGGTGATGAAGCGCCCTGCGCAGCCCGAGGAGATCGCGCCAGCTTTCGTGTTCCTCGCCGCGCCGACGATGTCGAGTTACATCACGGGTGAGATCATCCCGATCCTTGGTGGCTATGCCGGCGGTTAGCGAATGCGCTTTATAAGGGCGAAATAAATCGCTACATCATGAGAGCGCCTTCACGGCGCTCTTTTTATTTCCGCGTAGAAGAACAAAAATATGCCGAAAATGCCGCAAGAGCGCGCCGCAAGCTCGAATGCGCCGAAGGTTGGATTTGTAAGCCTGGGCTGCGCGAAGGCGCTGGTCGACTCCGAGCGCATTCTCACGCGGCTGAAGTGCGAGGGCTATGCGATTTCGCCGAGCTATGATGGCGCGGATGTCGTGGTGGTGAATACCTGCGGCTTCCTCGACAGCGCGAAGGCCGAAAGCCTGGAGGCGATTGGCGAGGCGATGGCGGAAAATGGCCGCGTCGTCGTCACGGGTTGCTTCGGGATGGAGGACAAGCGCATCCGCGATGCGTTTCCTGACGTTCTCGCTATCACCGGCCCGCATCAATACGATGCCGTGATGAATGCGATCCACGCCGCGACGCCGCCTCCGCACGCGCCGTTTCTCGACCTCGTTCCGCGCGCCGGTTTGCGACTGACGCCGCCTCATTACGCCTATTTGAAAATCTCCGAGGGCTGCAACAACCGCTGCTCGTTCTGCATCATCCCCGCCTTGCGCGGCCCGCTCGCGAGCCGGTCCTCCTCCGATGTCCTTGCCGAAGCGGAGGCGCTCGTCTCAGGCGGCGCGAAAGAGCTGCTCGTCATCAGCCAGGACACGAGCGCCTATGGACTCGACCTGAAATATACGGAAAGCGAGTGGCGCGGCGCTCCGGTCAAGGCGCGGCTGACGGAGCTTTGCGAAGCGCTGTCGCGGCTCGGCGCGTGGGTGCGGCTGCATTACGTCTACCCCTATCCCCACGTCGACGAACTCTTGCCGCTGATGGCGGAAGGCAAAATCCTCCCCTATCTCGACATTCCCTTCCAGCACGCCTCGCCGAAGGTGCTGAAGGCGATGCGCCGCCCCGCGAACCAGGAGAAAACCTTGGATCGCATCAAAAGCTGGCGCGCGGTCTGCCCCGGCCTCGGGCTTCGGTCCACCTTCATCGTCGGCTTTCCCGGCGAGACGGAAGAGGACTTCGCGTTCCTTCTCGATTGGCTTCGCGAGGCCCGGCTCACGCGCGTTGGCTGCTTCAAATATGAGAACGTGGAAGGGGCAGCGAGCCGCGATCTGGAGGGGCATGTCCCCGAGGAACTCAAGGCCGAACGCTTCGAGCGCTTCATGGCGGCGCAGCGTGAAGTGAGCGAGGCAGTTCTCGCGGCCCAGGTCGGCAAGACGGTCGAGGTGCTGATCGACGAGGTAGACGAGGACGGCGCAACCGGGCGCAGCGTTTGGGACGCGCCGGACATCGACGGCTCGGTTTTCATCGAAGAGGCCGACGATTTGCAGCCCGGCGACCGCGTCCGCGCCACGATTATCAACTCGGACGACTACGATCTCTGGGCCGAGGTCCACCCTTCTGCTTGAGGCAATCGCGGGTTGCTGGAAAAGCGTGAAATCTTGGCTCCATCCTTCGACAGGCTCAGGATGAGGCTGCGATAGGCTCGGGGATGAGGCTGCGGCAGGCTCGGGGATGAGGCTGCGGCAGGCTCAGGATGAGGCCGCGGCAGGCTCGGGACGAGGTCGAGTGTTCTCAGCACGTTCATCCTCATGGTGAGCCTGTCGAACCATGGGCAACATCCCTTTCTCAGCATCGCATAGAGGGCGCAAAGCCTATGCAGAGCCACTCCATCGAGCCATTCCAGCACGAGCTCGTGTTCCCTTGGCTCCATCCTTCGACAGGCTCAGGATGAGGCTGCGACAGGCTCAGGATGAGGTCTTCGACAGGCTCAGGATGAGGCTGCGGCAGGCTCAGGATGAGGCTGCGGCAGGCTCGGGTGATGACGGCGATGCGATCTCGGACCTGCATCTTTGGGGGGTTGGGCCGGGCCATTACGCGGCCGTGATCTCGATTGTGACGCACGATCCAAAGCCGCCGGAGAGCTACAAAGGAAAGCTGGCGTCCTGCCGAAGCTCAGTCACGTCACGATCGAAGTCGAGCGCTGCCCCGGACACGCAATTTCCCGCTGCTAAATTGCATAAGAAAGCGTTGACCAGACCGCGCCGCTCGCTTATCTGCTCCGCATGCCGATATTGCCGATCATCACACTGCCAGACCCCGTTCTCCGCAAGACATCAGCGGCGGTGGAAACCGTCGACGATGAGGTTCGCGGTTTCGCCAACAGCATGCTGGAGACGATGTACGCCGCCCCTGGCATAGGGCTTGCGGCAGTGCAGCTCGGCGTGCTTCGCCGCCTCATCGTCATGGATACGATCAAGGGCGAAGATGTGCCGAGGGATCCGATCGTCCTGATCAATCCGCAAATCTTATCCTCCGGCGATAAGCCTCGCGTTCACGAGGAGGGGTGCCTGTCAATTCCGCGGATGTATGCCGAGGTGGAGCGCCCCGCTCTGGTGCGCGTTCGCTACGTCGACATGGAAGGCAAGCAGCAGGAGCGAGATTTCGCGGACCTCCAGGCAACCGTCGTTCAGCATGAGATCGATCATCTGGAGGGCATCCTGTTCATCGACTACCTCTCGCGGTTGCGGCGGAATCTGCTCATCAGGAAGTATCACAAGATGCAGCGCGACAGAGCCAATGAGCTCTAACAGGCCGCTGGAAAACGATGTTGCCCATGGTTCGACAAGCTCACCATGAGGATGAACATAAGCTCACCATGAGGATCAACTCGCTGAAAACTCTCTCCCTCATCCTGAGCCTGTCGAAGGATGAAGCCAAGATTCTCATCGATGTTGCCCATGGTTCGACAAGCTCACCATGAGGATCAACTCGTTGAAAACTCTCTCCCTCATCCTGATAAAGCACTCGACCTCATCCTGAGCCCGTCGAAGCCTCATCCTGAGCCCGTCGAAGGATGAAGCCACGCTAAAGCGCGACGACATTATTCGCATCCCCTTTGTCATGGCCGCTATATTGAGGCTGGATGGCCGGGTCAAGCTAGGTCACGCCAGGTCAAGCCCGGCCATGACTTCGGTTCCAGCTCATCGCAACAGCTTTAATTAGTCAAGCTTTCGCCTAAAATCCGGTTGGTTTTCATCGTATGGCATGAAGTGCCAGGGCGACTGCTGCCCCGCGCTTGGCTCGCACCCAAGGGAAATAGAGGTGCCAGCCCAACCGTTATCAGAGCGGCAGGCACCGCATCCGGTGATTTACAAACGGTTACGATTGGGTTTGTTTGGCAAAAAGGCTCTGAAGTAAATATACAAGTACTTTGTGTCGCCGGCAAGTGCGATGGGGAAAGGCGTCCGGTTGTAACGGTCCGTGTCAGACATGCTGGGGCGGCTCGGCGCTTGGGTGTAAGGCGAAGGTGTGAGGGAAGGGTACGGTATGCAATTATCGAGGAGAGAGGCGATCAGGATCGGCGCCATCACGGCGCTTGGGCTTGGGTCAACGCTCACGGCGAAAGCGTCGACGGCCTACGACATTGATTACGGCGTCGGGGTCACGCTCGACAGATTTTACGGCCGAGGCCCGTGGGCCAGGGGCATCGCCCAGAGAACCGCAGGAATTTTGGTCTTCCCGACCATCGTCAAAGCCGGATTTGGCTTTGGCGGCGAATATGGCGAAGGCAGCCTGCTGACCCCCCACCGCCCAACCGAATATTACAACACGGTTTCGGCGTCTTTCGGCTTTCAGCTGGGCGCGCAGGCAAGGTCCGTCATCATCATGTTCATGACGCCGGACGCTCTTTACGGGTTCCGCATGAAGGATGGCTGGAAAGTTGGCGTGGACGGCTCCGTCGCAATCATTGCGGTGGGCGCTGGCGGCGCAGTCGATACGAATACCATCCACAGCCCGATCGTTGGCTTCATCTTCGATCAGAAAGGGTTGATGTACAATCTGACGCTCGAAGGCTCGAAGATCAGCCGCATCTACCGCTGACGCATCTTTTCTGGCTGCCAAGCCTTCAGCGGGCGCGGTTTTGAATGGAGCGCGACGCGATCCTCTTATAAAATCCCGCGAATACTGGCAGGATGCTGAAGAAGGCGGAAAACGTGGCCGCATCCTTCGACAAGCTCAGGATGAGGACTTCGACAAGCTCAGGATGAGGACTTCGACAAGCTCAGGATGAGGCTTCGACAGGCTCAGGATGAAAACGTGGCTTCATCCTTCGACAGGCTCAGGATGAGGTCGAGTGTTTTCAATGAGTTGCTCCTCATGGTGAGCTTGTCGAACCATGGGCAACATCGTTTATCAGCATCCGCTTTTGATGGAATCAAAAGCGGGCTTAGTATCTTGTTTTGTCGTGCGTCTTTACCGGAAAACCGCTTCGCACTTTCCGGACGCACACTAACGCGGGGCGTCGCAGATGGTCAGCACCGAAGCAGCGGCAAGAGCCGACGGCGCGCTCCTGGAAAACGCGACTGCGGCGCGGGAGGAAACGGCGGCTCACGGAGGCGACCGGGTTGCGGCGCTTCTCTCGGCGCATGGCGTAACGGCGCTCTTCACATTATGCGGCGGTCATATCTCGCCCATTCTCACCGGCGCGAAGGCGCGTGGCATCCGCATCATAGACACGCGCGGTGAGGCCACGGCCGTGTTCGCCGCCGACGCCGTCGCCCGGCTGACGGGCGTGCCCGGAGTCGCGGCGGTCACGGCGGGGCCGGGGATCACAAATACCGTAACCGCCTTGAAGAATGCGCAGCTCGCGCAGTCCCCCATTGTGCTCCTTGGAGGGGCGGCCCCGACGCTGCTGCAAGGGCGCGGCGCTTTGCAGGACATCGACCAGCGCCCCGTTGCCGCGCCCCACGTTAAGTTTCTCAGGCAAGTCCGGCGGGTTAAGGACATCGGCCCCGCCCTTGAAGAAGCGTTCGCAGCCA
Organism: uncultured Alphaproteobacteria bacterium; assembly: GCA_963723755.1. Classification (GTDB taxonomy): domain Bacteria; phylum Pseudomonadota; class Alphaproteobacteria; order Rhizobiales; family Rhodomicrobiaceae; genus Rhodomicrobium. The sequence continues at coordinate 16,150 of CAVRSS010000116.1, read as the reverse complement.
CGCGCGACGGCGTGCAAGGGCCAGCCTTCGTGGAGATCCCGGTCGATTTGCTCTATGCCGAGTCCACTGTGCGCCAATGGTATGGCGAGGCTTCCGGCAAAGGGCGATCCATCTCCGACACGCTCCTGCGCTACACTATCAACCGGCATCTTGAGAGATTGTTTGGTGGAAGCGCAACCCCGTCTGCCCCGCAAGCCCGGACTGTGGATGCGCCTGCCGTTCAGTCTTCCAGAGTCAAGGCGACGGCCGCTGCCCTGTCGTGCGCTTCGCGCCCGTTAGCCATCATCGGCAGCCAGACGCTCGCCGCAGGCACGAACCCTGTCCTGGTCGCCGCTGCCATCGAGCGGCTTGGAATTCCCGTCTATCTTTCGGGGATGGCGCGGGGGCTGCTTGGACGGGACGACCCGCTCCAGATCCGCCACCAGCGCCGGCAGGCTTTGAAGGAAGCCGATTGCGTCATCCTCGCGGGCGTGCCTTGCGACTTCCGCCTCGACTATGGCCGGCAAATCCGCCGTTCGGCCACGCTGATCGCCGCCAACCGCAGCCGCAAGGACGCACGCCTGAACCGCCGCCCGGATATCACCGCCATCGGAGACGCCGCCCTGTTTCTTGAGCAGCTGGCGGATCGCTTCGTCGGCGTTCGCGGCCGCTGGACGGATTGGATCGCGGCGCTCCACGCGCGCGATGCCGCCCGGGAAGCCGAGATCGAAAAGCAGGCGGCGTCGACAAGCAAGTTCGTGAATCCGATCGCGCTCTTGCGCGAGATCGACCGCGCCGCCGGAGACAATGCCATCTTCGTGGCCGATGGCGGCGACTTCGTTGCAACGGCGTCTTACATCCTTCGCCCGCGCGGCCCGCTTTCGTGGCTCGATCCCGGCCCCTTCGGCACGCTCGGCGTCGGTGCGGGCTTCGCACTGGGAGCGGCGCTGTCGCGGCCCGGAGCCGAGGTGTGGATCATCTTCGGCGACGGCGCGTGCGGCTACAGCCTTGCCGAATTCGATACGTTTGTGCGTCACGGCGTGCCGGTCATCGCCGTCGTTGGAAACGATGCGGGCTGGACCCAGATCGCGCGCGAGCAGATGAAGGTGCTTGGCGACGATGTCGGCACCATCCTCGCCAGAAGCGCCTATCACGAGGTCGCCGCTGGCTTCGGCGCGGAAGGCATCCTTGTGAAAAGGAATGCGGACGTGCCGGACGCCTTGGCTCGCGCCCGCGCCGCCGCCAAGAGCGGCAAACCCGTACTGATCAATGCCTGGCTTGACCGCACAGCTTTCCGGAAGGGCTCGATTTCTATGTGAGGCCGAGGCCGAATAGGAAACCGGCGCCCTGAGTGGATGTGGCCTCTTGCGCGCGCGGCATTTCTGAAGCACTTCTACGGCCACTTCGGAACAACGGGGGCTTCACATGCCGATCTACGGCTATGATTGCAAGAAATGCGGACACGAGTTCGAGACGCTGGTCCGCTCGTCAGATACGCCCACCTGCCCGTCATGCGGCAGCGGCGACCTCACAAAGCAGCTTTCGCTTATCGCTTCGCCTTCCAAGGGCGGCAACGACATGCCACCCATGAGCTGTGGCGGCGGCGCCTGCGCCAACTGTCCGGCGAGGCTGGAGTAAGCCCGCAAGGGGGCATCTCCGCCGTCATACTGGCGCTCTGCCTCCCGGCAGGCTGGAAAGTCGCTTCCTCTCAATTGGGAGTATCTCCGAGGAGACGTCCCCCCCTCAAAAGGGGGTGTGGAAAGATTAGAGAAATTCGTGTTAGAAAAGCAGCTCGAAGACACCAGCCCAAAATGCCGCTCCGGCAAGAAGGCAGACAACCCAAGCGATTGGCGCAATTATGGGATGCGGCCCCGGATTGTCTCTGGCGGCTGAACGCTTCCGGTGGAAGCCGTCCAAATTGAGGCGTTCACTCTCGCTTTCCCACGGTCCCGGATAATAGGTCATGAGTTAGAATCCCCGTCTTTGCCTGATACAACCTTTGATGGTCATATCACGGCTACAAACGCAACAGTTGCACAACTTTCCTCCACGGCGAGTTTTAATCAAGTTCTCTAAAGTGGGCGGTGGTGTGACTGCGAGAATGGAGCCGCGACCGCCTTAAAAAACTGATTTACGTAGTCCTTAGTTCCAATCTATCAATATGCACCGACGCGGAGCAAGAACCTTTTGCACGCAGGGCCGTTCCGGTTGTTTTCGCCTAGCTAGCCGAGATCGGACTGTATGGCCGTTCCCCCTCTGGGACTTGCAACGCATGGCGACGCTCAAACTCTTCACGCGCTTCAAGCTGTTCGCGCTTCCGACGCACATTTTGGCCTGCCTGTTGCGGCGCAGGGATGAGTTCAAATTCGAGGCGCGTCCTGCTCCGAGAAAGCGGTCATTAATCCCGTGCTGACGGCTTAATCCAGACGGACCCGCGTGCATCCGCCGCGGATGGCGCCAGAGCGGAGGCGATCAAGATCACCACGCTGTCCTGCGCGCCGCTTCTGGCCAAAGCCACCCGGCGCCTGTGTGAAAATAAGGACCTTTCCGATCTGCACGTATTCTATTGATTAGGCACGGTGATTTGAATCGCACGTCACCTCTCCCAGGGGAGAGGTCGGGTCGCTTGCGACCCGGGTGAGGGGTAAGTGCCTGATAATGGGAGTAAAATGCCCCTCATCCTGGCCTTCTCCCCATGGGAGAAGGAACGCCAAAAATCGCGACGCGCTCCAAACATAATGGGCCCGGATCAATAAGAGCGGCTTCCAGACTGCGCGCATCCGCCGCCCCCATAGCGAAGTGACCGACCTCCTGTCCAAAGTGCGCGTGCCGGAGGCGATCAATCACGCTTAAGCGCAAGTTCCAGGCGATCCAGGAACGGACCTTGCGCGGGAAGGATCTTCCGTCGCGCCTCTTGAAGCGAGAACCATTCCGCGCGATCGACTTCGGGAATGAGTTGCTTTCTGCCGCTTTTGGGAGGCCATTCGATTTCGCACAGGTTCGACTTCAACATCGACGGATCAAAATCGCCCTCGACCGCCCAGACGCGCACGGTTTTTCTGTTCGATTGAGTAATCTGGCCCAGCGAGCGGACTTCCCCCTCAACCTGTCCGCCTGTCTCTTCCCGGAATTCCCGCACAGCGGCCGCCAAGGCATCTTCGCCCTCGTCATACTCGCCCCTGGGGATGGACCAGCTCCCAAGATCCTTCTTCGCCCAATAGGGGCCGCCCGGATGCACGAGAAGGACAAGCAGCTCATCGTCCCTGCGCTTGTACATAAGTATCCGGCGCTTCGCTTCATGAGCCCACCTCGACGCTGGCGTTTTTGTAGAAGGGTAGCCATCTAACTTTGCGACGCCCCGTATGTTTGTCGCAAGGGAGAGTGACATGTCGCAGGAACAACCCCCTCACGGTCCTGATCTCGCGCAAGGAATTTCGCTCACCGAACTCGCGGATGGCGGCATGCTGGCTGGCCATTGCGGCGGCGAGGAGATTTTGCTGGTTCGCCGGGGAGGCGAGATTTTTGCGGTCGGTGCTCACTGCTCCCATTATCACGGCCCGCTCGCCGATGGCCTTGTCGTGAACGGCACCGTCCGCTGCCCCTGGCATCACGCCGCGTTCGATTTGCGCACCGGAGAAGCCGTGCGCGCCCCGGCGCTGAGCCCGATCGGCTGCTGGTCCGTCGAACAGCGAGACGGCAAGGTCTTCGTGAAGGAGAAACGGACACCGCCGAAATCAGAGCCGCTGCGCGTGCCTTCAGGCAAAGCGCCTGGCCGGATTGTGATTGTCGGTGGAGGCGCTGCCGGTTTTGCGGCCGCCGAAATGCTGAGGCGCCGCGCCTATCAGGGCAGCATCGTGATGGTGAGCAGCGAAGCCGCCCCGCCTGTCGATCGCCCGAACCTCTCGAAGGATTATCTTGCCGGCGCCGCGCCCGAGGAGTGGGTGCCGTTGCGGCCTGACAGCTTCTACGCCGAGAACGGCATCGATCTGCGGGTCAGCGAGGCCGTGACCGGCATAGACCCGCGTTCGCGCGAAGTCACGCTCGGCAGTGGGGAGACCCTGCCCTACGACCGCCTGCTACTCGCAACCGGCGCTGAGCCGATCCGTCTGCCGCTCCCCGGCTTCAACGAGCCGCATGTCCATACCTTGCGCTCGCTCGCCGATAGCCACGCCATCATCGAACGCGCCAAGACCGCGAGCCGGGCCGTCGTCATTGGCGCGAGCTTTATCGGGCTTGAGGTTGCTGCGTCGCTGCGCGCCCGTGGACTTGACGTTCACGTGGTCGCGCCGGAGGAGCGGCCCATGGAGCGCATCCTTGGCCCGCAGATGGGTGACTTCGTCCGCGCTCTGCATGAGGAGCACGGCGTCGTTTTCCACCTTGGGCAAACCGTGAGCGCGATCGTAGGCCGGAAAGTGAAGCTTCAGAGCGGCGGCGCGCTCGAAGGGGATCTCATCGTCGCGGGGGTTGGTGTCCGCCCGAGGATCGAGCTGGCGCAGAAGGCAGGGCTGGCTATAGACCGCGGCGTCTCCGTGAACGCCTACCTGGAGACGAGCGCGCCTGGCATTTTTGCGGCGGGCGATATCGCACGCTGGCCTGATCCCTATAGCGGCGAGAATATCCGCGTCGAGCACTGGGTCGTAGCCGAGCGTCAGGGGCAGACCGCCGCTCTGAACATGCTCGGCGCCCGCGAGAAATTCGATGCGGTGCCCTTCTTCTGGAGCCAGCATTACGACGTTCCGATCGCCTATGTCGGCCATGCCGAGAAATGGGATGATCTGGCCATTGATGGCGACATCGCAAGCAAGGACTGCGTTGTCCGCTACAAGCGCGGCGGGCGAACGCTTGCTGTAGCCTCGATCTATCGCGATATCGAAAGCCTTAAGGCTGAACTGTCGATGGAGGAGGAGATTGCAGGCAGCGCCGCTCTCAAGAATGCAGTTGGGTAACTGCTGGGAGCTTGTGTACCTTCCGGGCGGTGCCGGGGGGAACCACCCGGAAGGTAGACTATGCAGCGCTATAAGCGAGGGCAGGCTTCAAGCGCTACGCCTAAGAATCTGACGTGATTTGGTTAATGATCAGTTACTAGGGATCAGTTAATCTGAGAAATCAGCTATTTGGGACGTGTCATCCGGAACAGCTGATCGGGTCCGATAGTGAAATAGTCGCTTGGGCCTCCACCACGCAGAACGTGACCAGCTGCAGCGGTATCATAGATGCCGTCTTTCAGCAGCGAATCAGCAATATGGACCATTACGACTTCGCCCAGGACCAGCCAGGTTGGCACCTTCTGGCCGTCAACTGTAACCAATTGAATGACCTGAGTGCATCGGCACTCGAAGCTGACCGGACTTTCCGCCACTCGCGGAACTGAGATCAGCTCGGACTGCAGAGGCGTCAATCCCGCAAAGTCGAATTCGCTGGCCTCTGGAGAAAGAGGCGCAGACGTCTGGTTCATCGCCTCGGCCAGCGAACGTGTCACCAGGTTCCAGGCAAACTCGCGCGTCTGTTCGACATTTCGCACAGAGTCCTTGTAGCCAACGCTGGAAAAGCCAACGATAGGCGGCTTGTAGTTGAAGGCGTTGAAGAAACTATAGGGAGCCAGATTCAGGGCGCCTGAAGCGCTGCGTGTAGAAATCCAGCCAATCGGTCGCGGCGCGACGATCATATTAAGCGGGTCGTGCGGCAAGCGGTGGCCTTGCCGCGGCTCGTAACTATGAAACAAGTCTGACACAATAGCCTCTTGGAAAACTGGATCGCCGCATTCGCCTGCCGAGCCCAGGATCTGAGTGGGAGCAGGCACAGGGTCAACTCCAGTCACGAAACTGTTTTTCGAGAGGGGGGTTATACGCACTAGCATGATGCTGGAAAGGGATGTTGCCCATGGTTCGACAAGCTCACCATGAGGTGTTGGGTAAACTCACCATGAGGTGTTCGACAGCTTCACCATGAGGTGTTGGGCAGGCTCACCATGAGGGGTTCGACAGCTTCACCATGAGAAGGAAATCGCTGAGAACTATCCTCCTCATCCTGAGCTTGTCGAAGCCTCATCCTGAGCTTGTCGAAGGATGAAGCCAAGATTTCATGCCTTTTCAGCAGCCTGCTAGATTGGAAAGAACGGCTTTCCGCCTCACCACCGAGATGAAACCATGTTGACCGGAGCAGACATCGAAGCGCCGGTTCCAAAGAACCGGTACGCTACCAATCCCCGCAACGCCGACTGGACGATTGCGCAAAACTGGCCATCCTACACAGAACAAGAGCACGACCGCTGGAACCGCCTCTTCGCGCGTCAATCGGCGCTGCTGCCGGGGCGCGCTTGCGAAGAGGCTCTTGCTGCCATGGCAAGGCTTGAACTTTCGGGGTTCGGCATTCCCGACTTTGCCGATCTGAGCGAGCGCCTGGCTGCAATCACCGGCTGGCGCGTGGTGCCGGTCGCTGGGCTCATCCCCGACGACGCTTTCTTCGAGCATCTGGCGAACCGCCGCTTCCCCGCCGCGGCCTTTATCCGGCCCGAACACGAATTCGACTATCTTCAGGAGCCGGACATCTTCCACGATGTCTTCGGCCACGTGCCACTGCTCGCCAATGCGGTCTATGCCGATTTCCTTGAGGCCTACGGTCAAAGGAGGCCGCCGCGCCATGGAGCGCCGCCAACTGCACAATCTGGCGCGCCTTTATTGGTACACGGTCGAGTTCGGGTTGATCCAAGCCGCCGAGGGCTTGCGAATTTTCGGCGCGGGCATCCTCTCGTCCCCGGCCGAGACGCTTTTCGCGCTTGAGGACAGCTCGCCGAATCGCATCGCGTTCAAACTACAGCGCGTCATGCGAACGAAATATATCATCGACGACTTTCAGCAGACCTATTTCGTGATCGACAGCTTCGAGACGCTGCTTGAAGACTGCTACCGGGATTTCGGCCCTGTCTACGACCACCTTCGGACCGCGCACGACATCGAGGCACACGAACTGGCCCAAGGCGACCGCGTCATCTCCCGAGGCGACCTCCATTACTTCCGCGCCAAGGGAGAAGCGCTCAACGCCGCGAGGTAACCGTCTGCTCGATGGCGCCGAAAATCGAAGCGCCCCCGGCGTCCAGCATTTCGATGCGGACGGTGTCGCCGGGTTTCAGAAATGGCGTTCGCGGCTCGCCGTGCAGCATCGTTTCAACGACCCGCTGCTCAGCGAGGCAGGAGTAACCGGCGCCGCCCTCGGCAACAGGCTTGCCCGGCCCCCCATCCGCGCCACGGTTTGAAACCGTCCCCGAGCCGATGATTGTGCCAGCCGACAGGGGGCGCGTGCGGGCTGCATGAGCGATCAGCGCGCCGAAGTCGAAGGTCATGTCGACTCCGGCGTCCGGCCTGCCGAGCGGCGCGCCGTTGACGAACGACAGAAGGGGAAGGTTGAGTTTTCCGCCATCCCACGCACCGCCTAGCTCGTCGGGCGTCACGGCAACCGGCGAAAAAGCCGTTGGCGGCTTGGACTGGAAGAAGCCAAAGCCCTTCGCAACCTCGGAGGCAACAAGCCCGCGTAGCGTGATGTCGTTCGCGAGCAGCACAAGCCTGATGTGCGCGAGCGCTGATTCAGGGGCGGTTCCCATCGGAACATCGTCGGTTATGACTGCGACTTCCGCTTCCAGATCGAGGCCGAGGCTTTCGTCGCCCGGAAGGGGGATTGGATCGCGGGGGCCGAGACATGCGTCCGAGCCGCCCTGATATATCAACGGATCGACCCAGAACGAGGCGGGCATATCCGCACCCCGCGCCTGTCTCACAAGCGCAACATGATTCACGTAAGCTGACCCGTCGGCCCATTGGTAGGCGCGCGGTAGAGGTGCAGCGCAGGCGACTTCACGGAAAGGGATCGCGGCAATAAGACCAGCCTCAAGCTTTTCCGCCCGCGCAGCAAGAGCGGGAGCGATGCCAGCCCAGTCGTCGAGCGCGGCTTGCATCGTTGGCGCGATGCTGCTGGCTAGAACGGCCCGTGTCAGGTCCCGCGACACGATCACGAGACGGCCATCGCGGCCGGACTTTAGCGAAGCGAGCTTCATCTCATCGAACCCTTTCCCGCCATTCACTCGCCTTCCTCATCCTCATAGCCGAGAAGCGAGAGGGCGCGCGCCTCAAGGCCCGCCTTCCGGCAATAATGGACCAGCGCCTCCTCGCGGCCATGCGTGACCCAGATTTCCTCGGCTCCTGTCTCGTGGATGGTCTCGATGAGTTCGGTCCAATCGCAATGGTCGGAGATGATGAGCGGCAGTTCCACTCGCTGCTGCTTCGCGCGGGCGCGGATTTGCATCCAGCCCGAAGCGGCCGCGGGGATGACCTCCGGCAGGGACCTCGACCAGCGGTCCGCCAACTGCGAGGGCGGGCACAACACGATTTCGCCCGCGAGGCTCTTGCGGTTTTCCTTGGTGACAGGCGCGAAGGGGCCAAGCGCGATACCGCGCTCTTCGTAGAGTTCCGTTGTCTTCATGAGCGCGCCATGGAGGTAGATCGTCTTGTCGTATCCGGCCCGTCGCAACTCGGAGATGATACGCTGCGTCTTGCCAAGCGCATAGCAGCCGACGACATGGCAGCTGCCCGGAAAGATCGCGAGCGAGGTTAAAAGCTTCTCGATCTCCTTTTGCGGTTCGGGATGGCAGAAAACCGGCAGGCCGAAGGTCGCCTCGGTCACGAACACATCGCAGGGCACAAGCTCGAACTCCCGCGCGGTGAGATCGGCGGTGCGCTTGTAGTCTCCCGAGACAACGAGGCGCGCGCCGCCATGCTCGATCAGCACCTGTGCCGAGCCGAGGATGTGTCCGGCGGGATAGAGCGTGACGCGCGCTTCGCCGCAATGCATCGCTTGCGCGTATGGCAGCTCGACGCATTTCTGCGCAAAGCCCTCGCCGAACCGGCAGGCCATGATGGCGATGGTGTCCGGCGTGGCCACGACTTTCACATGCCCGGCCCTGGCGTGATCGGAATGGCCGTGCGTGACGAACGCGGCCGGAACAGGCCGGACAGGGTCGATGTAGAACTCTCCGGCCTTGCAGTAGAGCCCTTCGGGCCGGACCTCCATCCATTCGCGCGGGTGACTCATATCATCAACTGGAGCTTTTGCTGGCGCCTCATCCTGTATGATTTACAAATGGCTAAGATTGGTTTTGTTTCGTAAAGAGCCTATATGTAGTAATGTAAGTAATTTTGGTTCGCGCGGGAGACTGCTGCCCATGGTTCGACAAGCTCACCATGAGGATGAACACATGCTCACCATGAGGGTTAACTCGTTGAAAACGTTCGACCTCACCCTAAGCCTGTCGCAAACCTCACCCTAAGCCTGTCGAAGGATGGAGCCAAGATTTCATTGATGTTGCCCATGGTTCGACAGGCTCACCATGAGTTTGAGTCGTTGAAAACACTCGACCTCACCCTAAGCCTGTCGAAGCCCTCATCCTGAGCCTGTCGAAGGATGGAGCCAAGATTTCATTGATGTTGCCCATGGTTCGACAGGCTCACCATGAGGATGAACACAGGCTCACCATGAGGGTCAACTCGTTGAAAACACTCGACCTCACCCTAAGCCTGCCGCAAACCTCACCCTAAGCCTGTCGAAAACCTCATCCTGAGCCTGTCGACGACCTCATCCTGAGCCTGTCGAAGGATGCGGCCAACACTCGCCCTCATCCTGAGCTTGTCGAAGGATGAAGCCATGTTTTCAAGCCTTTCAGCATCCTGCGAGAGCGATGGCAACCGTGATTCATAGCGGTTCCCCCGTCACAGCGCAGGCTCAGGAGGCTCAGCTTGAACGGCGCCCGGCCGCAAGGCCCGGCGAACCGCCTCGACAAGAAGGCGCGCCGGGGTCGGCTTCGTGAGCACCTGCGCGTCGGGCCAATCCCGTCTCAGCTGGTCCACGGCAGCGTAACCGGTATAGAACACGATCCCAACGCCTCGTCCCTTCAGCTCGAGGGCTGCGGGGAAAACGTCCTCATCCCGAAGGCTGACGTCAAGCACGGCAACGCACATGGTCGCGGTCTGGGCCAAGCTGAGAGTATGGGCCAGCGTCATCGTGGGGCCGAGTATTTTCGCCCCCGCCTTTTGAAGCGTGATGCCCATGTCGAAGGCGAGGATCGCATCGTCTTCCGCGACGAGGATCCGGGTCCCTTGCAATGGCTGGTCGGCAATCAAGGTCATTCGATCCGCACAGACTTCGCCGGCAAAGTCACTGTATATAAAAGGCCCTCCGGAGCAAAATCCAATGCGACCTTTGCCTCGGGCAGGCCATTTTGAATTAAATAGCTGCCAAATCCCTGCTTCGAGGGCGGCGTTACCTTCGGGCCGCCTGCCTCCCGCCAGAGGAAATGAAACTTAGGCTCCGCCCCATCCCCCTTAAAGCCCCACTCCAGCCGGAGAGTTCCCGCCTTGGATGAAAGCGCACCATATTTCAAAGCGTTCGCCGCAAGTTCATGCAGAACAAGGGCGAGCGGCGTGGAAAGGTCGGGCGGCAGGAAGATGTCCGGGCCGTTCATCTCGATGTGTGTTCCTTCGCTCTCATAGGGAGCAAGCTGTCTTTTAACCAATTCCCTCAACCCCGCTCCGCGCCAATCGCTTCTGACAAGAAGATCATGGGCGGCGGAAAGTGCGGTCAGCCTGTTCGTGAACGCCTCCAGCGCCTGATCCCTCGGAACATCCTCCGAAAACGAAAGCCGCGCCATCGCCTGGACGATCGCCAGAGTATTCTTCACGCGATGGGAAAGCTCGCTTAAGAGGAGACGCAGGTGCGCCTCGCTCGCCTTCAGGTCCGCTTCCATTTTCAAGCGCGGCGTAATGTCGACAAAGGTGCAGACGACGCCTTCGATCCTGTCGTCCACGGTTTTGTAAGGCCTGATCCTGGTCAGAAACCAGTTTCCGTTGCTCGCTATTTCCCGCTCGATAACTTTGAGGTCTTTGAGAACGGCATTGGCATCGGCCGCGAAATCTGGATAGTCGAGCCGGTGCGTGAAGTCCGAAATCGACCTGCCCTCGTCCGGCGCCTGGATGTTGAAAAGCTCCGAGATCTTCGGCGTGAAGCGTTTGATACGGAGCGTATTGTCGAGAAACAGCGTCCCGACGTCAGTCGCGGCCATGAGATTTTGCAAATCGTTATTCGCGCGGGACACGCTATCGAGCTTTATTTTTAGTTCCGCATTGACGGTTTGAAGCTCCTCATTGATCGATTGCAGTTCTTCCTTGCTCGTTTCAAGCTCCTCGGCCGTCGAACGATATTCCTCATTGACCGATTGTAGTTCCTCGTTCGACGCGCGAAGTTCCTCGTTGGCGGCCTCGAACTCTTCCCGGCTCGCCTTCAGGCGCGAGCGCGTCACCTCGAGCTCTTCCTTGAGACCTTTGACGAGGTCGGTGGCAACTTGATCGCGTACCGCTTGAATGTTGTCCTGATCCGCCTCCTCGACTGTATCCCCCTCTATAAAGAAGACGACAGCCCGGCGCGGATTTTCGCCATCGGAAACCGTGGGCTTCACCTGGACGTAAATCCGGCGGGGCGATCCGTTGAAGCGGACCGGAATCGGCAGGCTGAGACTCTCCTTATTACGCTCGAAGGCCCGGTGGAGGCCGGCCCTGAGATCGAACCGGAGCTCAGGCCGAACCAGTTCGGTAATGTCGTTTCGTATCTGCCCCGCTGAAGGCTGAATGAAACGGCCTGCGCTCTCAGACATATTGACGATTTGGAAGTTCGCATCGACGAGCATGGTCGGCGGCGCAATCAGTTCGAGCAATCGCCGATGTGTTGACAAAGGAGTTTGCTTCGTCTGCGCCAACTCAAGCTGCTGCGGGATGCTCGGAGAGCGAGGTCCAATGACGACGCTCTGAAATTCACCATGCTGACCCTCCCGCATGGCTGACTGGTAGATTTTCGCATCCCTGTCGATAACGCGGAATAAGCCTGTCGGGCTGTCGGCTGTTTCCGACGAGCCGAGAAAGAGATAGCCGCCGGGCTTCAAGGCATAGTTGAAGGTTGCGAGGATCTGATCCTGAAGGTCCTTTTCGAGGTAGATCAGGAGGTTGCGGCACGATATGAGATGCAGCTTTGAAAAGGGCGGGTCCTTGAGAAGACTGTGAGTGGCGAAAAGGACCATGTCCCGGATCTCGCGCCCTACCCGGTAATGATCCGCTTCCTTGATGAAATATTTCCGCAGGCGCTCCTCGGTCACATCAGCGTCTATCGCCAGCGGATATCGCCCCTCTCTCGCGATGGACAAAGCGTTCGCGTCCAGATCGGTCGCAAAAATCTGCAATTCCGGCCTCACCTCCCGGCGCGCAGCCTCGTCGGCCACCGCCATGGCGAGAGAATAGGCCTCCTCGCCGCTGGCACAGCCCGGCACCCAGATGCGGATGGGAGCATCCGGATGCTCACCTTGCCCGAACAGATTCGGGATCACCTTCCGGGCAAGGGCCTCGAAAGCATCCCGGTCGCGAAAAAACGTCGTCACCGATATGAGAAGATTCCGCGAACAGGCTTTGCACCTCATCGGGGCTTTTGAGGCGCTCGAGATACTCCTCAAGGCTTTCCACCTTGCGGACTTGCATCCGCCGGGCGAGCCGCCTGTAGATCGTTGAGCGTTTGTAACGGAAGAAATCGTGGCCGGTGCGCGAGCGCAGCGCGCCAAGGATGCGCTTCAGCATCTCCTCGTCGCTTGGCGCCAGATGTTCGGCTGGGACGTGTTCCTTTGTTTTGATGATTTCCACGAGCTGTTGCGCAAGCTCGCCAACGGGAAGCACCACGTCGGCCAACCCCGTCGCAATCGCGCTCCTCGGCATCGAGGGATATTCGGCCTCATCCGGATCTTGCACCAGGATGAGGCCGCCCGCCTCCTTGATGGCCTTCGCGCCAAGCGCTCCATCCGAGCCGGCGCCCGTCAATACGACGGCGAAACCGTCGCCATGCTGATCTGCGAGAGACCGGAAGAACTGATCGATGGGCGAGCGCCTTCCGCGCGGCTCGTCGAACGAGAAGGTCGCGATCTCGTGGTCTGTTATCAGAAGCCTGCGGTTCGGCGGAATAACATAGATCTGGTTCGGCTCAAGCTTAGTCTTCTGGTTCACCTGCTGCACCGGCATCTTCGCTTTTCTTGCGAGGATCTCGGCAAGCTCGCTGGCGTGGGTGGGTTCGAGGTGGACGATCACCACATAAGCAGCGCCCGTATCCGCAGGAATTTCCTGAAAAAACTGCTGAAGCGCCTTCAACCCTCCAGCGGATGCACCGATGCCGACAGTTGGGAAGCTCGGCTCGACCTGGGGCATGGTCGTTTCTTCTATTGGAGACGTTTTGCCCTGTTCCATACCGGTCATTCCTGCTGCCTGTTTCTTTTCTGAAAATGATCGATGTGGTGAGCGTTAATGCCTGGAATGATAATCGAGCCAAAATTGAATTACAAACAGGCCAAACGGATATCAATGTACCGAGGTGAATATTCAATAACATATACCATATTTTGTATTCCAGCTTGAGTATATAATTTATCGATAATACTGACTGCCAGGACTTGGATTGCTGGTAAGGATGAAAGTGCTACCATCCTTCCGCCATGTTCACCAACCTGGCCTGGTGTGAAAAATCCTGCCGAGAGTCCGATAAAAAGAGAAGATACAATGTCTTTATCGGATATCCCGTTGGCGATTAATCTCACCAAATAGCGCCAGCGCAAAAATTCTAGCCCGAGGTTTGCAACGACCAGCGCTGCCCCAATCATCAGGTAGAGGACATTTGCATGAAGAACGGATTTACGAAGGGCGTCAACGTCGATATAGAGCACAAGGGCGACAAGCAGGCCGACTCCAATCACTATTTTCAGGATGACCGCTATTCTCGGATGCACACGGACATTTCTTATCTTATTGATCGTCTCTTCTATGACTTGCTTCCTTTCCAACTGGTGGTTCCTACGAAGCCGAGGGGGCCGATAAGAGAATTGTAGATGACCGAAGCAATTTCCAACGGAACGACGGAGCGGCGTAAACCAGTGTCGCCAAAGATGGCCGAGCCTTTATAAAAGATCACACTATCGATGATAAATTTTGCGGTCAGCGCTGTAATGCCGATCGACGGTAAGACGAAGACGGAGAGTAAAGCAAGTGCGTTGTATGAATGGATAAGGCCGAACACGATTTTCATCCGGAAAGGGTAATATGCAGCGGCCGAGAAATGCCTTCGTTGCTGGTTAATGAAATAGAACAATGATGGAGGGGGAGCGGTCTCTACACTACTTTCGCGTGAGAGCATATATCGTATTTTCCAACGGGTCTCTTTTTGGATGAGTTGGATAAAAAAGGTCATCGTCTCCGCTGACCGAATATTTTATTTTTTCATAACCGTTGACCTCCCGGAAAACGCTTTTGCGATAGGCAAGATTGCCTCCGGAGGATAAATATGCACTACCCAATCCAACGCCTGCAGCAGCGCCGACCCATTTTTTTATCTCAAGATACCGGAGGAAAAAATCAGACCAGCGAGCGAAAATTGTCCGTGGAAACCGTTGTTCGAGCGGGCAGTAACCGGCAACAACACCCACTTCCGGCAGGAATTCCTTCGCAAGCGACGAAAGCCAGATGGAATGGGGCGATACAATCGGCATCGGTGAAGGCGAGGATGTCGAAGCGGCTTTTTTTTATGGCCTCATTCAGCGCATTTTTTTTTGGGGGCAAACCGGTTGAAATTTGGTTTACTGTTACCAGTTTGATAAATGGGTATCGTAGTTGGTAGTTCTTCACAATTGCGGCGGTTCCATCGGTCGAACGGTCGTCAGTGATGATAATTTCAAAAAGACCCGCGGGGTAGTTTTGCTGGACAAGCGATTGGAGACATCGCCCTATGTTTGCCTCTTCATTCCTTGCAGCAACGATGATGGAAATCTGAGGTTTTTCCCCCGATGACACCCGTTGAAGGAAGAGGAGCTTTTTCAGGCCTTTTACTACAAGGAAATTAAGGGAACAATAGCAAATGAAGAGCAAGCTCAAGAGCAGTACGAAACCAAATTCCAAGCTCATAGTGTAAAGAAAATACATAAATCACACTTTCAATGCAAGCGATGATTGGCCGGCGATTGTCTTGCATCTGCGACTGTTTTGGAGTATATTTTCAAAATTTCCAACCATCCATGGAACATCTCGTTATTGGAATCGCCGGAGGAACGGGTTCGGGGAAGACGACCGTAACGCAAAAAATTCTGGAACGCCTTCGCGTGCAAGATAATGTCGTCGTCATCCAGCACGACTCCTATTATAAGGACATTTCTGCGTATCCAGGGCTTACGCCGGATAAGATCAATTTTGACCATCCGGATTCTTTAGAAACGTCGCTGCTGGTCGAGCACATCAGGAATTTGAAAAGAGAAATTCCAATCGACCAGCCGATCTACAACTTCACGACGCATTCGCGGATGAAGGAGGTTCGTCATCTTGACCCAAAAGATATTATCATCATCGAAGGCATACTTATTTTTGTTGAGAAGGAATTGCGGGATCTGATGGACATCAAGATTTTTGTCGATACAGACGCGGATGAACGCCTCCTTCGCCGTATACGTCGGGACATCATGGATAGAGGAAGGTCGATCGATTCGGTAATGAACCAATATGTCTCTACCGTCAAGCCGATGCATCTTGAATTTGTCGAACCGAGCAAACATTGGGCAGATATCATTGTGCCGCGCGGAGGCGATAATCTCGTCGCCATCGATATGGTAGCAGTAAAAATTGAAACCATGTTACGAAATAAGCATAATCTATCTTAAAAACTTTTATAGAGGAGCATCCTATGTCAGACGAGACAACGAAAACTTCGGCCCCGACTCAGTGGAAATGGGTAATGATTGGGGTCGTTGTCGGGGTGGTGATCATCGGCGGTTCATTTTTCATTGTTGCCCCCACTTTTCACAGCACAGCGATTCAAGCGCTGGTTCTATTGGTTGGATTTGTGGTAACGGGCGCAGTGGTTGGCTATTTTTCTCCCGGTGTTACTATTAAAGAAGCTTCTTCGCCGGGCTTATCCTGATGTTTATCTTTGCCATGATTTTTGGCGTGACACCGGTGGGGTCGGGGCAAGGCAAGCAATTGATTTATCTTCTTCTTGTGTTCAGTGGAATTCTTTCTCAAGCGGGAGCATGGATGGGCGAAAAATTACAGGGAAGCTTCGAATT
>CAVRSS010000115.1:0-111284 GCA_963723755.1 uncultured Alphaproteobacteria bacterium | reverse complement strand
CGCAACTTCACCGATCCGGACAACCAGCATCATGCCCGACGGCGCCAGCAAGGGCAGCTTCGTGCAGGGCTATGGGGCGCAGGCGGCGGTGGACTCGACGGCGCAGGTGATCGTGGCCGCGGAGGTTACGCAAGAGACCACCGACAATCATCAACTGTTGCCCATGCTGAATCAGGTGGAAAAGAACCTGGGCCGCAAGCCGAGCAGGCGGCCAGGGCGCGACGCATACTTCTGGAGCGAGGCCAACGCGAGCGATGAAAGCGTGGCGGGCATCGATCTGCATATCGCCACGGGCAGAGACAAACATGAAGCAATTATCGCTACTACCGGCGAGCCGCCGCCGGGTGCTACAGCGCGGGAGGTCATGCGGCATAAGTTGCGTACCGAAGCGGGACGGGCGCTGTACAAAATGCGCAAAGCGATCGTCGAGCCGGTCTTCGGACAGATCAAGGAGCAGCGAGGCTTCCGGCGCTTCACGCTGCGCGGTCACCAGAATGTTCGTTGCGAATGGAAGCTGGTGTGCGCAGCTTCCAACCTGTTGAAGCTGTTCGGCTCCGGGTGGAGGCCGCTGCTGGCATCAAAAGCGGGCGGAAGCTGTTTCGACGTCCCGCGCAGACTTGCCAGCCGCAGTCCCGACGCCACCACATCATGGTGTTTCCACGAAATGCCCGCTCTTAACCCTCACCGCTGAGGAGCAATACTCGCCATCTCAACCGTTATCCCCGACACACTCCTAGGCTTCCTCAAATCTCCCGGCTCTCTATCGCTGCAGCAAATCAATAGGCTCCTCAAAATCCGTAACTCGCACATACTTCGCCAGCGACGGATGTTGTCGCTCCAGCGCCCGGTACATCTCCCACGCCACCCTGCGATAGCTGAAGTGCCCCGCCGGCGCCGACCGCAGCTCAAAGATGTACTGCGCCTCGGCAAAGTCCATCTTGAACAGGCAGCGCACCCGCGTGGCCAGCGGCAGCACGTACAGCGCCGAGACAGCCGCCTCCGGCGCGCTTGCCGCTGCGATCTGCGCGCTCGCCGCGTGCGCCCGCTCCACCGTCAGCCGGTAGTCGTCCAGCATCCCGGCCTCGGCCAGCCCCGCCGCATCGCCCGATTCCGGCGTCTCGTATCCGTGCCGCGCCGTAAACCCCTGCCTGATCTGCACGCATCGCCGGTGCCGGTGCATGTCGCGGAACCCGCCGACATCCATCAGGATATCGAACCTGAGCGCCGCACCCGCATGGAAGGGCCGCAGCGCCTCGTCGTGGCGCCCGCGCTTGCGCAGTCCCAGCTCGATGATCTCGTTGACTCGCGCATCGCTAAGCCCGGCAACCACGTCGCGCACCTGCCGGTAGGGATGGTCGCTGGCCCAATACATCAGCGTCGCGGCCAGCTCCACCTCCAGCGTCTCCGTCCGCTCCACCAGGTCCACCAGCGGCGCGGGCGCAATCGCCACGCCCTTCAGCAGCTCCCCCGCCGCCTGTTCCAGCAGCGTCCGTGTCTCCATCAGGTAGGCGTTCGCTTCGGCGTGCTTCACCAGCGTCGGCGCCGTCCGCACCTCTCGCGTAAGCAGCGCTTCTGCCTGTGCGGCTAAGGTCCCCTCAGGGGCTAAAGCCCCAGATCCTTTATGCGCCGCATTCGGCACGACTGAAGTCGTGCCCTGACACGAAGCCTCGAGTTCGCCAATCGCCTGGGCCAGCGCCGCGCCTGCCTGCCCGCTCACGCACCACGCCGGGCCCGTCGCCGCCTCGCGCAGCTTGCGCCCCAGCTCGCGCACCTCCGCCGCCGGATGCGACAACAGCCGCGAGACCTGCGTCTCCAGCGTCCGGGCATTCACAATCTGACCCAGCGATGTGTTCGTCGCCAGCGGCAGCAGGTAGCGCGCCACGTCGAATGCCCGCGCCTTCAGCGTCCGCTCGTATGCCTCCGGCTTCATCGTTTCCGGCCGCGCCACCCGCTCCTTAAGCGCCGCAAGCACCGCCGCCGACGTCCGCTCATAAGCAGCAAAGAGATTCTCCACCGTTTCCGCATACAGGCTTGCCGAGCCCGCGTCCGCGCCAAAATCCGGCATGTACCAGCCCGACTTGAGGAAGTTCTGGTACCGCGTCGAGCGCTCCTGCCCGTCCCACCGCTGCTCGTCCACCAGCACAATGGCCGCCAGCAGGCTCAGCCGCTCCACCGCAAACGCAATGTGGGCCAGATCCGCTATCGAGCGGTGCCCGTACTGGAAATAAAAGGTGTTCAGGAACTGTTCCGCCCGCTGCGCGCTGATCTCCGCCAAGGACTCCCGCATGGACAGCGCCGACCGCGAATACTTGGCCATGGCGTAGGCCAGCACCTCGGGATCGGCGCCATGCACGGCAAAAACGTCGGTCTGGTTGTGCGCGCCGGGGTGCGCAGGGGACTCCGTGGCGCCGGTTGACATTAAAGTTTCACTGGACATGATCCCTCGCTCGCGATCAGAATACGTCATACCCCCGCTCGACTCCGGCCGACGCCTTTGGCGCGCCCGTACATCGATCAATTATCCTTTCTGGGTGGGTTTTTCCCGGGAGTACGTCCGTCATGCGGGAATTTCGAGTGAAGACGTCACAGCGTCCGCGCCCGCTGCCCTCGGGCCGCTGGGTGATGGCCCAGCGCTGGAACGACCTCCTCTTCGCTCACTGGCCCATCCCCGCCGCCGCCATCGCCCCGCTCATCCCTGAGGCCCTCCAGGTGGACACCTTCCAGGGTTCGGCGTGGCTTGGAGTGGTTCCTTTCTGGATGGACCGCATCAAGTTTCGCGGCATCCCGCCCATCCCCGGCGCCAGCAGCTTCCCTGAGCTTAACCTTCGCACCTATGTCCGCGATCCTCACACCGGTACGCCCGGTGTCTGGTTCTTTTCCCTTGACGCCCGCAACCCCCTCGCCGTCATGTTTGCCAGGGCGCTCTATCACCTGCCCTACCACTGGGCCGCCATGAGCATCGAGCGCCGCGGCGAGCGCGAGTTTGCCTACTGGTGCCGGCGCCGTTTCTCGCCCCGCCCGGTCGTCTTCCAGGCGCGCTACCGCGGGCTGGGCCCCACCCGCCGCCTCGTGGAATGCCTCCCCGGCAGCCTTGAGTACTTCCTTACCGAGCGCTACTGCCTCTTCACCCGTGACCGCGAAGGCCAGATCATGCGCGCCAGCATCCACCACGTCTCCTGGCAGCTGGAAGAAGCTGAAGCCGATATTGCCCGAAACGATCTCTTTGAAGCCGTCGGCATACGCCTTCCCAACATTTCCCCCGTCCTTCACTACTCCCGCCGCCTCGCCGTCTATGTCTGGCAGCTTGAGCGCCTCCGCCAGGCTCCTGCCACGCAGCGCATCCCAGCCACCGCCGTACCTTCCGGGTGAGATCGGCTGGCCGTCCTGGCGATGAATGCAGCCGGAGATTGCATCTACGGATTCAAGCGAAATGTGGATGTAAGCGAAGCCAGTGAAGAACCGCCCGCCCACACGGTGTAACTGCCTGGCTCGACGGCCCAGCGCTGCTCGGCATTCCAGACAGCGAGTTGATGTTGAGAGACATGAAACGTGACCGTCTTCTTCTCTCCCGGCATGAGATGAATGCGGGAGAATCCCTGCAACGAGCGGTCCGGAGTTTCAACGCTTCCAACGTCCTCGCGAATGTAGAGTTGCGCTACGTCATCGCCTTCGCGTTTGCCGGTGTTGGTCACGTCGAGCGAAACTTCGATGTCGCGCTTGCTCCCCAAGGCTGGGGCGCGCACAACCAGGTGATCGTGCTGAAACGAGGTGTAACTCAGTCCGAATCCGAAAGCAAAGAGCGGCATTCCGTCGTCATCGACGTATTTATGCACGCGTGAAGGATCGGAGTTATAGAAATCCGGCAACTGGCCCGTGCTTTTTGGGAACGTGATGGTCAGGCGGCCGGCCGGATTGTTTTCGCCAAAGAGCGTCTCCGCGACAGCTTGTCCTCCGAATTCGCCCGGATACCAGGCTTCAAGAATGGCCGGCACATGCGTTGCCGCCCAGTTGATCGTCAACGGGCGCCCATTCTCTAAAACCAGCACAACCGGCTTTCCCGCGGCGGCAATCGCCTCAAGCAACTGCTCCTGATTGTCCGGCAGATCCAAGTTCGATCGATCAGAACCTTCACCCGAGATTCCCGGCCGCTCGCCGAGGCAGAGGACGGCGACCTCCGCGTTTTTGGCTTCCGCCACCGCCGCGGCGATATCCCCGCCATCGTCGAATGTGACGGTCGCGTTGGGAACTTCTTTCCGTATTCCGTCCAGAATGCTGATGCGCAGCCCGTTGGCTTCGTTCTCGTAATCGCCGTAGCGAGCCACGTTTCCGTTGGGACCAATCACCGCAATCCTTGGCAACGACCGCGAGAGCGGCAGCAGGTGGTTCTCATTGCGGAGCAGCGTCATGGACTGCCGCGCGGACTCAAGGGAAAGCCCAAGATGGGCGGAAGAGCGAGTGACTTTGGCAACCAGCGCGGGATCGACCAGCGGATGATCGAAGAGGCCGAGCAGGAATTTTACGCGCAATACCGATCCCACGGCGCGATCCAAATCCGCCTGAGACAACGTGCCTTCGTGAACGCAATCGATCAGCGCCTTCTGACGACTACGCGCACACGCCCGACGCATTGGAGCGGGCGCTCGATGTGTTGCGACCACTCAGCACTGGTCGCCTTCTCGTGGTCTTCGGGTGTGGCGGCGACCGCGACAAGAGCAAGCGGCCACGCATGGGCCAAGCCGCTGCCGAGCGCGCCGATGTGGTGCTCATCACCTCGGACAACCCGCGCAGCGAAGACCCGATCGCCATCCTTGACATGATTGTAGCCGGCGTCGAAAAGACCGGCATTGTGCGCCGGACTGCCTCGGAATTGCGCCAGGGTTTGTCCGGTTTTCACGTGGAGTCGGACCGCCGAACGGCCATCGAGCTGGCCGTGGCTCTCGCGCAGCCGGGGGACACGCTGCTGATAGCGGGCAAGGGCCATGAGGACTACCAAATCCTGGGCACGCAGAAGATCCACTTCGACGATCGCGAGGTTGCCGCGGCTGCCTTCGCCACCCGCAGCCGCGGCGTGACTCCCGGAGGTGCTGCGTGACGGGACCGGCGCAGCGGAGCTTGGCCTTGGCCTGCAAAGCCATGGGGGGCAAGGCTGTGGGTGCGTCCGCAGGGCTGGCCACGATCCGATTTGCCGGAGCCGCCAGCGACAGCCGCGCGGTGAAACCTGGTCGGCTCTTCTTCGCCCTTCCCGGCGAGCGGGTCGACGGCTTCGACTTCTGCGGGGCAGCCGCTCAGGCCGGAGCGGCTGCGGTGGTGGTGGCTGCGCATCGAGGACAGCCGGCCTGCTGCCAAGGGATTCCCGTCATCGCTGTCGCTGATCCGCGCAAGGCGCTGGGGGATTTGGCGGCAGCCGTGCGCAAGAAGTACCAGGGCCGCGTGGTGGGCGTCACTGGCTCCAACGGAAAGACCACGACCAAGGAGCTCATCGCAGCCGCGCTCTCGCCTGCGGGCCAGGTGCTACGTACCCAGGGCAACCTCAACACCGACGTGGGACTGCCGCTCACCGTGCTGGAAGCCACGGGCAAGGAGGCGTTCTGGGTGCTGGAGATGGCGATGCGGGCGCCGGGCGAGATCGCGTACCTGGCTAGCATCGCCCAGCCTCATGTCGCGGTGGTGACCAACGTGGCGGCCGCGCACCTGGGTCGGCTGGGCTCGCTCGACGCCGTCGCGCGCGCCAAGGGTGAAATCTTTGGCGGCCTGGTTCCTGACGGAATTGCCGTGCTGCCCGTCGACGAACCTCGCCTCGAACCCGAGGTAGCCGAACTGCCCGAGGCGCGCAAGCGGCGCTTCGGATTCGCCGGCCATGCGTCGGCGCGCGCCTTTGTGAAGATCATGGAGTTCATCCCGGACGGCGCGGCGGGCTCGCGCGTCCGCCTGTCGGTCGGGTTCGAACCCGTGGTGCTGCGCCTGTCCCTGGCGGGTGAGCACAACGCCCGCAACGCTGCGGCGGCGTTGGCCGTGTCGAGTGCGCTCGGGGTTCCGCTCTTGCCAGCAGCCGCGGCCTTGCAGCACGCGACCCTGCCCCCGCACCGATCCCATGTGTTCTCCCTGGGCGGACGCACGGTGCTCGATGATTGCTACAATGCCAATCCGACGTCCATGGCGGCAGCCCTGCGCACGCTGGTGGGATCGGCAGGCCGCTTTGGCCGAGCCTTCGCCATCCTGGGTGACATGCTGGAACTGGGTGAAACGGCCGCGGAATTGCACCAGGCCGTCGGCCAAGAGGCGGTCAAGATCGGCGTGGCCGGCCTGGCGGTGGTGGGATCGCTGGGCGCCAAGATCGCGGAAGGCGCCAGGACGGCGGGCTTGCCGGCCACACGCGCCATGGTTTTCGATGATGCGGAGGCAGCCGCGCAAACGGTGTCGACTTGGACTGCCCCAGGCGACTGGATCTTGGTCAAAGCTTCGCGTGGCATGCGTCTCGAACGCGCGGTAGAGGCCTTGCGAAAGAAGTTGTAGCCCATGCTGTTTCATCTCTTTGTACAACTGCGCGGCAATGTCGGGTTCTTCAACATATTCCGCTACGTCTCGACGCGGACCATGTTGGCGACCATGACCTCGCTGCTCATCACCTTCGCGCTCGCGCCCTGGTTCATCCGTCGAGCCCGCGCGCGACAACTGGGCGAGATCATTCGCGACGACGGCCCGACCACTCACGCGGTCAAGCAAGGCACGCCGACCATGGGCGGTGCCCTCATCATCATGGCTCTGGTCACCGGAACTGTGCTGTGGTGCGATCTTACCAGCCCGCTGGTGTGGCCGGCGTTGTTCGTGACCGTGGGCTACGGTGCGCTGGGCTTCGTCGACGATTACTTGAAGATCACGCGACGAAACAAGCGCGGGGTGCCCGGCAAGATCAAGTTGCTGGTGCAATTCTTGGTGGGAGCGGTGGCGGTGGGATGGCTGTTCTTTGGCGACGCACTGGATCCGTCGGTGCGACTGCGGCTGGCGATCCCGCTGCTCAACTTCGAACGCCATTCCCCGATCATTCCGGGGGTTGCCTATGCCCTGTCCGGACTGATCCTGGTGGTAATGGGAACTTCCAATGCGGTCAACTTGACCGACGGGCTCGACGGACTGGCCATTGGCCCGGTAATCGCTTGCACCTTCACCTACATGTTGCTCAGTTACGCCGCCGGTCAGACCCTGGCGGGCTTCAACATTGCCCACTACCTGGGCATGGCCCATGTACGCGGTGCAGGCGAGCTGACAGTCTTCTGCGGGGCCATTGTCGGGGCCAGTATCGGATTCCTTTGGTACAACACGCACCCAGCGCAGGTCTTCATGGGCGACGTGGGCGCGCTCGCCCTGGGCGGGGCCATCGGCTTTGTGGCGCTGGCGACCAAGACCGAGCTGTCGCTTCCTGTGATCGCCGGTGTCTTCGTGGTGGAGCTGTTCTCCGACGTGATCCAGGTTGGCTACTACAAGATCACCAAGAGGCGCATCTTCTTGATGGCGCCCATCCACCACCATTTTGAGAAAATGGGCTGGCCCGAGTCGCGCATCGTGGTGCGCTTCTGGATCGTTTCCTTCTCCTGCGCTGTTCTGGGCCTGCTGCTCACCTTGAAGGTTCGTTGATGCAGTTCCGTCACCCCGCCCTGCTTGGCAAGAAAGTTCTCGTCGTGGGAGTGGGACGTTCGGGAGTGGCCGCAGCCCGCCTGTGTGCGGCCCGCGGGGCCCAGGTCACGGTCACCGACAAGCAGCCGGCCGAGGCGCTGAGCGCGGCGCTGGCGCAACTGCCGCCCACCATCAAGCAGGAGTTGGGCGGACATCAGGCCGAGACCTTCCTCGCGGCTGACCTCATCGTGTTGTCGCCGGGCGTGCCGGGCTTGCCCGAGGTGGAGGCCGCGCGCCAGCGAGGCGCCACTATCACGGGCGAGCTGGAGCTGGCGTCATGGTTCGTGAACGCACCTGTGGTCGCCATCACCGGCACCAATGGCAAGTCGACCACCACCACCTTGTGCGGGGCCATTCTTGCTGCCAATGGCCGCCCCACCTTCGTGGGCGGCAATTTGGGTGTGCCTTTCGCCGAGACGGTGGAAACCCCAGCCGGCCAGCCGGGCGGCCTGTGTGTGCTCGAGGTGTCGAGTTTCCAGCTCGAAACCGCCGTGTCCTTCCGCCCGCAGGTGGCCGTCCTGCTCAACATCACGCCCGACCACCTGGATCGCCACCCTACCCTGGAAGCCTACGTGGCGGCCAAGGCGCGTCTCTTCGCCGCGCAGACTCCGGCGGACTTCGCGGTCCTCAACATTGACGATCCGCTGGTCGAAACGGCGGCCAAGGGGATTCGCAGCCACCGCGTGCTGATCTCGACCCGGCGCGCGCTGGACGTGGGCGGCTGGATCGAGAGCGATGCCCTGTGCGTGCGCCTGGCGGGTGGCCCGGTCGAATACTATCCCGCTCACCTGCCAGGACTGGTCGGCCGGCACAACCTGGAAAACGCCTTGGCCGCGCTGGTGGCGGGGCGCTTGGCCGGCGCCCTGCCAGCCGAAGCCCGTCATGCCCTGTTGGCCTTTCGGCCGCTGGCGCACCGGATGGAACTGGTGGGCGAGCTGGACGGCGTCTTCTTCTACGACGATTCCAAAGGCACCAACGTGGGCGCGGTGGTGGCGGCGCTCGATCGCTTCCCTCGGCCTGTGGTTCTGATTGCCGGCGGCCGCGACAAGGGCGGCTCGTATGAGCCGCTGGCCCAGGTGATGAAGCAAGCTGGTCGCGGCGCCGTGCTGATTGGAGAAGCAGCGCCCAAGTTGCGCGAGGCCCTGGCGCCGGTCGTGCCGGTGGAGACGGCGGCCACCATGGAGGCGGCGGTGGTACAGGCCGCGACCATGGCCCGCAGCGGAGATGCCGTGCTGCTGTCTCCCGCCTGCTCCAGCTTCGACATGTTTCGCAGCTACCAACATCGCGCCGAGGTATTTCGGGCCGCCGTCAAGAATCTCATCGCCCAGAAGCGCGGCGGGCACGGAGCCTTGCCGGAGGAATCCCGGTGAGCCTGCGTGAGCGCCTGTCGGAATGGGCCAACCCCAGGCGGACCGGCGGGAGCAGGCCTTCCGCCGCAGGGGCCGGATCGTTTGCTGGTCGCGACCATACTGGGCTTGACCGGGTTTGGGGTGGTGATGGTGTTCTCGGCGGGCGCGGCCTTCGCGGCCAAGACCTACGGCGACTGGACTTACTTCCTCAAGCGCGAGGCGATAACAGTGGCGCCGGCTTGCTGGCCTTCCTAGTCGGCATACGGCTCGACTACTCGTTCTACCGTCGCCTGGCCTATCCCCTGCTGTTCCTGTCCATGGCCATGCTGGCCGCGGTCTTGAAGGTGGGGCCGGCCATCAACGGGGCTGTGCGCTGGTTCCGCTGGGGCGCGCTGTCGTTCCAGCCGTCGGAGCTGGCCAAGTTCGCCCTGGCGCTGTACTTGGCGGTGCTGCTCGCGCGCAAGGCTGAGAAGGTCAAGGACTTCCGCATGGGGTTCCTGCCTCCTCTGCTGATGACGGGAATCTTCCTGGTGCTGCTGCTCAAGCAGCCTGATCTGGGCACCGCGGTCATCATCGGGGTCACGGCGCTGGGTCTGCTGTTCGTAGCCGGCACGCGTACCAGCTATATCTTGTTGTCGGTGCTGGTGGCGGCGCCCATCGGCTGGCAGGTCTTCATCGCGGGCGAGCCCTGGCGCAGGGAGCGCATTCTTGCTTTCCTCTCTCCCTGGAAGTTCCGGCGCGGCACGGGCTACCAGCTCTACGAATCGCTCATCAGCGTGGGCTCGGGCGGTTTGTTTGGCCAAGGGCTTGGCCAAGGACACCAAAAGCTCTTCTTCCTTCCCGAAGCTCACACTGACTTCATCCTGGCCATCATCGGCGAGGAGCTGGGCCTGTGCGGCGTGCTGGCTGTCTTGTTGGCGTTCACGGTACTGGTGTGGCGCGGCTTGCGTGCGGCCACGCGGGCGCGAGACGCCTTTGGTTGCTACCTGGCCTTTGGCGTGACGCTGTTGTTTGGATTGCAGGCTTTGGTCAACATGGGCGTGGTCCTGGGCCTGTTGCCCACCAAAGGATTGCCGCTTCCTTTTGTCAGCTATGGCGGCACGTCTATGGTCATGAGCTTGTTCATGGCTGGCGTGTTGGCCAACATTTCAGCGCGCAATCCTGAGGCCGCGCCCCTGTCGTTCTGGCAATCACTGCGCACGAACCGCGCGCGCGTGTCGAAGAACCGCCGCAGCGACGCCTCGGACGTGCAGGTGGTGGTCGAGGCGAAGTCGTGACATGCGCCTGCTGATTGCTGGAGGCGGGACCGGCGGACACCTCTATCCCGGCATGGCGGTTGCGGAAGAAGTCGTCCGGCGCGGCGGCCAGGTGTTGTTTGTTGGAACCGCGCGCGGATTGGAAGCGCGCGCGGTGCCTGCCGCCGGCTACCAGCTGGAATTACTGGAAGTGAGCGGCCTCAAGCGCATGGGGCTGATGGCGATCCTGCGCGGCCTGTTTCGTCTTCCCAAGGCCTTCTTTCGCTCGCTGGCGATCTTACGGCGTTTTCGCCCTGACGTGGTACTGGGCGTGGGTGGCTACGCCTCGGGACCGATGGTGCTGGCGGCGACGCTTTGGCGTTATCCCACGGCAATTCAAGAACAGAACAGCGTTCCCGGAATTACCAATCGAATTCTTTCGCGCCTGGTTCGCCTGGTGCTGGTGGCCTTTGACGAGGCACGAAAATTCTTTCCAGCCGCCAAGATCGATATGGTCGGCAATCCCGTGCGCGCCAAGTTAGTGGCGACTTTGGCGGCCGACGCGCAAAGTGACGAGCAAACGCCTGGCATTCTGGTGGTGGGCGGCAGCCAGGGCGCACGCGCAGTCAATGATCTGGTAATGGCCGCTGTCGAGGTGCTGAGCAAGAACGGTTCCATGCCGGTTATTGTTCACCAAACCGGGCCCAGCGATCTCGACCGGTGCAAAGAACGTTATCGCGCCCTATGCGTGCTCGACCGAGTTGAGGCGCGGCCCTTCATTGACGACATGGCGACCGAATACCGTCGCGCCAGCCTGGTGGTGGCGCGCGCGGGCGCCTTGACCCTGGCCGAGCTGGCCATCGCTGGGCGCCCCGCCATTCTGATTCCCCTGCCCACTGCAGCCGACGACCACCAGAGCAAGAACGCTGCTCGCTTTGCCCAGGCGGGCGCCGCCATTGTGCTCAATCAGCAAACGGTCACCGGCGTGCAGTTGGCCCAGTTGCTGGGCGACTTGATCGCCGATTCCGGCCGCCGTCAGGCGATGGCCACAGCCATGCGCAGCCTAGCCCGGCCAATGGCGGCGGCGGAGATTGTCGACCGGTTGGAAAAGCTGACGGCGTAGTTGGCTAAGTCGGAACAAGCAAGAGCCCATGTCATCCAACGGTGCATCGGTCGCGTTCGCGCTGGCACGGTGACGTCACATGTGCAGGAACATCAAAACGCTTTTCAACTTCGATCCGCCGGTCACGCCCGAGGAAGTGCAGGCGGCTTCGCTGCAGTTCGTGCGAAAGATTTGCGGATTCACCAAGCCGTCCAAAGTCAACCAAGCCAGGTTTCTGCAAGCCGTTGAGGAAATCACTGTCTCTGCCAGTCGGCTTCTGCAATCCCTGGAAACCACCGCGCCACTTAAGAATCGCGAAGAAGAGGCTGCCAAGGCCAAGGCTCGAGCCGGCCGCGAGATTTACGGGCCAGGGAGTCGCCACATGAAGAAGGCCGCCGCTGCCCAGACTGTGGACGAATACCTGGCCGGCGTGCCGGAGCCCGCTCGCGGCACTCTTGTCGAGGTCTGCGCAGCAATACGGGCCGCCGTGCCGCCTGGAACCACCGAGGGCATTAGCTATCGCATGCCTGTGTTCCGATACAAAGGGACACTGTTGTGGTTCGCCGCGTTTTCTCACCACTGCAGCCTATTTCCCGGTGCGGCCGTGATTGCGGCGTGCAGGAACGATCTCAAGGGTTTCCGCACGTCAAAGGGGACCATCCAGTTCCCGATGGACAAGCCTTTGTCAGCCGCGCTGGTCAAGAAACTGGTAAAGGCAGCGGTTGCGGAAAAGGAGAGGAAGAAGCCACGGATTCGGACTGCAACTTCACCGCGGGTGGCGTAGGTGACATGGGCATGCAAGTATCACGCGAATCGAGGCGAAATCTGTGGCAGGGGCAGGATCCCCTGGGAGAGGACGCTCATGGCCATCACGTTGGGCCAGGCAATCCGCAACGCCATCGCCGCCGAGCAGGCGGCTGAGAAGTTCTACCTGACTATGGCGGGGTCCGCAGGGGACGAGAGCGTGCGACGCGCCCTGGTGGGGATTGCGGCGCAAGAACGGGAGCATGCCACACGTCTGGAGGCCATGGCCGCCGCGCTCATTCAAGGCGACCTGCCCGAACGGGCGGATGCGCTGGTGGAGAACATCGAAAGCTCTCCCGCAGGGGCCAGGGCTGTCGGGATGGACATGCAGCGCGCGCTCGAGTTCGCCATCGAGGCGGAGAACAGCGCCATCCTGTACTACGACGCCCTGGCCGACTCCTGCACCGGCGACGCGTCCGCGTTCTTCGAGCAAGTTCGCAGGCAGGAAGAAGCGCACGCCGAGTCCATCCGCGGAATCTTACGACACGCGGAACTCGGCTAGCGTCGCAGTGCCACGGTTGTGAAGGCACGACCCGGGCCTCGAAAAGAACAAGTTGGGGTGTCAGCGCGTCCGTGCGCCGTGTGGACAGGCGGCCCGTTCTTGCCGATACTGGCTTCCGCCATGACGAAACAGAGTGTCGAGCGTGCAGCTGGTCGCCCAAAGTCGCGCGGTTTGCTGGTCGTGCTGGCGATGATCTGTGCCAGTGCCTGCATAACAGGAACAAGGCGCGGATATCCTCTCTATCCCAATCCGCCGCTGATTGAGCCGCAGCGGGTGGCCTTCTTGACCGGGTACGTCCTGGCGGTCGACGGCAAGGACGTCTCGGCGCACGGACGGTCGTTCGACCTTTTGCCCGGTTGCCACATCATCGTCACGCCCTCGAAATCGGGGACGATGGATTCCACGGCAGGAGTCGTAATCACGCACCGGACCACGCAAGTTCGCGATCGCGATGAAGCCGGCGCACTCCTACGTCATCGAGGTCGGGGTGTCAGGCACGTTCGGCGAACTCTCGGGATCGGGCTACTTGTTGGGCCGTGAGATTGATGAAGACGGAACACGACCCGCGGAAATTCGCGCCGGCAGCGAGTCCCCAGGATGTGCAGGACTGCATGAAAGAAGCTGTGAACATGTCGCCACCCCACCGCGGGTGAGACCGCTGCACGTTCCTTTCAAAGCCTAGACGAGAGGCGGGTGTAGTCGGCATCAGGGCCACTGCGGCGTGGCCCGTTCTTCGAAGGCAGCAAACCCGCGGTCAGGAACGCCTGTGGCGGCGGCCGACGAAGGCGAGCGCTAGCAGTGCCGCGATGGCCAACGGCCCGCCACTCACAGGCGTCGCGCCCATTCGGCAGCTACACCCGCTACTGCTAGCCCCGACTGGGCTAACTCAGTGGCTTCTGCTGCCAGTACAGCTCATCTTATTGCTTTGAGCTTCCGCCAGGAGTTGGTTTGCGTCTGGGCAGGCGCTCGACGGCTTTTGCACCGTGATCGAAGGCGGTCGCTGACCGAGGCGCGACAATCGCCACGGTGGACGGCACCGTCTGACGTTAACTAAACTGCGGGGGATGGCCGAGCTTTGGCTGGACGGAGCCGCGCCCAGCGAAACGGATCTGCGCGCCGCCCAGAGCGTGGCAGCAAAGATGGCCCTATTCGAGGGCATCCGGCCTTTCTCGGCGGTCGTGCAGGAACTGGTCGACTGCGTTTCCCGTCCTGACTTCAAACTCGATCGGGTCAGGGAACTGATCGAGGCCGATCCGGCCCTGGCCGCACGGATCATGCGGGTGGCGAACTCCGCGGCTTACCGGACCTACGAGCCTTGCAGCTCAGTGAGCAAGGCCATCGTGCGCATCGGTGCGACCAATGTGTGCGATCTGGCCATGGCCATGTCCGCCATCACCTTCTTCAAGGATCTGGGCGGGGTAGGACAAAAAATTCGCGACCACTCGGCGGGTACTGCAGCGGTGGCGCGCGAGTTGGCGTTTCGTCTGGGTCGCTAAGTCCCCGAAGGTGTTTCTGGCGGGCCTGCTGCACGACATTGGAAAATTCTCCTCATCCAGACCGGCGACCCGGCCTATGCCGCTCTGGCCGGGAAAACCTGGCGCCCAACACCGTTCACGTGAAGGAACAGGCGCAATGGGGCTACGACCACGCCATTCTTGGCGGCCAGGTGCTGTTGTCGTGGAAGCTGCCGCAGCCCATTCCGCAGATCGTCGCCTGCCACCATCAGCCGAAGGTTGCCAGACACGGTCTGCGCTCTTCGCCATGTCGGTCGATCTGCTACGCGTCGCTGACGAGGTTGACTGGCTGTTGCAGCAACGCCACGACGCGGATTCGGAGCACGTGAAGAAGTTGGCGCAATCCCCGGATGGAACCCGGGCGGGCTTGAATGAGACAACCTTGATGAGAACTGTGGGACGACCTTCGCACCGTGCGGCGGGAAGCCCTGTCAGTATTCAAGTAGAGGCGTCTCGACGATCGGGTTGTCAGTGCGGACGCACCGGTCGCGGGGTGAGGCCGGGAAGCGCGGGCCGCTCGCCACTGCGGCTTGATTCTTTGGGACCGCGCGGCGGCTTGCCACGCACCGCCCGCGCCGCCGGCTTGGCAGCAATGGGAAGGGGCGGCGTTGCGGCTTCTTGGTTTCGCAGCGACAGGCGCAGGCGAAGCGGCCGACGACTCGACCGCGGCAGTTTCGTCCTCGGTGATCTCGAATCGTCCTCGGCGACCGGCAGGATCGCCAGCAAAGCCCGGGCCAGCTCGCGAAAGGCGGCCGCATCTTCGCTGTCCGGGTCGAGGGCCAGCGGACGTCGACGGTTGACGGACTCGTGGATCGCGGTCGAGGAACGCAGGTGCCGAGCACGGGAACTTCCAGACCCAGGTAGCCACGGATGGTCTGCGCCACCGCACGAATACCCCGGCGTGCGCCCGGTTCATCGACCTGGTTGCCCACCAGGCATGCGCCGAAGCGGCCGAGTCTCCGCGAACACTTTGTCGGCCAGCTCCGGCCGGATGTCGCGCAGGCGGGCCAGGATCTCCACCACCTTCTCGCCCCGCGAACTCGCCGCGGCCGGTTCCAGCAAGGCCGCCTCGATGGCCTTCTCTGCGTTGTGGTGCAGCACGCGCAGCACGGCGCCTTTGAGAAACGAGTAGGCGTCGTGGATGGCGGTGACCTGGGGTGTGGTGACCAGCAGCTTGCGTGAGCCCAGGCCGAAGAAGTCGAGCATGTTGTAGCCCACGCCGGCGCCCACGTCGATGATGACGATGTCAGCCTCCAGGGCGCGCAGCTTCTGCAACAGGCGCACCTTTTGAGCGTGCGTGATGTTGGCGGCGCCCAGCACGGCGCTGGTCCCGGCCAACAGGCGCAGGTTGGGTACCGCGGTCCCGGTCAAGCAGTCCTGCGCTTCTTCCACCGACTTGTCGAGCAGGGCCTGCAGTCCCGGGCCCGGTTGGCTCAGGCCGAGCAGCAGGTGCTGGTTGGCGGCGCCGAGGTCCATGTCGGCGATGACCACGCGCTTGCCTTGCTGGGCCAGCGTGGCCGCCAGGTTGAGCGCGACGATGCTCTTGCCCACACCGCCCTTGCCGCCACCCACGGTGACGATGCGCGATCGCGCGGCTTGGGCGGGTCGTCGGTCAAGGCAGGACCCGACCTGATCATCGCCCGCTGACGCGATTGGCTTTAGTGGTGCATGAGCTTCCTTGCACCTGCGTCGGCAGAGCTATACTCCGACGCTCACCATGCAGTCATTCGCGCTTCCTCTCGCCGCCCTTTCGCTTGCCGCCGCCCCGTCTGCGCCCTTGGGCTCGACCAGGAGATCGATCGCAGCCACATCGATGACAGGTACAAGTGGAAACTGGGCGATCTCTATGCCTCGGACCAGGCCTGGGCCAAAGCCAAGGCCGCCCTCGGCAAGAAGGTGGCCGCGTTCGAGCGGCACAAGGGGCATTTGGGCGAAGGGCCCAAGGCTTTGGCCGATGCGCTGGCTGACTTGGGGACGCTGCAGAACGAGCTGCAGCGGATCGCGGTCTATGCCCACGCGCGCAGCGACGAGAACACGCGGCGAGCCGCCCCGCGTTCCATGCGGTCCGAGGCCGATTCGCTGGGCGTCCAGCTGGATACGGTCACTTCCTGGCTGCGCCCCGAACTTCTGACCCTGCCCGAGTCGACCATTCAGACGGCGCTGGCCCAGGACAAGCGGCTGCGCGAATGGGCCTTCTATCTGCAGGATGTGTTGCGATGGAAGCCGCACACGCTGCGCGCCGAGGAGGAACGCATCGTGGCCATGGCCGGCGAGCTGAGCATCGCGCCCAGCACCGTGTATGGCGTACTCAAAGACGCCGACCTGCCCTACCCGACCGTCACGCTTTCGACCGGAGAGGAAGTTCGGCTGGATCCGGCGGGGTTTTCGCGCACGCGTGCCTCGCGCGGCCGGGCCGACCGGGTGAAGGTCTTCCAGGCCTTTTTTGGCGCGCTCAAGACGTTTGAACGGACCACCGGCGCGATGTTGGCGGCCCAGCTCAAGGCCCACATCTTCGATCGCGATGTGCACCACTTCGCTTCAACCTTGGAGGCGGCGCTGTTTCGCGACAACATCCCGGTGGGCATCTATCGACAGTTGGTCAAGGACGTCAACGCGAACCTGCCGACCTTGCACCGCTATCTGAAGCTGCGCAAGCGCATGCTGGGCTTGGCGGAGCTGGGCTACGAAGATCTGTACGCGCCGCTGGTCGGCCAGGTCGATCGCCACTATTCGGTGGAGGAGGCGGTGAGCATGACCTTGGCCGCGGTGGCGCCGCTGGGGCCGGAGTACGGCAAGAAACTGGCCCACGGCCTGCACGCGGGATGGACCGATTTTCTTCCCAGCACAGGCAAACGCGCGGGCGCGTACTCGACGAGCGCATACGGCGTGCATCCCTACCAGTTGCTCAACTTCAACGGCCAGTGGGACGACGTCTCCACCTTGGCGCATGAGTCGGGACATTCGATGCACACCTTGCTGGCCGGAGAGAGTCAGCCCTTCCCCACCTCGGGCTACGCCATTTTCATCGCGGAGATCGCCTCGACACTGAACGAAAATCTCTTACTTCATCGTGCGCTGACTGAGGCCGGCAACGACCGGGAACGGCTGGCCTTGCTGGGCCAGCGCCTGGAAAGCCTGCGCACGACCTTGTTCAGGCAAACCATGTTCGCCGAGTTCGAACTCGAGATGCACGAGCGTGCCGAGAAGGGCGAGGCCCTGACCGGCGAGGCGCTCACCGCCGCCTATTTGAAGCTGGTTCGTCGTTACTACGGACACGACCAGGGCATCTGCCAGCGTGCCTGATCTCTACGGCGACGAATGGAGCTTCGTTCCGCACTTCTACTACGACTTCTACGTGTATCAGTACGCGACCAGCCTGGTCGCTTCGACTGCGCTCAGCAAGTCCATTCTCGATGAGGAAGCGCGCGGGGACAGCGCGGCCCGCGACCGCACTCTGGCCCTGCTGTCAGCCGGAGGCTCCGACTTCCCGGGCAACTTGCTGGCTCGGGCGGGTGTGGACCTGACCACCTCGGCCCCCTTCCTGGCTGCCATGCAGGAGATGAACGCGGTCATGACTCAGATCGAGTCGATCTTGTCTGCCGCGCCCGCGAAGTGAGTCAGTTGGCCACGCTCATTTGCCACAATTGATTTGTGGCCCCTGAGGCGGTGCGCTGGTCGAGGGCGATTCCGTCGCCGGTTGCGCCGGACGGAACCTCGGCCAGCTTGCTGCTCTTCTTGTTGACCAGTTGATAGGTGCCCCCGCCCTTGTCGACCACGCGCCATTTCTGGTTGTCGCCCCCGTTGCTGGCGAACTGGACAATGGACGCGCCGTCGGTGGTAGCGCCTGAAAGCACGTCAAGCACGCGAGAGCTATTGAGATTGGTTAGATTGAAGAAACCCGCGGCATCGTAGTTGAGGATCCAGCGCTGCTCGTCGCCGCCACTGTAGGCGGTCTGGACAGCGGGTGCGCTGTCGGCGGTTGAGGCATTCTGGATAGCCATGGCCTTGCCACTGCCGTTGTTGATGTACTTGAAGCGATTGGTGGCGCCTGTGATGCTCCCGGCCGCCGCATCGATGGTCACGGTGTTGTTCCAGGTCATGCTCATCGACGTGTTCGAGGGAAAGGAGATGGGCAAGAAGATGTAGGTCGAATCATTGACTGGCCCGGCCCAAGCCCCGGCCCAGCGATCGCCCATGTAAAGGTAGGCGGTGCCCGCGGCACCCGCGACCGGCAAGACGAAGGTGGATTGCGAATAGAACGTCGTGGCATCGCCCACGTTGCTCCATGCGCTCCAGCCGCTGGCCAGCGAGGACGAGGTGGCGTACGCAGCTTGGTTGGGCGACCAGCCGGTGGCAGCCGAGGTCAGCAGGAAATAGACGCCATTGCGCTTCCACAGGGCAGGAGCCTCGCGGTGGCCACCGGGGAAGAGGACTGCGGCCAGCGTGTCGATGCTGAGATAGTCGCTCTTCAGTCGATAGAGGTTGAGGTCGTAGTTCTCGTTGGAAGCCGAAATGAAATAGGCTTGGCCGTCGCTGTCCACAAAGAGGGTCGCGTCCCGCGACTGATAGCCCGCGATGCCGTGGTCAACCACGCCGGTGCCCATCATGGGACGGGCGCTGCCCAGGTACGTGTAGTTTCCGTCGACAGAACTTGAACTTGCGACTGCGGCGCGCGAGGCAGTGTAGTCGGTCCCGTTTTCCCAGTGCATCCACATCACGTATTGGCCCGTGGTCGCGTTGTAGATGACCTTGGGTCGTTCGATGTTGGCTCGATTGAGTTCGGCCGCCGACTTCTGCGTCAACACATTGTCGCGGAATTCCCAATTGACGAGATCAGTGGATCGATAACAAGACACCGCGAAGAAGGTGCCATCGGGATTTCGGTTCTCACCAAACCAATAGTAATAGCTGCCGACCTTGATGACGCCGCCGCCATGGGCCTGGATGGGATTTCCCGATGTGTCTGCCCATTGCAGGCCGACGAATAGCGTGCCCGGCGAAGATCCGCCACTGCCGGCCACGCCGCCGGCGGTCCCGCTGCCACCCACCAGGTTTCCGCCAGCGCCGCCACCACCGGTCGCGCTTCCGCCGCCGCCATTCCCCACGGTCCCGCCACTTCCAGTCTTGCCACCACTGGTCCCGCCAACGCCGATAGTTCCGCTCCCAGCAGCGCTGCCACCCACGCCGCTTCCACCTGCGCCGCCACCACCAGCCGCGCTTCCGCCGTCGCCGCTTCCCGCGGTCCCGCCAACGCCAGCGGTTCCGCTGCCACTTCCGCCGGCGCCCGTCGTCCCACCGGCCGTTCCGCCTTGTGCCGCGCTGTCGACGCCACCATCAGGCGCGGAAGAGGCAGCAC
Source organism: uncultured Alphaproteobacteria bacterium (assembly GCA_963723755.1). Taxonomy (GTDB): domain Bacteria; phylum Pseudomonadota; class Alphaproteobacteria; order Rhizobiales; family Rhodomicrobiaceae; genus Rhodomicrobium. Next base: position 91,751 of record CAVRSS010000115.1, on the reverse strand, counting down.
TTCCATCGCCACCCGCCCCGCTGCCAGCTGCGGCGGCCCCTCCGGTTCCAGAATCCAGGCCGGAATTTCCGCCCACCTGGCTGCCACCTGCCGCAGACCCGCCTGGCGCGCCAGCCAGAACGCCGCCAGTGCCTGCCACGCTTCCGCCAGAAGCAAGAGCGCCGGTAGCGCTGCCTCCGGCACCAGCGCCGCCCGATGGGCTGCTTCCCGTATTGCTCTTGCAGTTCGTCCAGCCGAGCAGGCACAGGACGATCACGCCGAGGCTGGCCGACAGGCTCAAGCCGGAACGTGGCCACGGAATATCGGGAGACACGCTCGCGCGCATGAAGGGATTGATCGTAGCGCTGCAAAGACATGGCTTGCTAGAAGATATTCGACCGGTACTGGGCCGCTATGGCGATTCGCTCAACCTGCTACGCATTCTCGGCAGGCGGGACTAGACTGCACCATCTTGGATCCAACCGTACCAGTCCCATCTGCGAACCTGCGTGACCGCCTGCTCGCCGTCCTCGCCAAGCCAGACGCCGGCCACGCCCGCGATCGGGCCACCTTGGTGGCGGTCCAGGATCGCTTGGCCGTGCCTCGAGTGGCCCGACGAGGGCAAGGGCTTGGTCGTTCTCGACCATGCCGGTTCCAACCCCGCCGATTTTCGTGCTGCCGTGGACCGGGTTCTGCGCGCGCACCAGGCTGGCTTGCTCTTCGTGCTTGCGGTTGGAGGCGGCGCCGAGGCGCAAGCGGCCCTGGCGGACGCAGATCGCGAGGCGCCCAACCAAAATCACCTGGGCGTGTACCAGCTTGGCGACGACGGGCGGCTGCTGCGCGTGGCGGGACGGCGCCTGGCACCTTTGGAGTCGGCCGTCTCGCGGCTGGGCCAGGCCCAGGCGCTGACTCCGGAGGAAGTTCCTCAATCTCATCGAGCGCGGCCGCAGTGAGCGCGTCGAAGCCGCTGCGTTTGCCCAAGCCGTGTCGAAGCGTTTCCCTCGCCTCACCTTTGGCCTTATCGCTGTCTGCTTTTTGGTCTTCGCTTTCTTGGAGGGCTCGGGCCTGCAAGGCCAGACGCTGAAAGCCTGGCTCAGCAACGGCTCACGCGAGGTGTGGCGAGGCGAAGTTTGGCGGGTTTTCACCTACGCCTTCTTGCACGCCAACACCACGCACCTGCTGGTCAACATGTTCGCGCTGTACAGCTTGGGCGGCTTTCTCGAAGCCTTGCTGGGCGGGCGGCGCTACCTGGCGGTGTACTGCGCGTCGGCGGTCGGAGGCGGCATCGCCACCGCGGTCGCGGGCGGGCTGCGCGTGGCCATGGGCGGGCTGCCTTCGTACAGCGTGGGCGCTTCCGGCGCCATCTGGGGTCTGATGGGCGCCACGCTAGCGCTGGTGCTCGGCCGACGGCGGGTGCTACCCCGACTCATCGCACGCGGGTTGCGCCAGCGCCTGCTGCTGGTGCTGGTCATCAACGTGGCGCTGTCGTTCGTGCCCGGAATCGATCTGTACGCGCACTTTGGGGGCGGCTTGGTCGGCTTCCTGCTGACTCGCAGTGACCGCTTGACTCGACCCGCCCCTTAGAATTCTAGTTAGCAGAGGACGCTGACCAGTGTTGACGGCACTTCTTCTTGGCGCGGGCGCATCACGCGAACTGGGGATGCCCCTGCGCGAGGAGCTGAACGCCGAGATCGTCGCCTGGCTGACGCCGACATCGCTGCGCAAGATCAATTCCGCATGGCGCAGCCGAGGCTTCGGTCATCCCGACGAAGTCATCGATGATCTGTCGCGGCGCTTGCAATCCTCTGACTTCGACTACGAAGCGTTGCTGGGCGAGTGGGAGGCGCAATACATCGAGGGCGCGGGCGATGCGCGTGGCCCGAGCTACCACAGCCTGTATGCCTGGCTTGCCCAGGTCGTGTCCCTCGCCCTGTACCGCCGCCAGGTATCACACCGGAGCGTGTTTCAAGATGGTCTTCCCTACTTCGCAGGCCTGGTGCCCCTGGTCAGGGACAATGCACCGCTTTGGGTCTTTTCGGTGAATCACGACGTGCTGGTCGAATGCCTGGCGGCCCACTTCGGCATTCCCGTGAATTGCGGATTCCCGGCGCGCACCATCAGCCTGCCCTGTCGCAGAGGCCCGGGCACCATCGTCTCCACCCTGCGCGCGGATGTGCTCTGCGAGGACGAACTGGCCGACGCGGCTCTGCCTTTCTTTGCGCCGGGTACGCCGGGCATCAACCTGCTCAAGCTCCGCGGTGCCCTTGATGTCTTCGCCCTGGGCGACAGTCAGAACCTACTCAAGCTAAAGCCCGAAGCGCAGAGCTTCGACGCCATCATCGACGCCCTGCAGATCGCCAACGAAGGACTGCTGGATGCCGGACTGGCTCCTGATCCCCTGTCGGTGACCAACCAGATTCCTTTCATCGATCAGAATAGCGAGCGACAGGTTCTGCGCCGCACGCTGCTGGCCAGCGCCGCGCGTCTGACCGATCCCTATCCGCGGCTGATGCAGAGACGGTTCCTGGAGTACTTCCGCTCCAACCTGGGCCAGGCGGACCTGCTGGTGGCCATCGGCTGCAGCATGGGCGATGCCGAGGTCAACGAAATCATCCAAGATTGGCTGACTTCATCGGCTTTTCGGCGGCTGGAGATTGTGGCTCCGCGCATCCAGCAGGTTCCCGCCGACCTGGAGCCAGTCGCCTCGCAGATCACCTTGACGCCCGCCTCCACCACGACCTACCTCGAACAATTTAGCTAGCGTCGTCGGTCCTGCCAACCGATCCCCTGACAGTGTAGACTGAGCCCAGTGGCCGAAGCCTGAGCCACCACGGAGGGTTTCCATGTCTCGCATGTATGACCGCCGCGCCGATTTCCTAGTTTCGCTTTTCCTGATGTTGGTCGTTGCGAGTTGTCGTCCGGTCCGAACGCCTGCACCCCCAAACACGGGCGGGACGATGAGCGGCGGGGACGCCGCTGGAGGGAACACCGCAACCGGCGGGGACACGGCGACCGGCGGAGACACCACGACCGGCGGAGACACCGCGGCCGGTGGGAACACCGGCACCAGTTCTTCCCAGAATTGTGGCAATCCCGGTCAGCCTTGCTGTCCGAACGACCAGTGCCTGGGCGGCGGTGTGTGCAGCGCTGGCAACTGTGTTGCTTGCGGCTCTTTGGGCCTTCCTTGCTGCGGAAGCGATCCGGCTTGCACCGATTCGAGCAGCCAATGCTCGAACGGGGTCTGCGTTCAATGTGGCGGGGTAGGCGAATCGTGTTGCGCTGGCGACTCCTGTACCGCCGGCTGCTGCTCGGCTGGCCTGTGCGTGGCCAACGCGTCGGGTGACTCCTGCACCACGCTCCCGGCCGATGCTGGAAGTGCCCCTGACACCGCGCAAGCAGGCTGCACGACTGCAACCGCCAAGCCCTGCACGGCCTTGCCGCCATTCTCTGGCGCCCAGGTTCTGGACGGGAACGACGCCGAGTTCTGCAACGTGCCTTCGTTTGAACTCAACTTCAACAACGCTGCCAGCAATGGGGGACGCGTGGTGGTGTACAACTCCGGCACCAGCAACTACCCCGAGCGCGCGCAGGCCCGCGTGGCCTGGGACTCGTTTGGCATCCATGCCTTCATCCACGTGATCGATCCGAAGTTCGTGGCGGCTGCCGATTCGGCTTCCATCTACAACGCCGACGGCATCGAGCTGCTCTTCACCTCGACCACCTCGGGCCTTTCAGGCGGGACCGCCCAGGATTCCGGCGTCGCCATGCACGTGATCGTCAGCCCGCCGCTGGGCGTGAAATCCCAGGCCTCAGGCGTCAACGGCAGCCAGAATCCGCTTGATCCCAGTCTGTTCTGGGCGGGCACGGAAAGCACCGGCTACAAGGTCGAGCTCAAGCTGCCATGGCCCGGGACCCCGCCCACCGCCGGATCTCAAATCAAGTTCGACATGGAACTCAACTCGGCCGATGGGATCAGTGTCACCGGTGACGCCGGCCCACGCGATGCCCAGGCCATCCTGTATCAAGGCCCTGATCCGGGCAATTCGCCTTGCGGTTCGCCTCTCTACCCCTATTGCGACGATCGCCTGTGGTGTAGCACGACCCTGCAGCAGTAGCGGGCGACCGCAGGATGGGCGACCGCAGGTCGTCTTCGGGGACTTCGGGACGGACAGCACACCCCACCTTCCCCCGCGCGCTTCGCGCGCGCCCTCGCCCCTACTCATGAGCGGCGAAGTAGTCGCGGAGCGCGCTGGCCGTCTTGCGCGTGATGCCTGGCACGGCCAGCAGATCCTCTAGCGAGGCTTCCCGGACCTTCTTCACGCTGCCGAAGTGGCGCAGCAACTCGCGCTGGCGCGTAGGCCCGATGCCCGGAACCCGGGACAGCTCCGAATGGATGGTGCGCTTCTTGCGCTGACTGCGATGAAAGGTCACGGCAAAGCGATGGGCCTCGTCGCGCAGGCGCTGCAGCACGAACATCTCCGCGCTGTTGGCCCGAATGGGAATCGCGTCCTTGGCCTGCGGCAAGAACACGCGGTCAGGTTGTTGTCCGGCTGGCCCAGATGCGGCTGGCTTTTCGTCGGCCGCATCCACGCGCGGCGGAACCGGCGCGGTCGTGTCGCGTTCCTTGGCTAAAGCAATGATGGGCAGGCCTGCGCCGGGCCGTACGTCGATGCCGGTGTCGCGCGCCGCTGCCAGATGCCACACCCAGTTGTCCCTTGCCTCCGTCCACGACCAACAGATCGGGCAGACGCCAGTTATCCGATCTTTCTTCCTCTGCATGCTCGCGCGCGCGCGCCGGAACCGGCGCGACCAGACCCCTTGGCCTGGAATGCCGTTCGAGCGGAGTCAGCCTGCCCGGAACAAAAAGGAGAGCAATTCATGGCTAACGTAACATTTCGGTCCCCGGTCATGGCGAAGGACGTCACGATCTACGCCGTGGCGGGGCATCGGGGGACCATTCTCGCCGTCGCCAAGGCGCACAGTATTCCGATCCCATTTGACTGTCAGGACGGCGAATGCGGATCATGCCTTGTCGAGGTCAAGCACGTCGCGCCCAAGTCGAAGCATGGCATTTCGCTGACCGAGAAAGAGAAGGAGCTGTTGAGGCAGCTTGGGAAAATCACTCGCGAAGAGCTCGTCGATGCCGAAGTCAACGACATGCCGCCGCGCTATCGCCTAGCCTGCCAGTGCTTCATCCGCGACGAAGACATCATCGTCTCGTTCGAAGGGGATCGCACCCTTCCGGCGAAGAAAGCGACGCTTCCGCCCATCAAAAGCATTCAAGACTTCTACGCTTACGCAGCGAAAGTCGAAGAAGACGCCGCGATCCATTATGAAGAACTTGCGGCGGTCATGAAAGATCTTGCCAACAAGGACGTGGCCGACTTCTTTTCGGAGCTTGCAGACTATTCACGCACGCATCTGAGCGAGGTCAAGGGACGCGCGGGCAAGATCGACCCGAATCTCCACCTTCCGTCCCATTTCGTATGGCCGCATCATTTTACGCCGCAGCACACGGACGTCTGGGCCGGCGAGCCGACATTGGCGCGGCTCGATGCTTTAAAGGCCGGCCTTCAGGGTGAAAAGCGCGGTTACGAATATTACTATATCGTCGCTGACACGTCCGACATCCCTGAAGTTGTCGAGAAGGCCAAGGAGTTCCTGAAAGAGGAAGCCGAGCACATCGCGCTCCTGGAGCGCTGGATTGCACGGGAGACGGCGAAGCAGCATCCCGGCGCGGCTTAGAGCGCTTTCAGGAAAAGTGTATGCGGTTTTCCGCCCGGTGGGCGCGATAGAAAAAAGGTTAGATCGCATTTGGCGACTGGAAGATCGGCGAATACGATCTAACCCGCGCGCTCAGGCTTCGCCGGCGACCCAGGTGGCATGGATGTGGATGCTGCCTGGATCGAACGCGACAAGGTCAGCGCGATATCCTGGCGCGAGGCGTCCGAGTGTCGCCTCAAGCCCAAGAAACCTGGCAGGCTCGGTGGACGCAAAGCGGAGAGCCTGCGTGAGGGGCACGCCCAAAAGCTCGACGCAGTTTCGCACGGCGCTTGCCATCTCTAAAGCCGAGCCTGCCAGCGTGCCATCGGCCTTTGCGCAACGGCCATTGCGAACCGCGATCTCCTCACCGTAAAGCCTGAATGTTGGTTTGCTTCCGCCGACCGGCGGCATCGCATCCGTAACGAGCATGGGATGCGCCAGGCCTCTGAGCGCAAGCCGGAGCACTGCCGGATCGACGTGCTCGCCATCCACGATCATCCCGAAAAACGCAGCCCTCGTTTCGAGCGCGGCGGCAACCGGCCCAGGATCGCGGCTCCCAAGCGGACGCATGGCATTGAACAGGTGCGTGAATCCGGTCAGCCCATCCGCCTGCGCCGCCTTCGTCTCGTTATAGGTGGCCATGGAATGCCCAAGCGAGACGCGGATGCCGGCTTTTGCGAGCTGAGCAATGAAGCCGGAAGGCACGCGTTCGGGGGCGAGCGTCACGAGCGTCACCCCGGCTCGCGGCGCTGTCAGCATCTCCATATCCTCAGGGCCAGGCTGGCGGATCAGCGCGCGATTGTGAACGCCAGGTTTTTCCGGCGAGATGAATGGTCCTTCGAGGTGGAGACCCAGCACGCCTGGATTCGTCGCGGCGGCCTCGCTCACAGCGGCGAGTGCGGCGCGCATCTTTTCCGGAGTGTCCGTGATCAGCGTCGGCAGGAGCGCCGTCGTGCCAAATGTCCGGTGCGCGCGGGTGATGTCAGCCATCGCGGCTGGGCTTGGATCGTCATTCAAGAGGACGTCGCCGCCGCCATTCACCTGGATGTCGATGAAGCCTGGAGCGAGCCACGAGCCTGCCGGAAGCACCTGCGCTGGTAGCCCCGCAGGCAGTTCCCGCCGGGGCAGCAGACCGGAAATGCGGCTGCCCTCTATAATGACAGCGTATTCGTCATGGCGCGTCTCGCCATCGAAGACGGCGCTGGCCACGACAGCATGCCGGTGCGGCCCGGTCATCGCGTGCTCGTGACCTTCCGCAAGTGCCGGGGGTGGTCCACATCCATACCAAGCCTTCGCGCCAAATGGAGGGTCATGAGGTAAAAGCTCTGGATCAGACACACCGCGTCGGTTTCCGGGTAATCGGGTGGCAGGACCGGCAAACGGTCAATCGCATCCTCATCCGGGTCCGTCGTGTAAAGGGCGGTGCCTTTCTCGCGCAGAGTCACGGCCAGCTGCCTCATTCCCGTCGCGGCTGCATCGGTGGGATTGAACATCAAGATTGGATATTCGGGCGATACGAGCGCCACCGGCCCATGAAGGAATTCGGCGCCGCTGAAAGCTTCAGCGTGGAGATTGCATGTCTCCTTCAGTTTGAGCGCCGCCTCGCGCGCGATGGCGAGCGTCGGTCCCCGTCCTACCGTGATAAGGCTCGCCGCCACGGCAAGCACATCCAAGGCGCTGCCCCAGTCCAAGCCAATCGCTGCAGCCAATCTCTCAGGCAGACGGCTCGTGGCCTCCGCCATTTTGGCGTCACCGCTCCACGCCGCGGTGAGCCGCAGAAGCGCCGAAAGCGTCGCGATAAAGGTTTTTGTCGCGGCCACACTCAGTTCCGGCCCGGCGTTCATGGGCAGAACGATGTCGCACGCCGCCGCAAGCGGGCTGTCGGTCGCGTTCACGATGCACACCGTCACTGCGCCCGAGGCTCTTGCGCTTGCCGTCATGTCGATCAGGTCTGCGCTGCTGCCGGACTGGGAGATGGCGAGAAATAACTGGTCCTTGAGATGCAGGCTTCCGCCATACACGCTGGCAATGTTCGGGGCCGCCGCCGCAACGGGTATGCCGAGATAGCGCTCGATCAAGTGCTTTCCGAAGGCTGCGGCGTGTGCGGAGCTGCCGCGCGCGCAAGTGACGGCGACAACAGGCGGGCGGCGTCTCAAGCGCTCAGCCAGCTCGGAGACCGGCTGCGCCAGAGCACGTTGTTGCCCTTCTACAGCGTCGGGTGCTTCGCCGATCTCTCGCGCCATCATGACGCCAAATTCGCTCATTGCACAGCCTTGGCCCGCGCGAATTCTACGGCTACGGCGCCGAACACTTCCGACAAGCTCTCCTCCAGCTCAAGGCGAATGTCGGCTGGATCACGGAACCCTCCGCCCAGCGTCTTGCCTTCAAATGAGCACAGCCGCGCCCTGCAGCACGTGCCGCCGTCATCAACTCCGATAAGAAGCGACTCTGTATGCACCTGGAAGCTCTAATGCTTTCTCTTATTTAAGGTCGAGTGTGTCAAAGTGTCCAGCCCTTTAGCGCGCGCTTTCGGTGGTGATGGAAACTGAACGTCCAAGTCCGCGATACGCCGGGATCGACGTCTGGGAGCCCCTCGACGCTCTCGACGCAATGATCGATGGCCAGCTTTCGGCCGTCGCAGCCGTTCGCGCCGCACGTCGCCAGATCCTCGAAGCGGCGCTCGCGATGGAGACGCGACTGCGGGACGGGGGTCGCCTTGTCTATGCCGGCGCAGGGACTTCGGGCCGCCTCGCGGTTCAGGACGGCGCGGAACTGATGCCGACCTTCAACTGGCCTGAGGACCGCTTGCTGCTCTTGTTGGCGGGCGGCGAAGAGGCGATGGTTCGCGCCGTCGAAGGGGCGGAAGACGAAATCGAACAGGCCGCCGAGCTTATCCGCAGCCACGCTATCGGCCCGGAGGATGTCCTGATTGCCGTGGCGGCGAGCGGCGCAACACCGTTCACTTTGTCGTGTCTGCGGGAAGCTAAGCGGCGCGGGGCGCTGACAATTGGCGTGGCAAACAACCCAGGCGCTTTGCTCCTGGCAGAGGCCGAGCGCCCCATCACGCTCGAGACCGGCTCCGAACCCATCGCCGGGTCTACGCGCATGAATGCGGGCACAGCACAACGGATTACGCTAAGTCTTCTCTCGTCGCTGACCATGATCCGGCTCGGGCGAGTCTATGCAGGGATGATGGTGGAAGTACAGGCCGTCAACGCGAAGCTCGTCGGACGGCGCGAGAAGATGCTCGTTCATTTGACAGGAAAAAGCCTCGGCGAGGTGCGCGAGGCTCTTCATAAGACCCATGGCAATGTCAAGCTCGCGGTGCTTGTCGCGGAAGGCTCCGGGCTTGAGGAGGCGAGACAGTACCTCACTCGGGCTGATGGTAGGCTAAGGGACGCAATCGCACTGGCTGAGAAGGACCGGAGCCAGAGTTGAGCCATTACACCGGGGATTCGTCCCTGAGACTGACGCGGACTGGATGTCCCTGCTGGAGGTCGTGGGAGTTGGCTTTGACAGTGATCGTCATCGGCTCACCGCTTTCCTGCGTTGCTTCCAGCGTTTGCTCCTCCTGATTGATCCGGACCTTGAGCGAGCGGCCACGCCACTGAACCGCGAAAGTCATCTTCCGCCAGGCGGACGGCAGCTTCGGATCAAGAGAGATACCGTCGCTGCGCGCTTCCAAGCCCGCGAAGCCGAGCACCGCCACCATCCAATTGGCGCCGAGCGCCGCAATGTGAACGCCTCCCCCAATTCCGACAACACTATCGGAAAGATCGATCGCCGCGCTTTGCCGGAAGTACTGAAGCGCCTTCTCCACATCCCCGATTCGTGCCGCCGCAAAGCCATGCATCGCAGGGCTGAGCGAGCTGCCGTGCCCGCATCGCGGTTCGTAGTATCGGAAATTATTCAGCCCCATCTCACCGGGAAATTCCTCCGGCAGCAATGCCAGAAGCGCCACGACATCGGCCTGTTTAACCACCTGCGTGTTTTGCGTCCGCTCCCGGCCAAGAACAACGTCCATCGGTACGGAACGGCCGGCATACTCGTTGAGGTCGACATATTCTAACCCAAAGAACCCGGCGAATTGTTCGAAGAGCCCTGTCTTGGTGGCGAGGCCGTCCACGATGCTGTCCGCCACTTGCCGCCACTCGTCCAACTCAGCCTGCCGGAGGTAAAGTTTGGATGACAGACGCTCCCAGGTCTCCGGCCAGCGCTCGCGAAGAACTTCGATTGCTTCAAGCGCGCGGCGGATGTTCCAGCGCGCCATGACGTTCGTATAGGCGTTGTCGTCGATCTCCTCGTGGTATTCGTCGGGCCCGATCACGCCACGGATGTGAGCGCGCCCATCGGCCTCCATAAGGGCGCGGCTCGCCCAGAAGCGCGCGGTTTCCAAAAGGATTTCCGCGCCGGCAGTGCGAAAGAATTCGTCGTCGCCCGTGATTTGCCAGTATTGCCAGACCGCGTAGGCCACGTCGGCGCTGATATGCTGTTCCAGTGTACCGCATAGAACAGGGATCACCCGGCGATCCGGGCCCACGATCTGCGTCGGCGTCGTTTCGAGTCCCGTATCCGTAGATTCCCAGGCGTAAAGGGCGCCGCGCCAGCCCATGCCGGCGGCCTTCTGCCGGGCGCCATTGAGAGTGTGAAAACGATACATCAGCGCTGCGCGCGCCGCCTCTGGCCATGTCCAGGTGTAGAACGGCAGGAGGTAGATCTCGGTGTCCCAGAAAACGTGTCCGTGGTAGTCGTCGCCGGTCAGCGCGCGCGCGCCGATGGAAACGGTCTCATCGCTGGGATTGGCCGCGCTGATCAAATGATAGATCGAGAACCGCAAGGCTCGCTGGGCTGCTTCATCCCCGTCGATTACGACATCGCTGGCGTCCCACCGCTTCTTCCACGCATCCTCGTGTAATCTAAGGATACCGCGCCAGCCGGCTTGCCGTGCCGTTTCGAGTTTCTCACGCGCGGCAGGCCCCGGATCGGAGGCGTTGTTGTCACTGCGCACGAGGGAAACCATGCGCTGAAGCCAGGCCACCTGCCCGGGGCGGGTCTTCCAGCGCCAGGAATATCTCAGCGGACCCGACACCTCCGCTGGGATCTCGTGGCCGTCAAGCTGGAAATTCAGCGCGGTTGCCATAGCAAGGCGCTTCCCGGAGAAGTGAGTGCGCCACTCGACAAGGCCACCATCGATCCGCGTGCATATGAGCCCCAGATCGAAGCCTTCGAACCCTACTTCGAGCGCGATCTCCGCCTCTCCTCCATCAACCTCCAACCGGATCACCTGTAGCCCCAGCGCACGCTCGCTCAAAGACACAAGCCGGAGCGTACGAAGGCGCATACTCACCGCGCCCGCTTGGTGGCTCCAGTCCGTCATCACCAGACCACGCTTCATATCGAGCGCCATCCGATGGGACGGCACTTCGAAGGGGTGGTGCACAAGTGGCTTGCCTGGGATGGAAATGCGGGCCTGAAGCCAGCTCGCGGCTGGCACAAGCACAGGGATGGTTTGCTCAGCGGAAGGCGTGTCGAAGACGCCAGCCACATAGGTGCGGGGCGGAACGACCCATCTCGCGCCGGGAGTCACCGCGCGCCCGCCGCGAACACCCAGAAAGCCGTTGCTCACGGTGAAGCGGGATTCCGTGCTGCTTTCGCGAAGCGGATCGTAACCCTCGGTGGCGAGTGTCCAGGTGGAATCGCGGGTTGCTTCCAGCACGTCGCTATTCGAGTCCGGATTCGTCATGATGACCTCCGGCAAAGACGCCCTTGTGCCAGATCGTCGATGGCGATTTCGTCAAAGCTCTTCACAACGAGATCAGCCCCCGCCGCTTGCAAGAGAGGCTCATCGTCGTTTCTGGCAATCCCGAGAGGCGCCATGCCGCCGGCCGAAGCCGCTTTGATCCCGGCCGGAGCATCCTCGGCGACAAAGCAGGCTGCCGGTTCGATCCTGAGCCCCTTCGCGGCTAGCAAGAAAATCGCCGGGTGGGGCTTCCCTTCCGGCAAATCCACGCCGCAAACATTGACACTGAACATGTCGTACAGGCTTCGACCGGAAGGAAGTTTTACCGCTTTCATCATTCCATTCGCATTCTTGGAAGAGGACGCAACCGCCATTGGCAACCCCAATTCCGCGGTTGATTGAACAAAAAGAAGCGCATCCGGAAACGCATATGCCTGGCCGTCGCGGATCAGCTCTTCCAGCCGCTTTTGCTTACGTTCAGCGTAAGATACCGCTTGGCGCTCGGGCTGCTGCACGCCAACCGCCACCAGGGCGGCGAGCGCCCCGGCCATCCGCGGTTTACCCGCCACCTGCGTTTCATAAAGCTCCGGCGTGAAACGCGACGGGTCGGCAAACCCTTCAAGCGCCTCGCGCCAGGCGCGCTCATGAGGCGACGCAAGCAAAACGCCATCGACATCGAAGATGGCTGCTCTCAGCTTTTCTCCGTGTCTTGTCGGTTCAGAGCCGGTCATATCGCTTCCATCCCTGCTGTTTTCGTATAGTGAATGTTTGCCGTCGCGATCAGGAAGGCGCCTGCGCCAGCGATTTCTTCGTTCCTGCCGTGCAAATACGTGGCTCCCGCCCAAGGTTCCGCCTGGACTCACATCGCTCGATACGCTGAAGCGGCACCATGCGGCAAGCTTGCGCCGTCAATGACACAGTGAATGGGCCGAAGTAAAGGCACGGCGACGTGCCCGAACAGGCCCCCGAAGAGGTTGCAAGCCGCCTCGGCTTGGGGTACACACTGAGCGTCAAATTGGAAACTGTGAGCCGGCAAACGAAGAATGAACGGCAAGCAGGTTAATGTATAAAGGCTTTTAGCCTTTGGAGTGGTGGCCGAGCGGCTGAAGGCGGCGGTTTGCTAAACCGTTGTACGGTTGTAAAGCTGTACCGAGGGTTCGAATCCCTCCCACTCCGCCAGTTGATATAAAAACTTACAGCACTGGCTGGACGCTGGCGTGCGCGTAGCGAGCTTAAAGCCCGCGCCACGACGGCGGCGCGCTCGAAGCACCTCGCCCTTGACGGCGGCTCCGGCGCCCGCGCGACCCACGGCCGGGCGCATTACAGGCTTCACTTCCCGCCGTTATATTACCAGCAGGAATCAGCCAGTTTGCGCTATTCTTTATACCCTGGAACACGGCTACAATTGCTTCTCAACAATTAGCCCCTGGGAGGGGACTCCATGGCCGATAACCCATTCGAAATCCCGCAGGCCTTGCGCCAGGTTTCCGAACAAAACGTGAAGCAGGCGCGTGCCGCCTATGAGCAGCTCATGGAGTTCATGACCAATGCCATGGGTCCCTGGATGGCGGCGGCGCCCTCAAATCCCATGACCGCCGGCTTGCAGCATATGCAAGACAGCGCCAGGAAAATCGCGATGGAAAATGCCGAGGCTGCGTTCACGTTCGGCGGCAAAATGAGCAACGCACAGACCGCTCAAGAGATTTTGGCGCTTCAGACGCAGTTTGCTCAAGACCGGATGCAAGCCTTCGTGACGCAGACGCAGCAACTTTGCGGCGCGATCGCGGAAGCTTTCCAGAAGTCGGAGCCCGGCCCCGTGGGCGTCTCGATGGGCGCGATGTCCACAAATCTGATTCCCTCAAACCTCACGACCGGCTTCAAGGACATACAAGACCGTGCCGTGTCCATGGCGAAGAAGAATGCCGAAGTCAGCATCAGCCTTGGTCGAAAAGATCAGCGGGGCGCGGAATTTCCAAGATGTTTTCGGACTTCAGTCCCGTTTTGCTCTGGAACAAATGAAGGCTTACGCCGTTCAGATGCAGGAGATTCAAAAGCTGATCGGGGAAACCCTCCAGAAACTCCAACATGGCTGATTTGCAGGCGACCACGCACCTCTGCAAAGGTTGCGAAAGAAATATTTATAAAGAAAGCCGATGTTCTTGCCTGTGGCGTCGGCCATTAAAAATAACGCTGTCCAAAAGCAAACGGTCCTGTTGCGCGCCTGGGTCCTCGCTATCCGCCACCGCCTCTTCGGCGTCATGGCGCGACCGCCTCTCTGTACCCCCTTTTTAAATTTAGCCTCAACCAGAGGGAACAAAGGCAACCTTCATTTATTGAAACATCTGCAACAGCCTCGGGCTGGGGTGGAAACAAAAGTGCGGGCGTCTTCCAAAGGGAGACGCCTTTGTGTTCATTCAGCGAGTGAGTAATGAGAACGATAAAAATTGCCCGAAAAGCCTTTGAAATCGTCTGTTTGTGGAGCCGTTGGCATGGGCCCCGCCCTATCAAGCCTGGCAAGTGAGGGCACAAAACACCCGTGAGCTTGCCGACCTCGTAAGAGACGGTCAGGCGAAGACCTTGCTCATCCAGATTGCGGAAACCTACGAGCGGCTTGCGCGACCATAATCGAGTATAATGAGCGCGCCAATGGGCAAGTCTCAACTCGGCGCGCTCCGTCAGGACGACACCCCCCCTCCACCTCCCCGCCACGCTACCCCTTCCGCATTCCCCGCATCCGTCCGAGAGAGCGAGCGCCTTTGATGAAAATCAAATATTGAGCGACGCGCATACTCATCGCGCTTTGGCGGCGAGGCTCTGCGGACAGCTAAAGCATATCGGACGCGGTGTCCGAATGTTTGTTTTGTAGGCATCCCGTGTATGGCGGCATCTGTTTTGTCAACTCGTCTCTGACGCTTGCGTCCTCCTTCCCTCTCTGAAAGATCTTCAGCGATAGCACCTTGACGGCAGGTTAACGAGAGCTTCAGATCAATCAAACCATTGATAATGCTTGCAAAAAGTACCAGCGGAACGTCATCGCCACCGCCTTCGCCGCAGCTTTTCCGCTGCCCGCAAACGTTAATTTGCGAGGTCGGAACATAATTAACGGACATTTGCTCGTCCCAGTAAGGGGAAAACTCTGCCATTAAGTTCCATTTAATGAGTATCTTGTTAAGCATAAAAAACTGATATTATACAACGCGTTAGAGCACGCCGCCCGCAGGCGCGGCGTCTCCCCGTATTGGACCAAAATGAGATGAATTTTAATTTCTTCTGGCCCACGTTGGTCCAAAAGTATTTCGGCTGTTGTCCAAATTAACCAACCTCAAATTAATGTCTGGCACGGCGAACGAACGGTTTACCAAAGGCGTGCGGCGAGTGCCGTCCACGATGGCAATCTGTCAGCCGGATTGGCGAAGAACGCCCATCGTTCCATCGCATTCGGGCGTCACTGTGATCGTCGCCCGGAATGCGCCTCGGCACGGTCCGGCGTCGTTGAGAGAAATTGCGTCGCGACCGGCTGCGACTGTCGCGCGCCTCGCCAAGTCAAGGCATTTTTTAATATTTACAACGAAATGTAAAAGCTGTTGTCCTATTTGCAACAAGATTGGATCGCCATTCTCAACCGTTGTAGCATGAGAATAACAAAAGCAAGCGTGCAGCGACATGACGATAGCTCTCCCCCTAAGGGCTTTGCCCTCACCGTCTATCTTTTACCCAAAGCGCAATCGTGGCGCCTGCGGTGCCGGACTGCTCCAGGTCTTGAGTAATCCGTCAGAATGGAAGTGCGCCGCTACGGTGGCGCTTGTTTTCTTCGTTGGTTCGCTCGCTCTGGCGCCTGCACTCACACGTGATCAGAAGAAGTTAGCGTTCGAGATCAACGCCAAAACTCTGAGAGCCGCGGCCGCAATCCAAATTTCCCCAAGCTCGCCGCTCCGTGTCCGAAATTGAGCGGTCGACACTTGCACCGTATAACCAGCGCTTAGAGACGACCTCTCACCGCTCACGCGTTTTGAGGCGAATTTTGGGCAATAAGGCAGTTATCCCCGCAATCAAGTGTTCAATAAAACGTTATCGAGTGGAACCCGCATCGTAATAAATTTTTATTTGTCGCGCGTGAAACATCGGCGATGAACAAAAAATTATTGTTTCGTTTCGGTGACTTGTATGTTTAAGAAATCCGTTGCCGGGGGCATGATTGCCCTTTTCGCTGTTTCTTTTGCGGCAGCTCAGTTTACCTCGATTGGGCATAGAAATAAGGGCGTCCAAACAATCTCCTCGTCGCTGGGGATGGTCAACCTGAACGCCGAAGAAATCAACCGCCGAACCCTTCAACTCGCAGCCACCGTCAAAGCCTCGACGAAATAGGTCTTTCCTCGACGACCTCGCGCTCCACGCCATTCTACCGGGTCAGCGGCAGGCATCGACCACTGCTCTCAGCTGCGACCGTAAAGATCCCAGGCGCGGCGCGAACGATCCGTCAAATGCCGCGGAGCCGATGGTGAATGCGTCCACGCCGGCGGCGGCGAGATCGCGGATCTGTGCCGGCGTTTGGACGCTGCCGGCGATCAGCAGAATGCCGTCGCTGCCGCGCCGCGCCGCGCGCACCAACTCGAGTGGATCGGCCTCGGTTGCCCGGTAAGCCAGGAGGTCGACGCCGGCGCAGCCCATGGCATGGAACCGGCGGCAATCGTCCTCGACCTGGGCGGGCATGCCCGCGAGTTTGGTCGGATGCTCGAACGGCTGGCCTGGGAACGGCAAGTAGCGAACCGCGCTGCCGGCGAGGATCTCGAGCACCTCCTCGACATGCGTACCGCCAAGCAGCCGATCGACGCCGATATCGCGCGCCACCCGCGCCGAGCGCAGGCAGGCCTCGCGCGACGTGCTCACGACCTCCATGTAGCTGATGGCGCCCGCCGCCTTGATCCGGCCAGCGAGCTCGGCCAGCACGTCTGGGCTCACGCCGACGTCCTTGAACCCAATGTGGCCCAGCCGAAGCGGCCGTATGTCGTCGAGCACATCGAGACAGTCGGTGACCGTCTGATCCGCCCGAAGTCAGCATAAAGACGAAGTTCATGAGCGCTCCGAGCACGCAGGCCGTATGTTTGCAACGTCGGCTGCGATCTCCCCTTTTGCGATTGATCTTATACTCTGCATCATTTTCGCTCACCTGGCAGCAGACTATCGCTGAAGTTCGACCCGGGATTATACTCACCGCTTCGGAACTAACAAAGGTGCACGACTTCGCACCAGCGCTCATCCCTTTCCGCTCCCCCGTTCAGTCGCGAAACGCTATTAGCCGCAACGCGGGCAGGAAAAAACAATGTTGCCCATGGTTCGACAGGCTCACCATGAGGTGTTCGGCAAGCTCACCATGAGGATCAACTCATTGAAACACTCGACCTTATCCTGAGCTTGTCGAAGGATGCGGCCAACACCCGACCTCACCCTGAGCTTGTCGAGGCCCTCATCAGCTTGTCGAAGGAGCGGCCAACACCCGACCTCTGAACTTGTCGAAAACCTCATCCTGAGCTTGTCGAAGGATGAAGCCAAGATTTCATACTTCTGGCGCGATGGTTATCGCGTCACGACCGGGTCTGCATCCACTGGTCTTCGCTGAGCGAAGCGGGGGTCGCGGCGCTTACGACAATCAACTTTATGATTAACAGAATTCTCATCCATTGCAGGCAACTTTACCGCTGCACGCCTATAGCTCCCCCTTTATCCGAATCGCAATTGGACTCGACCCCCGATGAACAGCCTTCTTATCTGGCGAAGATCAGCAGCACTCTTTTTTTCGGTTATACTCTTCACCCCCCCAACCTTCGCGAACGACACTGCGCTCAATGACAATGCTCGCTTCCTCGCAGGCATGGATGTTGTGGCAGGGAGCGCTTTGGAGCCGCTGGCAAAGGACAAGACCTTCGGCGGCCATTCTCGTTTCTTGAACCGAGCCTGGGCCGCGCTTGATTCGACCCAGCTTTCAAAGGTGAGGGCTTGGTCCACGGAGAATCTGAAAAACACGCAGCCGTCACTGTTTTATATGTTCAGCGGCCCGGACTTTCTCTATGCCAACGCATTTTTTCCGAAAGCCACAACCTATGTCATGGCTGGCCTTGAGGCTCCGGGTGATATTCCGGACATGACCAAGCTGCCGCGTTCGGCTGTCCCCCAGGAGCTTGCCGCGCTGCGCGTTTCTCTTAAAAGCGTGTTTTCATACAGTTTCTTTATCACAAAAGAGATGAAACGGCACCTATACGGGCGGCGCTTGACCGGGACGCTCCCTGTTCTGTTTGTTTTTCTGGCGCGCTCCGGCAAGAACATCGAGAGTGTGGACTCCGTATATCTCGATGAGGCTGGAACGTTACACCCTGCCGATGCCACTGCCCAAGCGCAAGCAAAGCACGACGCGGTTGGTGTCAAAATCACCTTCTCAGGGGATGATCATCAGCACCAAACGCTCTATTACTTCCAAACTGACCTCTCAAATCATGGAACGGATCAAGGCGGTCTCCTGAAATTCTGTGAGCAGCTCGGCAGCAGTGACGCTTTCATCAAGAGCGCCTCTTATCTCCTGCACAGCAATGAGTTCTCCCGCGTTCGCGGTTTCCTGCTCGAACACAGCACCACGATCGTACAGGATGACAGTGGTATTCCGCTAAAAGACTTCGACATGAAGGAGTGGAATGTGGAGCCATTTGGCAGTTATGTGAGGCCCATATCCCTGTTTAATCACAATTATCAGCCAAACTTGCATGGGTTTTTTGCCAAGCAGCATCCTCATCCACTTCATTTTAGCTTTGGCTACCAGTGGCGAAGCGGCAAATCGATGGTTCTTGTGGCGATGAAAGAAGTATCGCGCTCATATGCCCGGAACAAACCGCTGGTTCAGCCGGCCACGCTGGATGAGGTTGCGCGGAAATAGGCTGCTGAAAAAGCCTGAAAACGTGGCTTCATCCTTCGACAAGCTCAGGATGAGGCCTTCGACAGGCTCAGGTCTTAGCGCAGGAGAGGCTTCGACAGGCTCAGGTCGTGTGTTCTGAGTTGATCCTCACGGTAAGTGTGAACCCTCATGGTGAGCTTGTCGAACAGAGCCCTTCGACAGGCTCAGGATGAGGCTTCGAAAAGCTCAGGATGAGGTATTCGACAAGCGCAGGGTGAGGCTTCGACAGGCTCAGGTCGCGTGTTTTCAATGAGTTGATCCTCACGGTGAGCTTGTGAATCCTCATGGTGAGCTTGTCGAACCATGGGCAACATCGTGGCGCGCGCGTGGTCGTTAGCGGCTTAAGCTTCAGGAGCCAATTTGCGAAGTTCGGCCACCACCATGGATGATGGGACCGGCTTCGTGAAATGGGGAACGCCCTCGAAGATGGGCGGTTGCTGGGTCCGCGCGTAGCCCGTCATGGTCATGAACGGAATGGCGAGCGCCGCGAGCACATGGGCGACAGGCTCCGACGTTTCCCCGCGCAAATGGATATCAAGCACGGCGGCATTGCAGCTGCGCTCCTTGATGAGCGTGAGGGCTTGGGCCACCGAAGGGGCGGGTCCCGCCACTTCAAAACCGGCCGCTTCGAGAGCCCGGCAAAGCTCAAAGGCCACAAGCGCGTTGTCCTCGACAACCAAAATTCGTGCTTTCATAGCTTGCTCTCTGCTGAGGCCTCGCGCGCGGCCTCGAAACCAGATGGAATTTCCAGAACTCTCTCAGCAGGACAGTCAAGACGCCAGCTTAATCCTTCGGGTGCGTAAACGAGGGTGACCTCGCCGTCCAACTCCATGCGAGGCATGGCCTCAATTACGGTCGTCCCGAACCCGGACTGTTTAGGCGGAAACACGGGCGGTCCCCCCGCTTCGACCCAGCTTAACGTAAATTCGTCGCTTCCCCCCGCCCTGTCGAGCCGCCACGCGATTTCAATTCTGCCCTTGGAATTGCTCAGCGCCCCATATTTACCAGCATTGGTTGCAAGTTCGTGAAGCGCCATCCCGATCGCTTGCGCTCCGGCCGCCGATAAACTCAACGGTGGGCCTGAGAGTTTGATCCTGTCATCGATCAGCTCTTGAAAAAGTGAGAGTTGCGAGCGCACCAGCTTGCGGGCGTTGACCCCCTGCCAACCGCTCATGACCAGGAGATCCTGGCTGGCTGCCAGCGCCGAAAGCCGCTCCGAGAAACGCTCCACGAATTCGCCGCCCTCGGGCACCGCTGTCTGCGATGCAATCGCTTGCACGAGGGCAAGCATGTTCTTGGCCCTGTGATTGACCTCACGCAGAAGAAGCGCAACCTTCTTCTCCTGCCGCTTGCGCTCGGAGATGTCGCGGACAATGCCGGTGAAATAGCGTTTTCCAGCAACCTGCCATTCCGCAATCGTGAGGTCGACCGCGAATGCCGATCCATTCTTGCGCCGGCCCTCGACTTCCCGTCCGATACCAATGATTTTGGCTTTCCCCGTGCGTCGATAGGCTGAGATGTAGTCATCGTGCGCGGCGCGATGCGGCCCGGCCATCAAAATGGAAATGTTTTCTCCGACGATGTTGCCAGCCGCGTATCCGAACATTCGTTCGGCCGCCGGGTTGATGGATACGATCAAGCCGCCTTCCTCGATAACGATAATGGCGTCGACGGCGGTATCCACGATGGCGCGCAATCGCTCCTCGCTTTGACGGAGCGCTTCCTCGGCGTGCTTTTTATCGGTTATGTCTTGCACCGTGCCAAAGCCGCCGAGAACATTGCCGGCGAAATCGAATTCGAGTTCCGAGCGGGCATGAATCCACTTCGTGATCCCGTCAGCGATGACGCGATACTCGATATCGTAGGGCGACCCTTCGAGAGCGGCCTTCCAGGTGCTGTCAACGCGCTCGCGGTCGGCGGGATCGACAACATCGAGGAAGCTCTCATAAGTCAGGTTCTTGGCCGGCGCGACACCGAACATGCGAAATGTTTCGTCCGACCAGGAGAGTTCATTCGTCCTGACGTTAAGCCGCCAGCTGCCGGTGTGAGCCACGGTCTGAGCCCGGTTCAGGTCTTCGCGGCTTTCGCTGAGCGCCCGCTCGGCCGTGACCTTTGCCGTGACATCCTCGCTGACGATGAAGATTCCGCCCACGGCCCCCCCCGCATCATGCCAGGGCCGCACTTCCCAGCTCAGCCACTGCATCGTGCCGTCCGCGCGTGTAAACGGGTCTCGCTCATCCCGGAGAGTCTCGCCCGCGAGGCCACGCTGGTGCACCTCTTTCCAGAAGGGCGTGATTTCGGGGAAGACCTCGTAATGGGAGCGGCCAATGATGGAGGCGTCCCCCAATGCATAGTCGGTCCGCCACAAACGGCTGACAGCCATATAGCGCATGTTACGGTCGAACATTGCGATCGCTACCGGAGCCTGCTCGACGAACCAACGCAGCCGCTCGGCATTCTCCCTTTCGGACGCAATAGATTTTTGCTCGGTGATGTCGCGGACGGCTCCCGCAATCCCAAGCCGTGGCTGCGGCTGCGGAGAGTCGCGACCGACCGTATTGCCCGTGATATGGAGCCAGCGCACGCTGCCATCCGCGCCTTGCGTTCTGCACTCCACGTCAAGCTCCGCTCCCTCGTCGTACACACGCTGGAGCTGACTTTGCCAAAGCTCCCGGTCGCCGGGATGGAATGCGCCGGTTATGGTTCTCAGTGAGAGAGGGCGAGTTTTCCGGACAGCCCGAAACAGGCCCTGGCCATTTTCGTGGCGTCGAACGAGCCGGTTTTGGGATCAAGCTCCCATAAACCCAGCTTGCCAGCCTCAAGGCTGAGCTTGAGCCGCGCTCTGCTTTGGCTGGCGGCAAGTTCCGCGTCCTTGCGCTCGGCGATAAGAGCGGCAATCGCAAGAGCCACAAAGGCGGTGGCGAGGACGGCGAAATCCGTGGCGGCAAGCCGCTCGTCCAAAGAAAAGTTGGCGTCGGCGAAGCGGCCACGCTCGAGCGTGAACGAACCCAGGATGGAAAGCCCAAGCACCAAGGATCCCACCGACGCAAACAGCGGGCCGCAGCGAACGGAAAGCCAAAGAAGCAGCGGCAGTTGGCTCGTGAATGGGGCCAGCAGCATCCAACGGCCAAGCCCCAACGGAAGGAGGGCGAAGGCATGAGCCGAGGCGAGTGCATGGAAAGCGAGCACGGCTGTGCCCTCGGTCACCTCCCGCCGAGACAGGGGTTTGCGCGCCAATGCCGCCAGGCCAAGCAGGACGGGTGCGACCATGACGATCCCGGTCATGTTCGCCCACACAAGCCGGCTCCACAGGAAGACGAAGGGAGCCGCCGTATAGCCCGAAAGTTCAAGCAACACGGCCAAAACGGCCTGACAGGCAACCGCACCGAGAGTGGCGGCCCCAAACAGGCCAAGCACATTGCTGAAGCGGTCAAGCTCGAAGGGGCGCGGAAACCAGTGTTCGATGAGAGCGGCCATCAAGAGCGCCTCGCCGGTATTGCCGAGCGCAAAGGCATAGCAGGCGGCCCCGCTGCGGCCTGCGAGTGTATTTGCCAGGAAGCTTGCAACCGCTATCCCGGCCGCAACAGGCCAGCGCGCAGGTCGGCCGGAAATGATGAGAAAACCGGCCGCAATCCCGGCGGCCGGCCAGAACTGCGCCACCCCTTCCGGAGTTGTGAGGGGGATCGCGAGCCAGGCCGCGAGGAAATAAAGGGCGCAGGCGGCGGCTGCCCACACCCAGGTGCCCGGCGACCTAGCCGCGAGCACGGGTCGCCCCCAACTCCTGTGATGACTGGGCCTGCCTTGCAGCTCGACAACCATGTCCCGCCTGAGCCTCCAGATTCAAATGAAAATACAATGACCGGAGTTGAGCGGCAACGAACAGAATTTCTTTGAATGCCCCGGCAAAGCGGCGAACGAGGCGCCTGATTTGGTCCTACCCTTTTGGCTGGAATTTTGCAGCTACGCTCGACGTGTTCCTGGGCAGAACGATTTCGCGTTTTCTACCGAGGGCTTGGCAACAACGCACAATGGTAACTCAGCGTCGCGATTTAAGAGCAGCGCGTCTTTGCCGATCGGGTTTTCCTGCCGTCCAAAGCCCTGGCGAGCAAAATTTGTTGAAGGGCGCGATGCCGGCTTATCCGTTATGCAATCCGGGCCTATGCTTCGTCCCCCGCGAGGGACACCCTGCGCGCGCGGGGATTTAATTATTTATGTTACTACTTACGTCTTGAAACCCTCGACCTCATCCTGAGCTTGTCGAAGGATGAAGCCAAGATTTCATGCTTCTTCAGCAGCCTGTTGAAAACGGTGTTGCCCATGGTTCGACAGGCTCACCATGAGGGGCAACCCGTTGAAAACCCTCGACCTCATCCTGAGATTGCCGAAGGATGAAGCCAAGGTTTTCTGCTTCTTCAGCAGCCTGCTGAAAATGGTGTTGCCCATGGTTCGACAAGCTCACCATGAGGGGCAACCGTTGAAAACCCTCGACTCCTTCAGCAGCCTGCTGAAAGACGGTGTTGCCCATGGTTCGACAGGCTCACCATGAGGACGACTCCACGCTCGCCATGAGGCGACTCAGTGAAAATCCTCAACCTCATCCTGAGCCTGTCGAAGGATGAAGTTTTTTAGCTGCCTGCTAAAGGTGGCTGTGCCACTCGTGGACCTGCTTCTCGGCTTCCTCTTTCGTGATGCCGTAGCGCTCCTGAATTTTCCCAGCCAGGGTCTTCTGGTCGCCTTTCACCTGCTGCAAGTCGTCATCGGTGAGCTTTCCCCACTGCTGCTGCACCTTGCCTTCGAATTGCTTCCAATTGCCGACGATTTGATCCCAGTTCATGAATGTCTCCTTGGTTGGAACTTATCCTCTCCCAACCCTCTCGCGAGGCGAAGGTTCCGGTAGGAGATTTCGGCGCCGGCAAGCGCGCTCGGCGATGCTTTGAAAACGATCCTGGGCTTCGTCTTATCAATCGGAGAGATTTATGACGTGAGGAGCGTCGCCTTCCTTGTAAAGGAAATGGATCTCCCTGGCCCTGGTGTGTTGAACAGCGCGGCTGTTCACCGATCCCTTTTCCGTGAGTTCGCCATTTGCCAGACTTAAGGGCGTTGGGAGGATGAGCAGGCGCCGAACCTTGCGGCTCGTCCCAGGCTCGTCCCAGGAGATGGATGCGAAACGAGCTTCGATCTCTGCGGAAAAGGCCTCGCCGCTGAGGCCAGTGTCGCATTCCGGGCTGATAAGCGCAGCGGCAAACGGCCGGTCTTGCCCAACGATCACTGCATGCTTCGCGAGACCGCCTAGCGCAGCCCGCAGCGTCTCGCTGAGATTAGCCGTCCGAACCCATTCCCCATTGGCGAGCTTGAAGTCATCCGCAATGCGTCCGTCGAAGCGCAGCCCGTGGCCTGGATCGTCATCATCAGCCCAGCGCAGCGCATCGCCGATGCGAAAATAACCTTCCTCATCGAAAGCGGCGCGCGTCGCCTCGGAATTACGCCAATAGCCGGGGGTGACAGCGCGCCCCTTCACCCGCGCCTCGAAAGTGTCTCCGTAAGGCACAAGTTTCACGGATGTGTCTGGCAAGGGAAGCCCGACGCTTCCCCAAAAACCGCCATCGCGAACCCGGACCAGAGCGGCAGGCGCGGTCTCCGTCGCGCCATAGCCGGTGAGGAATGGAACAATCCGGCCGATGGCCATCATGGCGGCTTTGTCGAAGCCTTCCCTTGTCGCGGCTGAGAGGGCTGCCGCCCCGTAAAAAAGCATCTGAAGACGCTGAAAAAAGCGTTCAGCCAAGGCTGGATCTTTTTGAAGGTGCGGAAGGAGGAGGTCGAAACCGGACGGCACATTGAAATAGACCGTCGGTGACAGATCCCGCAGGTTCGCGAGCGTCTGCTCCATCCCTGCCGCAGTCGGGCTTCCTCCGTCGATATGGAAACTCCCGCCGTGATAAAGCGCCAAGCCGAAATTGTGATTGGACCCGAATGCGTGACTCCAAGGCAGCCAATCGACCAGAACCGGCGGCTCACGCTTAAGAAACGGGAACGCATCCGCCAGCATCGCCTGGTTCGCGAGCATCATGCCATGGGTTTGGATGACGAGCTTCGGCTCGCCCGTGGTGCCGGATGTCAGAAGGAACTTGGCAATCGTCGAGTGGCCGATGCGTGCGTTTTGAGCCTCCAACGCGGTTTTGCCCGGCTCGATCGATGCCCAACGGTCCACGGTCACCGATGTGATGACCGCCGCATCGGGGTGAGGCGCAATCCCCGCAGCCGAGCTTTCAGCGGCTTCCTTGTCGAAATAGATAAGGCCCGGAGTGAGTGCCTGCAAAACCTTCTCAAGAGCCGCGCCGTCTGGCTTGAGATAAAGATGTGAAGGCAGCGCGCAAAAAGGGATCCCGGCATGGAGCGCGGCCAACGTCAGAAGGGCGTGCTGAATTGTGTTTCGCGACAGGATGACAAGCGGGCGATCGGCGTTCAGGCCGTAGGCTAGGAGATGTCCGGCGAGGCGCATCACCGAGGCGGCGGCGGTCGCATAATCGAGACGCCGCCATTCGCCGCGCCAATCCCGCTCGGCAATGAAGATGCGCGCGGGCGTGAGCTTTGCCGACCGGAAGAGGCGCTCGCTAACGCACCGATCCAGAACGTTCAAATGGACGTTGGAGCGCACGATCTGTTCGCCACACGCGCGCGTCTCGATTGAGACCGGCAACTGCGCCATGGCGGCTGCTGAAAAACGATGTTGCTTATGGTTCGACAAGCTCACCATGAGGATCAACGCGACAAACTCACCATGAGGTTTAAACCACTGAAAACACTTGGCCTTATCCTAAGCTTGTCGAAGGATGAAACCAGGATCTCATTGATGTTGCCTATGGTTCGACAGGCTCACCATGAGGTTTCAGCCACTGAAAACACTCGACCTCACCCTGAAGCTGTCGCAGCCTCATCCTGAAGCTGTCGCAGCCTCATCCTGAAGCTGTCGAAGGCCTCATCCTGAGCCTGTCGAAGGATGAAGCCACGTTTTCAGGCTTTTTCACCATCCTGCCAGTCTTTTCGCACAAGAGGAAAACTCAAGATGGTTCATTCTCGCGCTTGATCGCAATCCAGGTGCCCCCGTCTTTTGCAGACTGAACGCGGATCGATAATTCGCGGTTCGAATCTTCAAAGTCCCCGATGAAGGTGAAGGAGATGCTGAGCGCACCCGCTGCCCGCGCCTTGTCGATCCGGCCTTTGAAGTGACTGTTGGCCATGCAGGGCGCGATATCGGTGAAGAACAGCTTCCCGAGCGCCGGCCTCGCCCCATAGCCGGACAGCTTAGCCTCTGCCTTGCTGAAGACCCGCACAGCCCCCTCAGGATCAATCCCAACCACGCCGAACGGCAGTTGATCGATCTCTTCCGCCGTCAGGGCTTCGATCGCCTCTGCAAGGTTCTTGGTTTCGAAGTCGGGCAGCGAGGCCATGCGCGTATTCCTGAAAACAAGTCTGCTGCTGAAAAACGATGTCGCCCATGGTTCGACAAGCTCACCATGAGGACGAACACACGCTCACCACGAGGATCAACGCGACAAGCTCACCATGAGGATGAACACTAGCTCACCACGAGGATCAACGTGACAAGCTCACCATGAGGACGAACACACGCTCACCACGAGGATCAACGCGACAAGCTCACCATGAGGATGAACACTAGCTCACCATGAGGATCAACGCGACAAGCTCAGCATGAGGATGAACACACGCTCACCATGAGGATCAACTCATCGAAAACACTCCACCTCTCCTGATCCCGTCGAAGCCTCATCCTGATCCCGTCGAAGCCTCATCCTGAGCCTGCCGAAGCCTTATCCTGAGGCTGTCGGAGCCTCATCCTGAGCTTGTCGAAGGGTGAAGCCACGATTTCAAAACTTTTTCAGCGTCCTGCTAGCCGTTATATCGTAGACGATTTAGTATGTCCGACTCAGTGGCAAAGTGCACATATCGAAGATTTTTTCCATTTGCGGCGCTCGAATAAACACAGAAAGTGTTTGCCAAGTTCAAAGGCTTCGCAAGGGTCCACCTGCGTAAGGCTTAGCTTCGGATCTCACCTTGCTTCCCATGAAGATCGCTGGGTGCGTTTGTTTCTCCACTGAAAATAGCCATGCCGACGAGATGCGTGACGCCGACGCCAGTGTCCGAGAAAGGGACCAATAGCCGCTCGAAATTAACGCTCTCTCCGTCGCCAAAATCGAACATCACGTGTTCGTAAGACGGGCGAGCGGATTTGGCGCACCGCCGGTAGGCTTCGACGAGACTGTTG
Organism: uncultured Alphaproteobacteria bacterium; assembly: GCA_963723755.1. Lineage (GTDB taxonomy): Bacteria > Pseudomonadota > Alphaproteobacteria > Rhizobiales > Rhodomicrobiaceae > Rhodomicrobium. The sequence continues at coordinate 65,045 of CAVRSS010000115.1, read as the reverse complement.
GGATCCTCGTCGGTCATGTCCTTGTTGTCCAATGCCCGCCCCAACCGATCGAGCAGCGCGCGCCCGACTTCAATGAATTGGACATTGAAGCCGGACCCTATCGCAGCGATTGTTAGTGCGCCGCTTGCTTCAAAGGAAGCCCGGCGGAAGGATCGGTATCTCGGCAACTCCCCCTTGGCTCCTAGTTGCCTGACCCATTGATCATAAAAAGCAATCAGGAGCTGGCTTTTCAGCTTTCGGCGCACGGGGGACGCTTCTATGAACGTTCCCACCTGAGAAAGCGGCGCGTCAAAACCGTAGCGGAATCCATCGGCCTCGTAGGAGAGTTGCGGGTCGCAATCAAAATCGGACGCCGCGATCGAGGTAATAAGCATCGTCCCGAAACCTGTGCGCGCGGGCGGCTTCACCAGCGGGCCGTTGCCCTCGATCCAGTCGAAGCGAACGCGCGTCTCGGCGCCTGTTCCCGAGACGCTCCAGTTCAGGTTCACGCGACCCGCCGGAACCGAAAGGGCGCCATATTTCGATGCGTTCGTCGCCAGTTCATGCACAAGGAGCGCAAATGTTTGCACAGCCCTCCCGGTGAGCATGATATCTGGCCCCGTAGCTTGGACGCGGCCCTCGAAAGCCTCAAGCTCGGAGTCGAGAATTTCCTTGAGCCGCTCGCCTTCGAAGCCCGCATCCGTCAGCCTGCCGTAGGTCCGCTGCAATGCTTCCAGGCGCCCGATGAGACTTTCTTTTGCGGTCTCGATCGAGGTCGCGCTTGCGAGACTGAGCCTCGCGATGGAATTGATGACCGAAAAAAGATTTCTGCTGCGATGAGACAGCTCACTCATAAGCATGCGCTGTCGCCGTTCGTCGCGCTTGCGACCGCTCACGTCGCGATAGATGGCCGCGATGCTTTTCACCTCGCCCTTTGCGTCGCGTATCGGAGAAGCGCGGACTTCGACTTCGATAAGCGTTCCGTCCTTCTGTCGCCGCACGGTGTCCCTGATGGCAACCTGATTGCCCGCGCGGGCTTCTTCCAGCAAAGCCTCAAACTCCGCGCATTCGGAGGGCGGCACTATGAGCGCAATAGAGCATCCAACCGCCTCTGCGGCGCTGAAGCCGAACATCTTTTCGGCGCCAGGATTCCAGCTCAAGAATTTGCCGTCGGGCGTAAGGGATACGATGGCGTCCGCAGACGCGGTGACAATGGCGGAAAGCTGGGTGTTCGCGGTCTCCGGATGCCATTGTCGCAGCCCTTGACTGCAAGTCTCGCAGCCAGGAAAGGGACGTTCCAAGCGCTCACTATTCGGTGTCATTGGAGAGGAAGCGAGCTTGAACTGAAGCGTTTCCGCGCTGAAGAAGTGCGGCAGGGCGCGCCTCTTTGAGAACGCAAATCATTGATCACTCGTATCTCCCGTGCCTGTGTCCCGGACGTCCTGCCGATCACGAAAAGAACCGCGTTGCTTTCCGAAAAATACAACCATCTGCCGGAGGAAATGTCCAGCCTCAGGCTGGACGCAGCGGCATCAGAGATTATTCACGGCTGGCGGATAAGGTTCGCGCCGCTTGTGCATAGATCGAAGGCATGGGCGAGGCATACTTGTCCTTCAATCAAAAGTAGAATTAGCGTACGAGCTTGCCGTGTACGGCGACGCCTCAATTCAATGCTGGAAATTAAAAGTGAAAGACATTGATTTAACCGGGATGTGCAATCGGAGCCCCGACGTTTGCGGCCGGGAGCCCATTCATCTTTCAAGTGCTGTTCAGCCGCATGGCGTTCTGGTTGGGCTTCGCGCCAGGACCTTGGGTGTCGTCACCAAGAGCGCCAACGTCGATGCCATTTTCGGGAATACGCCTTACGGCCAATGTCCGTCCTGGCTTCCGCAGGCGGTTGTCGCAAATTGCCGGGGCCTCGGAGAAAGAAGCGGCCATGGCCGCACTCTCGTTGCGGAGATTCCGGAAGTCGGCCAGGCGGAGACGCGTTGCTTCGCCGCGTCAGGCTTAGTGTTCTGTGAGTTTGAGCTGCCCTCCGCCGGGTCCGCCTCTTTCACGCTCGACAACGCATCGCTCGTCGTGGCGAAGGCCATGAAGGAGATGGAGGGCGCCCATGACCTCTTGGAGTTGGCCGGCATCGTTGCCCGAGCGGTGCGGGCTCTGTCGGGCAGCGCCTTCACGGCGCCAATGAGCTTCCCGGCACGGGCTTTGGCCTCGCGACGGTTCAGCGTATCGTGAGCAAGCACGGAGGGCGCATCTGGGGCGAAGCGGCGCCTGGAGAAGGCGCAACATTCCGCTTCACGCTTGGTGACCTCGCCTTGTACGGCTCATGAGCCGGTATTCCAGCTTCCCTCGCAATTTCAGAAGACGGAGAGAAAATGCGAAAAAAGCGGAGATCTCGTTTTGGCCGTCAAGGTGACGCCCGCTGTTCTCCCGTTCAGGGAACCAAGCGCGGACACTCTCGGGACACCCACTCCAGCATACTTGCAATCGCTGAATTCGGAGCAAGCCCGTCCTGCACCACGCGTTCATAGTCCTCGATAAGCCGGTCGATAAACTCCCGTTCCAACCTTTGGAGCCGTTCCTGCTCCCGCTCATTGGCCCCCTTGGCCATTGAACTCACCCAATCGAGAGTGGATGACACCTGTTTCTCTATCTGACGGGTGTTCTCCGATTTCGAGCGGAGAGGCTCCGCACTCTCAAAAGATTGGCCTCTGCGCACCCCATGCGAAGGATCTGAACCGTTGACGAAATTTTCGTTGAAGTTCATCTTCCTGAGTCCTCCTCCGCGGCGTGCGGAGCGGCCTATATCGCTCAGTGAACGATGCCCGGAAAGATGGAGAATTGTACAGAATTGTGCATCTGTTGCGGCAGTGTGAATGCACAGATGCGTTTAACCCCACACATTAACGTAACAGCATAAGTGCTTCAAAGAAAGAGCATTAAACGTGCCTGACTTCAGCGGCGAAGACGTATCCCACGCCCCGGACGCTCTTGATTAAACTCGGTTCCTCTTTCGCAGGATTGTCGATCTTGCGGCGCAACCGCGAGACGTGGCCGTCGATCAATCGATCCAGGGGAGACCACTCATGTCCGCGCAGCATCTGGCTGATTTCATCACGGGAGAGAACGCGCCCGGGCTGCTTCAAAAATAGCTCAAGGAGGCGCATCTCGGTTTCCGTCAATTCGATGAGGGCGCCGCTTGTGGACCTCAATTCCTGCTTGCGCGCATCAAAAAGGAATGAATCAAAAGCGTAGCTCGGGTTGTTCACCATTGGCGTCGCGGGATCCAAAACGCCATAGGTGGCAAGCACGCGCCGGACCCTGATCACGACCTCCTTGATATGAAACGGCTTGGTAATATAGTCATCCGCGCCCTGTTCGAGCCCGGCAACCCGGTCAAGCGGCGTATCACATCCCGTAATCATGATAATCGGCACGTTGCGAGAGGCTCTGATCTCCCGGGCAAGTGAAAGCCCTTCTTGATGATCAAGCTTCAGATCGAGCGTGATCAGCTTGATCGGATAGGTTTCAAGGCTTAGCAAGCAAGCAGCTTTGTCGCTTGCCTCAATCACGGCGAAGCCATCCGCCTCGAGACCTTGCCGCAGCACGTGGCGGACTTCCGCTTCGTCATCGACGACTGCTATGTAAATCGGATCGGGCAATTCCTGTTACCTCTAGCAGGCTACTGAAGAACGATGTTGTCCATGGTTCGACAAGCTCACCATGAGGTGTTCGACACGCTCACCATGAGGTGTTCGACAAGCTCACCATGAGGTGTTCGACATGCTCACCATGAGGATCAACTCATTGAAACTCTCTCTCGCCGACCTCATCCTGAGCCTGTCGAAGGATGAAGCCACGTTTTCAGGCTTTTTCAGCATCCTGCTAGCGCAAGAACAGGAACTCAACGCCGGGTCGCGTAATATCCTTTGCCATGGCTTGCCTCCCAGCTTTCTTTATAGTTTTTTTGTCGACTGTTCGCTACTGTTATATCGGATTTCCTGATCGGTCCTGTGACTTTTTGTCAAAGGTAAAGAGATGGGCGGCAGTCTGACCGCTCTCCTCATCAGTCTACTTTGGATGGCAGCACAGCATAGCTTAAGGCGCGCGCGAGTTGGGCACGGCCGTATGGCTTGCCAAGGACAACAATATCGCGGACAGAACTTTGGCTATCGTCTCGGGGGTCTTCTTCATTGTAGGCAGAGCACAATATGACTTGGATTTCCGGCTTATATGACGCCACCCAGCGGGCCACGTCGTAGCCGGTCATGCCGCCGGGCATGACGATGTCGCTCAGCACAATTTGGACCGGCTCCTCGGATTTCAGCCGCTGAACAGCCTCCGCACCCGTTCTCGCTTCGGTGACGGAATAGCCCAAGGATTCGATCCGTTTGAGCGTAACCTCGCGAACCTGATCGTTGTCCTCGACCACGAGGACAAGTTCGCCATCACCGAGCGGAAGCCGGTCTTCAACAATCATAGGGTCGGGCGGAGCCTCGACAGAGCGCGGAAGATAAAGACTTACGGCGCAACCACATCCGGAAGCGCTTTCCATCGCGGCGAAACCGCCTGTCTGCCTAGCAAAGCTTGCGACGCTGGCGAGCCCCAGTCCCGTCCCCGCGCCCGGCTCCTTCGTCGTAAAAAAGGGCTCGACCGCCTTTCGGAGCACATCCTTGGACATGCCGACGCCGTTATCGGCGATAACCAACTGAACGTAGTCTCCCGGCCCGGCATCAGGATGAAACCTTGTGGCAGCCGCTTCATCGATGGTGACGTTTCCCGTCGAGATCCGAAGTGTGCCCCCGCCCGGCATCGCATCGCGTGCGTTCGCGGCGATGTTCAATATGGCGCTGTCGATTTCGCCCGGGTCGGCCAGGGTCATCCAGAGGTCAGCGCTGAGTTCAGTGGCGACTTCGATGTGCTCGCCAAGGGTCGCTTGAAGAAGCTTAGTGACGTCCTCGACGCGGGTGTTGAGATTGAGATGCTCTGAATTGAGAGTGCGCTTGCGCGCCAGCGCGACCAGCCGGCGGTTCAGGTCGCTGCCCTTCTCGCCGGCATTTAACGCACGCCGAATGAGGTCGCGGATCGTTTCATCACTGATCCGGTCTTGGGCAAGTTCAAGATTGCCGGTAATTACGGCCAGAAGGTTGTTGAAATCGTGTGCTACGCCGCCCGCAAGTTTGCCCACGGCCTCTAATCTCAGGGCGCTTGCGAGAGCATCCTCGCTCTTTTTTCTTTCCGTGATGTCGAGTCCAACGGTGACCATAAGGCGCTTGCCGCAGGCGTCACATCCGGCTGGCGCTGTCTTGATCGTCCAAAGCCGCTTTTCGCCAGATTTCGTGTAAACCAAAAGAGCGCCGCGATCTGCGGGAACGCCTTGCTCGAAAGCTTCGGGCACTGCCTCCCTGACCGACTGTGCATTTTCACGATAGGCAGACGCCTCCCACTCATCCCTTGTTGGGATGTCGGACGCTGTGTAGCCTGTGAGTTTCGTTAGAGCGGGGTTGGTGAGCAAAATCTTACGATCCTCTCTGAATAAGAGGATCGGCACGGGCGCGTTCTCTATGATTGCACGCAGAAGTTCCTCGCTTTCGCGGAGCGCCTCCTCGGCGTGTTTGCGGTCCGTGATATCGAAAACCAGCCCGGCAATCACCTGCTTCCCGGAAACGGGTCGCAGTTCGCCACGGAATCCAGCCAGCGTATCGATCCGTCGGGAAGTGGAACGCGAAATTCTACCCTAAAAAGTTCCCCTATCTCGCAGGTGTGCCGGAAAGCTTCTAAAAAGCGCAGCCTATCCTCAGGGTGAACGGCGGCCAGGGCTTCTTCATGGGTGATAGCCGTGCCGGAAGGCAGCCCGTTCAATGCGCGGGCGCGGTCGGACATGGTAAACCGACCCGCTTCAAGAGACATCTCCCAGGTGCCGGCGCCCGCGGCGTCGAGCGCAAACTGCAGGCGCTTTTCGCTTTCGCGAAGCGCGGCTTCGACCCGCTTCAGCTCCGTGATATCTGTGAAGGCGGCGACGGCCCCGCGAACGTCGCCCGCGCGGTCGAAGAGAGGCAGTGCGTTGCCAAGCAGGAATTTACTCCGCCCATCTACGAACCTAAGCTCCAGTTCCTCCCCGGAAACCGCGCATTTACATGCGGAGGCTTTCCGAATTGGCAAATCCGCTGGCGCCAAGCGGATTTCTTTTTGAAATATTTCAAAGTTTTCAGGGGCCTGTTTAGCAGGAGCGGACTTCGAGAGATTGGCCCCCGCAGGACGTTCCAAAAGGTTGTAGGCTGCCGGATTGCCGATCATCTCAGCGCAACTGGCATCTTTCGTGATCATAACCGCAGCCGGGATCGCGGCCAGGATGGTTTCCAATTCGCGGTGCTCTTGCCGTTGCGCCTCCTCCGCCCGCTTGCGCTCGGTGATGTCCAAGGTGATGCCAGACATCCGCAATGGCCTGCAGTCGGCGGCGTATTCAACTTTGCCCAGCGCTTCGAGCCAGCGAATTTCGCCCGTGGGGAGGATCACGCGATAGTCCATCTTGATTTCGGGCACGCCCCTCAGGATGGCGTCGAGGTTCGTCAGCTCAACTCTGTGACGATCCTCTGGATGAATGTATCCACACCAGTCGTCATACTGTGGCGAGCCGAGTTTGGGATCGCGCCCGTGCAACTCGCAGCACTCTTCCGACCAGACGATTTGCCTCGTGGATAGATCGCTCTGCCATGCGGCCGCACCCGCGCTTTTTATGCAGAAGCGAAGCCGCGCCTCGCTCTCGCGAAGCGCTTCCTCGGCCCGCTTGCGCGCCGTGATGTCGAGATTAATGCCCGACATGCGCAAAGGGACGCCGTCTTCCGCGTAGTCCACTTTGCCCAGCGCATCAAGCCAGCGTACCTCGCCGGACGGAAATACGACGCGATATTCCGTCCGGTACTCCGGCGATCTCTTCTCGATGGCTTCGAAGACCACCTTCTCGACCCGCGTACGATCATCAGGATGCAGGCAGTGAAGCCACTCTTCGTAGACGGGCTTACCAAACCGAGGGTCTCGTCCGTGCAACTCGTAGCTTTCCGGCGACCAGACCATTTCCTTCGTCAGGAAATCCCATTGCCAAGCCGCCGCGCCCGCGCCTTTCAGCGAGAACCGAAGCCGCGCCTCACTGTCCTGCAGAGCCCTCTGCGCGAGGATTTGGTCCGTGGTTTCGGTCGCGGAACAGTAAAAGCCCGTCACCGCACCAACCTCATCGCGAAGCGGCGTCCAAGAACAGATGAACCAGCTGATGGGACGGCCCGCGTGGCCGGCGAGAGCAACCGGGTGGTTGATGATTTGCGGCGCCTCGCCAGCAAATGTCGCCACGATAACCGGCCTGAACTTGGGCCAAAGCTCGGGCCATACGTGCGAATAAGGCTGACCCAGGCATTCCGGATGCTTTGGCCCAAGGATCGGGATGGTGGCGTCATTATAAAGGGAAATAAGTTCAGGGCCGAAAGTGATGGAAGTGGGTTGCCTGCTGCAAAGCATGAGGTCAACGACGCTCTTCAGGCTTTGAGGCCAGCCCTCGATCGCGCCCATCGGCGTCGACGCCCAATCATGCGAGCGGATGCGCTCCACCATTTCGCCGGACAATCCCGGCCAGTAGCTCGACCCGTTGTCAGCCACAATGCATTTCCCACCCTTCGGCAGCGGTGTGCCCCGCGTTCCAATTCTTCCAACGAGAAGGCATCCGCATAGCACGCCTTGCGCGGATTGCCACTTTCCCGGATGACCAAACCGCCTAGGAACCGGTGCATAAGTGAACAAGCAAGCCTCGGATAGGATTGTCTTGGTAATTGAGCTGGGTTCAACTTATCGCATCAAGAGCGTGCGGCCCGCGCCGCTATTCGAGAATAAGTAACGGGACTTCACGGCAGGTAAGGCTTTTTATACCGTACTGTGCGATAACTCAGGGTTGAACGATGACGCAAACAGGCCGGCGCCTGCGCTTCATTTTTTTACGGGGGTTGCGTGATGTTGTTCCAAGGCGGCTCGGTGGTGCCAGCAGATGTCTTCCTCGATGCTTTTTCTGCTCCGAAGGCCGTTCTGACAAGCCTGTCGCTTAAGGAACTGGTTGAGAGGCGCGTCGCGCTCGCCATCAAGGCACATCAATTCCGCAGTCTCCACACATTCGATGAAAAAGACGGCGTCTTTCATTGCGAGCCGGGCAAGCAACGCGCTTACGATAAGAGGCTGACAGAACTGGATGGGGCGATTGCCGAGCGCAGAGGAAGAAGACTATACCCCTGGCAGCGTTGAGGACGGGACGCCCTCGGGGCGCCTGCGAAACCTTGATCGACGCCTCTCCTGTCAATCCCGGCACTGCGCCCATCCACCCCTGAAAAATCATCGCTTAATCGAAAACAAACTCGGCAACGACGGGCGCGTGAAACGATGAAAGCGAACGCTGAACTTTAGCCGCTCCGACCACCTCGTCCTCAAGCGTCTCGTTGTGCACCTCGATTGTTGAGAAGTGCCCGAACAAGCTGCGGCTGGTGAGAATGTGATCGAGCATCTGCGGGCGGCCGTGATGCAACACGCTGAACCGGCGGTCCTTCGGAAGGGTGCGATCCAGCACCACCATCGAGCGGTTTGCGAGCAAACCATTGCCGGTATCTTCTTCGGCCCCGATCACGATCTTCAGCGGCGTCTCATGATCCTCCGCATTGAAATCGCCGCAGACGGCGATTGCCGCGTGTGGATCGGCGTCGAGCAGATCGTCAATGGCAAGCCGGAGTTCCAGCGCCTGCCCGCTTCGTTTCAAACCTGAGAGGTAAAAGCCTTCGGCCCAGCCGCGAACACTTTTCCAAACGGCGGACGATTCTTTCTGGCCTGGAATTGGTGTCGCCAGCGGGGCGCGCAAATGGACGTTGAACACAAAGAGCGGGCGGCCACCGGCGCTTTCGATCTCGGCCATGAGGATGGGCCGCTCAAAATAAACGGGCTCCCCGGACGCCGGAGGATCGGCCGTCACAGAACGGTAATTTATTGGCGGCAGGGTCGTATGCCGCAACTCGCGATGGGCAAGGATCGGCTTCCGCGAGAGTATGACGAGATTATGGACGCCGGCGACGCCGCTTCCGCCCGGACCGCTGGTCGTAGCGCGATGGAAAGTTTCGTAGGGCGTTCCCTGGAGAAGGGCATCCAGCGCATGCGGTGACCGGTGGACTTCATGCCCGGAGCGCTGACCATTGACCTCTTGAAGGCAGAGGATGTCGGCGCGAAGCCGTCCCAATTGGGGCCGGAGGACATCGGCCCGCTCCTCGATTGTGACGCCGGAGCGCGAGACCAAGTCGAGGTTTTCAAGATTGAAAGACGCAATGCGCATCGGCATCCCCGCCGCCTTCCGTGGCGGTCGAACTGTCTGTCCTTCTAAGCTACCGCTGCAAAGGCGGCGGCGCTATGCAAAGATTTCCGCTGACCAACGGATTGACGAAGCAGGCGTTGACCGCGCAAAACCAGACCTAAGAGGTAAACGCATGGTTGACGTTTTCCGCGCTGGCCGCCGGTTTACCTGAATAAGGTTAAGAGAAGCCCGCCGCAATTTTTCCCGGTCACCATATTGCTTAACAAGCAGTTACTTCCCGCCGCAATATCTTCCCCCGCGCCACAATTACGGCGGGAAGTAATTCGGCTGGACCACCGTAAATAAACACGTTTTCTTCGCGCGCGACCTCCCATTAAATAGAACTAAATGCCGGATTTATCTCGTTAACTGGGCGCAAAGTCCGTAAGCAGAGTCCGTGTAACTTGCTGTCTGGAAATTTGCCTTTGACGCCCGGTGGGCGAAGAGGCTGTGGACGCTTCAGTCCCCCACGCGTGGGGGACTGAAGCGAATCGCGCATCGGTGTTCCAACCGCCAAGAAGGAGCACCCGATGGCCAATAAGGATACGGCGATTGCCGCGATCATGGAACAGCTTATGGCCGAAGGTCCACAAGCCATGGCGCCGGTCATGACTGCGCTCATGAACCTCGCCATGCGGATGGAGCGCGAGCAGTTCTTAGGTGCGGGCCACTACGAGCGCAGCGCAGGACGGCGCGGTTATGCCAACGGCGCCAAGCTCAAAAAGATCGATACACCGGCCGGAACGCTAACCCTGGAAGTGCCCAAGACGGCGGGCACGCAAAAGCCCTTCTTTCCGCAGAGCCTCGAACGCGGGCGCCGCTCCTGCCGGGCGGTAATGCTCGCCGCAGCCGAGATGTATGTGAAAGGCGTCTCCACGCGGGCCGTCGAAAAGGTGCTCGCCGAATTCGGCATCGAGGGCCTGTCCTCGACCCAGGTCAGCCGGGCGGCGGCTCTGCTCGATGACGAGCTCGAAGCCTGGCGAAACCGCCCCCTCGGCTGCTTCCGCTATCTCTTCCTTGACGCACGCTACGAGAAGACCCGCGAGCAAGGCGTCGCGGATGATTGCGCCGTGCTTTCCGCCATCGGCATCGAGCCCTCCGGCAAGCGCCGCGTGCTCGGCGTCTCCGTCGCGTTTTCCGAGGCCGAGGTGCATTGGCGCGCCTTCCTGGAAAGCCTGGTTGCGCGCGGCCTGCAAGGCGTCGAATTCGTGACCTCGGACGATCATCCGGGTCTCAAGGCCGCCCGGCAGGCTGTGTTGCCCGGCGCCCGCTGGCAGCGCTGCCAGTTCCACCTCGCCCAGAACGCCATCCACCACGCGCCCAATCAAACCATTCGCAAGGCCATCGGCGAAGAGCTTCGCGCCGTTTGGGATGCATCGAGCCTGGGAAGCGCGCAAGAGGAACTTAAGCGCCTCGTGGCCAAATATCGTACCTCTGCGCCCAAACTCGCCGCCTGGCTTGAAAACAACGTTCCTGAGGGCCTTGCCGTGTTCAAGCTGCCTCGGCCGCATCAACGCCCAATGCGCACTTCCAACCCGATCGAGCGCTCGATCCAGCAAGAGCTGAAACGGAGGACACGCAAAATACGGGTCTTCCCCAACGAGGCCTCCCTCGTCCGTCTCGTCTCCGCCATTCTCGTCGAAATCGACGAGGGATGGGCCGCATCACAGAAACCCTATGTCAACTTCAACAACGCCGATGCCGATTAATGTCCACAGAGGAAAATCCAGACATCAGGTTGCGTAATCCGAGCAGAAGTCCGTTAATTATGTTTGCGCTTCGCACATTTACCACGCGACCGCGCCCCCCCGGCGCTGGAGGAGCGCCCGCCGAGGCCGCTTCCGGCGGGGGTGCCCCGCGAAAATTTCCCTGTAAATACGGGCGATTTCGCGTTGTCGCCCCGCGTTAACGCATCGATAAAGCGCTTTTTAGTAAAATAGCATAATCGAGATGGAGGGACCGGCAGTGACAGGAAAAAATTGGCACGCACTTTCTTCCTGCCGTGCGGTGCATACAAAAACAGCTCAAGATCAGTACAACGGGACTTGTCGCCTTATGCAAAATCCCGCTGAACCGTTCCCGGCGTCATTGCGAGGCGCGGAACGCACCGCGGTCCAGGGCCGTGTCTGGAACGCCGGATTGCTCCGCTCTGGTCGCCATGACGGGAAGCGGCCGGCCGGAGCCTGCATCACACATTATCAGCCGAGGTCGAACTGCGTTTGGCTTCAGCGGTGTGTCCTTCGCCCCACCTCCAGTTCAGCACGAACGGATGATCCTCCCCGCGCTCATTGATGTACTGGCGGTGCTCGATCAGCGCGTCGCGGAGCCCCTGTTTCACATAAGCCGCGCGAGCGCCGAGCTGCGGCAGGCGATCGATAACGTCGCTTACGAGGTGGAAACGATCCATCTCGTTCAACACCACCATATCGAATGGCGTCGTGGTCGTGCCCTCCTCCTTATAGCCGCGCACATGGAGGTTCTTATGGTTCGTGCGCCGGTAGGTGAGGCGGTGGATCAGCCAGGGATAGCCGTGGAAAGCGAAGACAATCGGCTTATCCTTCGTGAAGAGCGTGTCAAAGTCGAGATCGCTCAAGCCGTGTTTATGCTCGCTTGCAGGCTGCAGCTTCATCAGGTCCACGACATTGATCACGCGAACCTTCAACTCCGGCAGATGGGTGTGGATGAGGTCGACGGCGGCCAGCGTCTCAAGCGTCGGCACGTCGCCGCAGCACGCCATGACAACGTCCGGTTCGAAGCCCTGATCGTTGCTGGCCCATTTCCAGATGCCGATCCCAGCCGTGCAATGCTTGATGGCTTCGTCCATGCTCAGCCACGCCGGCGCGGGCTGCTTGCCCGCGATGACAAGATTGACGTAGTTGCGGCTGCGCAGGCAGTGATCGGTGACGGACAGGAGGCAGTTGGCATCCGGCGGCAGATACACGCGGACGACCTCGGCCTTCTTGTTCACCACGTGATCGATGAAGCCCGGATCCTGGTGCGAAAAGCCATTGTGGTCCTGCCGCCAGACGTGCGAACTCAAGAGATAATTGAGCGAAGCAATGGGCCGCCGCCACGGAATGTGATTGCAGACCTTCAGCCATTTGGCGTGCTGATTTAACATCGAGTCGATGATGTGGATAAAGGCTTCGTAGCACGAGAAGAACCCGTGGCGGCCGGTGAGCAAATAGCCCTCCAACCAGCCCTCGCACTGGTGTTCGCTCAACATCTCCATCACGCGGCCATCCGGCGCGAGGTGGTCGTCATACGGAAGCCGCTCGGCCATCCAGGCCCGGTTGGTGACGTCGAGCACATCCTGCCAGCGGTTCGAATTGTTTTCGTCGGGGCTGAAGAGACGGAAGTTCCGGCTTTCGAGATTGAGCTTCATCACGTCGCGCAGAAACTGGCCCATGACGCGCGTCGCCTCGGCATCGGCGCCGCCCGGCTTCTCAACCTCGACGGCGTATTTGCGAAAATCGGGCAAGATGAGGCCGCGGAGAAGCAACCCGCCATTGGCGTGCGGATTGGCGCTCATGCGCCGCTCGCCCTTGGGTGCAATCTCTTCCAGGTCCGGTTTGAAGCGGCCTTTCTCGTCGAAAAGCTCCTCCGGCTTGTAGCTCCTCATCCAGTGCTCAAGGAGCTTGATGTGCTCTGGGTTGTCGCGCACCTCGCTCATCGGGACCTGATGCGAGCGCCAGTAGTCCTCGGCGCGTTTGCCGTCGACTTCCTTGGGGCCGGTCCAACCCTTGGGCGAGCGGAGAATGATCATCGGCCAACGCGGGCGCTCGGTGACTCCATGTGTCCGCGCCGCAGCTTGTATCCGCTGGATTTCGTTTATGGCTTCGTCGAGTGCCGCCGCCATAAGCTGGTGCATCTTCTCCGGCTCGCTGCCTTCGACAAAGATCGGGATGTAGCCGTAACCGCGAAACAGCTGATCCAGCTCTTCATGGCTGATGCGGGCAAGGACGCAAGGATTGGCGATCTTGTAGCCGTTCAGATGCAGGATCGGCAGGACAGCGCCATCGGTGGCCGGGTTCAGGAACTTGTTGGAGTGCCAGCTTGTGGCGAGCGGGCCGGTCTCCGCTTCACCGTCGCCGACAACGGTCGCCACGATGAGATCGGGGTTGTCGAAAGCCGCGCCAAAGGCGTGACTGAGCGCGTAGCCAAGCTCGCCGCCTTCGTGGATGGAGCCGGGTGTCTCGGGCGCGACGTGGCTTGGGATCCCGCCGGGGAACGAGAACTGCTTGAACAGCTTCTTCATCCCCTCCTCGTCTTGCGAAATGCTCGGGTAAACTTCGGAGTAGGTGCCTTCCAGATAGGTGCTGGCCACAATGCCGGGGCCGCCATGGCCAGGTCCGATGACGTACATCATGTCCAAGTCGCGCTGCTTGATGACGCGATTTAAATGAACATAAATGAAGTTCAGGCCTGGGGTCGTGCCCCAATGGCCGAGCAACCGGGGCTTGACGTCCTCTTTCTTGAGCGGCTGTTTGAGGAGCGGGTTATCCAGGAGGTAGATCTGCCCAACGGAAAGGTAATTCGCCGCGCGCCACCAGGCGTCCATCTTGCGGAGGAGATCGGGGGACAAATGCCCTTCGCTTGGGGCTGAAACTGCTTCACCCGCTTTCATCTTTCGGTTCCTCTTGATGAAGTGTCGACGCGACCGGCTGTTCGAGTGGCGCTCGCCAGCAATTTTCCGGCTTTCATGCTGGAATTTAAGCAGGCTTTTGTGACTTGCCAACGAATAGGTGGCATCGCACGGCTTGTCCACCTTGAGCCCAGCAATTATTCTGCCTTGAATTGCGAACAGCTCCGGCGCCGCGCTTCTGCCGCGCGCCCTGTGACGGATCAGCTGGCGGCAGGCTTAAGAAACGGACCTGCGGACGCTCTTCCAAAGCCTTGCGATGAACGGCTCGACCACTGAGTATCGGGTGAACTGGAAATAAATCCAGCGGAAGATCTTGGCTGTATCGTCGAACTTTGGCGCGTAAAGCAGCGGCTCGCCGTCCTCGGCATACTCAAATTCGCCCACGTCCAGTTCGCCAAGCGTGTAGCGCCCCTGCCAATCCTGCAAAGCGGCGAGCGTGGCCGGCAGATTGTCTTCTATGAAAGCCTCCACACCCTGGCTGTCCTCAGCGTCCTCCCGCGTTTTGGAGGCCAGCAGAAGCACCGGGCATCGCGACGCAAACTCTTCGCCAGGATTGCTCTTCAGATAAGCAACAAAGCTGGCGAGCAACGAATCCTGATTGCTAGCGTCAGCATCCTGACCAGACTTTTCGTCTCGGTCGCAGAGCAGGACCAGAACGAAATTGAGCTTAGGATTGCCGAGCAATGCCGTCAGCTCTTTCGACAGTGCGGATGTTGCCCCCTCCTCTGTCGCTAGAATGGCTTCCAAGTCAGTCCCGGAGACTTCGCGAAAGGCGAAGTCCAGCGGCGGCTTGTCCTTGTGTTTGCGGAGGGGCTGGACCCTGTAGGCGTAGTCTTTCGGCTGGCCGGCCCCTTTGGGAAGCTTGCCCTCGCTCCAAAGCGCGTCCCAACGATCCTGGATGTCCCCGCTGTCACGTCCATTCGCCAAAACGGGTTCAGCGCTAAAGTTTTCGTTAGCCGAGATCAGATAGCGCACCAGATGATTTTGGAACGTCGCGTTTCCGCCGCCAGTTCCTCCGGCCACCAAGATAGTGTTGTCCGCCATGATGCCCCAACCGGATCGAGTTCCTGTCCGATCAGGACAGATATCCTTCTGACATCGATCCGCAAAGGCGGCATATTCTCGCTTCAACAGCGCGGGCCTTGCGCACCTCGCTTTTCCAAGCTTGTGCATTCGGCCGCGGGAGCGTCCCAGCGTCGCCTTTCGGCCATCAAGCGGCCAAACGTCCCACACAATTCTCAGCAAGCTTCCCGGCCGAGGAAGATTACGCAGGCTCTTGCGACCTCAGTGGAGGGATTATGTTTCGAAAACTCGCCGTAACATTCGCCGCAACGCTTTTTTCCATCAGCGCCTCTTACGCTGACGAATGGGTCAGGCTTGGCGACAGCAAAGTCGGTTTCATCAATGATCACGATACGATCCACGTCGGCCGGCAGGATGGAAGATTCAAGCGGATGAAGCTGACCGTTCACCGTAACGACATCAAGCTCAACAGCATCAAAGTTTTCTTCGCCAATGGCGAGGTCGAGGACATGCCCTTCGACCGCATGATTTACGACGGTGGTGATGCCGTGATCGATTTACCGCACGGCGTGCACGAAGGCCGCGCCATTCGAGACGTCGAACTGCATTACCACTCCAAGCCTGATTTCCGCGGCGAAGCGCTCGCCGAACTCTGGGGCCAGGAAGACGGAGCGGTCCTAAGCCCGACTCCCATCGCCAGCGGCCACCACGAGTGGGAAAGATTGGGCGACCGTCATGTCGGCTTCATCAACGATCACGATACGATCCATGTCGGCCGACAGGATGGCAAGTTTACGCGGCTCAAGCTTCTTGTGCGCGGCAACGGCATCAAACTCAACAGCATCAAAGTCCTCTATGGCAATGGCCAGGTCGAAGACGTGCCCTTCGATCGCCAGATTCGCGATGGCGGCGAAGCCGTGATCGACTTGCCTCATGGATGGCATGAGGGTCGCTTCATTCGCGACATTGAGCTGCATTATCATTCACAGCTCGACTTCCGCGGTGAAGCCATAGCTGAACTTTGGGGCCAAGAGGGCTAAGTCCGTTCCAGAGCAAGCACGTCAACGCGGTGGCCGGTATTCGAAGGAGTTGGCCACTTCGTTTCCTAAGGCGGGAGGCTTTCGCTGGCTTTCCGGTCAGCGCGGCTCGGCCGTAAAGTAGGAGGATAGCTCCCCGAAAAGCTTCGCCGTGCGCTCGGGTGAATATCCATCGGCGGCAGCCACTAACGGCGGGGCCGATGGCGTCTCATCCTGAAGTTCGCCGGCCATTCTTTCTTCTATCGACTCGATCAGCGTGATGACGCCGGCCTCGATCTCTTCAAGCCCGGCCAGGAGACATTGAGACCGGGCGGCGGCGTCGGGACATTCCGATGCCTGCTCGCGCCTCTTGGAGACAATTTTCAGCACGCCCGCCAAATCGCGGCAGACTTCAGCGTTGATCCCAGGCACACCGAGCGCCGCGCGATGCATGCGAGAGATGGATCGCAGCAGCCGCAGCGTTTCAAGCCCGCGATTCCGATCAACATAGGTGCGTAAAAATCGCCTGCCTTTTTCAGTGGCTAAAAGGGCATCCTCAAGAGCGCAATAGTCAGTATCGGACAGGGAAGCCATCGAAAAGGTCATCATAACCGCCGCCGGTCAAGCAAGAGTTCGTTCTGCAAAGATTACCTGGGAAACATTGCCAAACACTTGCCGAGTGGATCTTTGCGTGTGTCTCATGTGCCGCGATGCCGACATTGTTCCATGCCAGGAGGCTCGCGAGCGAGGCAGATTCCGCACATTTTCAGCCGTGATTCTGGCAATCGCTGTTGTCGAGGCCTTTGAACACACGCATGCTGGATCGCGCCGCCACAGGTTTTGACGAAGTCCTTTACCCCGGCTGCCGGGCTACCTCGGACGCTGCCATTACGCGTGTTGTGATTTCCGGGGGGTGGACGCTCGCGGTTCTGGGAAGAGTTCGGGCCTGCCTCGACGAAATGGGCGCAGTCGGCCAGGCGGGCAGGCCGGTTGAGATCGACCTGAGCCAGTTGCAAGTCCTCGACACAGCGGGCGCGCTCGCTCTCGTGACGCTGCGGAACGGCATTGGCAGCAAGACCGCCGCATTCGTCAACGAACGCCGCGAGCACCGAATCCTCATAGACGAGGTGGCACGGGCGGCGCCAGCCACCGCCGAAGCCCCGCCGCGCCGCAGGCCTCTTGCCGAAACGGCGGGATCGGTCATCACCGCCGCAACGGCAATCGGGCGCGACGCGATCCGGCTTACCACGTTCCTCGGCCAGACGGCCGCCGCCATGGCCAGGATCATCGTCCGGCCTTCCAGATTTCGCGGAACCTCGTTCATCCATCAAATCCAGCAGACGGGCCTGACCGCGGTTCCGATCATAGCGCTCGTCTGCTTTCTGATTGGCGGCGTGGTCCTCCAGCAGGGCGCCCGCCAGCTTCAGAGCTTCGGCGCGGAGAACCTGTCTATCGATATGCTCGGCATCCTGGCGCTGCGCGAGGTGGGCGTCATCCTTGCCGCTGTCATGGTCGCCGGGCGTTCCGCGTCCGCGTTCACGGCCCAGATCGGCACCATGAAAATGCGCGAAGAGATCGACGCCATGCGCACGCTTGGGATCGATCCAATCGAAACGCTGGTCGTTCCGCGCATTCTGGCGCTGATTGTGGCGCTGCCGCTTCTGGTCTTCGTCGCGGACATGATGTGCCTCGCCGGAGGCGCGCTCATGGCGAAACTTTATCTGTCGCTCGACCTCCCGATCTATCTCCAACGCCTGAACAGCGCCGTGCAGCTCAAGCATCTCTATGTCGGGCTCATCAAAGCTCCCTTCGCCGCGCTGGTAATCGGGCTTGTCGGCTGCCTCGAAGGCTTGAGCGTGCAGGGCAGCGCTGAATTGGTCGGAACGCAGGTCACCACCGCAGTCGTCAAAGCGATCTTCCTGGTGCTGGTGCTCGATGCGGTCTTCGCGATTTTCCTCTCCGCGAGCGGGTTCTGAGGATGACCGAGACATCTCCTCCCCTCCAGCATGCGATCCGCGTGCGCGGTCTGACAAAGCGTTTCGGGCAGCAAGTGATTTTCGAGAATCTCGACCTCGATGTCGTGCGTGGTGAAATCCTTGGCATCGCGGGCGGATCCGGCACTGGGAAATCGGTGCTGTTGCGCTCGATCCTCGGCTTATTGCCTTTCGACGCAGGGACGGTTGAGGTCTTGGGCAAGAACTTCGAAACTCTGTCGAACCGGGAGCGCGTCGCCATTGAAAGGCAATGGGGCGTGCTCTTCCAAGACGGCGCCCTCTTTTCCTCGCTAAACGTGCTGCAAAATGTGCAGGTCCCCATGCGCGAGCATCTCGACCTGCCTCAGAAGGTCATAGACGAACTCGCGCTGTTGAAAATCGCCATGGTCGGCCTGCCTCCGAACGCGGCCTACAAGGCCCCATCGGAGCTTTCCGGCGGGATGCGCAAACGTGCCGGGCTGGCGCGTGCGCTCGCGCTCGATCCCGGCATCCTCTTTCTGGACGAACCAACGTCGGGGCTCGACCCGATCGCCGCTGCCGCTTTCGACCGCCTCATCCGCAATCTGCACCAAACGCTGGGGCTCACGGTCTACATGATCACCCATGACCTCGACAGCATCTTCGCCGTATGCAACCGGGTTGCGGTGCTGGCCGATAAACATGTGGTTCGCCTCGGTCAGCCTATGGACCTTGCGCGGGACCCCGGTCACCCTTGGGTCAGGGAATATTTCTGCGGAGAGCGCGGCCGGCTTATTGCGAGGGCATCATAAAGCATGGAAACACGAGCCAATTATTTCATCATCGGCGTCTTCGTCCTTGGCCTGCTAGGCTCGCTCCTGGGCTTTATCTATTGGATGAAGAACGACGCCTCGGGGCCCTCGGGAAAGAACTATTCCGTGATCTTCGACGGCTCAGTGCAGGGGTTGACCGAGTTCCTCGCCCGTGCTTTTCAATGGCATCCGCTTTGGCGCGGTGCGGTCCATCGAACTCGTGCCGGAGGATACGCGCAAGGTTCGCGTCCTCATAACCATCCGGGATGAAACGCCGGTTCGCGCCAATTCCCACGCCCGCATCTCGCATCAAGGCTTGGCGGGCTTCGTCGCCATGGAAATCACGCCGGGCACTCCCGACTCCGCCATGCTTCAAGTAAGGGAAGGCGAGCAGTACGCCGTGATATACGCCGATCCCGGATCGGGGTCGTTTCTTGGCGGCATGTCCGACGCGGCAGGCCAGGCCAATGCCTTGGCCGTGCGGCTAAACAATCTCGTCGCGAGTAACGAAGACTCGCTCCGCCACACGATCACAAATCTTGAGGCGTTCTCGACCATGATGGCGGAGCGGAAAGACGACGTTGCGAGCATTGTACAGGATGTGCGCAGCCTCTCCGCTCGCTTGAACGAGATTTCGCAGAAGGTGGACAACGCGGTCGACCGGCTCGCAGGGGCAGCGTCCGATCACCCTGAATCCGTTGTGTCGCAGGTGCAACAAGCGGCGACTTCTTTTCGCCAGCTGTCCGAAAAACTCGACAAATCCCTTGGCGACAAATCCGGCGAACTGACGCAGCAGATGGAACGATCGCTTCGCGAATTCGAGCTTTTTATGAAGGAAGGCAGGCGCTTAGCGGATAGCCTCGATCGCGTCGTGGAAAAAGTCGAACGTAATCCGGCGGGTTTTTTGCTCGGCGGCCAGCAATCGCCAAAATACTAGCATGAAAAAGAATCGGCCTTAACATGTCCTTAACATTTGTGGCGTCGGAACGCTGGGGGCCTGTCTGGGGTGTACAATGCAGCTTAAGGGTACGATAGCAGCCTTTGCGGCGGCGATCATGCTTGGGGGCTGCGCCTTCGGCTTGGCCGGTGGACCGCCTGCGACATACGATCTGCAAGCGCCGCCTGTGGAAAAGGTGCGCGGCGGCGGCGGTGTGCAGCTGACCATTTATCCGCCGGTCGCCGTCAAGACCATCGACACCGAGGAGATCCTCGTGAAAGGCGCGAATGGGCGTGTGGCCTATTTCTCCGGCGCGGCCTGGGGCGATCGCCTGCCACGGCTTTTCCAGGCGAGGTTGGTCGAGGCTCTTGCCAATTCGGGAGCATTTCGCGCGATCCTGACGAATCAGGACCGGGTCTCCGGCGACCTGTCGCTTGCGATTGAAATCCGTGATTTTGAGGTGGAACCTTCCCCTGGCGGAGCCGAGGCCGTCGTAGACGTCTACGCCAAGCTCATGGATGAGAAAAACAATTCCGTTGTCACTACGAAGCGCTTCCACGCAAGCGTTCCCGCTGCAAGCAATGACCCTGGGGCCGGCATCCAAGCTCTAAATCGCGCTTTCCAGCAAGTGACCCTTGCGATAGTCTCCTGGGTGTCCCGCCGCACCGCGTAGAAATGGTCGGCGCCTCGTGCAAGAATAGGCCGATCGAACTAAAAATCCGGCGCGCTAACGTAGGCCGGAGGCAAGCTTAGTTCGCGCACCCTGCGTGTGAATGAATCCCTTCCGGGACGCTCCGGTTTTAAATCTTGTTAACAGTTGCAGTGGATTGGCATCGCTTTTTGTTGTGGCAGATTGACACAAATCGGATTTGCTTTGTCAATTAGCATTGACACATTCGTCGGTACGAATATGGTCGAGCTATAGAGCCGCGCATCGTCGGCCCTAGACGTGAAACAATCCGGATCCTTGAAGGAGTTACAATATGGCTGACCCAAATAAGGTCTATCCGACGGGCTTGACGCTGGCGGAAGCCGAGGAACTGCACTCACACGTGATCAATGGCACACGCGTTTTCGGCGCTGCTGCTGTGTTCGCGCATTTCCTCGCTTATGCCCTCACCCCGTGGCTGCACTAATTACCACTCGGAGAAACTGAAAATGGCTGAATACACTGATGGCGAACACGGCATTTGGCTTGTCGTCCCGCCGGTCGTAGGTCTCCCCCTGTTGCTGGGCACGGTCACTTTGATCGCGATCCTCGTGCATGCTGCTCTGATCGGCCACACGAAGTGGTTCCCGAAGTACTGGGAAGGCGGCGCTAAGGTTGCGTCGACCGTACCGGCTCCCTCGGCTCCTGCTGTTCGTTAATGCGTTTGCTACCGTATGACGGTAGCAAACCTCCGGTAGCCTTAACCGAACCCCTTCCGAATTTGCGGCTTAATGTGGTCGCGGTTGGGCGTGAAGGCCTCTAGGACACATTATACCGGCATATCGCCTGCGCGCAGGAGCACCCTCCCCTCTGCTCGCAGGCAATTTAAGGTTTAGGGAGGGGCATTCTTCCCATTTTCCGCGATCTTAATCGCGCTGGGCTTCTTTCTCTCGCAAGGAAGAGAGACGTTGCTTAGTCTGTCAGCTCGTCTCCATCTCCTCATGCATGGCAAACGCGCCCTTCATTGGGTTCGCCTCTGGCTTCGCGTGCATGGAGCGGAGAGAGTCCTCACTTCACTGATTTTCCACAAGTCTACCAGCACCGGGATGCGCTAGAGCGCAAGCTCCCTCCGCGCCTCTTTTGCCCGTATAACACTAAAACCGGGTAAAATGAATGCGCGCCAATCTTTTCTTGCCATCTACGGTGGAAACCGGCCCTTTTCGACCAGAACCAACCTTGCGTCATATTGACCCAAAATGCAAAGGTGTGTCAAATGGAGTTGACGCATGCAAATGTCAGCATATGCTTACACTCAAGCTGCGACTAAGAAAACTCGCTCGAACTAGCAGCTGTATGAGCGACCTACGTGCGGGTTCAGCACGAAAAACCTAGCAGGTCCTTTAAGGAGGTACATTATGGCTGATCCAAATAAGGTCTATCCGACCGGTTTGACCTTGGCGGAAGCTGAGGAGTTGCATGGTCACGTGATCAACGGCACCCGCGTTTTCGGCGCGATTGCTGTCGTCGCTCACGTCCTTGCTTACGTCTATTCCCCTTGGCTCCACTAGAAACCAACACTCTAACTAGGAGAATACAACATGGCTGATGTTGATGGACAAGCTGGCATTTGGTTGGTCGTTCCTCCCAAAGTCGGTCTTCCGCTGTTTCTCGGCACCGTCACGCTGATCGCTATCCTCGTTCATGCTGCCCTGGTCGGCCACACGACTTGGTTCGGCAAGTACTGGGAAGGCGGCAAGAAGGTCGCTCAGATCGAGACAACTGTCGTTAGCTAAGTAGCTTTTTCGACAGCCCGTCAGAGGGCCCGGATCCAAGAGGTCCTGGGCCTAAACGCGGGTAGAAGACAGATATCTTCCGGCAGCACAGCCGAGACGGGTGTGACACATGAGTGGGCAGCTTGACGAAGGCGGGTCACCGTGTGCCGGAAGTCGAAGCCTGCGCGGAGCTGAAAGCTATCGCTATCGCGCAGGCGACCGCGAGAAGCTTCGTGTTGTATGTCTGAGGTAACGAAGGATGCCCTGAACGGGCAGGTCAAAGCCAAAGTATGCTGGTCGTTGTGATCAGATGCTATGTCCGCGACTCGATACATGATGCAAAGCGATGCTAAGGCAACCTTGCCTAGCAGCGCTTATTTTGCTTTTATGGGGCACAAAAGCAAAGCTTCGATCACTGTTCGGCGACGGTTTACTGTGGCCTCCGGGCCTCTTCTGTTGGAGTTGCTCAATCGATGTCTAACCTAGGCCACCGAGTGACCGGTTTCTGGTTCCGCCAAGGTGCACGTTTTCTTCCCTTCGCAGACGCGGCCACGCCTGAACTGCCTCTGTCGAGGCTGCTCCGTCTTTCTCTCTTCCAGGTCTCGGTTGGAATGGCTTTAGTGCTTCTGATCGGCACACTCAACCGCGTCATGATCGTTGAATACGAAGTGCCTGCTTCAATCGTCGCGATCATGATATCCCTGCCACTATTCTTTGCGCCTTTCCGCGCCATCATCGGCTTTCGATCCGACACGCACAAATCGGTTCTCGGCTGGAAGCGCGTTCCGTTCATTTGGCAGGGCACGCTGGTTCAGTTCGGCGGCCTCGCGATTATGCCGTTTGCGGTGCTCGTCCTGGCTGGGCAGGGCGAAGCGGATCATCTCCCGGCATGGATCGGGCAGATCGCGGCAGGAATATCCTTTCTTCTTGTCGGCGCTGGCTTGCATACCGTCCAAACTGTGGGTCTCGCACTTGCCACCGACCTGGCGCCAAAGGATTCGCAGCCAAAAGTCGTTGGGCTCATGTATGTCATGCTGCTGTTCGGAATGATCGCCAGCGCGCTCCTCTTTGGCTATCTGCTCTTGCATCCGACATGGGAGCGCCTTCCCCCCGGGCAGCTGATCGGGGTGATCCAGGGGTCGGCGGTGGCGACTCTCATCCTGAATACCATTGCGTTGTGGAAGCAGGAGGTGCGCAGGCCTGCCCGGCTATTGACGCCAGAAGAGTTGGCAGTAGAGACTGCGCCGCGCCCCTTGTTCAAAGAGTTCTTGGGCGGCCTACGTTCATGGCGGCAACGCAATTCGCCGCTTGGTTTCAGTCGGCCTTGGTACCATGGCGTTCAGCATGGAGGATGTGCTGCTCGAACCGTATGGCGGCCAAATTCTGCACCTCAGCGTTAGCCAAACGACAAGACTGACGGCAACTCTCGCGATCGGCGGTCTCTTCGGGTTTGCTCTCGCCTCTCGCATTCTGAGCCGTGGCTTCGATCCATTCAAAATGGCGCTCTATGGATCGCTTGTGGGTATCCCAGCGTTCATATGCGTCATTCTCGCTGCGCCGTTCGGCTCAACGGTACTCTTTGTCCTCGGGACGTCGCTCATCGGTTTTGGCGCAGGTCTTTTCGGGCATGGCACGTTGACGGCTACGATGAGCCTCGCGCCGAAAAATCAGACAGGTCTGGCGCTTGGCGCTTGGGGCGCCGTGCAGGCGACGGCCGCTGGCCTCTCAATCGCACTCGGGGGCATCATCCGGGATGTCGTAGGAAGCGTGTGGGACACTACCTCTCTCGGAGCTGCCACGGGTTACATCACGGTTTATTCCATCGAGCTCTTGCTGCTCTTCGCGACGCTCATAGCCATGTATCCCCTTCTTCGGAGAGAGAGCGACGTTCCTCTCCAGCAGGGCGCGATGCCATAGGCCGATACCACCTCTGCTTCGCAAGGTGTGAGTATGTTCAGCTGGCGGGAATTGCAGACAGCGCCTCGGGTTGCATCGCCAGCGAAGGAGACTGCCGCCGCCCCGCCTGGACGGTCGTGATCGATTATCGCCGGTGTGAAGGCTGCCGCTGCGCCGCAATGAAGCCGGGCAACCTCGCGCCTGCGAACTCATTGCGACACGTAAAGCTGCTGCGGTCGCAGACCGTGACGGCGAGCCACGTCTGAAGTCACAACCCCATCTTCGCAGCTCTCCGCCACGATCGCCTGCTTCCTCTTCGTCCGTCCAATCCCGCCGGCGTTCAACGCCGGTGATCCCGGTGCACGGCGGAGGCCTCGGTTTTAAATCTAGGGTCAACCTTATGGTCCCGCGCGAGCGACAGCGCGATCGGGTCGGAGCATCGCTTACACGCGTGGATCTTTGCATGCAGTCTTCAAATCCACGCTCGAAGCCGTCACTTTGCTCTTGTCCTTGCCGAACACCCCCGGCCGCGCCGTCTAGGAACTGGGCTTTCCATTGAGTGTCTGATTGGGGTGAACGTCGAACTGCTGCGCCAGCTCGGCAAGCATCTCCTCCCCCTTCACGGCGGCGCAAAGCCACCTTCGTCTCTAAGATGCTATGTGGTTCCGGCGCGGTCTCTTGCTCATCGTCTCTCCTGATTCGCAGGCATCAGCGTGCCCGCTCCTTTGATTTGCCGCACACCATCACGGCTCAAGCGTGGCCTTCTTCTCCACCTGGGCTCCGGGAGGATAGAGGTGGCTCCGCAATTTCGGACGACGCGGACAAGCGACGTCGGATTCTGGGATGGCATGACCCACCAATCGGTTCTGGATGAAGACTGGCCGGCCGCCTCGGCGGGACGGCCGCACTCAAAGAAAGCGCCCGGAAAACGAAGGCCTTTTGTAAGCATACGGTGAGGGCCGCGGTATGAACGCTCGCGATTGACTACGCAGCCTGTTGCAGGCTGGGCTGCTTCCAGTTCCAGGGGAGCAACTCGTGGAGCCGGGTTTGCAGCAGACCGGCGATGCGTGCGAGTACGTCGGCGAGCCAGGCCAGGGGATCGACGCCGTTGAGTTTCGCCGTCGCGATCAGCGTCACTATAAACGCGGCCCGATTGGCGCCGCGTTCGGAGCCGGCGAAGAGCCATGACTTTCTTCCGAGCGCAAAACCTCTCAGCGCCGTTCGGCGGAGTTGTTGCTCAGACAGATGCGGCCGTCACCCAGGAAAGCGGTGAAGCGGTCCCAGCGCTTGAGCAAGTAATCAATGGGCTTGGCGACGGAAGCCGAGCGCGACAATCGGGATCACTCCTCGCCAAGCCAGGCTTTCAGGTCGGCCAGAAGGGGCGCGCTTTGGTCTCGCCGCACGCGCAGGCGCTCGCGTGCGGAAAGCCCATTGATGGAGCGCTCGATGTCGAACAGCGCATCGACGCGTTTCACCGCCTCGAGCGCAATCGGGGAGATGGCCGGCGCCTGTTTGCCGCACCTTGCGTTGGCGGCGATGTCGGCCAGTTCGAAGAACTGCCGCCTTGCATGCGCCCAGCACAGCGCTGAGACGATGGCGCCTTTTTCGCGCCCTGGATCGTAAAGCCCATTATAGCCGCTGTAGGCGTCGGCCTGCAGAATGCCGGCGAAGTTTCTCAGATGGCGCTCGGGATGCTCCTGCCGCCGGTCTCGCGAGGCGTAATAAAGGACGGCCGACGGCGCGGTTCCGGCAAAGGGCCGGTCGTCTCTGACATAGGTCCAGATGCGACCGGTAAAGTAATCGTTTTGCCTTTCACCACGATCGGCACGGTCGTGTCGTCGCCGAAGAGCCGTTCGGCCGCCAGGACATGAGCCTCGATCAGCGCATAAAGCGGTTGCAGCGCCGCCGTACAGGCGCCGACCTGATCGGCCAACGTCGACACGGAGAGCTCGACGCCTTCGCGGGCGTAGCGCTCGCTCTGCCGGTTGAGAGGCTGATGCTGGCCGAACTTCTCGAACAGAATCATTGCCAGCAGGCAGCGACGGGAAGCCCCTCCGCATATCGGTGTGCCCTGTCGCCAGCCACACGCGCACGCCAGTCGGAACCGGGATCATGGTCTCCTCCCGTCGGCAATCTCGAGAATGCGCTTCAGCGCGCTCATGTCGGCGCCGGGCCCGACCCGCACGCGCCGTCCGTTCGCAAGCTCGATCTCGATGCGGCTGTCGGCGAGCGCCTCGTTGGCGCTGCGATCGCAGCCCGCCTCGCTGTTCTTCGTTGGCGCCGATACAGAAACCGGCAGAAACGCCGGCGCAGTCGGCTTCGCTTCAATCTGCGCCGCCTCCGCCAGCGAAACAGGAGGTTCGGCGTGATGCCGTGCCGGCGGGCGACCGCCGAAACGTTCACGCCCGGCTGCAAAGCCTCGCCGACAATCGCCAGCTTCTCGTCTTCGCTCCAGCGCCGCCGCGTGTCCGCGACAACCGCATAACGGTGGGCAAAGCTATCTCCAGATATAGGCACGGGCATAGTTCCTGTCGTGACCAACGTCACAAAACAAGACCTGCATCTTAGCTCGGCCGCAAGGCGGCCCTCTCCGTAGGATTACAGCCCTTTTGCGTGGCCGGGAGTTCGAAGACGCTATCGATATGCTCCGCATGATTTTGGCTTACTGCCTTGGCGACGGCGGTTTGCGGTCTACTGCGGCGTGGCCGCCTCGATTGGCTCGCCGATGTGGCATTGCTTGCCTTGCTGGCCTTGCTGGTGGGTCAGGCGCGCCTCCGCCGTGCCCAAGGCAAGTCAAGGCCGTCCGATCCGCATCGTCGACGCCACTAATGTTCTGAAAGCGGGGGTCGCCGCCAAGACAAAAAACAAGCTGTGACGCATTCATAGCGTCTCCACGATCGCCGCAGCCCCATGATCCGCGCATCGTCTCTGGCTGGACCAAGCCCCATCAACTCGCCGAACTGCTGCCCTGGAATGGAAGGCCGCTCACATCGCCGCAGCGCAAGACCAGCAAATGGCGGCCTGAGCCGCACACGCCGTGCTGTCCCCATAGCGGATACGGTAATTCTCTTGCTCGAACCGCTGATAGACGAGTTCGAGACTCTCCTCGCTTGGCCGCCGCCTGAGAAGGCCCAGCGCGTGGCGCCCTGCTGCTGCAACCCACGCCGCGCTTTCGCTTGCGGTTTCGTGGTTCGGTCCGGCACTGCAAAGCTTGGTGTCCGACCTAACGAAAGCCTGGGCCCACCCGCTCTTCTATCGGCAAGGCCTTTGACGCAAGGCCTCGAACTCCGGCGGCGCCGACGGCAGCCGAGCTTTCGGGCGCCGGCTCCTTGGCCGCTCCGAACAGAGGCTTCAATTGGAGGAACCGCTTCTCGAAGAACTCGTAGCTTAGGTAGGCCACGCCAAGTGAGGCGGACGCGCCCAGCGTGGCCTGCAGCGCTACCGCTGCCCCGTGAGAGCCCAGCCAGCGTGCTAACACCAGTTCGGTGCGGTTAATGCTCAGATAATACGAAATGAAATGATGGTAAACGTACAAGCCATAGCTGTAGGTGCCCAAGAAGAGCATGAAGCGGCTGCGGAAGAAGCGTGACGTGGCCGATCGCATCGGCGCGATGAGTGCCCACATAAGCAGACAGGCCAGCAGCATCAGGATCAGCATTGGCCTCACCCCTCCCACTATTTCCAGCCCATAATGAGCCCCCAGCAGTCGAATCCAAACGACAGTGGCCGCCAGAAGGCCGCCAACCACCGTTACCACCCACGGCAGCGCCCTAACCAGCCACTCCAGGCCTCCGGGCTGGCGCGCCGCCACGGCGAGGAAGGCGCCCAGCGCCAAGCCGTCCAGGCGGAAGGGGGTCAGGGTGCCTGTCGTGAACCAACTCAAGCCCATGAGCGATCCACTTAGACGCGCCACCATAGCGCATATAGATATCGCCAAGCTCACCGCGATCAGCGTCCGCGGTCGACGCGCCAGCAAGTAGACCACCAGCGGCCAGAAAAAGTAAAAGTGCTCTTCGACGGCGAGCGACCAAAAGTGGTTGATGTAGGAGAGGCGCCACTCACCATGGATGGAGGTGTAGATGTTTACGCCGTAGAGCCAGGCCCATGCCTGGCGCTCCGCCAGGTAATCGAGCGTCGCTCCCCTGAGAAGCGGAATCAACGGGGCCACGAAGAAGAGCAACGCCAAAACGCCGTAGTAGAGCGGGAAGATGCGCAAAACGCGCCGCATGTAAAAGTTACGGAAATAGTAGGCTTTGTCACGGGCGTCGTAGAGGATACCGGTGATGAGGAATCCGGACAGGACGAAGAACAGGTCGACGCCGTAAGTTCCCTGTCCCGTGACGTAGACGATGGCGCGCTCGACCGAGTTTGTCGGCAACATGTTCCCGACGAAGTGGACGAGTAGGACCATCAGGATGGCCAAACCACGCACCCCGTCTAGGACCGGCATGTGTCCATGCAAGTTAGGCAGCGGGCTGGTGCTTGCCTGTGCCGCCGACGTTGCCCCTACACCTCCCGACGGCGAACTCATCTGCAGTTATCCCGGCGTCGGAGCAGCCTCTTGGTCTCCCCCGCTTTGGCAAGGGCCAGGGTCCGCCCCGCAGCGATTGGCATCCGAAGGACCGGCGCGACCCCGAAGCCGCGATGAACAGGCTGCCAGTATCGACCTGCGTCGGTAGCGACAATCACAAACATCAACCACAACGGATTCGCACCATCCACCCAGCCGCTCTCAAGGAAGTTCACAAGGATAACGAAAAGAGCGATTGAAAGCAGGAGCCACCCCCGGCCAGGGTCGCGATCTGCCACGCGCCCAATGGCTTGAAGGGTTGTGAATATAAAGATTAGGAACAAAATAAGACCAATGTGTCCGGTGCACAGGATCGTGTCCAAATAGCCATTGTGGCCGCATGGCATCTTACGGATAAACCCCCCCCCCTCAACTATGTTGGGGGAGTCGGGTCCTACGAGCCAAAAAGATCTATACCCCCATCCTAGAAGCGGCTTTTTTGCGATCTCAAAATTTACGAAATCCCAAATGTCTGTACGACCCGATAAGGTATAATTGCCATATAGATGCCATGAGATGCGATTGACGAGATTGCCGACTATCTTTGACAGCACCGCGTAACCAACAGGTAAGGGTAGCAGCACGATCGCCGGGGAAACGCGCATTTTCCTTCCAACAAACAACACGAGTTTAGCCAGGATTGCAGCTATTATCAAACAACCAAGCGCTCCTTTGGACTGGCTGACGAAAATGAGATAAATGCTTGTGACAACAACCACGAGCCCCAATACTCTACGCCAGCCGGGATGAAAAATTTCGTAAAGTGAAAGCAAGATGGCGAACGCTGCAAATTCTCCCAAAATTCCCTTAAATGTAAAATAGCCCGGATAACCTATCTTCGAGCCATCTGCCATCAACTCAATGGAATAGCCGCCTAGTATTAACACAGCATTCAAGATCGAACCGGACAGGAAGCATAAAAATACTCCGCGAATCATATCCGCAGTTCGAACTGCGAGCATGGCAGGCAGAATAATGGATATAAGCAACATGATTTGGGTGATAAATCTGGTAAAGGAAACCTCTGGTTTGAAAGCCCAGAGGATGCTTGCGCAAGCAAGCGCAAGGTACGCGGCGAGCCAGATGAGATGGGGAGGGAAGGCGAGCCGCGACCGATTTCGTAAAGCCAAACAGCCGAGAGCAATAGCAGTGAGCGGAGGCCAGAAAATCTGATTCTCCACGCGAGGCGCCAAGATGTTTTCTGTTGGAAATACAAACATCAACATCGGCTCTATTATCAAACAATAAGCAATGGCCAGAATGGGGACGACCATGCATATGTCAAAGATCGAAGCAGACTGACCCAATCTGGCGGTACGCATCGAGGCTGTCGACATTTTCTTTCCTCATATTGGTGTCTGCACGTGCGCACATGCCAGCCTGATAGAAATCATGCTTGGCGGCGCCGCTTTGACACCCCTTCCGTCAGTGTGGTGCGCGAGCATTTTTCCATGCGTTCGCGGTAAGCGCGCGTGATCGCGCGCGCGGCATGCGTCACATCAAGCTCCGCAAGCGCGAACTCACGCGCGCTCGCACGCATGGCGGCGAGTTCTTCGGGTTCTTGAATTATCTGGAACAAACGTTCCACGAATTTCTCGGCTTCGATGTCGCAGTCGAAGCCGGAGACCCCTTCGCGAATCATGTGTGCACTGCCGCCCGTACGCGAGCGTAGCACGGGACAACCGGTGGCGATGGCTTCCGCCGCCACCAAACCATAACCTTCGAACAAGCTCGGCATTACAACGAGATCGGCAGCAAAATAAGCCTGCAGCGGTTCCATCCACGGATAGAGTTTGCAGATGTCACTCAATCCTTTTTGGTTGATCGCCGCACTCACGGCGTCGCGCAGCTCGCCCTCCCCGATCAGAGCGAATTTGAGGTGGGCTTGTTTCGTCTTCGCTGCGCGAGCCGCGGCGTCGACAACGGCGAGTGGCTGTTTGCTCGGATGTAAGCGGCCTACGAACACAACGAAGGTTTGGTCGGGCGCAACGTCAAATCGCTTGCGTGCGCTCGCGCGTTCGCTAACCGATGGTTCGCGGAAACGCTCGCAATCAACGCCGTTTATGATTTGCACTATCGTTTCGGGGCGCACGCCGAACTCTTTCTGAAGATACTCGCCGCCGAGCTGATCCAGAACAAAGAAATTCTTACCCCAGGGCGACAGGTGCTTCCTAATCAATCCGACATCGTAAAATGCGACTCGATGAGTAAGATGTGTGTTGTGCAGCGTAAACCAGTCGGCGCGGCGCCCCGCGAGCACGCTGCGCAAAGCCGTCGAACGACCATGCACATGGACGACATCTGGCTGAAAAGACTTCAAGATCTTTCGCAACTGCCAAGAGCTTTGTAGCAGTGCTTTTGGTCGTTGACTGAGGTCAGTCACATGGCACGCAATGCCATTTGCTTTGAGTTCCTCGAGGTCGCCTCCATCCGAGAACAGGGTTACTTCATGGCCCAAGTGCCGAAGGCTCATGCACAACGTCTTGACCACATTCGTCACGCCGCCCAAAACGCCCGTCGGGCCGGCCTGCAGCACGCGAAGTTTTGGTTCGGAATTGGTGTTTGGGTCGCCCCACATGTTGTTACCTTCAAATCCGGGACATAATGGCTACGTGCATGAAACTGCGAGGCAGGAAGTCGGCCTCGCAGCGAACTTGAGTGCGTAAGCCGGCGAACCGTCCGAGCAGTTTGAGGTCCCTCCGGGGCACGATAGTCCGGTGCAGGATTGTGTCCGGGGGGTTATCGAGAACCGAGATGTTCGACGCCGCGCATAGCTTGAAATCGGATGCATTGCTTTTCGTGATCACAGCTATACGCGTCATGCCCGGCCTCCTAACGATTTCAAGTTGAAAAATCCGTCCGAAGTCGACATGGGATGAAAAGCAAGGAGGTGAGCGGAAACGCATCACCAGGCTGGCGACGCCTACGACGGCATTTCAATTAATTCTGTGATTTGCCCTGCGAGGTCCACGAAGGCTATCCTGCGCTCATTGAAGGCCACGTCGGCGACCGGGGCGACGACCAAGCGTCCACCCCCAGCTATCACGCGCGCGGTAGCAGCGTCTAGGTCAGCGACTTCGAGCGCGAGGTGGATAAGGCCACCAGTTGGATTCCTCTTGAGGAATGCCTGCAGGGGCGAGCCTTCTCCAAGCGGCTTCAGCAATTCGACGGACGTCGAACCGTCGGTCATATATATTTCGCGCACCTTCTGGCGCTCATTCAGGATCAGGGGCCCACGGTCGAACCCCCCGTAAAGAGATGCAGTCTTGCGGAGAAGGGCTTCAATGTCCGGAACGGGGAGACCAACATGGTTTATTTTTCCCGGCGCGCTGGTCATGATAGAGCTTCAGCAAGGGTTCTCGGTTCTGTCAGTAGCTCGGCGTACGCAGCTTTTGTCACGGGCGACGCCGTTGAGATATCGAACTCCCTTGCCTCTCCGTTCCCATCATTCGGCGCGAGCCGTCCTCCCTGCAAGCGCTCAATAAAAGAGCGAGCCGGTGCATTCTTTTTTGTGGGAATGAACGTCACGCATAGCCTGGAGAGACCGTCAGAGCGTAGTTCTTTTACCAAATGATCGAGGATCTGGTCCTCAACGAAGCGGCCCAGCACGCGGCAGCTCATCAGAAAGGTATCCAACTCGGCTGTGTCATGTGCCGCCCTCCGCACAATACTCACGAACACCTTACCGTTGTCTCCATACTTGTCCGCTATCGATGCGATGAGCACCGCTGTGCCAGGCGTCGCTTGCAGCGTCCCTAGCTCCCGCTCCGTATACCGGCGCGTAGTTAGGTTGAATTGGTTCGTCTTCTGCGTGAGCTGCGCGGCGCGCGCGAGGTCTTCGTCGCGCGCGAATCAAAAATATCTTGGTGCGTAACCCTACTAGAAACTTTTCGACCGAGGTGGCCGCGGTGCGCTCGGCGTTGGCCAGATATGCCTGCGTGCGTTTGCGATCCTCCTCCGTAGAATTCGAGAGTGAAAAAAAACTCCTTGTGCACCTGCTCGAAGAACGAGGCGAGTTCAGACGTGTCTAACGGAAATTCCGCAACCGTGATTTCTGGTAGTGCTGTCCGGATAGATTCCCGCTCCACGGGATTGTCATCGATAAAGACGATACTATCCATACCGATAACAAGATCTTGCGCAATCTCGGCGATATTTTGTGCTTTTGCTGACCAGTTGACCATCGTCGCTACGAAGTCGCGCTTTTTCAAGACCATGTGTTCGCGCCTCTCGAACACATCAAGCGCGTCGGCTTCGTTGTGCTTCGAAGCAATACCCAGGATGACACCCATCTTGTCTAGATCCTGGATACGGAGCTGAAAATCTCTGTAACGCGCGCCCTCGCCGGTTTCTGATAATTGAATCCCTTTGATCCCGTCTTCACCAATGAGTGGATGCTCTGCAGGAAACGCGTCGCGGTGCGCTCAAATATGCTGACGAGGAATGCCGGTCGATGCATTTGAATTCGCCCACCAAGTCTATAACTCACACATATATATAACTATGGCAACACTTCGCGTCCAGGCCCTCTTTGTTGGAACAAGCCGTTTCTCGCTAGATCACCTATCGATTAAAGAATCCACAGGCGGGAAGCAAGAACAAACTGACCAATGGCCTGATCTGCTAAGGCGCTGGGGCAGGCTTTTCAGCTTGATCCGGGCGTAGGTTGTGAAGCGCCAGTTGGCCTCTGCGTAGTTGGTGTTGTGCCGTGTCAGTCATTCGTTGACTTCGATCGTGAGTGATCGTGCGTCGGCAATGCGCTTGTCGAGACACTGGGCGAAGGTTGGCTTTCGGCGCGATCACCTAATATTGCATTAGGTTGTATTAGATTCATTCTTTCCGACGCCCGCCCGACCTTGTGCGCCGCCTCGACGATTTGGCGTTCCATAACTCTTTCATGCAGTAGACGGATCGTCCAGGGGCATAGCCGGGCGGCGGCTCGGAGCACGCCAGCGCGGTCAACTGCGCTTGAGCGGCGCCGTGGAAGATCAGCAATCGGCGGCGTTCGCGCTTCTTGCGTGTGAGCGCGAGCTTCAGGCCCTTCGATCACGAGTTTCTCGCGCCCCCCGTTGAACCACCTTGCTTTTGCGATCTTGAGTGAGTGTCAACAAGTGGAGCGTTCTTCAGGAAAACGGAACATGCAGACGGTCTAGGCGACGCGACCATCGTCTGCTTCGGCCCGAACGCGAATACTATGTCTGCGTCACTGCACTAGCATAAAGCTCCACCCGTATGGCTTCTTGCTTTCCGCCATATCCTTCCAGTAAGCGGAGTGTGCAAACACAATCGTTTTCTTTGACGCTCAAGAAAGGATCAGTTTGCGGACATGAAATGCCTCAGCAAAATGATCTGGAGCACGGCATTCCATGCCTCGCAGGGAGGCTAAGACTCATAAATGTCTCAGCCCTAAACCAGTCTTTTCCGCGTTGCGTTCCAAAATATTTGAGAAGAAAACTGATCTTACGTGTCATCGCTTCTTCGGTTGCAGGCACGTAGACGTTTGGTCTGCTGAGGTCCCCATCCCACTTTGGAATTTCGTATTCCAGGATAAGGTGGTCCCGGAATGTGTTCCAGGTCAGCATCGACACTTCGCGATGATCCTGATGCTCATCGCCTCGCCAGTGAGAGAAGATAACATCGGGGGCGACCTGCGGTTTGAGACTTTCGAACCATTCCTTTATTTGTGCCCCTTGATAGGGAAAGTGCCCATCCCTGAATTCACAAAGCTCAATTTTTGAACGCTCAGCGCCATTCAAGAACGCCTTCGCAGAGGCATTGGCCTCCTGGCCTCTTTCACCGGGAGCGCTCAGAACTGCCCAATGAACATCCAAGCAAACACCGGCTTGCAGCCAGCCAAGTAAAGTAGCTCCAGCTCCAATTTCGATGTCATCGGAATGCGCCCCTAGGCACAGCACTGAAAGCCGCTCTCCAGGCCTAGCGAGGGCGACCGGTCTCATATCACGGTTCTCACGCAGACGGCGGCGCCTTTACGCCGACTTTGACATGGTTCAGCCAAGGGGTTTTTCCTTGTTCTACGAGATCTTCGAGAACCTGTTTGTCTTTCAGGGTGTCCATGGGCCGCCAGAACCCGTCGTGGCGAAATGCTAAAACCTCATTGGCCTCAATCAGCCGCTGAAATGGCGCTTCGACAAGTTCTTCGCCGTCGCGCATGTAATCAAAAATTCGCGGGCGAAAGATAAAGAAGCCACCATTTATCCATAGGTCAGCTTTGGTACTCGGGATTATGCTTTCCACGGCCCCACGAGAGCCCATGTTTACCAGATGGAGGCTGAAGGAAGGACGAACAGCAAGAAAACATGCCGTTTTGCCACTTTCCCGGAAGGTCTCTATCATATCGTGCAAATTTACATCTGCAAGAGCATCACTGTAGTTGGCCAAGAACATCTCTTCATCTTCTAAGTGTTCCCGTACGGCCCACAAGCGTTGCCCAATGTTTCGCCACATGCCGGTGTCGATCATCGTAACCCGCCAATTGGAATCGATGTCGCCTAGGATTTCGACCTTTTCGCCAGCATTAGAAACCACACAATCGGCAAAGGTTTGCGGTCTGTACTCCAAAAAGAAATTCTTAATGATATTGCCTTTATAGCCGAGACAAAGAAGAAAATCATTGTGCCCATACTGGCTGTAATAATGCATTAGGTGCCATAGTATTGGCCGGTCACCTACCGGGATCATCGGCTTCGGAATGTTCTCTGAATATTCACGGATTCTAGTGCCGAGGCCACCGCAGAAAAGTACGACTTTCATTCTACTCTTTCTTTGCGTTTTTCAACGTCATCATGGCAACGCTGTTGTCTCCAGCCGGTGCCTTGCCAATATAAAGGCCGTCGTATCGTCTCCAAGATTTCCGCTACCCGAACTGATGTAGCGGACTAATGTTTTTGTACGTCTACGTCGCGCGCCCCTTCTGCATCAGAAATGCCGAGGCCTTTCATCAACTTCCGCCTCTACTTAAACTCAAAAGAAAACCGCGGGAGAACTTTAACCAAAAACGATCCGGTTTTCAGGTCTCAAACTATCTCCGCCGGTGCCCGTTCATTTTTTTGCAACACAACCTCCGCAAGCTTCCCGAGACGCTTCTTCCTTCCGAACATTCCTTCCGTCGGTTCTAGGCCTACAGCCTCAAGTATCCTTTCCCACCGGTACACCCAGTCATGGCGCATCAAGGCTTGGGCCACACCCGTTCGCCGTATTCTGTCCTGACGTTCCCGATCCTTATCGAGATCCTTGATAATCGCATCTATATCGGGAGAACCGTAAGGCAGACGGGTCACTGCCTCAGGCCAGTCGAATAGGCTATCAAACACTTCTTTGTTCGGGAGTTCACCGACCATTATGGTCCCGGATGCAGCTCCTTCGAAGTATCTGTTGCCAATCTCGATCTGCCGACCCGTTAGCTCCGGCTCATCAATCTTCCCGGGATTCACAATAAAGTACCGACTCCGTTTAGCGAGTTTCGCGAACAGCGCCCTGTGCTCCTTTGAGTTGATGGCCTGACTTCCCGCAATAGTGTCGTGAAGGTAAAAGAGACCGTTCTCACGGGCCATGTCTAGAAGCGTTTGATGCGTTACCTGAGATCTACGGCCTATGCTATAAACATCAATGAATCTCTCGGGTGGATTCGGATAGGGACAAAATGAAATGGCGTCTACCCCAGGCGGTAAAAAGGCGCATCTGTTCCCAATTAGCTCATTGAGCGGTTTCACCGTCTGACTGTAGTACAGCATAACGACATCAAATTTTGCGAGAAGGCGTACAAAGTGGCGATGTTTGGCGATCTCATTTATCCAGAGTTCGTCCAACAAGCATACCGATGATTTGCAGCTTTCTCTCAATTTGCTGACGGCGTTAGACATGATTAAATCCTGCGGGTGGCCGCAGATCGTAAAAAAAATATCGTAATTGCTCTTTGCAGATATTCTCGGAATACCAGGATTCAACGCGAGAGGAACATGGTAAGCCAGTCGTGTGGCTAAGCTGGAACGCACACTCGAAGGGTGGACCGTGGGCGCCAACAGCTCAGCAGAATCGATCTCGCAAATAATGTCTTCGAACTCATAGTGAGGGCATCTAAAGAGAGCCTTCCCGAAGATATTTCTGAGAGAAAAAATGAGTACACGCGGCTTGCCCGATTGCGCGTCCATGATACCTTACCCCTTGCTATCAACAGACCCGTTTTATCTAAAATCAACGATGCACTTCCGTGGTCAAATCGACAAAAGCCCGTCGCAATGCTAGCCCGATCCGCCCTATCACCAGTCCTTGTTATCGGAGTTCCCGAAAACGGCGCGCTGAGCAGGTTGGAGTGTAGCGTTCGGCATACTCCGCCCAGTCATGTGTTCTCGGATTTGTCTGTCGGTCAGCAGTTCGCCGGAATCCCGGTGTGCGGCGTACCACTCGAGTGTCTTCTCGAGGGTCGTTTCAATTCCCCAAAGCGGCCTCCAGCCGAGTTCCCGACGCGCCTGTTCGGAATCCAAGGTGAGGAGGTTGGCTTCGTGCTCCTTCGACGGCTCGATGACGAAATCGAACGCCGGCAGTCGAGCCTTCACGGCGCCGACGATTTGTTCCACCGGCCAGGCTGAGTCGAGAGTTGGTCCGAAGTTCCAGCCCTTTGCGAATGCGGATTGTCCAGCGAACAGGGCTTCCGTGAGTTGAAGATAACCGGCAAGCGCATCGAGCACGTGCTGCCAGGGCCGTATGGCGCGCGGACTTCGAATCCGCACCGGTTCACCGCTGGTCCAAGCGCGGATGCAATCGGGAATCAGCGCATCCTCAGTCCAGTCCCCGCCGCCGATGACATTGCCAGCACGGACCGAGGCGATGAGGCACGGAGAGTCGGAGAAGAAGCTCCGCCTCATGCTCGATGTCAGAATTTCGGCGCAAGCTTTCGACGAACTGTAAGGATCGTGGCCACCCATCGGGTCGCTTTCGACGTATGGTCTCATCGTCTCGCGGTTTTCGTAACACTTATCAGACGTCACAATCACCGCTGCGCGCACCGACGGCGTCTGCCGGATAGACTCGATCACGTGCAGCGTTCCCATCACGTTGGTGGCGTAGGTGCCGGTCGGGTCGACATAGGACGCACGCACCAGCGACTGCGCTGCAAGGTGGAGGACGATGTCGGGATGTGCGAGGCGCAGAGCGCTGCTCAGCACTTCAAGATCGCGAATGTCCCCCTCGAAGCTCTCGTATTCCTTCGGCAGCAGCGCGTAGTGGCTCGGGTTTGTGTTCGGCGCGAGCGCAAATCCAGTCACATGGGCGCCTAGACTGGTCAGCCACGCTCCCAACCATGACCCTTTGAAGCCTGTGTGGCCAGTGAGAAAGACTCTCTTGCCTTGCCAAAACTTCGGGTTCACGCCCGCCATGGATTTCAGACCTCTCTCGAAATCGTCCGCAACTGATTTTTACTCTGCAATATCCTCCCAAAAGCCGAATGACGAAACGCAAAAAAGCGGCATTGTGATGCGTGCTTCAAGCGCCGGCTCTGAAGAGCAACTCGCCGCCCTTTTCTTCGACTCTAACCGTTTCTAATCCTTCGCCTGTCCCAGAATGTGAAGGAGCTAGGAATTCAGGTCAGAGATGGACTTGGCGCGCCGCCGTTCCCGATGAAATGGCGCAAGACGCCAGGGCCTTTTCCACGGCCTGCTCTCCACTCTTGAAGCTCTCGTCCGTCCACATGTAGCCCCAATCTCCGTAACGCCCGCAGTAGGCGATTCCGAGATCGTCGAGGTAGCCGTGAACTATCTCGAGTGCTCCAGCCCTCTCGAGGTCGAAAATGATATTAGCATAGCGCAGCAACCGGGCGTTGCTGAACACAACCTGATCCTCTTCCCGAAGTACGCCCATGCGGTGCAAATCCCGAATGACGGGTTCAATCCAATCCTCGGGAGTGCCGGTTAGAGGCTTGTATTTGTCGGAGAAGTAGACTTCCGCCTGGATGCTGCCTAGCCCCTTGGGTGCATTGTTGGCGGTAAACATATGCGGGAAGTGCAAACGGGTGAAGCAAAGGTCGTCATCGTAAATGTAAGTCAGGTGAGACTTGGAGAGGTCCTCACGGTTAACCCCGACACTGACCAGCACGCAGGTCGTGCAGGCCAGACGTTGCGCAGCGTCGCGAACGTCCTGAGGCACGTCCTGGATCATCCGGATCAACTCGGGCAGGGGCACAGACGATATGAGCGCGTCATAGTTTGCCACAACTCCGTTGGAGAAACGGAGTTGCCGCGCTCGCGCATCAATCGCAATCAACTCATGATTAAGCTTCAGATTGCCTAGCGGAACGAACTTCTTCAGATACGACACGAATTCCGCCCTCCTTGGGATAGCGGAAATGAGTGATGTAATGCACTGTCGGCGCGGAAGGCGAAATCGCTCCACGCAGCACTTCTTCGAGGCTCGGCCGATAGATGCGCGGACCCAGCCAGTCTGTGCTCATGTTATCGGCCGTCGTGAGGTGGTATTTCCGCGTGTATTGCATCGGAAAGAGTTCGGCAAAGGTCTGCCCAAAGCTCGCCAGCAGCCAGTCTGCATAGTTACCGATGGGGCGCTCGGGAGCCTGGCGTTCTTCCACGAAGTCGCTGATAATCTTAACAATTACGTCCTCAGGTAACCCATGCATATGCAACTGCACCGGATGCTGCGGCCAGTATCCCCGCCAGTAGTTGTTGAGGTTGACCTGCATGGTCTCGTACATCTGATCCACGCTCTCTGCAAACAGGTCTTGGATACGGCTGTCTTTTGTAAAGGATATGTGCGGGCCCTGATCGAAGATGAAACCGTTGTCCTTGAAAGATGCCGTATGACCGCCATGATAGGCGTTCTTGTCATACATCACCGGCGTAACGCCCTCAGCGTGAAGTCGGTGCGCTGCCCCAAATCCTCCCATACCGCTTCCCAGAATGACGATGTTTGGCATAAGCCGAGCCCTCTTCTGAATTTCTTGCGTCTACCAAGTCGTCTAACAGTCAATGGAAGGGAATTGAGTAACTTGCGCAGTTGGAGCGATTAAGAAGCAACAGATGGATTAGGCGCTTACCTCGCATGCGTGGGACGCAGTGTCCGGCGCCTCACTCAAGCGTTCGAGCCAAATCTCGCGCCAGTAAATCAGTTCGTTCTGCGGATAAAGGCCACGATATTCGCCGGTGGCCGACACGCCCTCTAGCACGATGCATGGATACTTCATGGTCAGCATGCGTCCGCTTATTTCATCGACAATGGTTTCCACACGCTTGGCGACGCGGAACTCCCCGCCGCAAAAACGGTGCATTTCCACATCGAACCACAGTCCACGGTTTTTTGATTTCTTCAGGGTCTTTGCAATTTCTTGTTTTGACTTGATACGCACGATATCGCCAGGCTGCAGATCAAGAGGCGGCGGCATGTCCGTCTGAGGATTTCCGGCTTCTTGATGGGGTGTGGTGGGGCCCCCGGTTTTCATTTGCACCAAATTGAACAAAGCCAGCGCCACAGCCTTCACGAAAGGAACGAACCGGACATTGCCGGACCAGAGGTCGCGCAAGTAGTGCCTCGGATCGTTCCACCACATAAGCGTCGCTGCTCTCGGCGCTTCCGTCATTTGACAGAAGTATCGCGCGCCCCCCTCCGGCGAGGCGTGGCAGGCGAACTCCTCAAGCCGCGGCGCTCGGATCGTCGACGGCGGCGCGTCGATCCCGGGCCCGTTGACGGGTTCCAGCCACGCCTCTTTCCAGATGAAGTGACAGCCGGCCTGGCATCCCCCATGCGCTTCGCCATTGCAGCGGAACTCACCCAAGGCGACGGCGTCGCGTAACCGGCGCATCCCCGTGCCTCCTGGGGTAAAATAATCGTGGAATTTTTCATTTCGGCGGAATACTTGCAGGTGCGTGCCGCAATAGGGCAGCATTTCAGGCATGAATGGCAATGCCTCGAGGCAGCCATTCTCGTCGAGTGTCGCGGCGATTTCGGAGAAGGGTCTTACCCGCACCCACTCGCCTGGCCAGAGACCCAGTTGAGAACGCGAGCCTGACACCAGGCTCAATATCCGGCGCCGAAGGCGTGACACGACGCCGGCAGATCGCTCGCGCGGCCGGTTGGAAAAGTACGGCTGCCCGGCTCGCTCCAACCCATCACGGTGTAACCCGATGATCCCGCCCAGGGCGACGAGTGCCGCGAGGGAGGCCAATGCCAAACATGGAAGAGATAAAAGCAGCAAGAATGAGCGTATCGCGAATGTCTGTCCTGGTAGGGAGAGGACTACGAGCGCGAGAAGTAGCGAAAGCGTCGCTACAATGAGCGCGAGGAACGTCGTCCTCCGATAACGGCTGCGATAGTCAGACATCAAGGTGAAGTCCCCAAAACCTATGGTCCCTGCAAATGCCTTATAGTCGGTTATCAGTGGAGAAACGCTTGCCTGGACTGTGCACTAAGCCAAAGCCGTCTGCAATGGCCAGCGCTCGTTCTGCTCCCGCCAAAGCTTCTCTGCCAGCCGACCAGATGGCAATTCCACGTCATCAAAGGATATTGCCTCGTCCTTCGCAACATCGCGGAGCAACACGCAATCTTCGGACAAGCCAATGGGCAACGCGTTTATGGCTCGGGCTGCTGCCCGATTGTCAATCAAACCGTAGGAACAAAATCCGCCAATGCCATCCAGTCGCTCGCCGGCTTTGAGATTCCGCTTGGCGATAGTGATCACCTCACAGACCGGGCCAGCGAGCGGCGCCACCGTGGCGTCGAGATGAACGACCGCTCGGCCGATCGTCGAGGGAATCTGAAGATGTGGCAGGTGAAACGGGGTGTAGAAAACGAAAAACGGGCCGTCACCCAGCTTGTAATAGGACAATTGCGCTCGCTTAAGAGGCGATTCTTCGTGGACAATGACCCAGGCTCCAGTCATCGGCATCGCCCCAACAGAATAGTCTACGATGCCGGTTTCAAGCATGGGTTCGGGCGGCAGCAGATTGGCCAGTTCTCTTACGTAGGAGCAGGGCGGCCCGTACATGCCCCGGCGGCCAACGTGGAACCCAGTGGCGTTGGCTAGAACAGTTGTTTCCATCGACAGCTTGGTGGAATCGGCGAAAGAGGTGACCTTGCGCACGTCCTGATCATATTTCTCGGCAAATCCACGCTGAGTTTCCGGGGTCCGGTAGTAATCCACCATTCCTTTGATATTGCCCGCGGCCACCGGGCGAAGCCCAACGAGACGCAGATAGCGCAGAAGGGTCATCGCCACCCCCGGCTCATCGCCGTCCGTGTGCGTGACCACCACTCCCGCGCTGTCCGCCCGCGCTTTGATAATCGGCCCCACCAGTAAATCCAGTTCCGCGTTCACCAGCACGACGTGCTTACCGTTGTCGAATGCTTGCAGAACCACGCCAGCCGAGGCC
Source organism: uncultured Alphaproteobacteria bacterium (assembly GCA_963723755.1). Taxonomy (GTDB): domain Bacteria; phylum Pseudomonadota; class Alphaproteobacteria; order Rhizobiales; family Rhodomicrobiaceae; genus Rhodomicrobium. The sequence continues at coordinate 23,033 of CAVRSS010000115.1, read as the reverse complement.
TCGATCGTTCCCGTAACTTCGACGAGGATATCGATCGCTGGACAAGTCGTGAGCACCGAGGGATCGTCCGTCAGCACCGGAATGCCGAGGTTGATCGCCGCTTCCGCCGCCCGCGCCGACGTTACCCGCCGCCATTCCCGAATGCCCGCCTCGCGGAACGCGCGTTCACCATGCTCCGGGGTCCGGTTCGCTATGGCCACCAGGCGCATGCCCGGGACCGGCGTTCCAAGTTGCAAAGCAATGGCCCGGCCGGTGGCCCCAGCTCCCACCATTCCTACCCGGATCGGGTTGCCGCCCGTCTCGCGCTGCACAAGAGCGGTATCGACATTCACAGGAGCCTCTCTTTCGTAGAAGATGTCTGTTCCGACGGTTGCGCTAACCTTGCATCAAGGGCCAATTGCGGTCCTGCTCTGAGATTACCGACACCGGCAACGGCCATTGGATACCAAAGGCCGGATCGTCAAATCGCGCTCCCTGGCACGATTTCGGGGCGTAGAACGCTGACGTCAGGTACATCGCCTCGGAGTTCTCTTCTATGGTTTGAAATCCGTGCGCACAGTGCTCGGGGACGTAGAGCATGCGCCCGTTTTCCGCGGTCAATTCTGCGTCGCACCATTTGCCGAAGGAGGGAGAGCCTGGCCGGAGATCCACCGCCACGTCAAAGATTGCGCCCCTTGTGCAGCGCACGAGCTTTGCCTCAAGCGCAGGCGCCACCTGCAGATGCAGTCCGCGAACCGTCCCCTTGCGGCGGCTGAACTGCATGTTGGCCTGGACTGGTAAAAAGTGGATGCCCTGTTCTTCGAATTCCTGCACGCACCACGAGCGCATAAAGCGCCCACGTTCATCATGATATGGGCTGGGATCGATGATCCATGCGCCCGCCACTTGGACCTCTGTAAAAATCATCGCAGCTATGACCCTAACGATCAAATCATGCATATGTATCCAATTTGGCACAAATCAATGACGAAGCAATGTAAAATACATTTTCCGAACTCAATTCGACTAGGCCAAACTCCGTCTGCCGTAATGCCCGTTCGCGCGGACGCCCGCCCAGCCCGGCGCCTGGACCGGCAGGCATGAGAACTCACGTCTCGAAATCCATTTGCAGGAGGCCGAAGGTCAACGCCATGCCCTTTCGCGAAGCCTCCCCGTTAGCAGCCAACAACCCAAACAATTATAGGTACGTCTCACAAATGTCAAAATGTCTGATCGTTTGCGATTTGGCGGAAACCAAAAAAATCGATAACGGTACAAGTAACTTACGGTTGTCCGCCGGCGCTCCACCAAGGTCGTGATGGGGAACGCAATGCCACAGTCCGGCCTCACCTATGGCAGTATTCAATTTCTTTGTGAAGCGCATGGCGACTGAAAATCCAGATTTGCCCTACGATAGCCCGCATTCCTTGAATAGGCGCGAGTCATGCCGACCAAATGTTTAGGTCTGAGACAATCAAAGAAGGTAACTTTTCAAATGCATACGGGTAGGTGAGTGAAACTAATATCATGGCAGGAAGTAGTAGGTTCTTAAAAAAATGACCGTTTCTTCAAAAAGCCCTTTTCCTTAGACATCGGTTCGGTGGGGACTAAAACCAGGGACTCGCCCGTTTTAGTTGAAACCTACGATCGGAGGACTGATGCGAAAAGGTATTCGAGCGTTTCCTCTGTGGGCACTCTGCCTCGCGACTGCTGGCCGCAACAGAGCGGCTTGGACATGGAATTTCAGGGATTTCCCGCAAGGGGGGGAGGGCTTCCGCGGCTCTCACGGCGGTACCGTGAATTGCCAAAACGGTCCAAACACCAACCCTTGGGCTAACACGGGCACTCCAACCACAAGCTGTCCAGCGAGTATGGGTGGCTACGATCCCGAGCGGTGGAGCACGGCGTCCGATCCAAAGACGCTGTCAACGCCAAGGCCAAGCGCGATGCTGGCACACCCTTCGCCCTCGCGTTAGGAGCAATGAAGTGAGTGCACCAGAAAAAATCGTAGCGCGCCGGAGCTTTGATGATTGGGCAGCCGAACGGGCTGCTGCTCCTGCATATGGTTCGTGGTGGACTTCGTATATCGGAAACGTCATGGGCGGGTGGGTTACATGCTTCATGCACGTGCGCTTGCGTTGGCTCGCGCGAGGCAAACTTGTTTCGTTCAGGTCTCCGCCCAAATCCGCAAGCCCGATATCTTGCCCTGTAGTGCGCCTTATAAACCGCAGGCCTGGGGAGTTCGGCTCAGGCGGCTTGGGAAAGTATTATGCACTTTAGATTGGCTGCCACTTTCGCGTTCAGCGCGATCATCTCTGCCTGTGCGCCGGGCGCAGGCCCGGGCTTTAGCGAACTCGTCCCGGCTGCCGGGGCCGACAATACCGCCAAGCCTGCGTTGAGCACGAACAGCGATAGCGATGATAGCCTCCGCATCCGGCGCGTCATGGAGCTTCGCCAGCGCTATCGCGGGTCGGCGGACATCGCAGGCCTTGACGAATTGCACCGCGCTGAGAGCGGCGCGGCTAACTACTTTCTAACGACTGGTGAGGCATTGGCCCGCGATGGGCGCTATCAGGAGGCGATTGAAAAATACGAAATGGGGCTTCTCACCCAGCCCAAGAACGCCGAACTGCAGCAGGCGCGGCAAATGGCTGCCGGCCGCAAGGAGCTTGCGCGCCTTAATACCGAAGGCCAGCGGGCGAAGTCGGTTGGCAATTACGATCTTGCCGAAACGCTCTACCAGAAAGCAGCCGGTTACGACACCCAGAACGAGGGCCTGAAACAGGAGCTTACCGACCTCGACCGCCTGAAGAAAGGCGACGAGCAGCGCTATGTGCTCGCGGCCTTTCACTCGCAAAATCCGGTCGCCGTGAATTTCCGCGACGCTAAGCTCAAAGATGCGCTGCAGGTGGTTTGCGAGCCCTACAATCTAAATTTCGTGTTCGACAAGAACGCCGACAATCTCGACGTGAGCGTTAGCGCCAGGAACGTCAATTTCGAGCAGGCCTTCAACATGCTCCTGCAGGCGGGCAACGCCGGCTATAAGGTCCTGGGCCCGAATTCGATCTTCATCTATGAGGACACGCCGGACAAGAAAAAGCAGTATGCGGACCTCTATTTCAAGACGTTCCACCTTTCGACCTTGAAGGCCGAGCGCATGGCCGAGATTTTGAAGTCGGCCATGGATATCAAGACACTCGTCGCCAACAACGACCTTGGAACGATCCAGGTGCGCGATACGCGCGATACGCTCGATGTGATCGATAAGTTGATCGCCGCCAACGACAGGAAGCCCGCAGAGGTCATGCTCAACGTGGAGGTGATCGAGATCGACCGCAACAAGTCCGATCAGCTTGGCATCGATTGGGGCAGCCAGGTCAGCGTGACGCCGCCCAATTCTGCAGCCTCGGCTGCGTGCGGCGGCGGCAACGTCGACGCCCGCGGGGATGACGCTGAAAGGGCTGATGAGTGGCACCCCGCTCCTGAACCAGACCACGCTCACTCTGCCGACAGTAACGTTGAATTACCTTAAAAGCACGGTCGATGCCCGGACGCTGTCGAACCCCCGTGTCAGAACCGTCGACGGTCAGCCCGCGAAAATTCATGTGGGCGACCGGGTGCCGTTGCAATCGGCCTCCATCCAGGACGCGACCGGCCAAAGCCGCACAATGTTCGAATATCACGACATCGGCATCGCGCTCGACGTGATCCCGAAATATCACCTCGACGATTCGATCTTCGTCGACCTCAATATCGAGGTGAGTTCGCTGGGCCAGAACTTAGGCACGGCTTTGAACCCCGCCTACGCAATCGGCACGCGCAACGTGCATACCACCATGATCCTGCGTGAGGCCGAGACAGCGGTCCTGGGCGGGCTCATCTCCGAGACCGAGCAGCACAGCCTCAATGGCCTTCCCCTTCCGGGGCTCGAATCCGACAGCATTCTGTCGCATCTGTTCGGGAACCACGGCGATACCGGGCGGCGGACCGAGCTGATCTTGACGATTACGCCTTACCTCGTGCGTCCGCAGTCGCTGCCGGGCCGCGCCAACACCGACTTCTACAGCGGCACCGATAAGGGCTACTCCACGCGTGCGGGCTATGACTACCTGAAGAAGGCGCCCGCGGCCAAACAGCTGCCACGATATAAGCTTACACCCGACAACAAGAAGCCGGTGGAGGAAGCCGCCAGCAAAAACGCACCACCCGGTAGCGTGTTGCAGAACACGGGCTTGGCGCGGTGATGCTGGAGTTGGCGCGGGCGTCATATCGATCACAGTGACGCAGTTGCAAGGTCGTACTGAATGCGTGGGTCAAGCGGGAATTCTCTCATGGAGATGGTGGTTGTGCTCACCATTCTCTCGCTTCTCGCCACCATGGCCGCGCCCTATGCGACGAAGAGCTACAAGCGGGACAAGGAGATCCAGCTCCGCGAAACACTCAGAACCGTCAGAACCGCGATCGACCAGTTTCACGCCGATATTGGGGGTGTGCTCTCCGGCAGGAAAGGCGGGTCAAACAGCAGCGCCAACGGATATCCCGCCTCGCTTAAGGTTCTCGTGGACGGCGTCGAGGTAAGTACGGAAACTGGCGAACGCAAACGGAAACGGTATCTGCGTTCTCTTCCGGTGAATCCCTTCGCGCCGTCCGGCACTCCCCTGGAGGTGCAATGGACTTTTGTCAGCTTCCAGAGTGAAGCGCCTGTTGTTGCCACTTCCTCTTACGGGGCGACGCTCGCCGAGACCCAGACGCTCAAGAAAGACATTTATGATCTTCACGCCAATACGGCTGCGATCGCACTTGATGGGACGCGCTATGCGGATTGGTAGACGCGGGCCGTCGGGAAGTCCGGGCTTCACGCTCATGGAGATGGTGCTCGTGCTGGCGATCATCGGCATCCTCGCCTCGATCGTGGCGCCGCTCGTGATCACGTCCCTGACGAGGGCGCGCGAGGCAACGCTCCAGCAAGACCTTAAGACCATGCGCAAGCTCATCGACGACTTCTACGGTGACAAGGGCGTTTTCCCGCCCACGCTTCAGGTGCTTGTGACCCAGGGCTACCTCCGGGCCATCCCCCGCGATCCGGTCAACGGCAACAAGGCGGACTGGAAAACGGTTCTCGCAAAGGAGGGCGGCATTTCGGATCTGCACTCTTTTTCGAAAGAGCGCGGTACAAACGGGACCCCCTATGCCGACTGGTGAGGAGGCGAGCATTGCAAACCTCGTCATCCCGGAACGACGCTTGCGTCGTGTCCGGGATCGTAAGAGGCGCTTCGCCCCCGAATAGGCGCGAAGGCGCATAACGGGGCGACGATAATTGGCACGCCCGTCCGGTAAAAGAGAAGATGGGCGAGGCGCCAATTCGGCCATCGCCATCTTGGACGGGGCTTTTCGCGGGGCAATTGTGTAAACGGAACGTTGCAAGGCGGTCATGCGCTGTGGGTGTTAATCGCTTTTTGGTTAAAATGAGCGCGCAGGAATTCTTTCCGGTCATCGCTATTCTTAACAAGCATTTTATTCCTGCCTCAATTTTTTCCCTCCGAGGCTTCATCCCGGGCGGAAATAAATCCGCTATAGCGTTGAAAGCAAACAGCTTTCATTCGATCGTGACCTTCCATTAAATAAAACTAAATGCCGGAATTTTCTCGTTAACTGGGACGAGCAAAAGTCCGTTAAATATGTTTTTGGACCAGCGGGTTAACGCTGCGCGCAGCCTGAACAGCTGCGGCAGAGGCGGCGGCGATGGCGTCGCGTCTGGTATTTTCATGAGTATTATCAAGGTTAAACGGGATATAGCCCTCGTTAACCTGCCGTAAAAGCGAATTCGGTGAAGATCTCTCAGAGAATGAATTGGGACGAAAGCGTCAGGGACAATTGGCAAATGGACCATTCACTGGATGGCGAGACTAAACACCAAGTAGCGCGCGGCAAAAAATGAGGGCATCAGGAGTAGCCCTGCTGAGCAGATCGCGATGCCATAAGGAAAAATGCCGCGATGAGCCCACATCCTGAGGCGTCGCGACGGTATGTAACTCTGAGCCGATGGCCAAACGACCATCGATTTGCGTGTGATCAGGAGCAGGCTCGCAAAAATTCCGCCGATAAGGGTCATAATGATCAAGAAAGCAAATCCATCCCGAGTGCCGGCCCAAAGCATAAGGGCGGTGATCAGCTTGATGTCGCCCGCGCCCATGAAACCTGCGACGTAAATGCCAAAACCCAGGAAAAGAGCGATCCCGGCGATGAGAAGGTGCTGCGTAAGGTCCACAGCCGGCGCGGCGACCCACCAATTGAGAAAAAATACAGCCAGCACGATCACGGAAACGGCGTTTGGAATCTTTAAGGCTCTTAATGTCGGAGATGAGCCCATAGGAGAGCGCCGCCGCGTACATCATCTTGATAAGGATTTGAAAACTATCTGGGTCCCACAGGTGTGCTGCATTCATCGGCGGACGATGCCTAATTGACGATTGGGTAGGGAAAGCACTACGGAGGTGAAATTAGTCAATTGCGCGTGGAGCCGCAACAGCGGGGATCACGCGCTCGCGGTTATCCCCCGCCCCGGCAAAGACCGCCGCCGACGCTTCGCGCCGCAAAAAAAAAAGACCGCTCTCTGTGAACGGTCTGAGTCTAGGGAGGAAACGCCCAAGGAGGGCAAACAGCACGCAAAACATGCTGCATCGCAATATATATATAGTGCAGCGCACAAAAAGTCTAGTAAATTCGACGTGAGACTTTCGAGGCGCTCCTGAGGGCGTTTCAATTTCAGAGCGGTGGTTCAATCCCGCCTTCTATTTGGCAAGTGACGCTCGCTTCCTCAAGATCCAGCTCCCGTTCCATGCGGCGGCGAGATTCGTCGGTGATTCGCCCTTCTTGCATGAGACAGAAGATGTATTTCCGCTCGGTCTCAATCAGTTCGGAGCGAAGAGTTGGGAACAAGGGCGGCCATTTCCGGCCCTGCGGATTTGCTTGAAGGATGATGCAGGCGGCTTGCCCGATAGTCTTGGCGCGTTTGGAGAGAGGCAAGCACACTTTCCGGCACGTCGTTGCCGTTTGTGAGCTCATCCATCCGCAATTCCGCGACCTTGAGCGCGTCCTGTCTCGCCCGATGTTCAGCCTCCCTCTCCCGCTTGCGCTCGACAATGCTATCGCAATTCAGTCTGAGCAGGAGGACAGAGTCGCGGCAGCAGCAAGCCCTGACCGATAAGCGTTACAATGATGGTGCCGAATGTGATGAAGAGAATGAGGTCACGGTAAGGGAAGGGGGCGCCGCCCGCGGTGTAGAAGGGAAGTCCGAGCGCGGCCGCAAGAGAGACGACGCCCCTGATGCCGACAAAAGCGAGCAGGAAAGCCCACTGCCAAGGCGGGGAGGGGTCTCGCTTCGCGACAGCGGGGCTAAGCCAGCGCGGCACGTAAACGGCCGGAAAGACCCAGATAAATCTTGAAATAACAGCGACACCCACAACGAGAAAGATGCCGAAGGCAAGTTCCGCCAGGGAGAACTCGTTCATGCGTTCGATCAGCGTCCGGGCCTGGAGGCCCATGACAAGGAAGATGAGCCCTTCCAGGTAATAGACAACGAGGTCCCAGAAAAAGATGCCCTGAAGCCGTGTTGCCGCCGGGATGAGGAGCGGGCCATTCCAGCTCACATAAAGCCCGGCCGCGACCGTCGCCAGGACGCCGGATCCTCCCACCTCAGCGGGGATCCAGAACGCAACATAAGGCGTCATCAGCGATAAGGTGATTTCTACGCGCGGATCGCGAGCCCATCGGCGCAGGCGCAGACTGAGCCATCCAATTCCAACGCCGTAGGCAATCTCACCGACGACAATGGCCGTGAATGTGCCTGTGGCTTGGGAAAAGGAGAAGAGACCTGTGCTGACTGCTGCTACGGCAAAGCGATAGAGGATCAGGGCCGTGGCGTCATTGGCAAGACCTTCGCCTTCGAGGACGACAACAAGACGCCGGGGCAGGCCAAGACGGCGTGCAATGGCAAGTGGCGCGACCACGTCGGGGGGCGCAATGATTGCGCCCAACACAAAGGCGACGGCCAATGGCAGTCCCAAAAACCAATGAGCGGCCAAGGCAACGGCGGTTGCGGTGAAGATGACGCATCCAATCGCGAATAAGGCGATGGGCCTGAGATTGAAGCGGAAATCCCGCCAGCTCATTTGCACGCCCGCGGAATAGATCAGCGGCGGCAAGACGCCCAGCAGCACAAGCTCCGGCGCGAGTTCCAACTTCGGCAACCGGGGGACTAGCGCCAGCCCAACGCCCGCGACGACGAGAAGAATCGAAGGAGCGATATCCAGCCTCCGCGCGGCAACCGCCACCACAACGAGAACCACGAAAAGCAGCAATGCCATTTGAAGTGTGGACGTCATTCAGATCACCCTTGCGGCAGAAAAAGGGATTGCCCCGACTTGTGAGAACAGCCGAGCGCATGAAGTGATCATCGAACGCGGTGAGATAAAGTCTTAGCGGGCGGCCATTCGACGTGCTTCGAGGCCGATCAAGCGTCCTCAAGGGCGACCGATCGTTGCGCGCTGACTGGATCAGGCCACCGATAAAGGCGGAAAGTTGGTTGATTTCTCAAGCTGCTCTAACCGGCTGGCGTCTGGGGCCAAGTCTTTCCCGGATACACACTCGCATACCAGCGGTAGAGGATTCGACCTCTGCCGGCGGAGGGCCAAGCACAAAGCCGTCGTAACTCGCGGCGGCGCGTATCACAGAAAAGCGGTCCTGCACCGTCAAATCCACCAGCGGCTGCCATTGAACTGGCAGCCCATTCGTTAACTTTTCATGCCCGGAATAGTCTGCCTTTGTGCAGACTATCGCAGGCGCGACTTGAGTGGCAGGAACAGCGTGGCCACAGCCTGCTGCCCCGTGTGTTCTTTAGTAATTGCAGGCAGCCCAGCTGCGGCAGACAGGAACTCTGCGATAATAGGAGTAGCCGCCGGTGCAGATCCTGCCGTTGACGCAGCCCGCTCTCCAATTGGTCGGTGCAAAAAGATCGGTGGAGGCGACCGCGGTTCCGCCGGGTTGAGCTGGGTAATAGCGATGCGAATAGTATTGCGGGTAAGAGCTGGTCGAGCCGTAATAGGGGTCGGCTACGGCAGCGCGTGCCGCATAATTGCGTTGTGAATAGTATTGCGACCAGGAGCTGGTCAAGCCGAAATAGGAGTTGGCTACGGCAGGGCGTGTCGGATAATAGCGATGTGAATAGTATTGCGGGGTGTAGCCTGTCGAACCGTAATAGGAGTCAGCTACGGCAGCGCGAGCCGGGTAATAGCGATGCGCATAGTGACGAGGGTAATAACGTGCCGCGCCGTAATATCCTCTGGCTGCGCCAAAGCGGGACCGGTCATAGCGGTGCGCGTAATTGTGGGGATGGTGACCTGATGCCCCATAGTACCCTGGGCGCGCATCAGGCGTATGCCCGATAACACCCTGGCTTCCATAGATGTTGCCGCGCGCCTGCCCCTGTCGCTCGTGATAGGTCGCCTTGTCGATGCCGCCCGTGGCGGCCGACGCTTCGGCAGGATTGTCTTGTGCCGCAGCCGTGGCTGCCCCTGCGATGTGGTGAACACCAAACAACAGTAACGCTCCCGCTGCCAAACCAAGAACTCTTACCTTACTCATGTGTACCTCCCCCGTCGAAAATAGCGTAATCGCTTTAGCCGAAACTTTCGGGTTCGGAAAGGTGGAAGAACATGCGGAAGAACATCATGTGCATAACAGCGTCATAGCTTGGGGATTACCGTCCCGTTATAGCTCGTTTTCTTCGCAGATACGACAACGGGTCCGGCGTTGATACGCGGCGCGAAGCGCGTGCGCCGTGACCGTGGATCGGGTGTCGCGCCGGTTCGATGGAGGCGGCTCAGCGTCGTAGCGACAGGGAAGCCGACCCGCTTCCGCTCGCTATCGACACCGATTGGGTGTTCCCATGGACCACGACATTGATGCTGCCGCTCGTACTATACTGCGAGTTGAAGAATGTCCCTGCGTAGCTGTTGGCGCCGGTTTTGCGAAGGCGCGCATATTGGGAGATGCTTCCCGATGGGGTTGCACAGGTTGCGTTAATTGAGACGGTGGATGAGCCGGCCGAGTAGTTGACCTGGCATCTGGCTCTTTCGCGCGAACCCGTTGGGTACTCCACGACCCCTCCGCCACTCCATGTGCCGGCCAGCGCCCCGGGCTCGCTTTTCGCTTGAGGCGCGGCCAGCAAGCTGAGAGTAACCGCGGCCGCGATTGCCCAATACTTCCCACCTTTCCGAAGCTGCGCGTGAGTGGCGATCATTGAATCTCCCCCAAATATATCTTGTCGGCGATAGAAATCCCAAGAATGGATGGCTTGGCTGCCAGGAACAGCGTTAGAGCTATTCGTAGCCGGGATGCAACCGGAAGTTTAGGCCGATTGAAACCAATTAGAAGAATGGAGAGGAGAACACGCCCGGAAGGTCGAATGTGTCCGGCCGTTCTCCCCGGAATCCCGCCGCAAAATGGTGACGCCGAGTTCTGGCGCGCGTCTTACGCGCTGGACGCCTTATTTCGTGCGAGGTCGTCTCTTCGGTCTTCGTTGCTTCCTGAGACCGGGAAGATTGGGGTGGCAGGTATAACCGTTCGCTATCCTGGGGAGCTGCAGAGGTGGCGCTCGTGATTATGACGGCCGTGGTGGCCGCAAGAAGGATGCGGATTTTAGTTTGACACATTGCTCGAACCTCAAAGCCGGTCTATGCGCCCGCAAACGCATCCGGCTGCTGGATGCTTACGGCGATCCAGCTTCTTATAAGGTTCAATCAAGACATTTTCTTGATTCAGTCGATCTGCAACCACACAAAAACAGCTGCAAACGCCTTATCAAGGATCGGGCGGGGAGCCACAACCCGCGCCGAACAAGATGCTCTTTAAAGTTTTTGTTTTTCACCGGACTTCGGAAGGAAGCCCCCACCCCAGCTACCCGGCTAATGGATGCCGGGTATCGCTAAATGTTTTGGCTTACCAGCCGCCGCCGCCCCAGCCGCCGTTCCAGCCACCGCCGCCCCAGCCGCCGCCGTTCCAGCCACCACCGCCCCAGCCCCATGGACGGACCCGCCACGAGTTCCATCCGCAGCCGTAGGCCCAAACGCGGCAAGGACGATAGATCGGACGACCACAGGTGGGGCAAAAATTCCAGGAGGGTCGGGCCCATCCGCCACCCCAGCCGCCACCGCCGCCACCCCAGCCGCAACCACCGCCCCAGCAAACCTTTTCAACGGCAACGCCAGTTGCGACAGCCTGCTCGGTCTGCACGGAAGCCGGCGATAACGGAGCGGCTTGCGCGGAAACGCTGAGCATCGCTCCGATTGCGATGAACGCAGCAACTAAATATCTCATGATTTGTACACCTTTTGGTTCACGCTCCTTTCCTCGACAATTTTATAATATAACAAAACGTCGTCCAGCACACGATAGAAATGATTAGATTGAGGTAAATTTTTTGTATCTGCACCAATAGCTTGCGTTGGTCCTGGGTAGAAAGAAAGGTTAATTACAACCAAAGCGTGGCAAATTAAACTTTCATTAACCTAAAATTGATTATACGTGGCTAACCGGCATCCTGCGGAGGAATTCGCTGGATTGTTTACTTTGCGTCAAGGTTCCGAAGCCGGCGCGCCAACCCCCTTCATGGAACCAGCGGCTAACCGGCAACTCTTCCAAAGCGAGCGGTAAGCGCGAGAGCGGCCAGTGTCCCGTTTGGACGCGGAAAAGCTGCTCCAAGGTCAACTTTACCGCCTTTAATCGTTTCCGATTAAGCGGGGTGATCTAAGGCCAGCTTCGGATGAAGTCCGCCGGTTCAAGCGGTGCTGGCTGTTTTGGCCACGCCTTGGGTGTGCCTATATAAAGAAGACCGGCAATGACCTCCGAGGCTTCGAGGCCAAGGGCTTCCTTGATGCCTGCATCATAGGCAGCCTCGCCAGTTTTCCACATGGCCCCGAAGCCAAGCGAATGGCTTGCAAGCATGATGTTCTGGGCGGCTGCGCCTGCGGAAAGGATTTGCTCGACCGCCGGGATTTTTGACGGCTCCGCTATTCGGGCCACCACCACGAGAAGCAAGGGTCCGCGCAAAGGCTTTTGCCGCTCGCGTTCTAAGAGTTCGGGCGCCACCTTGGGATCGCGGCGTTGCAGGGAGGACGCGAAAACATCGCCAAGGCGCCGTCTGCCGTCCCCGCGTATGGAAATGAAGCGCCAGGGACGCAGCCTGCCATGGTCCGGCGCCCTAAGCGCGGCGGCAACAATCTTGCGCACGGTTTCTTCATCTGGGGCGGGGTCGGCAATGTCGATTGGACTGACCCGCGTTACGAGTGCTTCGTAGGCATCCATTCCGGTCTCTCCTTCGGCAAGGCAGAAATTTCGTACCACGGACGCCATTGCCCAAAAAAGCAAAACCTAGATCAACCCCAGAAAAGTATCGAGGCTGGTCCAGGATAAATACAAACCAATCGGAAGCTCCGCTTCAGAAACCGCGTCTTCTTGGCATCTTGAACGGAGGCATGATTTTTGAGACTGTTTCGCTCAAGATTTTTGGTGTTTACAGTCGTGCTCGGTAGAAGCTGAATAAAAGTTAACCACGTCCAAATGTGGGGGCGACTAAATGAATGCGATTATTTGGTGGTTGGAGTCGCCCTGGCAACTTAGGGCACTCGTCTTTGCTCTTTCATTCTTTGTTTGCTTCGTCGCCCCATGGCTTCACAACCAGAGCCTGCTGACCAGCCGGGTCGCGGCCCGAAAGCTTCTCGAAGAGAAGAGCGAAACGATTTCTGTTCCCAAGGCGGATGTCCCGCATCAGGACGCGGAGGCACAAGCGACGGTTCCGGCTCCGCAAGAGCAAGTCCCGGTGCAAGGGAAGGCGTCGCCGGCTCCGGCCCAGGCTATGCACGAGCAGGCTCCCTCTAGGGCAGAAGCTCCAGTTCATGCAATGCAAGTTCCCGCGGAGGCTCCGGTCCAGGAGGAGCAGGCTTCTGCGCCAGCCCCGGTTGCGCAAGCTTCAGCTCCTGCCTCCGCTCAAGTCGAACCGCTTCCGGTGGAGACAAAGACAACGGCCGGGCGTGAGCAGGTTGCAGCTCCGGCACAGGCGCCGGTTGTAACGGTTCCGGCTATGGAGGAACGGGCGCCCGCTCCGCCACCACCAGCTGTTAATGAAGCCGCGGGTCCTTCTGAGACCAAGGCGTCGGCCAGGCAAGAGCAGGCGGCGGTTCAGACGCCTGCACCTTCAGCGGCATCAGAGGCGCAAACGGCAGGCGCCTTCAAGATCGTTAGCCAAAGCCCGGGAGTCATCCCTGTTTCGGCTGGAAGCCCCGTCGAAAAGCAGGAATTTGCCGTCTCCACTGAAAACGGCGGGTCGGCAGAAGTTGAGGTTTACGTCCTATCGGGTGGAAATCTGCGCCGGTCGAATCGTGTTGTTGACCCGTTGAATGGCAGTGCCGAAGTGTCCGCCGTCCTGGACAGCGACGTGTTCGCAAAGGCAGCCGCGCTTTACGACACCGTCGCCTGTGTCGGTCTCGGTTCACGGAGCACGGGACTTTCAACTCAGGAGATCGCGCGCCTTATCGATAACAGAGCCGTCCAACTCTGTGGGATTATTGCCCGGAAGCCCTATTTGTCGACAAATACAAAGCTCTATGGCTTGCCGCTGGGGCAGCAAACAGAGTTGGCGCGACCGGAGAATGAAAGAGCGCAGAAATCGTTGATCATTATAGGGCTAAGAAACACGAAAAGCGATTTAACCGACGCGGCCGTGCAGAAGAAGATGATTTCGGAAATCATACGCGGAGGCAAGATCACAAATCTAACGCTCAGCAATTACTCCGAAGTCGCATCGGGGAAAGAACTTCGCTACATTGAGGTAAAAGGCGCGAGTAACAACAGGCCGATCAAATCGTCGGTTGTGAAACCTGCTTACGCGCCCCAGCGAGAAATTCACAGGATGTCCCCGTTGCGCCATAAGCGTTGTGGCGCCAAAGCGGCCTCCCGGATCCATATTGTCCGGAGCAGGAAGCTCTCGCGGTTCCACACAAATGCGGACACTTCGGGAAGAAAAACGCACTCGGGATGCGGCCTTTTCGACTTCCCGTTCTAGCATTCCAGGCGCATTTTATCGCGCGCTCTGAACCATGTATACCAGTTCGGCGGGAAGAAAGATCACGAAACGGACCGGTGCCCATCGCTTCGTAAGCGCTGGAGCGCATCCAAAAACTGTACAAGATCAGGGCTGACATCTGTGGCCGTCCGCCACGGAGCGCTAAGCTGTCCGTCAGTTGAAGTCCCGGCCCTTGCCTGGAGCTGAAAGCCTGGCGCGAGGACGCTTTGGCCCTGCACGGAAGGCTGCAGATCGTCAACACCGATCAGGGCAGCCAGTTTATGGGCGCGGCCTTCACCACCGCGCTTATAAGGAATGACATCGCGATCAGCATAGTGGCGCAGCGTGAGATACGAGGAGGTCCACCTGCACGCCTGCGACAGCGTGCCAGACGCACGCGCCTCAATCGGGCGGTACCTCGTCGCTGCAATCGCCGCCGCCCGCGCTCGAGCCTTGAAGGCATGACACCGGATCAAGCCCACTGCGGAGCACACAGTTCGCCGCCAGTCCGCTTGGTGGCCTGCCCCTGGCGGACGCTCCACTTAAGACCGTCTTGCGAAGAAGGATCAGAGGCGGTTTCCGTCACGGCTTGAGGTCTGCGATGGAGATAGGTCCGTGCTGCTATGCCTGGACATGGTCGATCGCGTAGCGGGGTACAACTCAAATGTGCGCGTTTTCTTATGTATAGAATGAGGTTAGCCCATAAAAAGCAAAACTCGCGAGCACAAGATATTTAAGAAAATCAATCATAATTTAAGAATTTTTCCGCCTGCCAAGGGAATAAAACCTGCTGTGTCGTTGATGTATCACACTCGTGACCCATAAGCTCGCTTGCAAAGCAGGAAGGTTTCTAGGAGTCGCCCACGGCTCCATTTCTATGTAAAATTGTTCGCAGAAGTGATTTGGCTGCTGTTGCGTCAACGAGCATCAAGGCCGACGGGGCGAGGCGAGCGATGAACCTTCTTTATATAGGCTCAGACGCACAAGGCGTCCGCTCCGTCTTTGAGATTTGGAAGTCTTTTGATTTTGGTGGCAGGGTTATGGCACGAACCGTTCGAGATTTTATTCCGTCTCTTGCAAAGACGATCGAAAAATGCGCCCGGAAGCCGGAAGGTTTACACTCTGTAATTAAACTCCGAGGCTCTCGTGGTAGCAACCGGTTCTTGGGTACCCCCAGGATTTTCGGTTTAGTTGAAGGCGATGGAGTAAAATTAGGGGCCAGGACCTGGAAGCTTGCTGCTTTAGCTATGCTGTCCGGGTGTTCAGGCTTGCCTCTGGATGGACCGGCTAAGCAAGACATGATCAGCGGTGCATCTGTAATTGCCTCCAATCCCCCGTATGCCGTAGCGATGGATTACGCTCTTGTGGACATCAATCCAATCGTCCTCGATTGCTTGGCGGACGCTGATACGGTTTCTTTGTCCAGAACCTTCGGGGGGCGTCCTTCAGCGCTCCGAGTTGGTGCAGGTGATGTGTTGGGAGTGTCCGTTTTCGAATCGTCGAGTGGAAACCTCTTTGCCTCTGGAGGAGCCCCAGCGGGATCGAACAGTAGGCAGGGTAACTTCGTTACGATCCCCAACCTGAAGGTTGACAGTTCAGGAGCCATCTCTGTCCCATACGCGGGGAGAGTCCATGTCGCGGGATTAACGCTGCCGGGGACTGAGCGCGAGATCGAAAGCAAGCTCGCAAGTCGTGTGGTTGAACCACAAGTCATTCTTAGTATGGTCGAACAAAATGCAGCAACTGTTACAGTTGTCGGTGATGGCGGGTCTAATAGAGTAAAACTTACGGGCGCCGGCGAGCGCATTTTGGACGTTGTTTCAGAGGTGGGGGGAGGTCTTAGGGGGGCGGCCTCCGATATGGAGATAACTCTTCAGCGCAAAAATCGGGTGGCAACTGCTTTTTTCCCGACGCTCATCAGTCGCCCGGAGGAAAATATCTTTGTCCAGCCAAATGATGTGATCTATGTGAACTCGAAACCAGCGCAAATTCGTTGCAGCTGGCGCAATTGGGGCCTCGACCGGGACTTCGATCTCTGGGGGCGTAAACACCAATAACGCGAGCCTTTCTACTGCAGTAGGTCTGTTCACATTTGATCAAGAACACCTTTCTCTCAACGAGGCGCTTGGGAAAGCCGGTGGGCTCGTAGATAATCGCGCCGATCCGGCACAGGTGTTTTTATATCGTATGGAGCGCCGCAGGAGGCTGGAAGGAATGGGCGTAGATCTGAGTCGCTTTGCGCCGAACCAGCAACTGATACCGACGATTTACAGGGTCGACTTCCGTGATCCATCAAGCTTTCTCTTAGCGCAGAGGTTTCCCATGCGCGATAAGGATACCCTTTATGTGGGTAATGCAGATGCTATCGAGGTCTCGAAGTTCTTCGGCTACATAACCTTGTGGACATCGACACCAGCAATCGTTGCAGGAAATGCCAATGTCGTCGCGCACGGGGGGCCGTGAGTTCCAGCTGCGGACGACGAGTGGACGCTGAAGCCTGCCTCAGGCAGGCGGGGTGACCTAAGGGTCACCCTTCGGACCGGCAGAACAACAGCCATCTCCTTGCCACTTATGGTAAGGGCTACCTCGATAGGGCTCACTCACGTGAGCGAATGCTGGGTAACTCTTTCGGCGTACTGAGGCTATACAACTGCTCCTCGCTGCGATTATTTGCTTTTCTGTCATATGAAAGACAGATAGTGTTGCGCCGCGGCCTCAAATGTAAGCCCCAGTCGGCACGGTCGCTACGTCGAATTCAGGAGGCCAACTAAGAGATGTGCGGCATAGCCGGAATCATCGGGCAGCTGGATGAGGGCACCCGCGCCGCTTTGCAGCGAATGAACGATGCTATGGTGCACCGCGGGCCTGATGCCAGCGGGACCTGGGTCTCCACGCCGGACGCCCGTGGTTGGGGAGCGCTGTTGGCACACCGCCGCCTCTCTATCCTCGACCTCTCGCCCGCCGGCGCCCAGCCCATGGTCGACTCGGTGACCGGGCACACGGTGGTTTTTAACGGAGAGATTTACAACTTCGGCGAACTGCGGCAGCGCTTGGTGTCCGAAGGTCAGAAGTTTGAGTCCAGCGGCGATACAATCGTCATGCTGCGCGCTCTCGCCCTGCACGGGCCGGGCGCGGTTAACTGGCTGCGGGGCATGTTCGCATTCGCCTGCTGGGATCCGAAGCAACGCCGGCTCCTGCTGGCGAGGGATCCCCTGGGCATTAAGCCCCTATACTTGGCCCGTTCTACGGATCCGAACGCGAGATGGTCGGTGGCCTTCGCCTCCGAGCTTCGCGCTCTGTTGGCGTCCGGCTTAGTCGGCACGCCTCACCTCGACCCGCAGGCCGTGGCCAGCTTCGTGTGGAACGGATTTGTTGTTGGCCCTTGTACCGCGGTCAAGGGTATCGAACTCCTCTCGCCGGGTGTGCTGCTCGAGTTTGACGCCACCGGCAGGGAAGCCCGCCAGGACGAATTCTGGCGCAACCCCGGTTCTGCACCCGATGTATGCACAAGCGAAAACGACCTAGCCGCTGTCTTGGAGGAGGGGCTGAGGCTCCACCTCGCCAGCGATGTCCCTCTCGCCGTGTTCCTATCCGGGGGTGTGGACTTGTCGGTCATGGCGAACTTGGCTCAGCGAGCCAGCCGGAGCCCGATCCACACATTCACTCTGGCCTTCGAGGAGGAAGAGTTCAACGAAGGACCCGTCGCGAGGCGGATTGCCGCCGCCATTGGGACCGAGCATCACGAGGTGGTGCTGACCGAGGGGCAATTCGTTGAAAATCTCGAGGCGGCGCTCGACAGCCTGGACCAGCCGACCTTCGATGGGCTGAACGCTTACTACATGTCGAAAGCCATCCGCTCCGCCGGTTTCACAGTGGCGCTGTCGGGCACGGGCGGCGACGAACTCTTCGGAGGCTATGCCTCTTACCGCGACCTGCCGGTGCTGCAGCAATGGTCCCGGCGCGCCGACTGGGTGCCCCGCGACCTGCAGGTCGCGGCGGCCAAACTGGCGACTTGGCCGCTACGACGCTCTGCCGGGGCGGTGCCGCCTCAGACGCGTTGGGCTAAGCTCCCCGAAATGGTTCGTCACGGCGACCATCTGTTAACTCTATATCAGATGGCGTACGCCCTCTTCCTACCCGGATTCCAACACGAGCTTTTGGCGCCCGAATTCGCCGACGCCCTGTCCGATGGCCTGCCCCCGGCCATGCGCTCACGGATCATTGCCGAGACCCGAGGCCGCACACCGCTCTCGGCAATCAGCGTCATGGAGCAGCGGCTTTTTCTGGGCGAGCGCCTGCTGCGCGACAACGACGTAGCCAGTATGGCTGCCTCGCTTGAGCAGCGGGTGCCGCTGGTGGATCAGGTTCTCTTCGAGAGTGTGGACCGTCTAGCGGATCAGGCGCGCTATCGACCGTTGGGCCGGAAGGCTATGCTGCGGCGCATCGGTCTGCGCGGGCTTGATCCGTCATTGTTCGAGCGGCCAAAGAGCGGGTTCGTGCTGCCATTCGATCGCTGGATCAGGCGCGGCCTGAAGGACGTCATGGACCAGACCCTGCGAGACCCGCAGCTCATCGCTCCCGTCGGCCTTAATCCAGTAGCGGTCGAGCGGCTCTGGCGCGCCTTTCTCGAAGGGGCGCCAGGTATGTATTGGTCTCGGGTCTGGGCAATATACGTGTTCATCCGATGGTGCCACCGCAACCGTGTCTTCCGATGAGGCGGCCGGCGCCGCCCGGGCAGTCGACCTGACTCGGACGGGCTCACTCGCTTTCTCGACGACGCATGTAACTCGGCGCCAATGTAGGGGGCGTGCCCTGCGGCCTGCTCGGAGAGCAGCGCTTACGCATATCGGTAGGTCTTTACTTCTTGGCAGGTGAGCCACTCTACGCGATCTGCCGCGGCTTGTGTGCCGGTTGTGGAGAAGCGCGAGAGTTTCGTCCACGGTGCTTGAGGCTCCGGGTCGGCCTGTCCGCGAAACCCTCAATTGGAGCCTGCCTTGGGACAGGCCGTGTCCCCTTCAGGCTGCGAACATAGGGGCTAGCTAGCCCGAATATCGGGGCGGTGAATTAGGGAAAGTTTCTCTGCAACAAAGGCTCCGGCTAGGGCAGGGGAGGTTTCGGATGCTGACAGAGTGAAGTGAAGGTTCCCTCGATTTCAGCCTTGCCGGACGAAGATCGCCTTTATTGTCGCGCTAATCCGGGTGCGGGGGCCAAGCGTTGACATCTGGCTTCGAGCGGATCCGGCTTCTGCCGCGAAGAAGCGTGCGCCGCGTCAAGATCGCCATCGCCTCGCTTGTCCGTTGCAAAATTTGACGCACATAAGTGCAATTACCTCCGGCTGCTAACCGATAGTAGCAGCGAAGTCAACTTTGGGCTGCCGGTTGGAGCCAGGCCCAGGTCGCGACAGGAGCGCAAATGCCGCCACCTGGCATGTTATCGATGTCTGCATCATTGATTTATGAAGCGTGTGCGGACAGAAAATTCAGGTTATAGTCAATTGTTTAGGATCAAATAAAAGCAACAATGACAATTGGTTAGTTTGCAGTAGTGGAGTAAATAATCAATTTCAAGTCATGAAAGTGAGCTTTCTTCAAAAAGCCTTTTTCGATGGACAACTGTCCAGTGGGAATAAAACGAGGCGGACGCCCGTTCTATTTGAACACTAAGATCGGAGTATTGCGATGAGAAAAATTGTTCGAGTGTTTCCTGTGGTTGCACTCTGTTTATCTACCGCCGGCCTTTGCGGGCCGGCTTGGGCATGGGAACAGAGGAACCACTGCAGCGAATCTTACGGCGATAGCTTGAATTGTCCACAAGGTTCCTCCACGGGCGGCGCTGCCAAAAGCCCCTCCACAGGCAGGGGCGGCACGACCACGGGCTCCTCCTCCGGCAGCGGCAGCACTGCCACAGGCTCCTCCGCCGGCAGGGGCGGCACGGGCGGCACCACCGTGGGCTCCTCTACCGGTAGGGGCAGCACGGGCGGCACCACCGTGGGCTCCTCTACCGGTAGGGGCAGCACGGGCGGCACGACCACAGGCTCCACTACCGGCAACGGCAGCACGGGCAGCACGGCCACAGGCTCCACTACCGGCACCGGTAGCACGGGCGGCACGACCACAGGCTCCACTACCGGCACCGGTAGCACGGGCGGCACGACCACAGGCTCCACTACCGGCACCGGTAGCACGGGCGGCACGACCACAGGCTCCACTACCGGCACCGGCAGCACGGGCGGCACGACCACAGGCTCCACTACCGGCACCGGTAGCACGGGCGGCACCACCGTAGTCTCCACTGTACCACCAACGACGACTATCATTTCGGCCGACCGGACGACGACATGGAATCCTGGGCTCAACGCCGTTGGCGGCATTCCCAATCGGACTACAATTTACAAGACCCTCTCTCCACTCGGAGGCTCTCTCGATGACACGGCGGCGATCCAAGCGGCTTTAAATTCCTGTCCAGCCGGTCAGGTGGTAAAGCTCAATGCTGGCACCTTCAATATCAACGGCAATGGTTTGTGGTTCCACACATCTGATTGCACCTTGCGTGGCTCAGGCCCGGGAGAGTTGGGAACGCCCTCGGCGAATGCGACCGTGCCTTCCGTGAACGCAGGCAATGGAGGCACCAAGCTTATCAAGGCCGATCGCAGCACAAATTCGAACTATGGCCTTCTCTATGTAGGGACTAGCCAGCCCCAGTATTCAACCTCGTTCGATCTTGCGGCAGATGCAGTAAAGGGCACCAACTCGCTTACGCTGACGAGCAGTCCAGGGGTTCAGGTTGGAGAAATTGTCCTCATCGATCAAGTAACGGACAATGATACGCGGGTGTTTTGGGGACCGCAACAGGATCCCCCCGGCGGAGGCTCGCGCAGGTGGTTCTGCCGTCAAGACCGATCACTCGCACAGATGATGGAGGTGACGGCGGTGAACGGCAACACCGTCACGTTCTCAACGCCATTCCATATAACATTCCAAAAGCAGTACACGGCTCAGTTGACGCGTTATGCAAACCCATTCGTGTATCGTGCGGGTGTCGAAGATCTGTACGTCTATGGAGGAATGGGTGGCGACGGTAATGGGAATATCCCCGTGGCCCTCTGCGCCTATTGCTGGGTCAAAAACGTACAGTCGGCCTGGTCCGTCGGTACATCGATCGGATTCTACGCAACGTTCCGAAGCGTGTTACGAGATTCCTATATCCACGAGACACCGGACCCGAATCCAGGCGGAGCGGGATACCTAACCGGCATCAATTTGGGTGCATCGGAAAATCTGGTCGAAAACAACGTGATGTGGAGTGGCAACAAAAATATCGTGATGCGAGCTTCAGGAGGCGGGAACGTTATCGCGTACAACTACATGGATAATTCCTGGGGAAGCAATTACCCGAATTCGGCCGAGGCCGGACTGAACGCGGGGCACTTTACGACACCCCACATGGAACTCCTGGAAGGCAACTACAGCCACAACTACAAAGGCGATAGCTTTTGGGGCAACTCGATTTACATCACAGTGTTTCGCAATCAGCTGTCCGCTATCCGCGCCGCCCGCCCGCCTCTGAACACATACATGTCTAGTGTCTATCCCTACATGGATCTCGGGGGGCGCACTGCCGTGGACATACAGGCGTATAGTTACAACACCAACATTGTTGGCAATGTGCTCGGGTCTCAGGGGCAGAAGCTTTTAAGTTACGAATCGAGCGGTTACTCCGCCGTGCAGAATCTCTGGGGAGTTCAAGCGCTCGGAGGAGCTACGTCGGATGCCGAAGTAAATATGTGGCAGATCGGTGCACAGCAGACGAGGAGCGGATGGTTTTGGGTGCCCGATACCTACACCACACAGCAGCGCGACGGGAATTGGGACTGGGTTAGCCAAAAGCAATTGTGGTATGGCGTCGGCGGACAGACCGGAGTTGCCAAAACACAGGCGCTCCCGGACTCACTTTACCTAAACGCGAAGCCAACGTTCTTCGGTTCGAATCCCTGGCCCTGGGTAAATCCGTCGGATGGCTCAGTCACCGTACTCCCAGCCAAGGCGTGCCTGGAACAAGGGAAGATGCCAACGTGCATGATGTAAGGGGTGGCAAGGCGGTCCCGGCTACTGCCGGCTACAATTTCCGCCACCTTTCTGGTCCTGGCTTCAACCCACCTCCAATCTAAATCGACTGAAGCCGGAGAAGTTGGTTAATTCAAGCCTAGCGCGCTAGAGCAGCCCGTGTCCAAAAGGACACGGGCTGCTCTAATGTATTGCTTCACAGGAAGAGTTCCGCTGTTCATCATAACGGCGAGGCCAAAGATACAGCTCTTGTCGATTGTCACGACAGGGCCTATGGCCCGTGCCATCTCTAATCTAGCCCGAATTATTCGCGAAGGACGCTCACGGAGGGAGCAGGCATGCGTCATCGGCCGGGTTGACGGTCGGTTGGTGAGTGGACATCGCAACGCGTTGAGGGTTTAGGATCGGGGCTCGCGCGGCGCATGCCGCAACGCTCATGGGCTTCGAACGGTCACTGATCCGGCGAGGAGAGCGAGCACCCGCGCGTGCGGATAGGCCGAGGGAAAGGCGACCTTGATACGGCTCTTCAGTTCCTCCACGCGCACCGCGATTTTGAGAAAGGCGCGCCGCAGCGTCTCGAACGTGCCATCCGAGGAGAGTTGTCCGCCATCGAACGTGGCTGTGATTTCCTTGCCGCTGACAGGTGACAGTCCGGGAAGGAATGCGGTAGCTTCTGTCATGGTGAGCGGGAGTTTCCTTGGGAACGTGAACGATGCTGTCTCGACAGCAGAATCATAAGTGATTCCAATGGATTAAGTCCCGCTCATCGCTCAAAAACCAACAGCCTGGTGAATAATTCAGGCTAGCAGGATGCTGAAAAACGATGTTGCCCATGGTTCGACAAGCTCACCATGAGGTTTAAACTATTGAAC
>CAVRSS010000114.1:0-85336 GCA_963723755.1 uncultured Alphaproteobacteria bacterium | reverse complement strand
ATGTCGGGCGGTCACGCGGCAAGAGCACGGCCGAGGAACGCTTCGGCGGCATCAGCCACCGCCGCCGCCGAACCTCGGGCGCCGACGGCCGCCGAAACCATGTCCGGCTTTGCGCGGATGCCGCGGCCGATCGCCTGAACGTGCTCGCAGGTGATGCCATCGACCTTTTCGATCAGTTCCTCGTTCGTGATCGGTCTGCCGAACACCAAGAGGTCCCACGCCAGCTGCCCCGCTCTCAACTCGCAGCTTTCGAGGCTCATGAACAGCCCGGCCTTGATCTGCGCTTTGGCGCGGGCGAGTTCCCGCTCCGTGGGGCCTTTCTCTGCGAATCCGCGAATATGCCCAGCGAGAGAGTGCACAATTCCTTCAATTGCTGCGCGCTGGTCGCTGCGTGCAGCCCGATCACGCCCGAGTCTGCATATCCCCAATCGAAGGCGTGGATGTCGTAGCAGAGGCCGCGCTTCTCGCGCACCTCCTGGAAAAGCCGCGAAGCCATCCCGCCGCCCGCAATTCCCGCAAATATGCGGCCCGCAAAGGAAGCCTCGTGGCCATTCGGGTAGCCCTCGAAGGCAAAGAGCACGTGGCACTGCTCGAAGCGCTTGTCCGAGACCGTGTTGCCGCCCTCGAACTTGGCCTTTTTCATCTGGCGCGGCGCTTCCAGGGGAAGGCCGGTGAAGATGCTATCCGCAAGCCGGTGCAGCGCATCGTGGTCGACGGCGCCGGCCGCGCTGAGGATCATTCGCGAAGCCGAATAGTTCTCGTTGCGAAAGCGCTTGAGGTCGGCGGCGGAATGCCGGGAGATGGTGCGCTCCGTACCGAGGATCGAGCGGCCCAGCGCCTGACTCGGATAGGCTTCGGCAAGAGCGAGATCGAACACGATGTCGTCCGGGCTGTCCTGCGTCGCGGCAATTTCCTGCAGGATCACCTCGCGCTCCCGGTCCATCTCCTCCTCGCTGAAGGCTGGATTGAGAAGAAGGTCGCCGATCAGGTTCAGGCCGAGTTCCACGTCGTCTTTCAAAACGCGCGCGTAATAGTTGGTGGCTTCCGATGAGGTGACGGCGTTCAGCGCGCCGCCCGCGCCCTCGATTTCTTCGGCGATCTGCATCGGCGTGCGCGTCGGCGTGCCCTTGAAAGCCATATGCTCGAGAAAATGCGCGACGCCATGCTCATTGTCGGTTTCAGCGCGCGCTCCGGCAGCGACAAACACACCAACGGTCGCTGTTTCGAGCCCCGCCATGCGGTGCGTTACGATCCGCATCCCGTTGCTGAGCTGGCTTACTTGAACTGTCATGGTTGAACCTCGAATGTCATGAATGCCGCGCGCTGGCCTGTGTCTCTATATAGTCGGAGACGGCCTTCGCGGAGTTCGGCAAAAGCTTGAACCTCTCCCGGCCGCCAAGGCGCGCCTGAAGACGTTCGGGAATTTCTGCTGTTCGGCCCGTGGCGCGCTCCAAAGCGTCGGGGAACTTGGCCGGATGCGCGGTGCCAAGCACCACCATCGGCCCCGGCGTGCGTTCCTGCTCCCTTTGAGCGGCTGCAAGCCCCACGGCCGTGTGCGGATCGATGAGCCTGCCCGTATCTTCGAAGAGCTTGCGCATGGCGGACGCCGCTTCCTTCCGGCTCGCGCGGTAGGCCGAAAAGCGTGTCCGCATCGGCGCAAGAACGAAGTGCGGAATCTCGAACGCGCCCTTGTTGCGCAAATTCGCCATGGCCCAGATGACAAACGCAGCATCCCGGCCGCTTTCCTCAAAAAGGAGGCGCTCGAAATTGCTTGAAACCTGAATATCCATGCTCGGGCTGTCGGTGGGCACCACCCCGCGCGGTTCATACCGCCCGGTTTCCAGCGTGCGGGCGAGGATATCATTCTCGTTCGTTGCGATCACGAGCCTTCCCATCGGCAGCCCCATTTTCGCGGCGACGTAGCCCGCAAAGATGTCGCCGAAATTTCCGGTCGGAACGGTGAAGCTCGGCCGCGCATCGGGGCCAAGCTTGGCGTGCGCGGTATAGTAGTAGACCGCTTGCGCGATGATGCGCACCCAGTTGATCGAGTTGATTGCCGAAAGCGCGTGGCGCGTGCGAAATCCCGCATCGCCGAACAGGGTTTTCACGATCGCCTGCGCATCGTCGAAGGTGCCATCGATGGCGATGGCATGGATGTTGTCTTCCTGCGCCGCCGTCATCTGCTTGCGCTGAACGTCGCTGATGCGTCCGTTCGGGAAGAGGATGAAAAGCTCGATGTCCGTGCGCCCGCGAAAGGCTTCCACCGCAGCCGCGCCTGTGTCGCCGGAGGTTGCGCCGAGAATGGTGGTGCGCGCACCGCGCCGTCTCAGCGCCCGCTCCATGAGGCGCGACAGCACCTGCATCGCGAAATCCTTGAACGCGAGCGTGGGGCCGTGAAAAAGCTCAAGGAGGTAAAGGTCCGGCCCGATCTCGTGCATCGGAGCCGTCTCGGGATGGCTGAAACCCGCGTAGGCGTCCGAAACGATGGTGAAAAATCCGCGTGCCTCGGATTGCCGCCGGTGTACGGACCCATGACATAGGCCGCCGCAGCTGCGTAATGTCCGGCCGAAGAGGCTGGGAGCGATTGAAGCTGCGCCCAGGACGCAGGCAGATAGAGACCGCCATCGGGCGCAAGCCCCGCGAGCAGGACTTCTTCGAAGTCTGCGGGAGCTGCGGCTCCTCGGGTCGAGAGGTACATCATGGAATCATTTTGGTTGAGGCCAGAATAGACATTCAATTGCACAATATGATGGAGTCAAGGCGGTGTCATCTGCGGCGCGCCCGCTTCAGGCTGCTTTCAGCGGTGTAAAAGGTGTGAAAGTTCAGCCATCCTTCGACAAGCTCAGGATGAGGTTGAGTGTTTTCAACGCGTTGGCCCTCATGCTGAGTCTGTCGAACCATGGGCAGCATCCTTTCAGCGTCTGCTAATGCGAACGCTTGGGCGTTTCACTTTCGGGCGATGAAGAAGCCATAAACGCCCGCGAGCGCCGCCGCAAGGCCGAACCAGGTCAAGGCATATTCGAGATGGCAATTCGGGATCGCCGCGAGAAGGTCATGCGGATCGCGGGCCTTGGGCCATTCGCTGGCATGCGGCGAGGGCTCGGCTTCGATATATTCGCCGGTCACGGTACCTTGGCCGCTTACCCCCGCCGCGTTTGCCATCTCCGGGATGTCAGCCGAGAAGAAAAGCCGTTTCGCGAGATCCGGCGCGGGGATGAACCATGCCGGCTTTTCGGAAAGACGCAGAATGCCCGTAACCGCTGCTTCGCCGCCTTTGATGTCGCCGCGATCGGCCACACTTCTGGGCACGAAGCCGCGATTCACGAACACCACGCCATTGTTGAGCTTAAGCGGCGTAAAAAGCAGATAGCCGAACCCGTCTTGCGTCTGCGCCCGAACGGCCTCCGGCGTGGGAACCAGCTGCTTGACCGTCTTCGCCTCCTCCAAGGTGCCGGTGGCCGTGACACGCGCGAACTCCCGCGTTCGATCATTGACGCTGCGAGGCGGTTGGTAAGGGATGGGAGGCTTGGAAAGCGCCTGCTCGAAGCGGGCGATGAGATCGTTCTTCCAGTCGCGGCGTTGAAGCTGCCACACGCCGAGCGCGATCAAGATGCCGAACGCGGCAAGCGTGAAGAGCGTCAGAACAACCCGGCTTTTTCGGGCACTCTGTCCGGTGGGCTCAGATTGGATGTCGGGCGCGGCATGACTCATCGGAGACGGCCTTCAGCGGCCTTGTTCGCGTATTGCAGGGCGATCATCGTCGCCTTGAAAGGCCGAAGGATGAGAAGCGGCAAACCGATCGCGAGCGGAATCCACAAGGCCGCGTGAACCCAATAGGGCGGCGAATAAAGCACCTCCACGATCAGCGCGGCCCCGGTGACGATGAAACCGACGATCAGCATGATGAAAACGGCGGGACCATCGCCCGCGTCGGCAAAGCTGTAGTCGAGCGCGCAGACGGAACAGCGCTTGGCGAGCGCAAGAAAGCCATCGAACAGCGCGCCCTTGCCGCAGCGCGGGCACCGGCAGAGAAGCCCAGCAACCCAGGGCGAGACGTGGTCTTGAGCAGCCATCACGACCTCCAGAGATGCGGCCCATGGTTCGACAAGCTCACCATGATGTGGTGGATGGCTCCCTTCCGCGGCGTGGATGCGCCAAAAGGGTGTCTGGGTAAGACACTAACGAGGGGAGCCACCCATGAGCGAGATTAGCATAATCGGTTTGGACTTGGCCAAGCAGGTTTTTAGGTTCACGCCGCCGATGACAAAGGCTGCTGCGTCTTCCGCAAACAGTTCAAAAGCAGGAGCTTTTACCGTCTTTGCCGGGCTTGGCCCTTGCGTCGTGGCGACGGAAGCCTGCGGTTCGGCCCATCTCTGGGCGCGCGAGATCGACAAGCTTGGCCACGCTGTGCGGCTCCTTCCGCCGCTTACGTCTTTCCGATGAAAGAATGAGGACGAAAGCGTCAAGGACAAGGTAACAAACGGATGCCGACATTCGCAAATTACATACAAAAAGAGGCACCCGGACACCATCGTCCGATTGATGCGCGATGCTTTGAAAACGAACATCGCGGATCCGCGTATTGTGGACGCGATTTTTGCGTCGTGAAATCTTGCCTAATGCTTGAGACCGAAGCGCTGGCCGATGCTTTTGGTTGGCTCCGTCTCAAGGTCGCGGTCGAAGCCGAAATCAGGAGGCAATGGAATATCGCTTCGCGGGTCCGGCGGTGGCAAGACCGGCTCTGCCATATAGCTTCGGGCCTCGCGGCTGAACTGAGGACGCTGCGGCGCGGTCGTTGGGTGGGGGGCTGTCCCATTCATATTCACGGTCTGCTGCCCCGCAGGAGTCCACTGGCTTGCTCCAAACCAGACCTGCACGAGCTGATACTCATCTTCCGTGAGCTGGACCCCGGCATGCCGGCACTTGGCCAGGACGAAATCGCGGTAAGCTCGCGCCACCGCAGTTGGCGACCTGGTATGCTCCAGCCAGGGATCGATTTCATCGATGGCATCGAGCACGAAGGAAACATCCTTCATGGCGATCCGCAGGCCCTCCTGATTGGCCCGCCCCACGACGGCCTGGGCTGTCTTAACGGGCGCGAAGCCGCGCTCGTGGACTTCGGTCGCAATAAGCGTGAACAGAAGCTGGTATTCGCTCGGCGGAAGCGGAGGCGCTTTACACGCGTCGTAAATTCTCGTGATCGAGTTTTGCAGCTCAGCCAGTTTGGATGAGTTGGCTTCGGGCTGAGGCGGTTGGCGATTGAGCTTTTGAGGAATGGCCTGGGCGGGGGGAACTTCAACGCGTTCTTCAAGCCGATGCCGTGTGGGATCGTAAACGAAGTGAGGCGGCTTATCGGTTAGACGTAACCCCTCCGGCAGCGTCGCATTCAGGAAATTCAGGAAGCCGCCCGACCCCGCCCAATTCGTGCCAAGCGTTTTAGCATGCCCAAGGATTTTCTGGGCGCGATCCGCCAAATAGGCGATCGGGACGGGCTTTTCAGAAGAGCGAACAACGTCGATGACAAGATTGAGGATCTCCGCTCCAATCGCCTGGAAATCCTCGATGAGCGATTGAACCGCAGAATTCACGTGGCCTGCAGGCAGCCTCCTCTTTACGGCCTCCTGGGGAACGCTATAGTTCGGGGCGTAATCGGCGTGAGCCGGTGCAGGCGCTGGAACCGGCGCGGAGTGTGCTGGAAGAGCGGCCTGAACAGCGACGCTCTGGCTATAGGTGCGAGGCCCATCATAACCGAGTTCGGCGCGAGGCTGCGCAGCCCTCTCGTGCGGAAGCATCAGGGGAACGGTTTCGTCAAGCAGGAACGAGATCATGTCCCGCTCCTCGATCCAGCCATCGCTGAAAGCTTTGTAAATTTCCGCTGTGCTGTCGTTCGCGTAAACCACGGTGCGCCGGTCATGCGAACGAAGGTGATGAAGCACCGGCGTAAAATCCGCATCGCCCGACAAGACGATGAACTCTCCGAACCGGGTCGGATGCTCAAGAAAATCGCGAATATCGCAGGCGATCTTGATGTCCGTGCCATTCTTGAACTGCGTGGAGAGTGGCTGGCAGTCCACAACCTCCAGACCGGCGATCATGAAATTTGTGCGCACGGTTGCGAAGGCATGCGGGTCGTGCGGGCCACCCCGGCTGACGAGGACGCGGCCGGGATTGCCGTAGCACCGGGCAACTGCGAAACGGCGACGCACATAATCCTGAGGCGATTTGAACCGAACAAGGCCGCCGGTTGCGATCCGGCTCATCCATTCGGCAGGATTTCGCGCAAATCGCCCCGCAGCATCTTCGCTTTGACGGCGCAAGGACAGGTACACGTTGTCGAAATCGACGAACAACGCGGACAGGCAGACCTCCGCGGACCCCGAAATCATAGTTTTATACCCCGCTCGGACCATCGTCTGCCAAAATGACCCCTCAAAAGGAAGACGATAGTGTATTTAAATTAATTGCCGCTCTGCAAGGCTTCCTGCACGCCTTGCCAGGCAAATCGGCAATTCCTTTTTGTTTGATGAACTTACCCACAATTCGACAGAGCCATTTGCCCCAGTTTCAAGCCTTGTCCGCATTTCGAAGCTTGAAGGACCCGTCAAATTTCATCCATCTAACCGAGCGCATTAAATGGTAAATAATCTGCGCGCGCAAGCCCAACCTCTGCCTGTGGGTTTTATCCACATGAGGTAAAATGGGGGTGGTGCCTGAAAGTAGCGCACCCCGCTTACGCAACAACGTCACAAGGCCTGGGTTATTCACATAACTAAAATACCGTAAGCGACACAGAGCGGGTTCCACCACCTCCGCGCGAAAGATCAGCGTTCAAACCAAGGTTATTCGCACCGTGAAGTTGGCGGACCGGGCGTGCCGCCGATCGCACCAGCCTTCTCGAACGCATGGGCGAAACTCACCGGGGACCGTCCTAAATCTGCCGGCGTTCCCTAGCAGCCTGTCGGACTTAACCTCGCCATTTGGGTAACGGAATCTCTGGCGACTGATTTCAAGCTTGGCTGCGCCTCATGAGCAATTTCCGCCCGATCGGCCGCCAGACTGCCTATTTGCTTCCGCCGTCCGTCAAGGACTGGCTGCCAGAAGAGCATCTGGCGCGGTTTGTGGTGGATGTCTTCGAACAGCTGGACCTCTCAGCGATGAGCAAAGCCTATCGCGGCTCGGGTCGGCCAGCTACCATCCTTGTCTGTTGGCTGGGGCGCCCGGCCGGCAGGATCGTTGAGCGAGCGGTTCGCCGGCGCGCCGCCCGCGCCGCAAAATCCAACGCCGGTTGAAGCCATGGCGCATCGCCTGCGAACGCCCGAAGGCAAGGCGCTTTACGCCAAGCGCAAATGCACGCCCGAGCCGGCCTTTGGCGTCATCAAGTCTGCGCTCGGATTCCGCCGGTTTCTCCTGCGCGGGCTCCCAATGACTGTCCGCCACATGGAATGCGAGATAGTCGTGGAGATATGCCGGACGTGCGAAGAGCGAATCCGAAAAGCCCGAATTAAGCGTCCTTTTCGCAATTCACCATCCACGGGATGCCGAATTGGTCGGTCACCATCCCGAAGCGGGCCGCCCAGAAAGTCTGCTGCAAGGGCATCCCTACTTTCCCGCCGTCGGCCAAGGCGTTGAAGATGCGCTCTGCATCGGCTGCCTTGGTGGGACTTAACGAGACTGCAAACCCTTTCGGCTCCGAATAATGCTTCGGCGACGCATCTGACCCCATCAGAGGCTCGCCGCCCACTTCGAGGGTGGCATGCATGATTTTATTCTGCCATTCGGGCGGGGTGTGCTCCGCCGCGGGCGACCCCTCGTAGGTCATCATCGCTTTGATCTTGCCCCCGAGGACCTTTTCGTAAAACTTGAAGGCTTCCTCGCAGCGGCCATCAAATGTCAGGTAAGGATTGAGTTGCATCAGGCGCTCTCCCTAGATCAAACCCTCTTTAATCGTAATCGATTAAGGGCGAAAAAGTTGATCGATTTTAAAGTGCTAGGGCAGCTTATCGGTGTCCCAATGGACGCGCGCTGCTCCGGTGGTTTAGCCTATGCTAATGGCTACACCGGTTTAGCCCGCTTGTTCCAATCACAGTCTCTTGCTAAGACCTCGGTGCAAATTGCGTCCAGGGGGATGGCGTGAGGATTGCCGCCGCGGCCGTCGCAGCTCTTTGTGTTATCTGTTCCATCCAAAGGGGTGCTGCCACGGAGCAATCCGAACTGCCCGGCGTTTGGAGCACCAATCTGTCGATCGCGAGCGGTGCCGGCGCACAAGGGTGGGAGCAGTTCTCCGAGGATGGCGCATACAACCGTCTGGTGATGCTTCCAAAGCCGGCTGACGACAGCCCCGCTGCGTGTCAGATTGCGACCGGGCGATGGAGTGCGGCTCCATCCGGGCAATCGCTGATCGTCACTTATACGATCGAAGACTATCAGCCCAAATCATCGCACCAGCAGGCATGGAGGCAGCTACTGCGCCGCGCTGACGCGCTTGCGACGAAGCTCGAATGCGCAGGCGGCGTAACTGGCTATGGCTCACCCGTCCTCCTCCACCGGGCCGCACCAGCCGGGTAGATGGTCAGCGTCTTTCTTTTTTGCGAGCCCGGCGGCCGCCTCGAGCGCCGCAGGATAGTCCTTTTCGATCATCTTCTCATCAATGCGCCGCCTTAGAAACTCCGCCCAAAGAAATTCACTGAACGGCGTCGTGTCCTTGGCATATCCGCCCATGCGGCGTAACGCGCCAGCAAGACTTCTGAACGGGTCGTCGGTCATGTCCTTGATCTTTTTCGGGATATCGGAGTAGGAGCGCCGTTTCCCATCGGTATCGAAAGGATGAACCAGGCCCCGGTTATCCATGAAAATCCAGAACTCATCCTTCTCCAGTCTCTCCAAATTCAACACGACGGTTACAGACACCTGATCTGAGCCTGCGAGCAGCAATGCCCGGCAGAGGTGATGATGATCGATGACATAAAGGCGACCCTTTGGGCCTTTCACGACGGGGATCACATGCTTGCTGGCAAGCTTGTCCTTTGCCAGCTTCTTCAGCCTCTCCGCGTGTGCTTCAATTTCACGGTATCCAACGGTGATCTGGGTCGGACGCAAATCGTCGATATCGATAGGATGAGAAACGGGCGCGCGGACTGTTTGCATGACCATGACAATGATTCCAACGTTGGAACTGTGCGTAAGGCGTTCAATCTCTATACGGCAAAACCTGCGAAACCTATCCGGCCTTCCACCAGGTAACCGACGACGATCATCACTTGCGGGTCCCGGCGGCGCAAGCGGGCAGACACTTACACCCGAACAAATGCAATTGAAGATGGATTGACGCGCGATCCCGAAAATCGGAAAGAGACGCTGACGCAAATTAAAGTGGAGGCGCGTATGGCGAAACCGGGGGGGCGAAGGTGGTACAACCCGACTGCCGTCATGCAATCGATTGGGATGCGCCCGAGATTCTACGGGGCAGTCCTCGTCGGTATTGTCGCGCTCCTCGTCCTGCCGCGAAGCTGGACCCCCATGATACGCGCCTCGGCCGCCTTTGATCTAGGAGGTCTCACATACCTTATCTTTGCATTCCGACTCGTTCTGACGTGCGGCGCGAACCGTATCAAAGCGCGGGCCGCGCGCCGCGATGACAGCCGCCTCGTGATTTTGACCCTCATACTCCTCGCCATCACAGCGAGTTTCGCGGCAATTGCGGGCCTGATTGTCGAGGCAAAGCTTCCAACAACGGAATCCCCGGAGAAACTCCTCCTCGCTGGACTCGCCATCGTCACGCTCATGATATCGTGGACCGTGACGCAGGTCGCTTTCGCACT
The DNA here is from genome assembly GCA_963723755.1 of uncultured Alphaproteobacteria bacterium. Classification (GTDB taxonomy): domain Bacteria; phylum Pseudomonadota; class Alphaproteobacteria; order Rhizobiales; family Rhodomicrobiaceae; genus Rhodomicrobium. The sequence goes on along the minus strand of CAVRSS010000114.1, from coordinate 75,518 downwards.
CCATTATGCGCACGATTATTATGGCCCCGATCCCGGGAGCGATGCAGGCTACGGCCTGGTTTTTCCGGGATGCGAGGAGCCCGACTATTGGGATTTCCTCTATTTTTCGACATCTATTGGCGCGACCTCCCAGACGTCCGACACCTCGATCAAATCCCGCGCTTTGCGCCGGCTTGTCACATTGCACTCAACTGTAGCTTTTTTCTTCAACACAGCAGTTCTGGCGCTGACCGTGAACATCGCAGCAAGCCTGGCGGGGTAGGGGAATGGATCAGGAAGTCATTGGGTGGCCTGCGAGGACAAACAGCCAAGTCGTTCGTGGCGCGTCAGTCTCTGCGATCCTGATTGTGGTGCTCACACTCAGCTATTTCTTCCTGGATAGGCAGTTCGCAGCAGTCCTGCATTCCTATACAAGAGGCGTGCCCTTCTTCGTTTGGCTCACCTATATCGCATCTCCACTCGCGCCTTTGGCATCAATCCTGGCAGTTTTCATCGGCGGCCGCGCGTTGCTCCGAGGCTACCTGACGCAGAGAGAGTCCGCCCTTCTTAGAGCAAGCTGCGCGGTTCTGATCGCGGCGGTCTTGACGAACGAGTTGAAGGATGTCTTCGGACGCACTTGGCCCGAAGCATGGGTCAACAATAATCCCTCATATTTCGGTAATGGGACTTATGGATTTTTCCCGTTCCATGGCGGGCAAGGTTGGCGCGCCTTCCCGTCCGGCCATACGGCCGTGATCGCAGCGGCAGCGGGCGCAGCCTGGTGTCTGTGGCCTAAGCACCGTTGGTACGGCGTGGCCCTTGTTTTTGCCGTTGCGATTGGGCTTCTCGGAGCGGACTATCACTGGCTAAGCGATATCATGGGTGGCGCCATTGTCGGCGCCAGCACAGGCGCGGTCGCGGCCAAGGTCGGCCGTGACAGCATCGTCTGAGGCGTGGGTCTCGGGTAAAACGAATAAAGCACAACGTAAGCGATCGCCAGCAGGGCAAGGCTGACCGCCAGAATGATGAGCACCCGCTTCCCGCGACGGCCTTGACGAACTTCCACTGTGCTCTTGTGAATGGGTGGCTCGCCAGCCGCGCCGCGTGGACGAGAGCGTTCTTCATTGGGGAGCGTCGCCATCATCAATCTCCATTTTCAGAGGCAACGCCCGGTCACTTGAGCTGTTCCCAGCCAGCTGGCATGCAACCTGGCAATTGAGCATCTTGATTGCGCTGAATTTTTTGTTCATTCTGGCGTCGGCGGGACGTGAGCGCTGCCTTGGCTGAAGCGTGAAATCAACATTGTTCAAACTTGTGAAAATAAAACAAATTTGAGCTTGACGGGGTAAGTTCTGCCTCCTATTTTGCGCACACTCTGGTGGCAGGTGGTAAGCAGCTTTTCGCGCTTCGGCGCTTCTTTTTTCGCTTAAACACTGCCGCGAAGACACCGGAAACATACATTGAGGTGAAAGAGGCCCTGGCCTCGAACGTCTCATTCGTCTTCACTGGACCGGATAGCGGATTTGCTGCCGGTCCTTCGCCGTTTTGATTTGGAAGCGTTGATGCCAACGATACAGCAACTGATCCGCAAGCCGCGCGTCGCGCCGGTAAAGCGAAACAAAGTGCCGGCGATGACGGAATGCCCGCAAAAGCGCGGCGTGTGTACGCGCGTCTACACGACAACGCCGAAAAAGCCGAATTCGGCCTTGAGGAAGGTTGCGCGCGTCCGCCTCACGAATGGCTTTGAGGTGACGAGCTACATTCCGGGTGAAGGCCACAATTTGCAGGAGCACTCCGTGGTCCTTATTCGCGGCGGCCGCGTTAAAGACCTTCCGGGTGTTCGGTATCACATCATCCGCGGCGTGCTTGACACGCAGGGCGTGGCGAAGCGCAGGCAACGCCGTTCGAAGTACGGCGCGAAACGGCCGAAGTAAGACTGAGGATCGAGAAGCATGTCACGGCGGCATAGAGCTGAGAAGCGCGAAATTATCCCGGACCCGAAATACGGCGACGTGGTTGTAACTAAGTTCATGAACAGCCTAATGGAGCAGGGCAAGAAGTCGGTGGCAGAGCATATCGTTTATGGAGCTCTGGGTCGCATCGAACAGAAAGCCAAGCGCGATGGTCTCGAGCTGTTCCATGAGGCGCTGACCAACGTGAAGCCGGCGATCGAGGTGCGTTCGAGACGCGTCGGCGGTGCAACCTATCAGGTGCCGGTCGAAGTCAGGAACGAACGCCGCCAAGCGCTTGCGATCCGGTGGATCATCACCGCGGCGCGCGGTCGGAACGAGAACACGATGGAAGAGAGACTTTCCGGCGAGTTGCTGGATGCAGCGAATAACCGCGGAACGGCGGTCAAGAAACGCGAAGATACGCACAAGATGGCGGAAGCCAATCGAGCGTTCTCGCATTACCGATGGTAAGTTTTAGGATGGCGAGGGCTTAGTCATGGCGCGTCAAACCCCAATCGAAGATTATCGTAATATCGGCATCATGGCTCACATTGATGCGGGTAAGACGACGACGACTGAGCGCATCCTGTACTACACCGGCAAGAGCCATAAGATCGGTGAGGTGCATGACGGCGCCGCCACCATGGATTGGATGGAGCAGGAGCAGGAGCGCGGCATTACGATTACGTCGGCCGCGACAACCGCTTACTGGAAGGGCAAGCGTGTCAATATTATCGATACGCCCGGCCATGTGGACTTCACGATCGAGGTGGAGCGCAGCTTGCGTGTGCTCGACGGTGCGGTTGCCCTTCTCGATGCAAACCAGGGGGTTGAGCCTCAGACGGAAACCGTATGGCGGCAGGGCGACAAGTACAACGTCCCGCGCATGATTTTCGTCAACAAGATGGATAAGATCGGCGCGGATTTCTACGATTGTGTCCGATCAGTCATTGACCGCCTCGGAGCAAAGCCTCTCGTCGTACAGCTTCCGATTGGCGTTGAGAATAATTTCAAGGGTATTGTCGATCTTGTCAGAATGAAGGGCGTGATCTGGGACGAGGATACGCTTGGTGCGAGCTTCCGGGACGTCGATATTCCAGCCGATCTTGTCGATAAGGCCAAGGAATATCACGACAAGCTGGTTGAGATGGCCGTTGAACTCGATGACGACGTTCTTCATGCCTATCTCGAGGGGCATCAGCCAGATGAGGCGACGTTGAAGCGCCTTATCCGCAAGGGGACGATCAACAGCACCTTCTATCCAGTTTTTTGTGGCTCAGCTTTCAAGAACAAGGGTGTGCAGCCGCTGCTTGACGGCGTGCTCGACTATTTGCCGTCGCCGATCGATGTTCCACCAATGAAAGCCATAGATCTGAAGACGGGCGAAGAGACGGTGCGTGAACCGTCAGACAGCGCACCTACCGCGCTATTGGCCTTTAAAATCATGAACGACCCGTTTGTTGGTTCGCTCACGTTCTGCCGCATCTATTCCGGCAAGGTCGAGACGGGCATGCAGCTCATCAACACCGTGAAGGACAGGAAAGAGCGCATTGGCCGTATGCTCCTCATGCATGCGAATAGCCGCGAAGACATCAAGGAAGCCTTTGCTGGCGACATCGTTGCCATTGCTTCGCTAAAGGATGTGGTCACCGGCGATACGCTCTCCGATCCCATTAAGCAGGTTGTTCTGGAACGCATGGAGTTTCCGAGCCCGGTTATTGAGGTGGCGGTCGAGCCCAAGACGAAGGCGGATCAGGAAAAGATGGGTATGGCCCTTAACCGGCTTGCCCAGGAAGATCCATCCTTCCGCGTTTCGACCGATCCTGAAAGTGGGCAGACCATCATCAAGGGTATGGGCGAACTCCATCTCGAAATTATTGTCGACCGCATGAAGCGAGAGTTTAAGGTCGAGGCTAATGTCGGCGCGCCCCAGGTGGCGTATCGCGAGACGATCACGCGCCGCCAGGAGGTAGATTACACCCATAAGAAGCAAACCGGCGGTTCAGGCCAGTTTGCTCGCGTGAAGCTTGTCCTGGAGCCGCAGGAACAGGGGGCTGGCTTTGAGTTCGAATTGAAAGTCGTCGGGGGGACCGTTCCGAAGGAATACATTCCAGGCGTCGAAAAGGGCGTCCGCAGCGTGCTCGACAATGGCGTGCTCGCGGGCTTCCCGATGCTCGACCTTAAGGTCTCGCTGATCGACGGGGCCTATCATGAGGTAGACTCGAGTGCGCTCGCATTCGAAATCGCATCGCGTGCCGCATTCCGGGAAGCTGCGCAGAAGGCTGGTCCTAAACTGCTTGAGCCGATCATGAAGGTCGAGGTGGTGTCGCCTGAAGATTACGTCGGCGGCGTCATAGGCGATCTGACAAGCCGCCGCGGTCAAATCCTCGGGCAGGAAATGCGCGGCAACGCGACCGTTATTAATTCGATGGTTCCGCTCGCGAACATGTTCGGCTATGTGAACAACCTTCGTTCGATGAGCCAGGGCCGTGCACAGTTCACCATGCAGTTCGACCACTATGCACAAGTGCCGCAGAACGTGGCAGAAGAGGTTCAAGCGAAATTCGCTTGAATTATAGTTCAACAAATGGAATCAGGAGCTTTTCTCCGGGGCTAGGCACTAGACCGGCATGAAAGAGGAAGAACGGAGAGCCACATGGCCAAGGCAAAATTCGCGCGCACGAAGCCCCATTTGAACATCGGCACCATCGGTCACGTTGACCATGGCAAGACGTCCCTAACGGCTGCGATCACGAAGGTGTTGGCTGCTACGGGCGGCGCCACCTTCACCGCCTACGACCAGATCGACAAGGCGCCGGAAGAGAAAGCTCGCGGCATCACGATCTCGACCGCCCATGTGGAGTACGAAACTAAGAACCGCCACTATGCGCATGTGGACTGCCCCGGCCACGCCGACTATGTGAAGAACATGATCACCGGCGCGGCTCAGATGGACGGCGCGATCCTCGTTGTTGCTGCGACAGACGGCCCGATGCCGCAAACGCGCGAGCACATCCTGCTTGCCCGTCAGGTCGGCGTGCCAGCGCTGGTTGTTTACTTGAACAAGGTCGATATCGCCGACCCAGAACTTCTCGAACTCGTCGAGATGGAGCTTCGCGAGTTGCTCACGGCGTACGAGTTCCCTGGCGACGATATTCCGATCGTTCATGGCTCTGCAAAGCTGGCCCTTGAAGACGACAAAGGCGACCTCGGCTGGGGATCTATTCACAAACTTATGGAAGAGGTGGATCGTTACATCCCGCTTCCCGAACGTCCGCGCGACCAGCCCTTCCTGATGCCGATCGAAGACGTGTTCTCAATCTCTGGCCGCGGCACCGTTGTGACCGGTCGTATCGAGCGCGGCGTGATCAAGGTCGGCGAAGAAGTCGAGATCGTCGGCATCAAGCCAACTGTTAAGTCGGTGGTGACTGGCGTCGAAATGTTCCGCAAGCTTCTCGATCAGGGCGAGGCTGGCGACAACGTGGGTTGCCTCCTTCGCGGTATCGATCGCGAAGCGGTTGAGCGGGGTCAAGTTCTATGCAAGCCCGGCACCGTGACACCGCATACAAGATTTAAGGCCGAAGCCTACATCCTGACGAAGGAGGAAGGCGGTCGCCACACGCCGTTCTTCGGAAATTACCGTCCGCAATTCTATTTCCGTACGACGGATGTGACGGGTGTGGTTCATCTTCCGGAAGGCACCGAGATGGTGATGCCGGGAGACAATATCTCTATGGAAGTCGAGCTTATCGTCCCGATTGCTATGGAAGAGAAGCTTCGGTTCGCAATCCGGGAAGGCGGCCGTACTGTCGGTGCTGGCGTCGTCGCAAGCATCATAAAGTGATACGAGATTGAGGAGCGGGCGTCTCCAAAAAAGGGGCGCCTCTTCTTTTGGGAGTGACAGATGGCAGGCCAAACGATTCGCATCCGATTGAAGGCGTTCGATCACCGCGTGCTCGACACCTCCACAAAGGAGATTGTCAACACCGCGAAGCGGACCGGTGCGGATGTGCGCGGGCCAATCCCGCTCCCGACCCGTATCGAGCGCTACACAGTAAATCGCTCGCCTCATATCGATAAGAAGAGCCGTGAGCAGTTCGAGATGCGCACGCATAAGCGCCTGATCGATATCGTCGATCCGACGCCACAGACTGTGGATGCGCTTATGAAGCTCGATTTGGCTGCCGGCGTCGACGTGGAGATTAAACTGTAACTGCGTCTACTAGGCAAATTCTCAATAAATGACGGGTGTAAGCCCGGCTTAAGAACAAGTGAAACTGAGGCAGACCGATGCGATCGGGATTGTTGGCACAAAAAGTTGGGATGACGCGGATCTTCACCGACGCGGGCGAGCATGTGCCTGTGACGGTGTTGAAGGTCGATCATTGCCAGGTGGTCGCGCACCGGACGCAGGAGGCGAACGGGTATACCGCGCTTCAACTCGGTTCGGGCTCGCGGAAGGTAAAGAACGTGACTCGCGCCCAGCGGGGTCACTTCGCGAAGGCTCAGGTCGAGCCCAAGGCAAAAGTCGTTGAGTTCCGCGTGTCGCCCGAGAATTTCATTGCGGTAGGCGCCGAGTTGACGGCGGATCACTTCGTGCCCGGTCAATTTGTGGATGCGACGGGAACAAGCATTGGTAAGGGCTTCACCGGCGCTATGAAACGATGGAATTTCGGCGGCTTGCGTGCTACCCACGGTGTTTCGATCTCACACCGAAGCCATGGCTCAACCGGCAATCGTCAGGATCCTGGTAAGACGTTCCGGGGCAAAAAGATGGCGGGGCACTATGGCGCGGAGCGCGTTACCACGCAAAATCTTCAGGTGGTGCGCACCGATGCCGATCGCGGATTGATCCTCATCCGCGGTGCAGTACCGGGTGCCAAGGGGGGCTGGGTCATGCTGCGCGATGCGGTAAGGCGGCAGCTGCCGAATGACGCGCCGAAGCCTGGTGCTTTCCGCGAACCAACCAACACCAGCGCGGAAGCGGAGGCGAAATGAAAGCCGATGTGATCACACTTGATGCTTCCACCGCTGGGAGTGTCGAACTCAACGACCTTGTTTTCGCCCTTGAGCCTCGCGCGGACATTTTGCAGCGTATGGTTCGGTACCAGCTTTCCAAGCGGCAGGCTGGCACGCACAAGGCGAAGGGGCGCAGCGAAGTAAACGGGCCGAACAAAAAGATTTACAAGCAGAAGGGCACAGGTCAAGCGCGTCACGGCAACGATAAGCCTCCTCAGTTTCGTGGAGGCGGCCGGGCGTTCGGTCCGGTCCCGCGAAGCCATGCACACGATTTGCCGAAAAAGGTGCGCGTGCTGGCATTGAAGCATGCGCTCTCTGCCAAGGCAAAATCGAATGCCATTTTGGTGTTGGACAAGGCTGAGCTCGCGGAACCGAAGACCGCGCATTTGCGTAGCAAGTTCAGTGGGTTGGGGCTAACAAACGCCCTTATAATCGATGGCGCTTCGTTGCAAGATAATTTCGCGCTGGCCGCGCGCAACATTCCAAACGTGGATGTACTGCCGGTTCAGGGCATGAACGTTTACGACATTTTGCGCCGGGAGAAGCTCGTCCTCACCCGGGCGGCGCTTGAGGTCCTGGAGGAGCGGTTCAAATGAGGGAAGAAGAACTCTACGACGTGATCCGTGCTCCACTCGTAACCGAGAAGTCGACCATGGTTTCGGAAAGCAACCAGGTAATGTTCAAAGTCGCGATGACTGCAACGAAGCCGGACATCAAAGAAGCCGTTGAGCGGCTTTTCAATGTGAAGGTTGTGGCTGTTAACACTCTGATCCGCAAGGGTAAGAACAAACGGTTCCGCGGTGTGAAAGGACAGCAGAGCGATTTTAAGAAGGCAATCGTCACGCTCGAGGAAGGGCAGACGATCGACATAACGTCAAGCCTGTAAGGCAGACTTTGGTAAGGGCGCATTCGCCATGGCATTGAGAACATTTAACCCGATAACGCCGAGCCTCCGCCAGTTGGTGCTGGTCGATCGCTCGCAGCTGTGGAAGGGCAAGCCGGTGAAGGCGCTGACCGAAGGTCGCGCCGATAGCGCCGGACGGAACGTTCACGGGCGTATCACGGCAAGGCGGCGCGGCGGTGGCCACAAGCGTACCTACCGTGTTGTTGATTTCAAACGTAGCAAGTTCGATGTGTTTGCTACCGTTGAGCGCCTTGAATACGATCCCAACCGCACAGCCTTCATAGCCCTCATCAAGTATGAGGACGGTGAGTTATCCTACATCCTTGCACCTCAACGTCTGAACGTCGGTGACAAGGTTGTGTCTGGCAAGAAAGTCGACGTCAAGCCAGGCAATGCTATGCCAATGGCAAATATGCCGATCGGTACGATCATTCATAATGTTGAGATGAAGCTCGGCAAGGGCGGGCAAATCGCCCGGTCTGCGGGATGCTACGCTCAGTTGGTAGGCCGTGATCAGGGTATGGCGATCCTGCGGCTCAATTCGGGCGAGATGCGTATGGTTCAGGCCGACTGTATGGCTACCGTGGGTGCCGTCTCAAACCCGGATAATTCGAACCAAAATCTTGGCAAGGCTGGGCGAAGCCGCTGGCTTGGGAAGCGTCCTAGCGTCCGAGGCGTCGCCATGAACCCTATCGACCATCCGCATGGTGGCGGCGAGGGCCGCACGTCCGGCGGCCGTCATCCTGTAACCCCGTGGGGTAAGGGCACCAAAGGTACTCGCACCCGCAAAAACGTGCGTACGGATAAATACATTATCCGTTCACGACACGTGAAGAAGAAATAGAGGCAGCGATGGCACGCTCAGTTTGGAAAGGGCCGTTTGTGGACGGCTATGTGATCGCAAAGGCCGATGCGGCTCGCGAAAAGAAGTCCAATGCGCCTATTAGGATTTGGAGTTGGCGCTCGACAATCCTGCCCCAGTTCGTGGGGCTAACCTTTGCCGTACACAACGGTCAGAAGCACATTCCTGTGCTGGTGTCTGAGGACATGGTGGGCCATAAGTTCGGTGAATTCGCTCCGACCCGGACCTATTACGGCCATTCCTCCGACAAGAAGGCGAAAAGGAAGTAGCCATGTCGAAACCGAAATTCGAGAGGCGGCTGAAAGACAACGAGGCTCAGGCGGTTGCGAAATCGCTGCGCGTGAGCCCGCAAAAGCTCAACCTCGTCGCGCAGCTTATTCGAGGTAAGAAAGTTGATAAGGCCCTCGCGGACTTGACCTTCTCTCGGAAGCGGATCGCCAAGGACGTGAAAAAGACGCTGCAATCGGCAATCGCGAACGCGGAAAATAACCACAGCCTCGACGTGGATCAGCTGATCGTAGCGGAAGCCTATGTTGGCAAGAATCTGGTGATGAAACGCTTTCATACCCGGGCCCGGGGGCGCATGGGCAAGATCCTAAAACCGTTTTCGCAGATCACCGTGGTTGTCAGAGAAGTTCAGGAGCAGGCCTAATGGGTCAAAAAGTCAATCCGATCGGACTTCGGCTCGGGATCAATCGGACCTGGGACAGCCGCTGGTATGCCGATAAGAGCGAATATGGTAAGCTGATCCACGAAGATTTTCGCATCCGTGAGTTTATTCTCAAGCAGCGCCGTCAGGCCGGTATATCGAAGGTAGTAATAGAGCGGCCGCACAAGAAGTGCCGTGTCACCGTACATACCGCCAGACCAGGCATTCTTATTGGGAAAAAGGGTGCCGACATAGAAAAGTTGCGCGCACAGCTCGCAAAATTCACGTCGTCGGAAGTGTATCTGAATATAGTCGAAGTGCGCAAGCCGGAGCTTGATGCCACGCTTGCTGCCGAAGGAATTGCACAGCAGTTGGAACGGCGGGTAGCTTTCCGCCGTGCCATGAAGCGGGCAACACAGGCCGCTCTGCGTCTTGGAGCTCAGGGCGTTCGCATCTATGTTTCGGGTCGTCTTGGCGGCGCTGAGATCGCACGCATGGAATGGTATTTGGATGGCCGCGTGCCGTTGCATACGCTGCGTGCCAACATCGATTACGGCACTGCGGTGTCGGAGACCGCCTATGGAGTCATCGGCGTGAAAGTATGGATCTTCAAAGGCGAAATTCTTGAGCATGATCCCATGGCTCAAGAACGGCTTTCCCTGGAAAACCAGGAGGGCGGCGGGCCTGGGGGGCGTCCAGATTCGCGTCCGCCGAGGCGTGACCGCGACAGGGATCGTGACCGCGGCGGCCACAGGGACCGCGAAAGGGAAAAGGTATAGCGGCCTCGCTACACGAGGTCGGCTAGGCGAACAGGTGTAAGCGATGCTGCAACCAAAGAAGACAAAATTCAGGAAGGCCTTCAAGGGCCGGATGAATGGTAACGCCAAGGGCGGCACTTCGCTTAACTTTGGCAGTTTCGGCCTTAAGGCTCTCGAACCAGAGCGTGTTACAGCGCGTCAGATTGAGGCGGCGCGGCGGGCCATCACGCGTCAGATGAAGCGCGCTGGGCGCGTTTGGATACGGATTTTTCCGGACTTGCCCGTGTCCAAAAAGCCGACTGAGGTTCGCATGGGTAAGGGCAAGGGATCGCCGGAGTTTTGGGCTGCGCGCGTGAAGCCAGGAAAGATCATGTTCGAGATCGATGGTGTGGGAGAGGAGACGGCGCGCGAGGCGCTCCGGCTTGGTGCCGCGAAGCTTCCTATTCGCACGCGCGTCGTGACCCGCCTTGGCGAATTAGCGACGGCCAAGGAGTAGGGAGGCGGCCATGAAAATCGAAGATATTCGTAATTTTACGCTCGACCAACTCGAAGACGAGCTCATTAGGCTGAAGCGCGAACAATTCAATTTGCGATTTCAAAAGGCGACCTCGCAACTCACTAATACGGCGCGCGTCCGTGAAGTCCGTCGCACCATTGCGCGGATCAAGACCGCCGAACGTGAGAAGCGCGTGGCCGAAGCGCAAGGTTAAGGAAAACAAAAATGCCAAAGCGCGTTTTGCAGGGTGTGGTCGTCTCGGATAAGAACGATAAGACCGTTGTCGTTCAGGTTGAGCGGCGTCTGACGCACCCGGTTCTAAAAAAGACCGTGCGTCTTACTAAGAAGTACCATGCACATGATGAGGCGAATGCGTTCCACGAAGGCGACGTCGTTCGTATTCAGGAATGTCCTCCGATTTCAAAAAATAAGCGGTGGGTGGTTTTAGATCAGGTCTCTGCCCGAGTATCGTCCGAGTGAAATGAACGCGGGGTGGGCTTACGCTCGCCTGAAAGGTGAACTGCAATGATACAGATGCAAACTAATCTGGATGTCGCCGACAACTCGGGCGCACGCCGGGTCATGTGCATCAAGGTCCTGGGAGGCTCCATGCGACGGACCGCCACAATCGGCGATGTTATTGTCGTCAGTGTGAAGGAGGCCATCCCGAAGGGACGTGTGAAAAAAGGCCAGGTGATGAAGGCAGTCATTGTCCGTACGTCGTTCCCAGTCCGTCGGCCGGACGGCAGCGTGATACGTTTTGACAGCAATGCCGCCGTTCTCATCAACAATCAGCGTGAACCGATTGGGACACGTATCTTTGGCCCCGTGCCTCGCGAACTCCGCGCCAAGCAGCATATGAAGATCATTTCGCTCGCTCCCGAGGTGCTCTGATGACACAGCCGAAGCTTAAGATCAAAAAAGGCGATCGCATTGTTGTTCTTGCGGGCCGGGATAAGGGCAAGCGTGGTGAGGTCCTGCAGGTTATGCCGTCGGAAAATCGGGCGCTTGTTCAGGGCGTAAACGTCGTCCGTCGGCATCAGAAGCAATCAGCGCAGCAGGAAGGCGGGATTGTCTCCAAAGAGGCACCGATTCACCTCTCGAATATCGCGATCGAAGATCCGGCAGATGGGATCCTACGCGCGTCGGATATAAATTCATGGATGACGGGCGCAAAATACGGTTCGCTAAGCGTTCGGGTGAGGCGATCGATGACTAAGACCGCTGATAATTCAAACGGCTACGTTCCTCGCCTGAAGACACAGTACCTTGAGGTTGTACGCCCTGCTTTGTTGAGCGAATTCAAGTATACGAATCCGATGCGAGTACCGCATATCGAGAAAGTGGTGCTCAACATGGGTATCGGCGAGGCTACCGCTGACCGAAAAAAGGTTGAGCAGGCCGCACGGGATATGGCGTTGATCGCCGGGCAAAAGCCGGTGATGACGAAAGCTCGGAAATCAATCGCTGGCTTTAAGCTGCGCGATAACATGGCGATCGGGTGCAAGGTTACGCTTCGGAAGGCGCGCATGTACGAGTTTCTAGATCGCCTTGTGACGATTGCGTTGCCTCGCGTGAAAGATTTTCGTGGCCTTAATCCCAAAAGCTTCGATGGCCGCGGCAACTATGCGCTCGGCATCAAGGAGCACATCATCTTTCCGGAGATCGATTACGATAAGGTCGAGCAAATCTGGGGCATGGACATTATCGTGTGCACTTCGGCCAAAACAGATGATGAGGCTCGTGCGCTTTTGAAACAAATCAACTTCCCCTTCCGGCAATAGGGCGAGGCGGAGGAGAGACTATGGCCAAAACTGGCATGATAGAGCGGAACAACAAGCGGCGCCGGCTTTGCGCCAGAGACGCTGAGAAACGCGCTGCACTGAAGGAAACCGCGAACAACAAAGAGTTACCCATGGAAGAGCGATTTGCGGCTCGCTTGAAGCTGGCGCGGTTGCCTCGGAACGGATCGCCAACGCGCATTCGCAATCGCTGCGAGGTAACAGGTCGCCCGCGTGGCTTTTACCGTAAAATGAAAATGTCGCGTATTGCGCTTCGCGAGTTGGGCAATCAGGGGCTTATCCCCGGTTTGGTGAAATCGAGCTGGTAGGGATCACAGATTATGACGGTGTCCGATCCACTGGGCGATATGCTGACACGGATCCGAAATGCGCAGATGCGCAATCGGTCAAAGGTCTCGACCCCGGCTTCAAAACTGCGTGCTCGCGTCCTCGATGTGTTGAGAGAAGAGGGCTACATCCGCGGCTATGCCGAAATCGAGTACGGCGGCGGGAAGACGGAGTTCGAAATCGAGCTCAAATACTATGACGGCGCGCCGGTCATTCGCGAGATCAGGCGCGTTTCCACCCCGGGTCGTCGCGTTTACTCGAGTGTCCAGGAGTTGCCGACGATCGCCAATGGTCTTGGCGTCGCCATTCTATCTACGCCCAAGGGTGTGATGTCGGATACGCGCGCCAGGGCAGAGAATGTCGGCGGCGAAGTCTTGTGCAGCGTATTCTAGGCGCAAGTCAATTTCATGGTGGCCTTGAACGGCTGACCAGAGCAGTGAAGAAGGTTTTGGACGATGTCCCGGATTGGCAAGAAACCGATACCTGTGCCGAAGAATGTGACGGCGACGGTTGACGGACAAAGAGTGACAGTGAAGGGTCCGAAAGGTCAGCTTTCACTGACACTCGTCGATGACGTAGAGGTGAGCATGGAAGAGGGCTCGGTCGTCGTCAGGCCTCGTGGCGACGCGAAGCGCGCGCGTTCCATGTGGGGCATGTCGCGCTCGCTTGTCGAGAATCTTATGATGGGGACGACAAACGGATTTACGCGGACGCTTGAAATCACCGGCGTGGGTTACCGCGCTGCGATGGATGGTAAGTCCCTAAAGCTGCAGCTTGGCTATAGCCACGACGTTTTCTATCCTGTTCCCGAGGGCATATCGATCGTTGTGCCAAAACCGACCGAAATCACTATTTCTGGGATCGAGAAGGACAAGGTTGGACAGGTAGCGGCCGAGATCCGCGGTTTTCGGGGGCCGGAGCCTTATAAGGGCAAAGGCATTCGCTACCAGGGCGAGTTCATTCAGCGCAAAGAAGGCAAGAAGAAGTAGGACACCATGGCCTCGACGCTCTCCAGTTTTGATCGCCGCAAAGCACGCGTACGCCGCAGTTTAAAACGCGCGCAAGGCGATCGTCCGCGGTTATCGATTTTCCGCTCTTCAAAGCATATCTATGCTCAAATTATCGACGATGCCAAGGGTTACACTCTTGCTTCGGCGTCCAGCATAGATGCCGAGTTCAAGGGCGGCCTCGGAAAAGGAACCAATGTCGCGGCGGCGGCGGAGGTCGGCAAACTCGTGGCGCAACGCGCGTTGAAAGCCGGAATCAAGGACGTCGTTTTTGACCGCGGCGGCTACATCTTTCATGGCCGCATCAAGGCGCTTGCCGAGGCAGCGCGTGAATTTGGTTTGAACTTTTAAAGACGGCTCAGGCTCGGGCTTGAGACAAAGGAAAGGGTACGCTGGTGGCGCGAGAACCACATAGCAGAGGTAGGGAACGGGAGCGCGAAGATCGCGATAGCGAATTCGTAGACAAGCTCGTTCATATCAATCGTGTCGCCAAGGTGGTAAAAGGTGGCCGGCGTTTTGGGTTTGCGGCTCTTGTCGTTGTTGGCGATCAGAAGGGACGCGTCGGTTTCGGCCATGGTAAGGCACGTGAAGTGCCAGACGCCATCAAGAAAGCAACGGATTCTGCGAAACGCAATTTGATCCGCGTTCCTCTGCGGGAAGGGCGCACGCTCCATCACGACGTCCATGGTCATCACGGCGCCGGCAAAGTGTTCCTGCGTGCTGCGCCTCCGGGAACGGGCATCATTGCGGGCGGTCCAATGCGCGCCGTATTTGAGACACTGGGCGTTCAGGATGTTGTGGCGAAATCGATAGGCACCTCGAATCCCTACAACATGGTGAGAGCGACCTTCGATGCGTTGAAGCACGAGGACAGCCCCCGCGGCGTCGCGGCGCGGCGCGGAAAAAAGGTAAGCGAGATCGTTACTCGCCGACGCGATGGCGCAGAGGGTGCCGCGGCAACTCAGCCGGCCGAAGCGTAGAGGATCAGATTGCCATGCCGAAAGCATCCACAAAGAAGACGCTCACCATTGAGCAAGTTGGCAGCCCAATCCGCAGGCCTTACGATCAGCGAGAGACACTGATTGGTCTCGGCTTGAACAAAATGCACCGCCGTAGGGTTGTAACCGACAACTCGGCTATTCGCGGCATGATCAACAAGATTCCGCATCTCGTCCGTATCGTCGAAGAAAACGGCGTTCTGGTCGACACAAAGAAGCGATAGGGAAGCATTCGACGCTTCCCGGGGAACAAGTCATGAAGCTGAATGAGTTAAAAGATAATCCAGGCGCAACGAAGGACCGCATTCGCGTTGGCCGGGGTATTGGATCGGGCAAGGGTAAGACAGCAGGCCGAGGCGTCAAGGGACAAAAAGCACGCTCTGGCGTCGCGATCAAAGGCTTCGAGGGCGGCCAGATGCCCATTCACATGCGGCTTCCCAAGCGCGGGTTCAATAATCCGTTGCGGCTGACCTTTGTGCACATCAATCTCGACCGGGTACAAGAAGCGATCGACGCTGGAAAGCTCGATGCGAAGTCGGCGATTGATGCGAAAGCGCTGATCGCGTCCGGTGCACTTCGGCGTGAGCGGGATGGCGTGCGGCTGTTGGCTCGTGGCGAGGTCAAAGCGAAACTTAAGCTGAAGGTTGCCAAGGCCTCTGCCGCAGCAGTCAAGGCTGTCGAGGCGGCAGGGGGCTCTGTTGAGATTTTGATGCCCAGAGAGGATCGTTTGGTCGGGGACGGAAAACGCGCTGCTCGCCGCCGCGCTGCTCAATCGAAGCGAGAAGGCCGTCAACCAAAAGCTGATTAAGGGGACGCGGTTGCTCAGCCCTTCCTTTTTGAACTTTGGGTATTACAGTACGATTATTATCGAGGCCAAACACGCCTAGTCGCTGACCCCGCCCACCGTGTCGGAACAGCGCCGCAGACCGGAGTTGCAGTCATCATGGTTTCCGCAGCGGAACAGCTTGCCGCTAACCTCAAGTTCTCGACGTTTGCGAAGGCTGACGAACTCAAGCAGCGCCTTTTGTTTACGTTAGGTGCGCTGCTGATTTATCGGCTTGGCACGTTCATTCCAATACCGGGAATTGATACGGCGCAGCTTGCGAAGCTTTTCGAAGGAAACCCCAATACCGTCTTTGGAATGTTGAACGTTTTTTCCGGCGGTGCGCTTTCGCGGTCAGCTATTTTTCTCCTGAATATCATGCCGTACATCACGGCATCTATTATAATTCAGCTTCTCACCTCCGTCGTGCCTACTCTTGAGAGCCTTAAAAAAGAGGGAGAGTCGGGCGAAAACAGATAAACCAATATACTCGCTATCTCACGGTATTGATAGCTACCGTGCAATCAACCCTGACGGCGCAGGGATTGAATAGCTCTGCCCTGGAGCCGGGTTGGTTCTTTCAGCTTACCACTGTAATTTCGCTTGTGGGCGGCACGATGTTCCTTGTTTGGCTGGGCGAGCAAATCACAGCCCGAGGCATCGGGAATGGGTCGTCGCTCATCATATTCGCGGGCATTGTAGCAGAGATGCCAACAGCGCTTTACCGCATCTTGGAGCAGGGACGCAGCGGTGTGCTGTCCCCGGCGGTTATTCTGGGGCTTTTCGTGATGATGATAGCGGTTGTGACCGTCGTCGTCTTTTTCGAACGGGCGCAACGACGGCTTACTATTCAGTATCCGAAGCGGCAAATCGGGAATCGCATGTTTCAAGGTGATAGCTCGCACCTGCCGCTCAAACTCAATGCTTCAGGTGTTATACCGCCTATTTTCGCGTCCACGCTCCTTTATTTACCCGCGACGGTGGAACAGTTTGTGGGGAGAGGGTCTGACGAGTTGACCCGTGTTTTGGCACTGTTAGGGCCAGGACAACCGCTGCACGTTCTTTTTTACATTGGCTTGATCGTCTTCTTCTGCTTCTTTTACACACCGATCGTGATTAACCCGCAGGAGACAGCCGACAATCTCAAGAAATATGGTGGCTTTATTCCGGGTATCAGACCCGGCCCCCGTACCGGCGAGTACATCGAGTATGTGCTCAATCGTATTACCTTGGTTGGTGCGGCCTATGTTTCTGCGGTTTGCATCCTTCCTGAAATCTTATCGTATCAGATGCAGGCTCCTTTCTATTTTGGCGGCACTTCGCTTTTGATCGTCGTGAGCGTAACGATGGATACCGTCGCTCAAGTGCAGAGTCACCTGCTCGCTCATCAATATGAGGGGCTTATCAAGAAAGCCAAGCTTAGAGGAGCGAAGCGGCGATGAACATCATCTTGCTGGGCCCCCCCGGTGCCGGAAAAGGCACCCAGTCGAAGTATCTCGAAGATCGCTTCAACTTGAAACAGCTTTCCTCCGGCGATATGCTCCGTCACGCCGTAACGACGGGCACTGAGGTTGGGCTCGTTGCAAAGCCCTATATGGAAAGTGGCAAGCTGGTTCCTGATGACGTAGTTCTTGGGGTCGTATTCGAAACGATCAATGCATTGTCCGAGAATTTGCCAGGTTTCATTCTGGACGGATTTCCACGCACGGTTCAGCAGGCGTCTGAATTAGATGATCTTTTGGCAAGCCATAAAAAGATCATTGATGCGGTCATCGTCGTTGATGTTAACGACGATCAACTCATCAAGCGCATCGCTGGTCGCTTTACCTGCGCCAGTTGCGGCGAGAGCTTCAACGACTTTTTCCGGTTGCCAAAAACGGCAGGTATTTGTGACCGTTGTGGAAACAACGCTTTCAAGCGGCGCTCGGATGACAATCCGGAAACGGTTCGTGCACGCCTCGACGTTTATCACGATCAAACGAAGCCCTTGATTGACTATTATCGCGGCAAGGGCAAGTTGCATATCATCGACGGCGAGCTTCCTATCGAAGAAGTCACCAACCGGATCAACGGGATCGTGGAAGGGGGGCACTGAGTTGCGTGTTTCCAGCACAATCCAAAGCTTCGTCTCGGCCTTACTGACATCGTGTCTGGACATCGTTGCGAGACCTGATTATATAAGGCGCCTTAGCTCAGATTTTAGCACGGTCTGGAGAACTGCGACTCCAGGACCGCGTAACTTTTTCCGGTTCGAGCGACATTAGCTCTAACTTATCCTAAACACGACGAGGATCACGTGGCACGTATTGCGGGTGTAAACATCCCTTCAAACAAACGCGTTGAGATCGGCCTTCGCTATATTCACGGGATCGGCCCGCGTTTTGCGAAAGAAATCTGCGAAAAGGTCAATATTCCTACGGCGCGGCGCGTCAACGAATTGACGGATGCCGAGGTGCTGCAGATCCGCGAAGTTATCGATCGGGACTACGCGGTCGAAGGTGATCTTCGCCGCGAAGTGGCAATGAACATTAAACGGCTGATGGATTTAGGCTGCTATCGCGGTCTGCGTCATCGCCGCGGGCTTCCCGTCCGCGGTCAGCGTACGCATACTAACGCGCGCACGCGGAAGGGTCCAGCCAAGCCGATTGCAGGCAAGAAGAAGTAGGACGTCGGGGTTAGGACTTAGGACAATGGCGAAGGAAAAGGCGCGCGTTAAACGCCGCGAAAAAAAGAACATTGCATCCGGCGTTGCGCATGTGAATGCCAGCTTCAATAATACGATGATCACCATTACGGATGCGCAGGGCAATGCGATCTCATGGTCTTCATCGGGTGCGATGGGTTTCAAGGGGTCGAGAAAGTCGACCCCTTATGCCGCTCAAGTTGCGGCAGAGGATGCCGGTCGTAAAGCCCAGGAACATGGGATGCGCACAATAGAGATAGAGGTGAGTGGGCCGGGGTCCGGGCGCGAATCAGCATTGCGCGCGTTGCAGGCCTGCGGCTTCCAGGTCACTTCAATCCGCGACGTAACCCCTATTCCGCACAATGGCTGCCGCCCGCGCAAGCGGCGCCGGGTCTAAGCGGTCCCTGGGCAAGCCACCCGCATTAGCAGGATAGCGGCGAATAGTGTGAGCGCCGCCGTATAAGGAAATAAAAGTGCTTAACAAGAATTGGCAGGATCTCATCAAGCCGGGAAAGATCAATGTTATCCCCGGTGCTAACCCCAAATATCTCGCGTCCATTGTGGCCGAGCCGCTGGAACGCGGATTTGGGTTGACGCTTGGTAATGCGCTCCGCCGTGTTCTGCTGTCCTCTTTGCAGGGCGGAGCCGTTACGACTGTTCATATCGACGGCGTACTTCATGAGTTTTCGTCCATACCAGGTGTCCGTGAGGACGTAACGGACATCGTCCTCAATATTAAGGACATTGCGCTCCGGATTTACTCGGAAGGCGTCAAGCGCATGGTTCTTCGCAAGGAAGGACCGGGTGTTGCGCGGGCGCGTGACATCGATGCCGGACCGGATATTGAAATCCTGAATCCTGATCTGGTGATTTGCACGCTCGACGAGGGAGCGGCGGTCCGCATGGAGTTGACTGCGGCTATTGGTAAGGGCTATGTGGCGGCTGAGCGGAATCGCCCCGATGATGCTCCGATTGGGCTTGTCCCAGTGGACAGCCTTTACAGTCCGGTGAAGAAAGTTTCTTATAAGATCGCCAATACGCGCGAGGGGCAGATCCTCGACTACGATAAGCTGACGCTTGAGGTCGAGACCAACGGGGCCGTGTCACCTGAGGATGCTGTCGCACTTGCGGCGCGAATAATTCAGGATCAGCTGTCGATATTCGTAAACTTCGAAGAGCCTCGCAAGGAAGTCTCGGAAGAGCGCATTCCGCAGCTTGAGTTCAACGCCGCGCTTCTGAAGAAGGTGGACGAACTTGAGCTTTCAGTCCGCTCGGCAAATTGCTTGAAGAACGACAATATCGTCTACATCGGCGATCTGATTCAGAAAACCGAAGCGGAAATGTTGCGCACTCCGAATTTCGGGCGTAAGTCGCTGAACGAGATTAAAGAGGTGTTGGCCGGTATGGGGCTGCATCTTGGCATGGAAGTCCCGAATTGGCCGCCAGAGAACATAGAAGAGTTGGCGAAGCGGTTCGAGGACCATTACTGATTACAGGGATAGACTACTGCGGCGTCGGACGTCGCGGGCTTTGAGGGCGAGACAATGCGTCACCGTACATCCGGCCGGAAATTCAACCGCACCGCGAGCCATCGTAAGGCGATGTTCGCCAACATGGCGGCTGCGCTCGTAAAGCACGAGCAGATCGTCACTACGCTTCCCAAGGCGAAAGACTTGCGCGGAGTGGTCGAGGCGCTCATCACGCTCGCCAAGAGGGGAGATTTTCATGCCCGTCGGGTCGTGGCGTCGCGCCTACGGGATGACGCCACGGTAGCGAAGCTTTTCGGGACGCTCGGGCCGCGATATCAAAGCCGCTCTGGAGGGTACACCAGGGTTCTGAAGGCCGGCTTCCGTTATGGCGATAATGCGCCGCTGGCCGTAATAGAGCTTGTCGATCGCGACGAAAACGCAAAAGGGTTGGATTCAGGTCCGGTCGCAGGCGAAGAGGACGAGCAAAGCGCAGCGGCGTAACGACCGACACAAAGACTGCCTAAGGTCGGCTTGACTTCGTTAAGCGGGCCTTTTTTGTGCCTAAAGCAAGACAAGGTAGCGAAATCTCGATTTCGATGACATATATGGCGAATGGCACGAGCGCGCGCGGCTAAGTCATCGGCCCGGAACAAACAAGCGTTCAAACCGACGCGGGACGGCGAGGCGTCGGGGTTCGGTGAAGCGCCGCAATCGGCCTTCGAGGGGCAAGCCTACACCTCGGAAAGCACAGCGCATCTCATCCCGGCACTTCGGAATTTGAAGCCGACCGGCGCAATGCCGCTGCCATCGCATCTCCAGGGCAAGCTGCCGCCCATCGGCGACCACCCGCTTCTCACTGGCAACGACATGCCGATGTTCACGCCGCATCGTCCGCCGCGCCCGGAGAAGAGCGAAGGCGGAAAGCGCTTTGTTATCAAGTCGGATTTCGAGCCGAAAGGCGATCAGCCGCGAGCTATCCGAGAACTGGTGGAGGGGGTGCGCCAGCTTGAACGGGAGCAGGTTCTGCTTGGCGTCACGGGTTCTGGCAAGACCTTTACCATGGCCAAGGTTGTTGAGGAAACACAGCGGCCTGCGCTTGTTCTCGCGCCCAACAAAACCCTGGCTGCGCAGCTATACGGCGAATTCAAGTCGTTCTTTCCAGACAACGCCGTCGAGTATTTCGTCTCCTATTACGACTACTACCAGCCGGAAGCCTACATCCCGCGTAGCGACACTTATATCGAGAAAGACAGCTCGATCAATGAGCAGATCGACCGTATGCGCCACGCCGCCACGCGTGCGCTGCTGGAGCGTGACGATGTTATCATCGTGGCGTCGGTGTCATGCATCTACGGTATCGGTTCGGTCGAAACCTATTCCGCGATGACGTTCACCATCCAGGTTGGGGACCGGGTGGCGCAACGACAGTTCCTGGCCGATCTCGTTGCCATCCAATACAAGCGCAACAATGTGAGCTTCGCCCGCGGTGATTTCCGGGTTCGCGGAGACACCATTGAAATTTTCCCGGCTCACCAGGAGGATCGCGCTTGGCGCATCTGTATGTTTGGCGACGAGGTGGAAAGCATCGCCGAGTTCGACCCCCTCACGGGAGAGAAGACGCAGGACCTCGCACTCGTAAAGGTGTACGCGAATTCACACTATGTGACGCCGAAGCCCACGCTTCATCAGGCGATCAAGGGCATCCAGCAGGAGTTGCAGGAGCAGTTGCAGCGTTTCAACGCCTCAGGGCGGCTTCTCGAAGCGCAGCGGCTGGAGCAGCGTACGCAGTTCGACATCGAGATGATCGAGGCGACCGGCTCATGCAACGGCATCGAGAACTATTCGCGCTGGCTGACGGGCCGCCAGCCCGGCGAGCCGCCACCGACATTGTTCGAATATCTGCCCGATAACGCCCTCGTTTTCGTCGACGAAAGCCACGTAACCGTACCGCAGATCGGTGGCATGTTCCGCGGCGACTTTCGTCGCAAGTCCACGCTCGCGGAGTTCGGTTTCCGCCTGCCGTCCTGCATCGACAATCGCCCGCTTCGCTTCGAGGAATGGGACGCAATGCGCCCGCAGACGTCGTTCGTCTCGGCGACGCCGGGCAAGTGGGAGTTGGAGCAAACCGGCGGCGTTTTTGTGGAACAGGTCATCCGCCCGACCGGGCTTATCGATCCGCCGGTGGAAATTCGCCCTGTCAAAACGCAGGTGGACGACCTCATCGACGAATGCCGCAAGGTCATCAAGCAGGGCTATCGCGTGCTGGTCACAACGCTCACCAAGCGCATGTCGGAAGATCTCACCGAATACGCGCATGAGCAGGGACTCAAGGTGCGCTACATGCACTCCGATGTGGACACGCTGGAGCGCATTGAGATCATCCGAGACCTGCGGCTCGGCGCATTCGATGTCCTGATCGGCATCAACCTCTTGCGCGAGGGGCTGGATATTCCGGAGGTGGCGCTGGTCGCCATCCTGGATGCGGACAAGGAAGGCTTTCTGCGCTCGGAAACGTCGCTGATCCAGACGATAGGACGCGCGGCACGCAACGTGGACGGGAAGGTCATCCTTTACGCCGACAGGGTGACGGGTAGCATGGAGCGCGCGATCGCGGAGACAAATCGCCGCCGCGAGAAGCAGGTGGCGTACAACGAGGCGCACGGCATCACGCCGCAATCGGTGAAGAGGAACATCGGCGACATCCTCGCGAGCGTTTACGAGCGTGACCACGTGACCGTGGATGCCGGATTTGCGGAGGACGGGCAGACGCCTCTGGTCGGGCACAATCTGCAGGCCGTCATCGCCGATCTTGAGAAGCGCATGCGCGAGGCGGCGGCAAACCTTGAATTCGAGGCCGCGGCGCGGCTGCGCGACGAGATCAAACGTCTGCGCGACGTCGAGATGACTATCATGGACGATCCGCTCGCCCGGCAATCCGATGTGGAAGATCGCGCCGGACGCTACGAGGGCAACAGTCGCACTTCCTATGTGCCGCAGATCGCTGTCGACACAACGGCAACGACGGGCGGAGGTGCGGGTGTAAAGCGAGGGCGCGCGAGTTCAGCGGAGGAAAAGCGCTCGCGGGAGGCACTTGCGAAAAGCCCATTGTTCAACACGGGCGAGAATTCGGACAATCCCGCGGAGTGGGACCTGGCGGCTGGGAATAACGCCGAGGTCTCCGGGTCACGGATCGCGCCTCCGCCTGAAATCGAGCAAGGAACGCAAGGTCGGCGAGTGGAGTATCCCGGTCCGTAGCTCCCAGCAGTCGCGGCCCCACAAGCCAACGCTTGATGAAATGGGGCCGCACGCCGAGAGGCCGTTGCCGGGCGGCAAGTCGAAGCCGTCGCGTTCCGCGCCAGATCTCAAGACATTCAAGGCTGGCAAGACCATCGTCGTGGACGACGATAGCGAGGAACCCAAACGTCGCGGCAAACGCCGCCGCCCGATCAAAACCGGACGGCCTGGGACTTGAATACCGTTTGCGTCCAGACTGGCAGCCGGGCCTGGCTAGACCTATCCGCTTTTGATGGAATCAAAGCAAAGCGGGCTCTAAGTTTTTGTTCTCCTGCGTCTTTATCTGAAATACCGCATCGAAATTTTCCGAAAGCATCCTAAGGGAAAGCTGCCTACCTTGGTTATAACGGGATAGTCTTTCGATCACGTCCAAGTAATGGTCGTCTGCGAAATTAGGAACAACAACAAAAGGATAAGGCTGGGCATGAACCTATGCTTGCTCAAGCGATGGCAAGTTAATATCAAGTCTCCCACGGCATGCCCGAGATCGCGAATCTGAGCGGCCACTCTTAATTGGCCGCTATCGTAGCCCAGCTTTGATCGGCCGACATATTAAATAATCGCTAGCCTGTCCGGAGAAATTGGCTTCGTCCAATTCAATTTAGGGGCGTTACCTGGGAATGCATAAAGAAATTGAAGCCCACTTTGACAGTTTGCATCGTTACCCTGTCGTCGAAACCCGATGTCGAGTTGAAACAACAATTGTTGTTGCTGAGGTCGAAATAGAGATATTCCGCTTTCAAGGACCATCGGGGGTTGATCATATATTCCAGACCTGCACCGATGGTCCAGCCCGTGAAAGTACCGCTTGACTGGCTTATTCCGTCGGTTGCCAAATTGACGTCGCCGGTCAAGAACGCAAAGCCACCCTTGGCATAAAACAGGGCGTCACCATAAACAAAACCGCCGCGGGCAGTGATATCGCCGTACCAGCCTGCTTTACTGGAAACCGTTATCGAATTCGCGGGAGCGGGAAGCACAAAGGTATGGTTGCCGCTATTATCCATCCATCCAATGTCAGCTTCGATGCCGTAGAGAAAGTTGCCAGTCGTGAAGTTGTACCCGGCCTGGGCCCCTCCAAAAAGACCCGAAAGGTTGGCGCTTTGATTGGACTGCACAACCACGCCTGGCATAACAAACACGACATTATTGGCCGCATCGACTGTCGACCACAGGCCGCCAATATTGCCTCCGGCATAGAAACCTTGCCAAAAAGGCGCAGGTACGGCTTGGGGGGATGGCTGATCTTTGTAACCCCCGTAAGAGTAGGGGTCAGCTGCGTGGGCGGCTTCGGCCACGAGGAGGACGCCGAGGACAGCGGCGCCGGTACGAACACACTTTGCGACTAACATAATATTCCCGCTAACGTTGCATACTGTAAATCTTTACGCGGAACACGGGAGAAGAGATGCCACTGAGTGCGTTTCAACGCAAGCGCGTATTGTTTTATAAGGCGCGCAGAACGTGCGGGTTGCTGGGTAGGGCCGGCTGCGCAGATGTGCTATGGCCCTGTTTAATTTGGGTAATTGGGATATGTGGCTCGGAGGACACGGCGGGTGACGATTTGAAGGGAATGATCTGAGCCAAGCGCGGCGTTCGGCAGGCGCTCAAGTCCGTTCCGCTTGGAAAGCTCCGACCCGGTCGCAAGAAGACGACGTGAGGCCTATCCCGAACAGGTTCCAAAAGCCTTTCATGCCGTGTATGCCCGGTCCCGAAGGATTTGCCGACCGTATGACCTTCGGGCGAGCGCAAAAGGATGGTGCAAGAAGCATTATTCGGCAGGCTTTGTCAGTGCTGGCGGATTGCTTCCTCAAAACAACGGACAGTGTCGTCGACGTTTCAATCCACTCGACGTCCGGTCCGAACCGGACCGCTCCGCCAAGGTCGAGCATGGGGTGGATGCATATGCACGCGGCCTCCGGCATATGGCGCCGGTGCAGAGGGAACTCAAGCGCCTCGTCCATCAGGACGACGGCGCGAGCGGCTGGACCGACCGGCGGCGCTGGGCGGTACCGCGCTGCCCATTGGCCGCAGTGCCATGGAAAAAACCCAAGGAGCCATTCGTCAGGACGGTCACAACCGGGAATGCCATTGAAAAGGCACATTAGAAGGCGAGCACCAAACCAGAATTCAACTAGAAATTGAAAAATAAAGCATGCGGATAATTATCTTAATTGTATTGTTCTATGCACTTACCGCGCATGCTGCTCCCGTCACGACCGAAGCTTATCTCCACGCCGGTTGGCTCGGCGGGACCATGCTCCGCCCGAAAACAAGCACCGCTTCTATTCTGATCATTCCCGGCTCAGGCCCCACTGACCGCGACGGTAATAATCGGCTCGGTGTGAACGGCTCTCCGTACAAGCTCCTTGCCGAAAGCCTTGCGCGCAGGGGCCTTACGACTGTCCGGGTCGACAAACGCGGCATGTTTGGCAGTTCGCGCGCCATCGCCGATGCCAACGCAGTCACGATAAGCGACTATGCTGGCGACGTTCGCGCCTGGGTCAGGGTTATTCGCGAACAGACAAATGTGCCCTGTGTGTGGGTGGCAGGCCATAGCGAGGGCGGTCTCGTCGCGCTTGCATCGAGCCGGAACCCCGACGGCCTTTGCGGTCTGATTTTGCTGGCCGCGCCGGGGCGGCCGTTCGGCGACGTGCTGCGGGACCAGTTGCGGCTCGCTCTCGGTAGTGGGCCAACGCTTCAGCGAGCAACGTCAACTATCAGGGCACTGGAAGCCGGTCGCCGCCCTTATGTCGATGACTTGCATCCCACGCTGCAGCAGCTTTTTGCGCCCCCCATGCAGGGCTTTTTAATCAGCATGTTCTCATACGATCCTGCCCGACTGATCGCTGACTTTCACAAGCCAATACTCATCCTGCAGGGGGAGCGGGATCTGCAGGTCAGCGTGGCCGACGCAAAGCGGCTAAAACATGCGGCGCCCGCGGCGAAGCTCGTCCTCCTGCCGAAAGCCAATCATTTCTTCAAAGTGGTGAAATCCGCGGATATGGCTGCCAACACGGCAGCTTATTCCAAACCGGGTCCCCTGGCGCCGCACATTGCGGATGAAATCGCCGATTTCGTTTCGGCTGCCAACAGCACGCATTAGCTTGCCACCTTTCGCTGCGGCTGTCGGAAAGCGCGGTTAAGATGGGCGCGGGCGAAAAGGCTACTGAACGGGCAGAAGTGACGGGGCTGGGGTGGGATCCAGTTTTGTGTCGTCCACGGTGAGCGCGCCTTCCTCGACCATCTTCGCGAGTTTTCGGCGCGCTTCCTCTGCCTCGCGCTGGCGCGTCCAAAGCCCGGCATAAAGGCCGCCCTGCGTCAGCAACACGGCATGGGTGCCTCGCTCGACAATCTTTCCCTTGTCCATGACGAGGATCGTGTCGGCGTGGATCACGGTCGAGAGCCGGTGCGCGATGACAAGGGTGGTGCGGTTCTTCGCAACCTGATCGAGTGACGCCTGAATCTCCTTCTCCGTGAAGCTGTCGAGCGCCGAGGTGGCCTCGTCCAGCATCAGGATCGGCGGCGCTTTCAGGATCGTGCGCGCGATGGCGACGCGCTGCTTCTCGCCGCCGGAAAGCTTGAGCCCGCGCTCGCCCACCATCGATTTGTAGCCTAGCGGCAATTGCTGGATGAAACCGTCGATCTGCGCCAGCCGCGCGGCTTCCTTCACCTCTTCGTCGGTCGCTGTCACATGTCCGTAGCGGATGTTGTATTGGATGGTGTCGTTAAAGAGCACGGTGTCCTGCGGCACGATTCCGATGGCGGCGCGAAGCGACTCCTGCGTGACCTCGCGGATGTCCTGCCCGTCGATCAGAATACGGCCCGATTTCACATCGTAGAACCGATAAAGGAGGCGCGACACCGTTGATTTGCCCGCGCCCGATGGCCCAACCAGCGCCACCATATGCCCGGGCGGCACCTCGAAATCGACGCCGCGCAGGATCGGGCGCGCATCATCGTATGAGAAAAAAACGTTCTCGAACCGGATCGCGCCCTTGCTCACGATCAGCGGCTTCGCCCCAGGCTTGTCCTTCACTTCGGGCTTCTGGCCGAGCAATGTGAACATCGCCTCGATATCGACGAGCGCCTGTTTGGTCTCGCGATAGATCATGCCCATGACGTTGAGCGGCTGGTACAACTGGATGAACACCGCGTTCACCATCACGAAATCGCCGACCGTCATCGTTCCCTGCGCAATGCCGCGCGCCGCGAGGATCATGGCGAGCACCATACCGATCGTGAAAATGAAGGCCTGCCCGGAGTTCAGGATCGCGAGCGAACTGTAGGTGCGGATGCTGGCGCGCTCGAAGCGCTCCATGGAACGGTCGAAGCGGTCCGCCTCCCAGCGCTCATTGCCGAAATACTTGACGGTCTCGTAATTCAGAAGGCTGTCGATGGCTTTCGTGCTCGCATCCATGTCCGCCTCGATATATTCGCGGCGGATCTTGATGCGCTTCTCGCTGAAGAAGAAACTGAACCAGGCGTAAATTGCGATCATGACGAGCACGATCGCGACCATCACCCATCCGAAGTAGAAGCCGAACAGCAGGCAGACGAACAAGACCTCCAGAATTGTGGGGAAAAGGTTCAGCGCGCCCATACGGATGATGAGGTCGATGGACAGCTTTCCGCGATCCAGCACACGCGAAAGGCCGCCGGTCTTGCGCTCGAGATGAAAGCGAAGCGAGAGATCATGGACATGGCGAAAGGTTTGGGTCGCCAGCACGCGCGTGGCATGCTGCCCGATATGGGTGAACAGCACGTCGCGCAACTGCACGAAACCGATCATCGACATGCGCGCCACCCCGTAGGCGACGATCAAGGCGAGTGGGACAGCCGCGATCTGGATCGCCTTGCTGCTCGACGCATCGGATTGGGGAAGCGCGGTGAGCGCGTCCACGGCCGCCTTATATGCCAGCGGCATCGCAATTGTGACCACCTTCGCGGCAATCAGCGCCACCGCCGCCAGCACCAGCCGCACCTTCAGATTCGGCCTTCCCTTCGGCCAAACGAAGGGAAGCAAATACTTAAGGATGGCAAGATGTTGCTCTCCCGGTGCTTCGGGGGCGGCTGCGTGATGGGAAGCGCGATGACGCAAAAAATGCCTCTTTGATTGATCAAATTCCAGGAAGCGCTTCAGGGGATGGATGGCAAGTGAAAACGCCCTCTCCATATAAGCGAGCTTTCGCCGTTAGCGAGTATACCTGCTCAAGCGGGACGCAAGCTGAAATCGGTTAAGCTCTTGACCAAGCTCATTTTGAATGTGATGACCGCCCCATGAAACAAAAGAAAATGAAACGTCTCTGTGTGTATTGCGGCTCTGGCTCAGGGAATGATCCGCGCTTTAAGGCCGCAGCCGCGGCTTTAGGCCGGGCGATGGCCGAGGCTCAGATCGGCCTTGTTTACGGAGGTGGGGGAAACGGTATGATGGGCACGGTCGCTCAGACCGTCCGCGACTTTGGCGGCCATGTCACGGGGATCATACCGGCCTCGCTGCTCGAAATCGAAAACGCCCTCGAAACCATCAATGAGCGCTACGTGACCAATGGGTTCCATGAGCGCAAGATGCTCATGTTCAACCTCTCCGACGGCTTCGTTGCCTTGCCGGGCGGCGTCGGCACGCTCGAGGAACTTGTCGAACAGCTGACCTGGACCCAGCTTGGCCATCACGACAAGCCGGTTTTCATCGTCAACACGGCCGGATATTGGGATTCTGCTCCTGCAAATGTTCGACAGGATGCGCGAGCAACTGTTCATCCGTCCGGAGCTTGAAACGCGCTATATCGTTGTCGACGATGTTGAGCGCGTTGTGCCGGAGTTCCTGAAACGCCGTCCGGCGAAGCGAACCACGGTGCCGAGCCTTATCCGCGCCTAAAGCCTCGAGCCTCGCCCGACGCCACAATCTTGGCCTCAAGGTTTCCTACGAAAACGGCAGAAGGGCGTTCGCTAAAAGGGGAGGGGTGATGTCTGTTCGTTACGGTGTCTTGCGGGGCAAGCCTGCTCAGATTTTGCATCACAGGCCGGACGATCCGGCCCCTCATCTGGAAGTCTTAATCGAGACGCCGGCGGGTCCATGGCGGCTCGCCGTCAATGTGCGCTCCGACGATCGGACGAACCTTTGCTTCCACGCGGAACAGACCTTCAAACATCCGATCCTGAGCAATCTGCCGCTGCTCCCTCCGGGGCTTACCCGCCCGACCAGGGACGACCGCCTATTGCGGCTGGACTACGTGCGCGGCAATTTCTTCGATAGCAGCG
Organism: uncultured Alphaproteobacteria bacterium; assembly: GCA_963723755.1. Classification (GTDB taxonomy): domain Bacteria; phylum Pseudomonadota; class Alphaproteobacteria; order Rhizobiales; family Rhodomicrobiaceae; genus Rhodomicrobium. Next base: position 46,235 of record CAVRSS010000114.1, on the reverse strand, counting down.
CGATGCGAACTGCCGACGTCGGCTCCATTGGCGATCCCGACGCGCTCGACACTTTGTTGAGCAACGCCTTGGCGAGCGTCAGGGACACCGACGGCGCCGAGCTTTTTGCGTTCGGCAACCCCTGGGGACCGGAGCCGGACAAGCCGGACAAATATTTCGGTTTTCTCCCCGGACGCGGCATCCACGACATCCACATGAATCAGGGCAGCCCCCCGCCTCATGATCGCGACGACGGCGTGTGGCAGGATGGCGGCCTCATCCTGCGTTTCCCGAATGGCGATGCGACAGCCTTTTTCTTCGCATTCCAGAGCCAGACCTGGACCACCGACGACATCACCGGAAGACCTTTGAGGCCCTGAAGGCTTCAAAGCCAATTGACCGGCCTCTTGCTTGAGAACACGTCCAGACGGGCCATATCTCGGGAAATTACGGGAATGGAGTTCCGATGGCGTATCTGGACGAGGAGGAGCGGCGGCGCGCTCGCCTCAGGAACATTGCGAAGTCATTCGCGCTTGTCGGGCGGGATCGGCATTATCACCGCCCTTTCGGCCTACACGCTCATCGGGCAAACGGGCGTCGTGTGGGCGCTTGTCGTTGTCGGCGTGTTTGCGCTGATCGGGCCGCGCGTTGCGCCGGATGCCATAATGCGGATGTTCAAGGCGAGGCCGATCGATGCCTCATACGGCGCCGAGATCGTGGGTCTCGTGCAAACGCTTTCCCAGCGCGCGGGCCTGAAGGCAGCGCCGCGCCTCTATGTGGTTCCAAGCCAGACGATGAATGCGTTCGCGGTTGGCACGCCGTCCCGCTATTCACTCGGCGTCACGGAAGGCATTCTGCGCCGCCTTGAGTTTCGCGAGTTGGCGGGCGTGCTTGCGCACGAAATCACCCATGTGCGCAACAACGACATCTGGGTGATGAGCCTCGCCGACATCCTGAGCCGGTTCACCCGCAGCATGTCGTTCTTTGCAGTATTCCTGTTCTTCCTGAGCGTGCCCGCAACGGTTTTCACGGGCACGCCTGTGCCTTGGCTGGCCATCGCGCTCCTCTACTTCGCGCCGGCCCTTTCGAGCCTGTTGCAGCTCGCGCTTTCGCGGTCGCGCGAATTCGACGCCGACCTCGGCGGCGCGTCGCTAACAGGCGATCCCGAAGGTCTCGCCCTGGCGCTCGGCAAGGTCGAACGCTATCAGGGGCGGCTTTGGGAGGACATCTTCATGCCCGGGCGGCGCATCCGCTGCCTTCGGTGTTGCGAACCCATCCGCAAACATCCGAGCGCATCGCGCGGCTCATGGCGCTGAAGAAACCGCAGACAGCGCCGCTCCGCTGGTCCGGAACCCTTGGGGGCATGAGAGGGGATCTGCTTCTGTTCGCCTCGAAGCCACGGCATCATTGGAACGGTCTCGGTTTTGTCCGGCTCAATCGGCAGGCTTTCGCTCGACCCTGTCGTCCGGCGAATCGCAAGCCAAGCCATCCTGGAAAGGGGTGTACAACCGGTCAAAATTGGCTTTGTTTGGCAAAAGAGCGCGATAAGTAATACATATAAATAGTTTTGGCTGCCGCCGAGGATGTAATGGGGCACAGGCGTGTGACTTATGGTGGTTCGCAAGAGCCGCATCGCGGCGGGGCAGTTCTGGCTGGGGCGCGAGCCATTCGCCTCACGAGCCAGAGCTGCGACCCCAGGAGCATCCGTCAGGCCAAAGGGCTTTGGCTTGCCGACCGAACTGCATCTTGGGGGAAGGCATGGGAGCCACATCCCCTAGTTCAGACGCGAGGACATACCTACGTGAACTCAAGCGGGCACTCATCTCCGGCTAACAGGCTGAAAGAACGATGTTGCCCATGGTTCGACAAGCTCACCATGAGGTTTAAACCATTGAAAACACTCAGCCTCAGCCTCATCCTGAGCCTGTCGAAGACCTCATCCTGAGCCTGTCGAAGGCCTCATCCTGAGCCTGTCGAAGACCTCATGCTGAGCTTGTCGAAGACCTCATCCTGAGCTTGTCGAAGGCCTCATCCTGAGCCTGTCGAAGACCTCATCCTGAGCTTGTCGAAGACCTCATCCTGAGCCTGTCGAAGGATGAAGCCACGGTTTCAGCCTTTTTCAGCATCCGGCTAAAAATGCGAAGCGGAACTCTTTATCTTGCACGATCCGTGCTGCTTCTGCCTCTTATGACGCAATAGTGCCACTGCAATGCCTCCCCCTACCACACAGGCCAGCGGGAGCACAAGGGTCGCGGCCAGACCACCAAAGACGAGCGAGGCCAAGGCGGCGCCCGCGCTCAGCGCTATCGAAGCATCAAGGGAAAGCGCGTTATGGGAGCCCCAGCTGTCTTGCTCTGTACCAATTCATACTATTGCCCCACAAAATTATATTGACCTACAAAATTGAGCGCGATCGGAGCCACACCCGCCACTGCTATATAGCTCCAAGGCAGGGAGCAGAATTGGAGAACTGTGCAGATTTGTGCATTGGCTTTCGATGGCACATGCGGCCTGCCTGTCGCCGGCGGCCGCCGCACCAACCGGGGACGGCGCCCGCGATCCAGGACCTGACGGTTCGCCTCCATGAATTGTTGCGCTTTTGGTTAGCTCTTCGGCGTGTTCCTAGCGGAACAGCGGCCGTGGAGTGCTCGTGAGATGCTGATGTCAAAGCGAACGCGGCTTTCTTGAGCCCGAAGCGAAAGACGAAAGGACCTCACCATGTCACATGATCATCACCGAGAGCACACGAACCATCGCTTAATCTTGACCCGGATTTTGAAAGGCATCGGCAGCTTCGCCCTTGTTGCGGCTCTTCTCGCAGCTTATGGCGTCTCATCTTCTGGTTCGTCAGTCCTTGGCATCGCCGCTTCGAGAAACGGGCCGGCAGATATCAAATGCATGACATTTGAACCTTGGACCGATACGAATGCGGCCCAGTACGGAATGGCCCGGGACTACATCTTCGCCGACGGAGGGACCTGTCAAAACACCCCGCAGGATCTGCTTGCGGCAATCAAAAAGGCTAACGCTGGCCCAGGAACGACAGTTGTGCTGAATTCTCCTGGCGGCAGCTTAATGGCCGGAGTTGAGATGGGCAGAATAATTCGCCGCCACCAGCTCGATACCCAAGTCGGCGCTCAATATCCGTATTATCTTGGATTGAGCCCAGTGCCGTCGCGAGACAACTCTACGGCCACCGGCCGCGACCAACGATATGTGCCATATATTCAATACCCGGTCGCGAAGCCTTTCCCGGGGCAATGCCTGAGCGCCTGCAATTTTGCGTTGCTCGGGGGCGTGCATCGTAGTGTCGGGTTGCTGTCAGATTTTGGAGCGCATCAATTTGATACTGATATACACTTTGCCGCTTGGGCCGAGGCGCGAAAAAAGGAACTGCTAAAGACACACTCGGAGGCGCAGGTTGCACAAATGATTGCCGATGAGGCTGTGCAGCTCGCTCAGGACGCTAAGGAGCATTTTGAACAGGAAACTCAGCAGGCGCAAGCTGAGCTGGCCGTCTACCTCCAGGACATGGGCATAGATGTCCATTTTCTGACGGAAATGGCAAAGAAGAGCGGTCATAATATTTGGAACTTTACTCATCTTGACCCCTCCGATTTGATAAGAATGCGCGTCGTTACACCCCGATGGCATACGGTTTGGCGCCTCAAACGCGCCGATACGCCTTCGCGTGAAGTCTATCTCCAGGGCGAAACCACGGACATGTGGGGGCAGCACGTTTTGAACATCGTTTGCAGGAAGGAAGGGGCCAGCAGCGATTTGAGCACTGGCGTCGATCTGGAGGCTTCGCTGGACACGGGCGGCCGCGTGAGCGCCGCGAAATTCGCAAGGGATATCACGCGTTACGTTCTTGTGCTGGACAACGGGATCACCCCCGTCCCGGCTGGGAGCCCGGCTATCACAAAACAAGCCGCGGCGACCCAAGATGGAAGAAAGATTTCGACGGCTATCCGGGTAAGGTGGGAGGGTGCAATACTTAAATTGGTTAAAAAGACGAGAGTAGACAAGAAAGAAAATCAAGTATCCTATCAAGGCAATGACAATTTCGGTATAATGCTGGAAAGCAAGGACCCGACGGTGCACGCCCTGCAATTTGTGTGGAAGCTTGATCCAGACCAAATGAGAAAATACCTGCAAGGTCCAGATTGTGCCCCGGCAACGACCGTATCAAAGCTACAGCAAGGCCTTGGGATGTCTCCAGCGGGTCCTGTGTCACGAGCGTCGCCCGCCCCTAAGACGGCGCGCAAACTTTGAGACCGTGAGGGCTCGGGGTGAAATTCCCCGGGCCTACCCGGCGACATCGGGCGTCGCGAGCGGCGCCGCGCCGCTGCAAAGTGCAATCGCGAGGCACTCGTCGCTTCAACGGTGAAGCGATCTTAGGGGAACTGAGCGTCCTAAGCCTGTCCCCAAGGTGTAAGTCCATCTGCCCGATAGCGTTGACGTGAAGCCAGCCGGAAAGCCGCATGCTGGAAATCGGCATGTTCGGGGAGGGGAAACCGGGGCGTTGCCGAATGGCCCGAGCCGCCGCGCCTCTCGACTCTACCCTGATGGCTGGGCTGTGCGCCTTTTCGACAGGACATCCTTGCCTTCGCGCGTCGCCGATCAGCCCTCAGCAAATAGGCGGGTGGCTCTAAGTCCGGCAAACCCGCACGGAACGCATAACTCGGAGACAAGCCATGCATAAAACGCATAGCGGTTGGCCGCAGCCTTGCCTCGCTTTAGACAAGCAATACATTATGCTGTTCACAGAGATCGGAAAGCGGAGCCTCTCCCATTCCGATATAAACCTGTTGGTAACCCATATGAGAGAACATGAATGACGATATTGAGAAACCTGCCAGCTGAATTGCTGGGTCTTTCGGTCCTTGTTGCCGCTTCTTCGGCAGGACTATTCTTTCCGGAACTCTCAGAGTTCTGGTTGGCGCTGGCGACCGCGATCACATTATTCGTGATCATGCAGATCAGGACGCATCTGGTGCTTGATGTTCCGGCGAAACAGAAGCCATCGCCTTGAAATAAAGGAAATGGTGAGCATGCCGAAAGTTGCTTTGTCATGCGTTTTCGGCATGCATCTTCAAGTTATAAAGGATAGTGACGCAACTTTTATTATTCCTGGCTGTTCGGACGCCAATAGATCGCCGTCAAAGCCGGCGCCGGACTGGAATAAAACGGCCCGCTAAGTCTCACGAACGGGCTGCGGCGAAGGCGATCCTCGTTGGCCGGACATTCGTCAGAGATTGACGTGATTGATGACCCAGGCGCCAGCCGCCGCTGCGGCGCCCGCGAGCAATATGGGCGGAAGGGTGCGAACGAAAACCGTGAGCAAAGTCACGAAAGCCGAGAGGGCCTTTTCGCCCGCCTCCAGAAGCTCACGCGCCGCGCGATAGAGCAGATAAACGACGACCGCTCCGGTCACGGCGAGAATAACAACCTTCCACCAGGGCAGGCTGCCGAGCTGCTGCCATGGTATGGCGAGGATTTGAGTGACGGACCATTGCCATATCGTTTGAATGAAATTGAAGATCGCTGTGATCCCCTGCTTCAGAAATTGAAGCAGCTGGTTGATAATCTGCATTATTTACCCCGCCATTTACCTGTACCTGCGATGATGCTTGGGCGGGGTTGTGCTGTCTAGCGCTCTAGCGTTGTGTTTACTTGATCACGCCGGGCAGTAGCATCGCGACGGCCGGATGCAATTGGGACTCTTTCTTGATGCGACAGGGGCCGGTCCCCGCCTTGTTCGCAAGGGTTGCAATGCGGAGTGGACACAAGGCGTGCCTTAGATTTACTCCGTATCCGCCATCATCTTTTCATCATCGACCCGCAGTGCTTTGGGAGCATTGTTAATAAGAGGAGAATTGTCATGCGCTCATTAACGGCATTATGCTTTGGCTTTGCGCTCGGGGCGGCGGCGCTTGCGCTAAGCGGCGTCCCGGCTTCCGCCATCGAAACTCAGCTGGGGGTGTCAGCTGCCCAGGCAAGCCTGGCAACGCCGGTGCAGCACTGGAGAGGCCGTTGCTTCCGCTGGCACGCTTTCTGCCATCACAAATACCCTGTGAGCAACTGGCGGTATCGCCGGTGCCTCGCAATTCATGGCTGCTTCCACTAACAGGCTGCTGAAAAACGATGTTGCCCATGGTTCGACAAGCTCACCATGAGGATGAACACTAGCTCACCATGAGGATCAACTCATTGAAAACACCCGACCTCATCCTGAGCCCGTCGAAGCCTCATCCTGAGCCTGTCGAAGCCTCATCCTGAGCCTGTCGAAGGATGAAGCCACGTTTTCAGGCTTTTTCAGCATCCTGCCAAGCCGAATAGTACGGCTTGCAGGCTAGCCAGTATTGCAGCCCCGCCCTTGCGGCGGGGTTTTCTTCTTCGCTGCCGCCGAATTGAAGAAGCAGGTTCCGATTTCGTTCACCAAGGTGCGTCCGGCATTATATAGAGTAAGAGGCTGTTAACGTTTCTTCCCTTTGGTGACTATGGTTTGATTGAAGCGAGAGCGTTTAGTGTGACTGCGGACTGGTCCACCACGATAGGCCTCACCCCTTTCTCGCACGAAGCGTCCTTGGAGAAGCCATCTTCAGACCTCCCGCAGGCCGTTCTTTTCGCGTGTAATTTTAATGCAATAAGATCGCCGATGGCTGCTGCTATTCTGCGCTATCTCGTCGGTAAGCGCGTTTACGTTCAGTCGGCGGGCGTTCGGCCGGGAGAGACTGACCCTTTCGCGATCGCGGTCATGGACGAAATCGGCATCGACATGACGCGCCACCAGCCGCAGACGATCGAGGACCTGGAAGACACCACTTTCGACCTCATTGTGACGCTGGCTCCGGAGGCGCATCACAAGGCGCTTGAATTCACGCGCACGATGGCGGTCGATGTAGAATACTGGCCGACAATCGATCCCTCCGCTGTGGCGGGCAACCGCGAACAGATTTTGGAGTCCTATCGCGCGGTTCGCGATCAGCTCTTCGAGCACATCAAGGCTCGGTTCGGGCTAGCAGGCACGCCGCAGGCTTGAGCCGGCGAGGCAAAGCAGAGGTCCCCATAACAGGCGACCACGCTAAGCCTTGCGTTGCAACCTTGCCTCCGGCTTACCGGCTGGTCCTTTCCGAAAAGCGAAGCCGTACGAATGCGGGTAAATCCTTTTCGTCACGCTCGCCGTAGCGCGCGCCGAATATGGCGGCGATGGCACCGATCAGCATGGAAGCGAAGACCCAGAAAGAAGCTACTGCTGCGGCTTGTTTTGTGACTTCTGCGGCACGCCTCGCAGCATCCGAAGTCTGCTGTATCGCGTTGTTGATGGTATTTTCAGCCTCATCAACACGCCGCCGCGCATCGTCAGGCGAAATATTTGCCGCTTTTGATACGGCATTGTTCAATTGGGCCCGCTGTTGCGGTGTCCAGTCGCCTGTGGCACGCTGGCCAATGAGCGTCGTGATTTGCTGCAACGCATTTTGATCGACTTCGCCGGTGTTGTTGCCGATCAAGGTCCGTCGCACACGGTCAACAATTCCGCTCGGCAAAAGCTGCTTGGCGCCGCTGGCCGCCTCATTGGTGGCAGAGCCCAAAGCCTGCGCGGCACGATCCGCCACCGTACCCGCGGCACTAATCGCATTCCCGGCACCGTTTAGGAGCGTCGGAACGATCACCGCAGTTGCCACAAGCGTTGTGATTGCCCATACCCCAAGCCCGTAAATTGCCGCGCGGCCGTTCGTAAAAGTGCGAGCGAGCATACTCGCCACGAAGCCACCGATAAAAAGGCTTACCGCGGTAGAAGCAAGGTTCCAGATGCCGCTGACACCCCCAAGTGTGGCAAGGGCGTCGGACGCACCGTTGCTCAGTATCGACCGAGGTGGCCGCTATCCCTATACCAAGAATGTGCAGCATGACCGAAACCGAAAGCGCCAGCAGTGCCCCGAAAATGATGGCGGCCCAGGACAGGTCGCGCCAATAGTCAAGCTTAGATTCAACTTTGTTGTCTGACATCGTTTTCTCCAACTCCAGTTTCATGGAGAATGCGCAAGAGACGTTTTGGTTCTGTATTCACCTCTGTCGCCATATGCTGCAAGCTCGAGATTTCCCGCGGATAAGGCGCTACTAGAAAATTATTGATATGGTGCAGCTTATCCGGGGCAATTTCGCTGTGATCGCTCGCAGCTCTTAGAGTGCGAACTTGTCTCGGGCTATACTAGTGCTACTACGGCGGAGATGTTGCGGGTCGACCTATCTAATAGGCATAGCTGCCGAGAACCGGGTCGGAAATATCAAGGCCCCGAATGGTTCAGCAGCGCCAATAGGGTTGCCACCTAAAGGGCGACGTTCAGCGAGAACAAGGGACTTGTCGCGCCGCAACGGGTTCCTGCGATCAGCGCTGGAGCGGCACAATCGGGCACGGCGGCTTTCGCTTTTTTTCCGCGGACGCATTTCCTACATTCCTGACATGCAAGCCTTTGCCGCGCTTCTCGACCGGCTTTATTACACCCATTCCAATCTCGATAAAGCCGCGGTCCTGACGAATTACCTGCGCCGCACGCCCGACCCGGATCGAGGTTTCGCGGTCGGCGTTATCGCGGGCACGCTCACTTTCGAGCTGTTCAAGCGGGCGCTGGTGCGCGACCTCGTGGCCGAGCGTGTCGATCCGGTTCTGCTGGCGTTGTCCTACGACTATGTGGGCGAAATGTCGGAGACCGTCGCGCATATCTGGCGGCGCGATCCGCACGGCCTGATCCTGAACCGGCTGCCGCCGCTGCACGAGGTCATTCACGAGTTCCAGACGCGCGACAAGCCGCAAATCCGCGAGTATCTCGCGCTGCTTCTCGACAACATGACTCCGCCGGAGCGCTGGGCGCTCCTGAAGCTTGGCACCGAGCACGCTTCGCATCGGCATGTCGGCGCGATCGGTAAAGCACGTGCTCGCCGATTTCGGCGGCGTGAGCGTCGGTGAGATCGAAGAGGTGTGGCACGCGCAGCAGCCGCCTTATCTCGACCTCTTCGCCTGGCTGGAAAAGCGGGGGCCTAAGCCGGACTCGAAGGATGCCGTGACGTTCCACCCCGTCATGCTCGCGCATCCGCTGGAGGATGCGGATCTGTCCGGCATCACGCCGGACGGCTTCCTTGCGGAATGGAAATATCGACGGCATCCGCGTGCAGATTGTATCCACGCCCAGCGGCAAGGCGGTGTTCTCCCGCAGCGGCGATGATATTTCCGGCGCGTTTCCCGATGTGCTGGCGCGGGTGAATTTCCATGCGGTGCTCGATGGCGAACTCATCGTCAAATCCGGCGACGAGATCGCCAGCTTCAACCATCTGCAACAGCGGCTTAATCGCAAATCGCCCGACCCGAAGCTCATGGCGAAATATCCGGGCCACATCATTCTTTACGATATGCTGGCGGTCGAAGGGCGCGACCTGCGCCCGCTCCCGCTGATCGAGCGGAAGGGGGAAATGGCGCGCTGGTTCGAGGCTGCGCAGCCTCCGGGAGCCGAACTTGCCCAGCCGCTTGCGTTCAAAAATCCGGGCGAGCTGCAAGCGCTGCGAGCCGAAGCCGCGAAACTGGCCTCGCCGCATATCGAGGGCCTGATGCTGAAGCGCCTCAACAGCGCTTACGTCCCCGGCCGCCCCAAAGGCCAATGGTACAAATGGAAGCGCGACCCGATGCTGGTCGACGCCGTGGTGATGTACGCCCAGCGCGGAACGGGCCGGCGCTCATCCTTCTATTCGGATTACACCTTCGGCCTCTGGTACAATGGCGAGCTGTCGCCCATCGGCAAGGCCTATTTCGGCTTCACGGACGAGGAACTGCGCGAACTCGACAAATGGGTGCGCCATCATACGATAAACCGCTTCGGGCCTGTGAGAGAGGTTGAGAAGACGCTGGTGTTCGAGGTGGCGTTCGACGCGGTACACCGCTCGACGCGTCACAAGTCGGGCGTGGCGCTGCGCTTCCCGCGCATCAATCGCATCCGCTGGGACAAGCCCGCCCGCGACGCGGATGAGCTTCAAAGCCTCGCGAAGTGGCTGGATTAGCGCTCTTGAAATGTTCCCGCGATGGCGAGCGTTAAGGCAGCTGGATCAAGCATAATAGTGTCTTCACGTCTGTAGTGGGTCGCAATTCCGGAAAATCAGGCGCGAGACATCAATGCCCGCACTGCCTCGGATTCCGGAAATCAACCTTAGCACGCACCCTTTAGCCCCTTCTTGGAATGTTGTGGAAGAACACTTTTAAATTGCCTTTCTCGGTTCTCAATAAACACGTTTACCTCTAAACGTGCGTCGAATAGTTTAACGTAAGCAAGGCGCCATGCTCGCTTCGCTTTTTACACTCTTCGGTAGTAAAAAATAATAGACACAACCAAGGTTGTTCTTACTAAAGGATGTTTGCCTCCTTTACTTGTGGCCAATTGCAAAGGTCAATATTGCTTCGGGTGCGTAAGCACTACATGTTTTTAAGTTGGGATTGCGATGAGCCTCACAGAAAACAGGTTTTTGAATTCTACGCTCGAAACGGACCAAACTTCTAAGAAGGCACCCCTTACGGTGGCTTCGAGTTATGTTCCAGCCTTAGACGGTCTCCGCGCGGTCGCAATTCTAGGGGTGCTTGTTTTTCATGCTGTGCCCAAAGCGTTACCTGGCGGGTTCACGGGAGTGGACGTTTTCTTTGTTCTATCGGGCTATCTCATCACGTCGATAATACTGAGGGACGCCTCAACAAAGAATTTTTCAATTAAAGAGTTCTACCTGCGCCGAGTTCAGAGGTTGCTTCCGAACGCAGTTTTCATGGTTCTAGTTACGATCTGCCTCGCGCAAGTGGTTCTGCTTCCATCTAACGCCGCGAAGGTAGCGGATCACGGAATTTGGACGGTAATAAATCTATCAAATATCTATATTCTTCAACATATTGGGGGTTATTGGGGCAATTTATCCGATTCAAGTCCCCTGCTCCATACTTGGTCACTCGCAGTCGAGGAGCAGTTTTATCTTGTTTTTCCGGCAATTTTTCTCCTGCTTTTCAGGACTAAAAGGTTGCTTACTCTTTTGGTATTGCTTACGGTTGCAAGCTTTACCTTAAGCGTCTATGGTACTTATTGGCATCCCGTTGGAACTTTTTATTGGCTTCCAACACGCGCCTGGGAACTTTTGCTGGGAGCGGTTTTCGCAATCTTCAGTGAGTCACGAACTGGGGCGCGCTTATTTGAGGCGATACATATCGCCGCCCATAAGCTCAGTAATAGGGTGGAGCGGACTCCTCTTGATTATTGCCGCATTCTTCTTGTCAGAAGCGGATCACTTCCCCGGTATAATTGCCCTTGCTCCCACGATTGGTGCTTTCGCTGTCCTCATATCGATCACAAGCGGCGGAGGTGGGCTTGCTAATTTGCTAGCATTGCCGGCTTTCGTCCGGACTGGTAAGTTATCCTATTCGCTTTATCTTTGGCATTGGCCACTTATAGTCATTGCTGGAGAGTACGCCCGCCTTACGGGGAGTTCGCACGCGGCGTGGGTTTTAGGTGCGGCAGCTGCGTCCATCCCAGTTGCAGCGCTCGCATACCTGATTGTTGAACAGCCCCTCCGAACAAGGTCATCTTGGCGTGCTTTCCGCCTTGGAATTCTAGCAACAGGTTTTTCTGTCTGCTTTGCAACAGCGCTGATTTTGTCCGGACGTCACATAGTTGCTGACCCGCATGACATCTTCGATCAACTTACCTTTTCAGGCAGGCTGTATTCTGTGGCTAGCTTTAACCGTAAAGAACTTGTAGAATCGGACAGATATCATGATGTTGCATTCCCCCCTGATCAAACTCTTCCGTCGGAAGTCTGGACATCAGGAGGCATCGTGCACAGCTGGGGGGAAGGACAACCCCGCATCGTTGTTCTTGGCAGCTCACATGCGCTTATGTATTCAAAGGTCATTGATGACGTATGCAAAAATCTCGGCATATCGGTCGCGTTCTTATCGGCAGACGCCACCCCGGTATTCTTCTCAGCGACCGTCAACGGTGGTTTCAAATCCATTCAGCTTGCCCAAAGCTTTGACTTAGCAAGGAAAAAGTGGATCGCGGAATGGAAACCGAGTGCGATAATGGTGATCGATCGGTGGGATCGGTACGCTGATAGCCCGAGTGATTTTCAAAAGCGCATTCGCTCGTTTCTTAGCGAGGTAACGCCACACGCTTCGAAGGTGGTCGTATTCACCCAGGTTCCAGTTCTGAGGCTCGGTTCTAAGGAGAACCTTCGTGAGTTCGCAACTTGGCATTTCGATGCGACAGGTAGTTTGCCAAAGATAATGCCGGATGCGAAAAATGCGGTCCGCGCGTCCCTTCACCAAATAATAAGTGCTGTTGCAAATGAGTTCGCTAATGTTCAAGTGCTGAACATGGACCTGCCTTTCTACAACGAAGAAGGCGTTCGATACTACGCAGGACGGAGCTTCTTCTATGCGGACGACAACCATTTGAGTGATGCCGGAGCCAAGTCCGTTCGGGGAAAAATCGCTGAGGCTATTAGACAGTCCACAGGAAAATGGGTCCAAGCGGAAGGAACGACCCACAGCCGTTAAACCCTCTACAGCAGAATCTCAAACGAACAACGCGAATAGCAGCTCCCGGCCTGGAGCGCGCATTCCGGGCTAAAGCCTTCGGTCAAAATTAACCACCCGATTCGCGTAACTTTACTTCAAACAGAAACAAAAATACGCAACTTTTGAAAAACTTGCTCATGTTCTGGAAAACGTGCTCATGGCGGCGCCGTAAAATCAGGACTTCAGCAGAGATACTTTTATACTTACTTATAGGCCGTTCTACGAAACGAACCCAATTTTCACGGGATTTTAACGAACCCGCCCGATAAGGCGAAAGAACTTACGGAGGCTGGCTCGCATGCGCTCGCGGCAAAACTGGCGCTCGCTTCCCTCCAGGCGCGATGCGGACGAGCTTGCGAGCCTCGCGAAGTGGCTGGATTAGCCGTCCTGGAAAAGTTTCGTCACGTCGAGCGACAAGCCAAGCGGATCGAGCATGAGACTGCCTTCGCGGATCATAACCGGCTTGGCTGATCCTGCGCACTGATGGCGGTGGTGGGTGATCTCGCGCTCTTCCCAATCCACGATCAGATAATGCTTGATGGAGGACACCGCGAAATAGCCGTCGAGCTTTACCGTGCGATCCTTGCGCGCCGTCGAATTGGACAGCACCTCGACCACGACCACCGGCTTCGGCACGATGATGTCGTGGTCGTCCATCAACCCGGCGAAAACGACCACGTCCGGCTCGAACGCGGTGTGCGGACCGGCTTTAACGACAAGCCCTTGTGTCCCGACGAAAAGATCGAGGCGGTTGGCCGCAATATCGTCTTCGAACAACCGTGCCAAATTGCGGATATGCCGGGCATGACCCCAGTTCTGAGATTGCTGCAAGACCGGCTCCCCGTCGAAAAGCTCCCAATGCTTTTCGGGGCGCGCTTCCGCCCACACGGCAAACTCTTCGGCGGTCATCGGACTTCTGGCAAGCGCTCTCATGCAACGAATATAGCAGACATGCAGTAAACTGCAATTTAGCCCACAGTCTTGTTACCCGCCGAAACCTCGCGCGTCTTCATGAGACGATCTCTGCGTCGCCCTTCAGCGCCAGCTCCAGCAAGGCGGCGGGGTGACGGGCGGTGAGGCCGAGGCCGTCGTGGATCTGCTTGCGGCATGAGTATGCCGTCGCGGCCACGAGCGCGTCGCGGCCTGCCTTGCGGATCGAGGGAAACAGCGAGAGTTCCGCCATGGCGAGCGAGGCTTCGAGCGTGTCGGGCGTCATGCCCATGATGCCGTTCAAGCCGCAGCAGGTGGGCGGGGCGTTGCTGATCGCGAGACGCGGGATCAGTTTCAGTGCCGTCTCAGCCGCATGCTCAAGCCCGAGCGCGCGCTCGTGACAGTGCGAATGCAGCAGGAGGTCTGCTTCGATGTCCTTCAAAGGGAGAGGGTCAATGCCGCTCGTCATGCGGGCAGCGAGAAATTCCTCGAACAGGAGAATTGGCGGGGCACTCGGAACGGGGAAGCCAAGCGCCGCATATTCGTCGCGCATCATGAGAACGCACGAGGGTTCAAGGCCCACCACCGGGATGCCCTTGTCAGCGAAGGAGGCGGCGGCCTTGGTCATCCGTTCGGCTTCCCGGCGCGCCTCCTCGATATAGCCCGCATCGTAATAGGTGCGTCCGCAACAGAGCGGCCGCTCGTCCTCGTCGGCGAAGGCGACAACGCCGTAGCCTGCCGCCTTGAGGACGTGCGACGCGGCGCGCAAGTTCGTAGGCTCGAACGAGCGGTTGAATGTGTCGGCGAAGATGGCGACGAGACCGGCAGGCCCAGGCTCTGCCTTCCGGGGAGCCTTGAAGCGCCGCCCCGACCATCTTGGCCAGGGACGGTCCGCCGCCAGCCCGGTGTAGCGCTCGCTCAGGCGCGGCAGCCCCGGCAGAAGATCGCGCATCGCGAGAACGAAGCGCCACCCCCGCGCGCGGTCTGTGTATTCCGGCAGCCGGGCGAAGAAATCGGCGGCCTTGGAAAAGTGCCCAAGCGCCCTCGCCGATGCAAGCGCCTCCACCTTCAATTTCGGGATGTCGACGCCGAAGGGGCACGCGACGGTGCACGTCTTGCAGGACACGCAAAGCTTCATCGCTTCGAGCATCGGCGCGGAAGCGAGCGCGCCGTCACCAAGCTGGCCCGAGAGCGCGAGCCGCATTACGTTGGCGCGTCCTCTCGGGCTGTCGCGTTCGTCACGGGTGACGGCGTGGGATGGGCAGGTGAAATGATGCTCCGCCGAGCGGCAATGGCCGAGGCCCGAGCACCGGCTTGCATGACCCGGCGCAGGTGAGGGACCGGCGCCCCACGTCAGGGCGGTGGCAGCAGCTTTGTGTTTCTCTTCAAGCGTTGCCCGAAGAAACGCGTCGTCATCGAAATTCGGAGCGCGAAGGATTTTTCCAGGATTGAGGAGGAAGCCGGGATCGAGCTGCGTCTTGAGCTCCTTGAAGAGGGCAATCGCTTCGGGCCTGAGCGTGCGCTCGAGTGTCTCGCTCCGCGCAAGGCCGAGGCCATAGCCAGACGTCATAACGCCCTCATGCGCGCGAAGTAGCTCCGCCATCTCATCCAAAAGCGCGCGCATGCGCTTGCGGTCCTGAACGTGGCGAAGATCGAGCATGGGACGGACCTGAAGGCAGCCCCGTCCCGCCTGGCCATAGATTGCGGTTCGGACGCCGTGACGCGCCAGAAGCGTCTCAAGCTCGGCGCCATACACGGCAAGCTGATGAAGCGGGACGGCCGCGTCCTCCACAAATGACAAGGGCTGCGCCGCCGATTGCATCGTCCACGCCAGCGCCCGCGCGTCGCGGCGCAAGCGCCACAGAGCAGCCCTCGCATTCTCGCCAATGACTTCGATGACGCTGAACTTGCCTTTGTCCGCTTCGGCGGCGACATCGGCGAGCGATTTCAGGAGCCTCGTATTGTCGACCGGATTGTCTTCATCGAACTCGACGATCAGGAGAGCCTCGGGCTCGCCCCGCATGAGGCGCGCAGCCTGGATATCGGACTTCGCCTGCTCCGCGATGAAGCAGAGCATGGTTTTGTCCAGAAGCTCGATGGCGGCAGGATTGAGAAGCGCAATTTTCGGAACGGCCCGAAGCGCGCGGCCAAGATTGGCGAAGCGGCACACGCCGAGCGCCCGGTTCTCCGGCTTTTTCGCAAGCTTCAACTCGATCCTGGTCGCGATTGCGAGCGTGCCCTCGGCTCCGGCGAGCAGGCGAGCCAAATTCTGATCTTCCGAATACCTGAGGAGGGTGCGCAAGTCATAAGCTTCAGGCTCCGGAG
The DNA here is from genome assembly GCA_963723755.1 of uncultured Alphaproteobacteria bacterium. Taxonomy (GTDB): domain Bacteria; phylum Pseudomonadota; class Alphaproteobacteria; order Rhizobiales; family Rhodomicrobiaceae; genus Rhodomicrobium. Next base: position 30,397 of record CAVRSS010000114.1, on the reverse strand, counting down.
TTCCCGGCGCGCGCTTCGGCCAGTGGGTTGCGATTGCTTTCTCATGGACTTCGCCGAAATGCAGAAGGTCGAGAAGACGGTCGCGCCCCGGGAGGGACTGATTTTCGGCCTCGGCGAACGGGCCAAAGATCACGCGCTGACCGTCTGCAAGAAAAGCGTCTGCGCAAATGATGGTGTCGCGCATCGAGCCGTAGCGCATGGCGCGCAAGCCGCTCGAATTATTTCCGAGCATCCCGCCGATTGTGGCCTGGGCGGCGGAAGCGATCTCAACGGGAAAGAAAAGAGCGTGCTCATCGAGCGCGGCTGCCAGAGCGGCGGGCGAGCATCCCGGTTCAACCGCGCATTTGCGGTTTTCGGCGTCGATCTCGACGATCCCCGTCAGGTGCTTCGAAAAATCGACGACGATGCCTTCGCCCAGCGCCTGTCCGGCGGTCGACGTGCCGCCGCCGCGCGCGATAATTGGCAAGCCTTCTTCCCGGGCCATCTCGACGATGACGGCCACATCGTTCGCGGTCTTGGGGCAAGCCACGCCAGCCGGGAAGCACTGGTACATGGACGCATCGGTGGCGTAGCGGCCCCTCGTGAAGAGGTCGCTTGCGGCGTTGCCTTCGATCTCGTGCGCAAGCCTGTCCCAGAATGCGGGTCCGGCTCTTCGGATTGCCATTTTCCCTCGATGCGGGCGCCCCGCAGCCGCTGCATGGTGCTGTCCGCTACAAGCGGCAGACCATGGCGCAGAGTCCATTTTCGCGCAACGTCTTGGATGCGAGCGCTTGCGCGCGATTTCGGCCAGGGAAGCTAAGCCCAGTTGAAACGGATCATGGGCGGTGGGTGCCGTAAAGTCCGCATTGTTTGCGAATGCGAGCTTGGAGCGGTTAGTCACCAACGATGTTACAAAGGGCCTTGAGATATTGCAGGCGTCCCCGCCGCAGTGCTCCGTGCATCACTTAGCGAGAAACTGACAATGAGAAAGACGTGCTGAGGAACTCCGCCCGCTATCCGATAATAGGTGGTTAAGGTGCAGCCTCGCGATGCTATCTTTTAGCAGGCTTGCCTCGGTTTATCTCTTGGAGCCGCCCCGGTATCGGAACTTTCGCATTTTCTTGATGTTTCATGATCCATCATGATAAGCTGAAAAGAGGCGTGGAGGTGCGTTATGAAGGCTCAGGCCCGCGAGAAATTCGCAACCCAGGTCAACGCGGAAATTCTGGCTGCCTTGCGCAGCCTTGCTCAAAGCGAAGGGCGGCAGCTTCAAGCGCTGGTTGACGAGGCGTTGGCCGATCTCTTGGAAAAGCGTAAGTCTGGCAGGCCGCGCGCCCACGTGATGAGTGTTTATCAGGCAAGCCACGAGAAGTTTGCGCCGCTGTACAAAAAGCTGGCTGAATGACGGATTATTTGACCGTCTGTGAAGTCCTTGCCATCCATGAAGATCAAATAGGCCGCTATGGTGGCATCGCCGGTATCAGAGACCGGGGATTGTTGGAAGTGGCCCTTTTTCGTCCGCAAACCGGCTACTACGCCGACCTTCTTGAAGAGGCGGCCGCCTTGTGGGAAAGCCTTTCTCAAAATCATCCCTTCATCGATGGCAACAAACGCACAGCCTTCGCTGCGACCTACACTTTTCTTGTGATCAATGGTGCGCAGCTAACGGCTGAAGGTGATGAAATGCTGGATGCTATATCGCATCTTTACGAGGCCGGAAAATTCGACTTCGATCACCTGAATGAGTGGCTGCACAAGAACACGCGAACGAAAGATTAGCGGGGCTTGCCACGAGTGAAGACCTCAGCCCGCTCAACCAAACCAAAGTGTCAGCAGAATTCGAGAGCCCCGGTCAGAAGCCTGGATTCTCCACGGCTGCAACCCGAGGGAACTCCAGTGCGCAAACCACAAACATTGCATTGGAAGAAGTTCTCATCAGTTCCTGCCATTCAGGTCATAGCCGATCTTACGCCATGATTGCCCCAACAATGGGGACGCTGGCTTCTTGAACGGCAAACGTTGAAGGCCGCTGACATGAACTCCCCTCCTGTTGAAGGAGGCCTCCTGATCTTGCTTGCGCTGAAGAACAGGTTGGACATCGCTCCTTGGACAAAAAGCGCTGCTCTTCGCCGGATGTTGTGGAGTGTGGTGGGCGCGGTAGGATTCACGACCGAAGGCTAAGTATTTGCAAGCATTCGTCAAATTACTGAGGTGATTGGAACCAATACCCCCAATGAATCCCACGAAAACGCGTTATCCAAAGCTATCAGGCGGCAATCCTCACCGAGTTTCAAAGGAGTCGCGAACGATAGACGGCATCACTTCTTCGTTTTGCTCGCGATTATCTGCGAAGGGTTGAGAGCGGTCTTGGCGGTCAAAATATCGCAGCGGCTTGATCTTCGGTCAGAAGTGGCGTTCGCAAAGCTCCTTAGGAACATTGGCGCCACCTTTCGCTCCACCTTATTTAGCAAAAATGGCGCGACCGCTCCACTTTACTTTTGGCCAACAGTACAAACCGCCTATTTGGCTTATCGAAACCCCGTTGGCAGGATAGTTTCGGGAAGGTGGCTGGCGCATGGCGCGTCAAGATGGTGTGGAAATTCCGTACAATTCTGAATGGACTTACAGCGATCTTTCCTAAGCATGGTTACTTCTATCAGCTCAGGAATATCGAATCCATTGATATTAACAATCGCGCCATGGTTGTTGGGATGATTGTGAACGACGACGAAATGTTGGCGAAGCTTATCCACCAATGCGTTAGCAATTAGATAAAATGGTGCGTGCATCCAGCTCCGAAGAGCATGCATTTCTAAAACAATTATTCGAAATCTCTTAAGTATAATATCAGGTGTAGCAAGAAGAGATGCATATTCGCCGCCTTCAATATCCATTTGTAATATAAAATCACCTGGAAGATCGTATTCCCAACAACTCTTCACCCAATTTTCTAGCGTCATGTAAATTTTATCATTGTGGGCACCAATGAACTTTTTCATAAAAGAAAGAGGAGAAAAACCTTCTGGTGGGCCGCTCACCGAATAATCGGCTTGATAAGACCGAATTCCATACTTTTTGGCCAGGTCGTCTTCGAAATAAGCATAATTTGACACGCCAGGAGAGAAACATGCGGTGATGCCATCTAAATCATCCGGGACTAGATAACCGCCATCATATCGGGGACCAAGCCTTACCAAATCGTACTGTGTTTTTTGGGGTGACAGTTTTTGAGCAAGTTGGAAGATATGCTCGGGGCTGATCGAGGGCCAGAGAAGAATTCCTTGCTTGCTAAGGGCTTCTAATGCTTCTGGTGTCATTGTGTACCGTTGTAAATGTAGATTGAAGATTGAAAAAGCGGTGCCACTTTGAACTGCGCAGGGCGTTAGGCTTGCCTCCGTTCAGTAGTTGCGGCGTAGAAGGTAAGATGTGTGAGACAAACTTAGCCCGCTGAAATCATCTAGCGTTGTCCTTTAAGGTGCTATTTTAAGTTGTATCAATTCTCGCAAGGAGGGCAAATGCAAAAGGGGCAGGAGGCGTCAGATGGCTTCTTGGCTAAGCCGCAAATGCCTGCTTAGATGCGTCTCCAGCTTGAGCTTGAGTATTAGCAAGAGATGCGTTATGGAACCTGCTGCCTTCCTGATGCAAAAAATGCCACGGTTGGAAGGACGGTAAAGCCAGCGCAATTTTGAGCGGGTCAGCCTGATTAAGCTGCGGTCGGCTTCGCCGTCATCGGGCTTGCGCCTTTGGGTTCACTGCGCTCACGAGCGCGCCCTGCTTCGCTGGAATGATAATCTCGAAAACCCGCCCATCAAGATGGAGCGAGCCGGTGAAGCCTCATCAGGTTGAGAGACCCTGCCGATAGCCTGAGGGAGCCTGACAGCGTTCCGGCCTTAGCGGAATAATAAACTTGGAGTCCCCGCCGCCCTTCGACGCCATCAGGTTATGCGCGAGCCACACAGCCGGGAGCCATTCGGGGTTATGAGGAGATGCAAGCCGCCGCCATCGGAAATTTTTAAGGGACGCTCGCGCGGTGTTGTGGATCGTATCTCGGAATTTGTGAGTGCCATAGGGGGTACCGGAATTTGATATCCCTATCATTACCCCCAGGCGTTGAGGCTTTGCAAATCAGCGGTTGCGGGGCTTCAGAAGGTTGAAATTCAATGATTTCAATGCGCTAAATGCTGGCATTACCCTTAAAAATTAGGTAGTTGGTGGGCGCGGTAGGACTCGAACCTACAACCAGACGGTTATGAGCCGTCGGCTCTGACCATTGAGCTACACGCCCGAAATCGGGAACCAATCGTTAACGCGAACGCCGCCATTGTGCCGAAGCAGTTCATGACGTTTTAGAGATTGCAATACTTAGCGAGAAACTCACAATGAGAAAAGACATCCTTGCGAAGGCTTTGGCCTTTCTCTTCATTTTATCCAGCGACGCGTACGCACAGATGCAGAATCAACCCACTCCGAAAATTCCTACCATCCAGGTCACCGGGATGGGAAGCATTCAGGCCAAGCCCGATACGGCTTCGATCAGTATCGGCGTCAGCACGGAGGATGGAAATGCGCAAAACGCCGTTACGCGCTACAATGCGGCAACGGCGAAGGTCATCTCGGAGCTGGAAGGCGCCGCAATCGAAAAGAAGGACCTGAAAACCTCGAATTTCTCGGTCTATCCGCAATACCGGTCGGAGGGCACGGACAAGCATCAGGTCGTGACCTACCGCGCGTCGAATACGGTCACGGTTACCGTGCGCGATCTGGACAAGGTGGGAGACATCCTGACCAGGGCCGTGGCGGCAGGTTCGAATCAGATCAGCGGGCCAAACTTCTCGGTTTCGGACCCGGAGACATATCTCGCGGAAGCCCGGAAAAAAGCGGTGGAGAACGCGATCGCGAAAGCTGGCGTCTATGCAAGCGCGGCTGGGCTGAAGCTTGGTTCCATCCTCTCCATGGTGGAGGAGGGCGCCACGGTGCCGGTCTACGCTCCGCGTTCCGCCACTTTCTCAGCGGCAGGAGCCCCGGTGCCGATTGAAGCGGGGGAGGAAAGCCTTCAGGCGCGCATCCTCCTCATCATAGAACTGAATTCGTGGACTAGGGCTCCCTCCCTATCGTCCGCCGAACAAAGATGCCAAAGCGCCGGGACCAGGATCGAAGTCGCGAGCGCATTCAGCCCCATGCCAAGGCCCGCAAAGGCGCCTGCAATCTCGTTGACCTGAAGCGCCCGCGCGGTGCCGATGCCGTGAGACGCCACGCCCATGGCGAAGCCCCGCGCGGACCAATCCGTGATGCCGAGCCTGTTCAGGAGCGGCGGACCGAGCATCGCGCCGAGGATGCCCGTTAGGATGACAAGCACCGCTGTGAGCGAGGGCAAGCCGCCGAGCTGCTCGGCGATGCCCATGGCGACGGGCGCGGTTACCGATTTCGGCGCGATGGAAGCGATGGAGTCCCGCCCCCGCCGAGAAGCCAGACGATACCGATCGCGCTTAGCGCGGCGGTGAGCGAACCGGCCAGGAGGCTCACCAGGATCGCGAGGCCCGACCGCCTCACCCTCTCAACTTGCCGGTAAAGGGGAACGGCCAGAGCCACGGTCGCCGGGCCGAGCAGAAAATGCACGAACTGCGCACCCTTGAAATAGGTTTGGTAGCTCGTGCCCGTCGCAAGCAGGATCGAGACGACAATCACGACCGCGATCAGGACTGGATTGAACAGCGGATTGAACTTCTGCCGCCGATAGAGGAGGTAACCCGCACGATAGGCGACGAGAGTGAGGGCCAGATGCAGAAGCGGGCTTGCCGCCAGATAGGCCCAGATATCTCGGAGATCAGTCACGACTCTGTTCCTCAAATGTCCGCGAAGGCTTTCTTGCAAGGCGAGCCATCAGCCATGCCGTAACGGCGATGGTCAGAAGCGTGCTGACGATAAGGGCCGCGCTAAGTGGAAGCCAATCGCCCGCCAGCAGCTTGAAATGCAACATCACCCCGGCGCCGGCGGGCACGAAAAGCAGCGACAGGTTTGAGAGGAGGCCGTCGGCTGTTTTGCCAAGGTCGTCGGGAACCCGGCCATTCCAGACCAGCACGCCGAAAAGCAGCGCCATGCCGCAGACCGGTCCCGGTATCGGCACATGCGTGTACGCCACAAACGCTTCGCCCGCCAGCTGGCAGACGATGAGAACCGTGATCCACTCGACCATGACCCGTCCTGTTTCGGTTTGTTTATCAGTGGGCAAGCGTAAGCATAGTTTTTCACAGGTCTTCAAAAGGAAAATCGTGAGCAAAGCCCGATCTGCGCCTAAATTGCCGTTATCGCCATCAATAGAGGAGGCGTTCGAACGAGGCTGGCGCCATAGAGCAGCCCGGCCAAGCGAAGGCGAGCCGGGATCGTTAAGATGTAAGCGTCTCAACATATTGCGATCCCGGATGAAGCGTCGCCTTTCCGGGATGACGGCGGGGTGATCGGTTAATGCATACGGCAAGCTAGAGGGACTTAGGCCGCATGAACGGGCAGGAAACGCGGGCGCTCCATGAGATGGGACGCGATGCCTGGAACGATTGGGCTTCGCAGATTCTGAAGTCGAGGGCCAACTTCCAGGACGCGGGCGCATTTGCCCTGAACTGGTACGGCGAGGCCGACAGCGATGAAACGCGGCTTTGGCTCAAAGTCGCGAACGCCGATTTCTCGAATGAGCATTTCGAGGACGAAATCGACTTCGAAGGCTTCATCTTTCCGGGCTCGGTCAATCTTTCCGGCGCGGTTTTCGATCGCCCGGTTTCGTTCGCGGGCGCCGAATTCCAGCTCCCCGTGAACTTCAGCCATGCGCAGTTTCGCGCGGATTCATACGTTCAGGGGGCAAAGTTTTCAGGCCAGGCCGTTTTTGACGACGCGGTCTTCGAAGGCGTCGCCGATTTCGAGCGCGCCGAGTTTCTCAAGGAGAAAAATGGGCCGTTGACCCACAGCGTGAGGTTCCAGCGGGCGCGCTTCATGGGAAAGGCCGATTTTCGCTCCTCGGTCATGATCGGGAGCGCCGATTTTTCGAAGGCGCAATTTGCAGGCACGGCGCGCTTCGACGAGACCCGCTTCACGGCGGACACTGTTTTCGAAGGCGCCGTGTTCTCGGCGCCCGCAGGCTTCCATGCCTGCCAGTTCTTGGCACCGCGGCCTTCAAGGAAGCCCAATTCACAGGCGAGGCCCGTTTCGCCGAAACGGGCTTCAAAGGCGAATGCCAGTTCGAGCGCAGCCAGTTCTGGAATGACGCCTCGTTCCGCGAAGCGCGCTTTGACAGCATCGCGCTTTTTACCGACATGCGGGTCGAGGGGGCGTCGCGCTTCAAGGGCGCAAAATTCGCCATGGAAGCGAACTTCCATGACGCCCGATTCACCGGGAATACCGATTTCTCGGACACGGATTTCGGCGGCGCATCGATTTTCAGCTCGGCTCATTTTGCCCAGGGCGCGGCCTGGGATCGCTGCCGCTTCTTGAACGGAGCCGACTTTTCCGGCCTGACACTTGGGCAAAGCCTCCAGCTTCAAGGAATGCCAGTTCGAAGGCGATGCCATTCTCAGGGAGGCGCACTTCGACGCGCCGGTCTCCTTTGATGGCGCTCGCTTCAAGGCAAATGCCGACTTCTCCGGCTTTCAAAGCAAGGTCGTTGTCGTGCTTGCCAACGCGGACTTCAAGGCGGTACCGAACTTTCTCGAAGCGAGCTTTCTGGAGCCGCCCCGGCTCGACAACATGGTTGTCGCAGATCCGGTAAAGCGCTTCCCCAAACTGAAGGATGCGGGCGTTTCCGATCCGAGGCGTTTCTTCAAAGTCATGAGGGTCAGCTCAGACCCGGACGCGTCGCTGAAATATCGTCGCCTCAAGAAGCTCGCCTTCGAGGCGCAGGACCTGGCGCGAGAGCAGGAGTACTTCGCGCAGGAGATAAGCTGCCGGCGGTTCTGGCTCGACAATCCTTTGGGGCGAGGGGCGGCGCGTTTCTGGTTCGGCTGGGTTTATGGCGGCGTCTCGGATTTCGGGCGTTCGCTGATCCGGCCCTTCCTGCTCTGGCTCTCCTCGATTTTGCTGTTCTCGGTTTATTTCTTCGCTCTCGGCTCCGGCCCGTCCTGGACGAAATGCGCTGTTGGCTCCTCCGATCCCATTTCCGAGGCGCTTTATCTCGCCTTCCGGAACGCCTTCCTGAAGGTGGATTGGAATGACGCCGTCAACGCAAGGCGGACTCTCGGCTGCCTTTACAGCGTGGAGTTTGGCGGAACGCCGGTCCTGCCGCCCAGCGTCGCTTCCATGTCGCTGGTTCAGGCGTTCGTGAGCATCGGCTTCATCTTGCTGTTCCTGCTCGCGCTTCGTAATCTTCTCAGGCTTCGATAGCGCTAGCCTCGCGGATATGCCGTTTCGAAGTCCCGCAACGCTGAAGCTATATGCTATCCTATAGTCGTGCCGGGATGAGGGACTTCATGAAGATCGCAATCGCTACCAAGGATTGGCAAACCGTGAGCGGGCACGCAGGCAAGGCCCGATTCTGGCTGCTTTACGATCTGCAGCCCGGAAAGGCCGGAGCGCCATTGCCGCCCCCGGCGCACATCGAGCTTACGCAACGATCAGTTGACGCATTACTTCCGCGACGACGGCCCTCATCCGCTCGACGGCGTGGAAATCGTGGTGGCGGGCAGCGCGGGCGACGGTTTCGTCCGGCACATGAAGAAGCGGGGTGCCGATGTGCTGCTGACCGGCGAAACCGATCCGTCGGCGGCGCTGACGCGCATCATTGCCGGAGAGCCTCTGCCCGAGCAGCGCTTCGACATCACCACAACATTGTGCAAACTGCGCGATCTGTTCTCGCAACATTGATCTCCTCGTTATTGTATCGGAGACCGCCCATCGCCTATCGCGGTCAGACGACCCGCGCCAAGTGGAGTTTTCCAAGCCTGGGCACAATCCTATGAGGGGTACAGTCGGTTAACCAAATTGGGTTCGTTTCGCAAAACCGCCATAAGTAACTATATAAATAATTATTCTGAACCACAGACGGCCTTGGGCGAAGGCGTCGCGACCTTTGGCGGCTCGCATTAAGTGCTTACTTACCGTGCCAATTTACTAAGCGGAAACTCTTTTTGACCAGTTGTAAACCACAGTCGCCGCGGCTTGGTGAGTTCCATCGGACGATGGGGGGCTGAATGCTCTGGCGATTGGCATCAGACGCGGTCGCCAGCAGACTGTTTTATATTTCGCCAACGAGTGAAGGGGAATTTCGCGAACAACTCCCTTCGCGAGCAAGACGCGACAATCTACAAGTTGTCGTTCCAGGATGCTGAAGACGGGGTGTTTTTATCTCGAGGTCAGGAACAAGAATTATGGCGTCGCATGACAGCAGCAGTCTGCCACGAATTTGCTTTCAGCTAGCGCGTCCGATTTGCTAACAGAACCCTGTCGTCCAATACACCCTTCCGGCCCAGGTTCCCAAATCACCTCATGACGCCATTCCAGATCATCGCCGCCGTTGTCACGCTCAGCGCGATAGGGGCTTATATCAATTACCGGTACTTCAAGCTTCCCCAAACCATAGCATTGATGGCGTTCTCCTTCGCGGTCTCGCTCGTCACGATTGTCCTGAGCCGGACCGGCATTGCGAATCTTCGAGAGCGTTGGCTTGGTTATCGCAAACATTAATTTTTCGGATGTCCTTCTTCACGGCATGTTGTCGTTCCTGTTGTTCGCGGGGGCGATGCATATCAACCTGGAAGAGCTTAAGAGTGTTCGTTGGTCGGTTGCCATTCTTGCGACCATCGGTGTCATCGCCGCCACCCTCATCGTCGGAACGCTGGTTTGGCAGGCTTCCCGGCTCGTTGGCCTGCAGCTGCCCTATCTCTATGCGTTGTTGTTTGGCGCACTCATATCGCCAACCGACCCGATTGCGGTGCTGGCGATCTTGAAAGAATTCAGGAAATCTCAAACAAACCTACACGCGGATCGGCGCTGAGAGCCTGTTCAACGACGGTGTCGGCGTCGTCATGTTCTTCACAATTCTCGAACTTGCGAACGGCGGGGGAGAGCTGAAAATCACAGATGCAGCGGGGCTTTTCCTGCAAGAGGCGGTTGGCGGGGTGGCATTCGGCCTCCTTTGCGGCTGGATCACATACAAGCTGCTGTGCTCCGTCGAGGACTATAAAGTGGAGGTCCTTCTCACGCTCGCGCTTGCGACGGGAGGGTACGCAGCCGCTGAAGAGCTGCTTCATGTCTCGGCTCCGATATTCATGGTCACCGCGGGGCTGATCGTCGGCAATCATGGCCGGAATTTCGGGATGTCCGAGCAAACCCGGGAGAGGCTTGATGTCTTTTGGGAGTTGGTCGACGAGGTGCTCAACGCCGTTCTGTTCATCCTGATCGGGCTGGAGATCGTTATCATCAGCGTGGCAACCCCGCACGTCATCCTCGGAATCCTTGCAATCGGTGCTGTTCTTATCGGGCGCCTCATCAGCGTGGGGATTCCAATGGGCTGATGGGGCTGCTCAATCACGGACAGAAGGGAACGATCGCGCTTCTGACATGGGGAGGTTTACGCGGCGGCCTTTCCATAGCCATGGCGCTCTCGCTGTCTGCCGGCCCTCAGAAAGATATTATCCTTCCTATCACTTACATCGTGGTGCTGTTCTCGATCCTCGTCCAGGGGCTGACTTTTAAGCCAGCACTACCCCTTCTTCTCCGGCTTCCTTAGGGTGCGCGCGGTGGCCTTTGGCCCGCTGCCGCCGGCCAGCCTTTCTTGATCTTTTCCCGCGTCGGAGAGTTCGCGCCTTCTGAAGGGGTTGCGCGTCGGAAGGGTGGCGAACCCGAGGGCTTCGGCGGCCTTCTTGGCCAGCTCCGCATCCATCGTTGTGCCGGGAAGCGGCTGCGCCAACAATCCTTCTTGGGCTTTCTGCATGACCTCCTTCCAGATCTCAGCCGGAAGCGACCCGCCCGTGACGCTGCGCATCGGGCTCGCATTGTCATTTCCCATCCAGACGCCGCCAACCCACTGCGCCGTGTAGCCGATGAACCAGGCATCCTTGAAGCTTTGGGTCGTTCCGGTTTTGCCGCCCGCAGGGTAGAAGTCGAGGGAAGCGCCGTGACCCGTCCCGCCAGCCACGACGGCGTTCAGCATGTCGTTCATGGCGCTGATGTCGCGCGCGCTCACGATGCGCGAAGGCTCCTCCTTCGCCCGTTCGAACAGAATGTGTCCCTGATCGTCCCTGATCCGCTCGACCACCCTCGGTTCGACGGCGAGCCCGCCATTGGCGAAGACGGCGAAGGCTGAGGTCATTTCGAGAAGCGTCGTTTCCGATGTCCCGAGCGCGAGCGTCGGGCCGACATTGCGGGTGGAGCGAACGCCGAGCCGGTTCGCGACCTCCACGACACGGTCGGAGCCGACGGCATGCATCAACCGGACGGCGGCGACATTGCTGGAATGGGTGAGCGCCGTTCGGAGCGTGACCTTGCCGCGATAGGTGCCGCCGAAATTCGTTGGCTTCCAGCCCTCCGTCTCGATGGGGCTGTCCTCGATTTGTGTTTCGGGTGTGAAGCCGGCCTCGATCGCGGCGAGATAGATGAAGGGCTTAAAAGCGGAACCCGGCTGCCGCATCGCCCGAACCGCCCGATTGAACTGGCTGTCGGCGTGATTTCGGCCACCGACCATTGCCCTGATTGCGCCATCGGGCGAGAGCAACAGAACGGCCGCCTCGGTGGCACGGGCCTTCCCGCCCTTCGCGTGCATGACATCTTCAACCGCTGTGCGCGCCGCAAGCTGAAGGCCGGCATCGATGGTTGTCTCGACGATCAGGTTGCGGTCGGTTTCGGCGGCCAGCATCGGCGCTACCTCCACCACCCAATCATCGACGAAACCAAAACCCGACTTCGAGCTGGGCGACTGGAGCTGGGCTGGATGAGCGAGCGCTTCCGCATACTGGTTGATGTCGATCTGATCGGTTTCGGCAAGGATGCGAAGGATTTCGCGCGCGCGGGACCGCGAGCGATCCATGTTGGCGGTCGGCGAGAAATAGGATGGCGCTTTGATGAGCCCGGCAAGAAGCGCGGCCTCGGCAAGCGTCAGGTCCTTCGGCGTTTTCGCGAAATAGGAATGCGTTGCTGCGGCGATCCCATAATTGCCGCCGCCGAAATAGACGCGATTGAAGTAAAGTTCGAGGATCTCCTGCTTCGTGAAGCAGCTTTCGAGCCAAAGCGCGAGAATGAATTCCTCGGCTTTACGGCTCCAGGTCCGCTCAGGTTTAAGAAAGAGGTTTTTCACGAGCTGCTGCGTGATCGTCGAGCCGCCCTGGACCACCTCGCCTGAGCGCCAATTCCGTCCGGCCGCGCGCAGAAGGCCCAAAGGATCGAGGCCGAAGTGATAGAAGAAGCGCCGGTCTTCCGTCGTCAGCACCGCTTTGATCAGCACCGGCGGAATATCCTTGTAGGGAACGTAGGCGCGCTGCATGCCGCGTTCGCCGATGAACTCGCCGCCGCGAGCCAGGATCGTCAGGCTCGGGGGCAGCCGCAGCATCATCGCCTGCCGGGCCTGTTTCGGACTAGGGAGAACACTGGCGTAATAGGCGATGACGCTTGCGAGTGTGATCCCGATCCAGGCGACGGCTACCAGCAGCCACGGTATGAGGCGCAAAAGGGGTTTGTGCGCATTGCGCCGCGCTTCGGCGGATTTGGTGATGAGCCAGTTGAAGGCGCCGCAAATAGCACGCCAAAGCACCTTGAGGATGCTTCCCAATGCCATGCGTGCGAGGCTATATGCGCATGATGCGAGGAAGCGAACGTGACCCGCAGAGACCGCTCCGAGACGGCCGGCCAGCCGTACGCCCTCACTCGCACGCAACTCCCTCACTCAACGCCCCGCGAACCTTACAACCGCGCTGCCCTGCACGGTACTTTATTAAAAGTTACCGATAACGGCTTAACGATCCATTAATTCGTGATTTGGATCGCGAGGGTTACCTTCCCGCCAGGATTTTGCCGGGTCGCAAGCCGAAATTTTCAATGTGAGCAAATCTGGGCAGCTGAACCTCCGAGACCGGACTTACCATTAAGGGCAAAGATTGCACACAAGCATGGGAGGTGCGCGCTCAATTACGATAGATGCGAAGCGCGCCCGTGACCAATGCCGACGTCGATGCCGCTCCTGCGTCTATTTCAGGTCAACCGTGACGCTGTTGATTTTCCCGTCGAACGCGAAGGGCCGCCTGTCGAAATAATCGAGCGAGACCGGCGAGCCGAGATCGACGCCGACATCCAATGTTTCGCTGGCGGTGAAGGCCCCAGCCACGGTGCGTTTCACATCCAGTTGCCCCACCTCGGCGCCATCGACCTTCAACACGATCGCCGCGGCCGCGCCCGGCTTTGCGATGGTGGTGTCCACCTCGATCTTGTGTTTGCCGGCGGCAAGCTTCTCTTTCGACCGCCCGACGTAACGCTCGATAATCATCATGTTGTATTCGTAAACGAGTTGCCCATCGTCCATGTAGAGCGTAAGTCCGCCGCTCGCGCCGCCAAGCGCGTAGAGAACTCCCGACGCATGGTCGCCGAAATCGGCGTCAATCGTGACATGGTTGCTCTCACGGCCAAGTCCCGGCGCCGCGAACTCCGGCATTCTTGTCGTGGTCGCGTCGAACCGCCAGCTCTTATAGGGCGTGGAGATGCGATCCTCGGGATGAAGGCGAAGCCAGATGCCAGCGCCAATCGGGAACACCTTGTTTTTTTGGGCTTCGGCCAGAAACAGGTCCTTCATCTTGGCCAAGCGCTGCAGGCTCTTTCTCGGCGAGATTTTCACCCTGCGAGAAGTCCTTCGTGAGGTCATACAGCTCCCAGACGTCCTTGGCCGAATCCCAGTCCTTCAGCTTCGCGCCGGAGCCGGCTGTGTCCCAGGGGACGAGCGGCCCGAATGTGCAGGCGTACCAGCCGTCGTGATAAATCCCACGGCTGCCGTTGTTGTCGAAATATTGCGTGTGCTTGTGCGTCGCCGCGTGGGCGTCGGCGAAGGTATAGGCCATGCTGACCCCGTCGATGGGGTCCTGCTCGAAGCCGTCGACCACCTTCGGCGGTTTGATGTCGAGGATCTCGTAGATCGTCGGCACGATGTCGTTCACATGGTGGAACTGCGACCTCGGCGTCTTGTCCGGCTTGATACGCGCGGGCCAGGAAACGGCCATCGGGTTGCGCGTGCCGCCGAAATGCGAGGCGATCAACTTTGTATATTGGAAAGGCGTATCCCCAGCCCAGGCCCAGCCGGCATGATACATGTTATCCACTTTCGGGCCGCCGAGCGCGTCAAGCCCCCCGAGGCTATCGAGCGCCTTGAGATGCTGATCGAGCGTGCTGGGAATGCCGTTCTGGGCCAAGAGTTCGCTGATCGTGCCCTTCTGGCCTTCGGCGCTCGAACCGTTGTCGCCCCAGATGTAGAAGACGAGGGTGTTGTCTTTCACGCCGAGTTCGTCGAGGCCGTCGATCAATTTGCCGACCTGAGCGTCCACATGCTCGGTGAAGCCGGCGAAGACTTCCATCAGCCGCCGCTGGAAGGGCCGCTGCGCCTCCGGGATGCTGTCCCAACCGGCCATGCTCTCCGGGCGCGGCGTCAGTTTGGCATCCGGCGGAATCCAGCCCAGCTCCTTTTGGCGCTTGAAGACGCGCTCGCGCAGTTCATCCCAGCCGTCATCGAAGCGCCCTTTGTATTTGTCGGCCCACTCCTTGAAAATGTGGTGCGGCCCATGCGCCGCGCCCGGCGCCCAATACATGAAGAACGGCTTATCGGGCGAAAAGGCGCGATGGCGTTTCATCCAGGTGATCGCCTTGCCGGCAAGGTCTTCGCTCAAATGATATTTCGGGTCGTGGGGCGGCTCGATGGGATTGAAGTTCTCATAGAGCCGGGGCTCCCATTGCGATGTCTCGCCCGCCAGAAAGCCATAGAAATAGTCGAAGCCGACGCCCTCGCCGGTCGGCCAACGCGTGAACGGCCCCATGGCCGTGGTCTCGGTCGCGGGCGTGTTGTGCCATTTGCCGAAGGCGGCGGTCTTGTAACCATATTCGCCGAGCACTTTGGCGAGCGTCGCCGAGGTTCTCGGGATCACGCCCGTATAGCCGTCCCAGTCCACGGCGCGCTCGGCGATCGTTCCGGACCCGACGCGCTGATGATTGCGGCCCGTGAGCAGAGCCGCCCGCGTCGGCGAACAAATCGATGTCGTGTGGAAAGTGTTGTAACTGATGCCCTCGTTGGCGATGCGCGACAGCGTCGGCGTATGGACCGGGCCGCCATAGGTGTCTGGGAGCCCAAAGCCCACGTCATCCAAGAGGATGATGAGAATGTTGGGCGCGTCCTTCGGCAGATGGCTTTCCTCGACGCGCCGATGGTGGATGGAGTCCTGCAATCGTCGGCTCGGCCACGCTCGCCGAAGGGGCTGGCGGGAAGGGGAGTACGGATCCATCGCCAGGATCGGCCGTCGCCGCGCTTTGGAAAATCGCCAGTGCTACGATCGATGCGAGGACGGTCTTGGCGACGCGCCGTACACTAAGCCCCATGCGATCCGCTCCTCAACTCAGTAAAAAAACTTGTTCAAAGCATTGTAGACCGGCGTGTGACATGATCGAACCTAGCGTCGAACGCTCTGACGGTTGGTGCAATCTCAGCATCGATCTATGATTCCGCCGCTTCAGCCGTCTCGCCTTCCTTTGCCTTGCTCGGGCGGCCGATGCTGCATAAGTCAGCCCCGCCTGCCGGGCATGTTCTGGCCGATAAATGTTGCGGAGGTCCACAAGCACGTTCCCTCGCATATTGGCGCCAAGCGCGGGCAGGCTTACCGCGCGGAACTCGTTCCATTCTGTGAGAACAACGGCGGCGTCGGCGCCTTCAGCGGCATCAAGAACGCTCGCGCACCAGACGACGTGCGGCAGCAACGGCTCCGCCTGTCTGCGCCCTTGCGGATCGTAGACGCGAACGGTCGCGCCACGCTCCTGCAGCATCGGCACGATCACAAGGCTGGGCGCGTCGCGCATGTCGTCGGTGTTCTGCTTAAAGGTGACGCCAAAGACCGCGATGGTCTTGCCCGCCACATTGCCGCCCGCCGCGCGAATGACCTTGTGCGCCATCGCGATTTTGCGCTCGTTGTTGACCTTTTCCACCTGCTCGATGAGTGTCAGCGGCGAGCGCGCCTCGCGCGCCGTTCGGGCTAGCGCCGAGACATCCTTCGGGAAGCAGGAGCCGCCATATCCCGGCCCCGGATGCAGGAACTTGTCGCCGATCCGGCGGTCGCAGCCTATGGCGCTCGCCACCTGCTGGACATTCGCGCCAACCTCCTCGCAAAGGTCGGAGATCTCATTGATGAAGCTGATCTTGAGGGCGAGGAAAGCGTTCGCGGCATATTTCGCGAGCTCGGCGCTCTCGCGGCTGACGAACATGACGGGGGCATTGCGAAGGCGGAGCGGCTCGTAGAGGCGGTCCATGATCTCGCGCGCCCTCGGATCGTCGACGCCGACGAGGACGCGATCGGGGTGGGTGAAATCCTGGATCGCCGAGCCTTCCCGCAAAAACTCGGGGTTGGAGCAAACCGCGAAATCGGCGTCGGGCCTAATCCGCCTCATGCGCCGCTCGATTTCGCGGCTCGTGCCGACCGGCACCGTCGATTTCGTCGTGATAACCTTGAAGCCCGACAGATGCGGCGCGATCTCCTCGACCGCCTGGTAGACGTAAGAGAGGTCGGCGTAACCGTCGCCGCGGCGCATCGGCGTGCCAACGGCAAGGAAGATCAGGTCGGCCGCGCGGGCAACGGCAGCAAGGTCTGTTGTGAAATGCAGCCGGCCGGCGCGCACGTTTTTCTCGACGAGGACATCAAGCCCCGGCTCGTAAATGGGGATCTCGCCGGCGTTCAATTGCTCGACCTTGCGGGCATCCTTCTCGACGCAAGTAACATTCCAGCCGAAATCGGAGAAACAGGCGGCGGATACAAGTCCGACATATCCGGCCCCAATCATGCAAATATTCACGGGAAGCGCCCTCGCTGCAGAAATGATGGCGCAGTCTTAACCAATCAATCAGTCCGGGGCAAGGTACCTAAGTTGAGAGTTGCTTTTGCCTTTCGGTCACGTTTGATGCTTCATAGTCGACCTTTAGCGCAGTTGTGGGAGTATCTCATGCAGGAAGAGACGGTCCTCGTTATCGGCGATAAAGCCTGGTCCTCATGGAGTTCAGGCCCTGGCTGGCGGCCAAGGTTGCAAAAGTTCCGTTTCACGAGGTGCAGGTCCGGTTGAGGCAGCCGGATACGGCAGGGCAGATCGCGCGCCATTCGCCTTCGGCACGCGTGCCGGTTTTGAGGAAAGGCAGTTTCACGATCTGGGATAGTTTCGCCATCTGCGAATATCTCGCCGAAATTGCCCCGGAGGCGTCCCTCTGGCCCGAAGACGCGAAAGCCCGGGCGGTTGCGCGTTCGGTCTCGGCGGAGATGCATTCCGGCTTCCACGCGCTTCGGAAGGAGTTTCCGATGGACTTCCACGCCCGTATCGAGGGCCACATCCCGTCCGATCAGGCGCAGACGGACATCTCCCGCATCACTGCCGTCTGGCGCGAAAGCCGCCACGGCTTTGAGGCCAACGGCCCCTTCCTGTTCGGCGCCTTCACCATCGCCGATGCCATGTACGCGCCGGTGGCGACGCGGTTTCGGACCTATGGCATCGACCTCGCCGCATATGGCGACGATGGAACGGCGGCAGCTTACTCTGAAACCCTTCTTTCCATGCCGCAGATGATCGAATGGGGACAGGGAGCAGCTTGCTAAGTATTCTTCTCACTTGGCAACTTCGGCTCCGCGCCCTAAAATGTATGCTAATTATATGCTTTGGGTCACCACGATGCAGACAAAGGTTGTTTTTGCAGCCCTATTAGCGGTCCCATTTTGCGTACTTACCTCGGCGCTCGCCCAGAATACTGGCTTGCCATCCTGGGCCAACTCCCCGTCTCCCTTCGCGGCGCCTGATAAGCCGCTCTCCTTCAACGCTGACGCAAGTCCGCCCGTGTCCTGCGCGGGGTCCCTCGCTGCGAAGATTTTGCAGTCGCAGGGCAAAGACGATGACATCAGCCTTTGCATCGAAAAGCGCCTGAAGCTCAAAGAGCAGCCGGCGTTTTCGTTTACGGAAGCGCTAAAGAAATACAATGAGCAGGGATCGACATTTATCGTGACCCCCGCGCCCGCCTCCTCCACGGATGCGCTCAAACTGCCGGACAATAACCTTCTTGGCGGGAAGAGTTCCGACTTGAACCTGCCTCCACCGGCGAGCCCGGCGAAACCCAATACGTTCGAATCGCCATTCAGTACCCTGGGAGCGAATCCGGCCAAGCCTTCGCCCTGGAGCCTGGATAAGCCTTTGCACCCGGTTGCGCCGCCTTACGCGTCCATTTTCGGTAACAACAGCCCAATTGCGCCTGAGGTGAGGAAGCCGGTTTCGCCGTTCCCCGGAAACAATGGCATTGCTGGCTACAATCAGATTGGTCAGCCGCCTGTTTCAGCGAACGACACTTCAAAGAACAATCCACCGGCTCAGCCGCCTTCCAATACCTCATATTGGCCTCAGTTCACACATGCTCAGAGGGAAGGTGTTGCCGGCGTGGTCAGTCAGGGGAGTTGGCAACTCAAGAGGGCTGGACAAGGGTTGTCGGGTATCGCGGAGCAGGACATCTCTAAATATTTGGTGGAGGAGTCCTCGGGTCTTATCGGCGAGAGGACCTCACAACGACTTGCTGGAATTGCCTATAACGCTGCCAAAACGACGATCGCGAAGGCGCCGGTAAGGCAGGGTCTGATTTTCATCGCGATTGGCGCGGGCCTCTACGCAGCTTATGAATTCTTCTATGGCGAAGACGATAACGGGCATGGGAAAGCGCCTAAGAAGAGGGCGATAACCAGCGAGCGGCAGGCTGAACCCTACAGGCTTCAGGAACTGGGGGTCCTTCGGATGAATCAACTTGATCAAGCCGGCGCCGCTTCCTCGCCGGCGAAGTAATGGCTGCTTGAGTTTGAAAAGTCAGGCAAACTCGGCGCGTGTGTAGCCCTGGAAATAGAGAAGTGCAGTAAGGTCGGTGTGGCGCACTTGCGCATCGGCTTCGGCGGCGACGATGGGCTTTGCCCGATAGGCAACGCTGAGCCCAGCCGCCTTCAGCATGGCGAGGTCGTTCGCGCCGTCGCCCACCGCGATCACCTCAGCGGGCAAAATTCCATGCGCGGCGGCCTCTACATTCAAGGCGGCAAGCTTGGCTTGCCGTCCTTGAATAGGCTCCGCGACGCCCGCAAGGCGGCCATCGTCCCATAAAGAGGACATTGCCCTTGTTCGCTGCAAATCCGGCTCGCTCGGCGACGGCGCTTGTGAAAAAGGTGAAGCCGCCCGAAACCAGCACCGTATGCGCGCCGCGCGCCTTCATTGTCTGCACCAGGGTGCGCGCGCCCGGATTGAGCGTGAGACGCTGCAGCACCCACTGCAAATCGGCCTCCGTTATTCCCCGAAGCAGCCGCATGCGCTCGCGCAAGCCGGACTTGAACTCAAGGTCCCCGCGCATGGACCGCTCTGTCATTGCCGCGATCTCAGGCCGGATGCCTTTCAGCTCCGCCATCTCGTCGATGCTTTCCTGGCCGATGGTGGTGGAGTCCATGTCGGCGATGAGCATGCGTTTCTTGCGCCCCTCCGCAGGCTGCACGCACCAATGTACGGGCCGGTCCCCGGCGGCGCTGGCAACCATCTCCTTGATATGAGCCAGCTCCGCCCCGCCAAGGTCGGCAGGCTGCGATGTTTCCGGCGCGCCCTCAGGCGAAGGAAGGATCAAATCCATGGCCTCGCCTTGGCCCAGCCAGCGGAACGCTAGCGCCCGTTCAACTCGCGTTGCAGCGCCGCAGCGACATCGAGCAGCAACTTGTCCTGCGAAGGGATGGCGGTAATGGTAATCGCGATTTCCATGACAAGCTTGAATTTGGTGATGACCTTGCGCTCGAGTAGCGCAGAGGGCGGCAGCGCGCCAGCAAAATGGAGCATGGTCCGTCGCTCATGGGATTGCAAGCCACGGGCAAGGAGGCCGTGCCCGCCCCAAGCGGAAACCCGGCGGCGCCGCGCGCAGACAGCGCTGGAACTGCCAGGCCAAAAACTTTTTCGCTGGGACAAAGGAACGCCGTTCCCCCGAACTACATATTTCTGTCTAGCAGGGTGCTGAAAACGATGTTGCCCATGGTTCGACAAGCTCACCATGAGGTGTTCGACAAGCTCACCATGAGGTGTTCGACAAGCTCACCATGAGGTGTCCGACAAGCTCACCATGAGGTGTCCGACAAGCTCACCATGAGGGGTTCGACGAGCTCACCATGAGGGGTTGGACAAGCTCACCATGAGGTGTCCGACAAGCTCACCATGAGGTGTTCGACAAGCTCACCATGAGGGGTTCGACAAGCTCACCATGAGGTTTAAACCATTGAAAGCACTCGGCCTCATCCTGAGCCTGTCTAGACCTCATCCTGAGCTTGTCGAAGGATGAAGCCACGTTTTCAGGCTTTTTCAGCAGCCTGCTAGAACCAGACGCGCGTAGGCGTCTATTTTAGCAATGTAATCTGCGCTGTGTCTTGTGCTGCGGCCATCCAGGTGATCGGCAAGCTTCTCCAGACGAGTTTCAACGCCTTCGGCATTATTGACGGCACTCCGAAAAATCGGCGTAACGCACGCTTTCTCGATGTATGTTTGTTCCTGACCCTGCAAAGATCCTTTGGCCAGTTTAAGGTTCAAGAGAAGGCTCAACACGATATGCGGAGCTGTGAAACCCCAGGTAAGACTTCCCAGAGAATAGGCGATGACAGCCACGCGCGCAGAGATCTCGGTGGGGACGGTAATATTCAACCGGCTGTATGACATGGGGGTGATGGCATAAGATCGCATCGGCGCCGTATTCAACCAGTTCGCGGGCCGCTTTAACCTGCCGCCTGCGTGGAAAAAATTCAAACTCGAAGCCCCAATGCAGCGAAGCAATAATAAAATCGCATCCCTCGCGTTTGCACCAATCGACCTGCTGCTTAAGACCTCCAAGTTCTGGGTCGACATGTTTCGAGAGGAGCTTTGACACGTTAATCCGGTACGCCTCCTCCGGAGGCACAGGACGGCCATTGAGCCCGAATGTTGAGGAGACAAAGCCAAGCTTTATGCCGTCCTTGACGAGAATTCTTCCTTGGCTGCTCTGTTGTGCTGTTCTGTTTGTGCCGGTTTCCAGAATGCCTTCCTCGGCAAATACGCCCAAGGTCGTATCAAGACCTTCAACGCCCATATCAAAGGCATGGTTATTCGACGTATTCAACACATCGAAGACTCTGCCCTTATGTCCCTTCAAGACGTCAAATTGGGCTCTTGAGCAGCATTCCGTTGGCGGCTCGCGGTCACCGATCACTTCCTTTATCAGGGGCTGAGTGGTTATCGGAGATTCAAGATTGGCGTAGGCAACATCCTGATCGAACAACAGGTCGGCAATATTCTCAAAGAGGATGTCTTTCGACTGATCGAGGCCGTCGGCTTGCAGGATGTCGCCAGCAGCTCCGAGTGTTAGAGACTGCTTTGTTTCGAAACCTTCTGGCAATCCGATCGCCGACTGATCGGTCATCAGCAGATCGCTACTCCGTTCGCCTTTCTCGCAGTGCGTAACAGGATGAGTACATTTGTGGACCCAATAACAGATGTCGGTAAAATCCATTTCGGCCATATCCGTCGCGGCATCGTCACGGAGATAATGGCAACTCCCGGATAGCTTCGCCGTCAGAATATCCATCTCATCGCGGAGTTCCGGAGTGGATATGTCGGAGAACTTTCGGCCGGTGTTGACGGCAGTCGGTGGGGCATCTCCGTCTCTTTCATGAAGCTATGCTGGAATTACTGGATTGGTTTTGGCAGCGAACGGCGGCCCAGGGAAAGGTGGTTTCGTTTGACCCGGCGGGGCTCCGGTTCTAATACCTGCCTTAAAGCCTTACAACCAGGAACCTGCCCGATGCCGCTGATCCGCCCCTTCCCGGGCCTGCGCCCCCTTCCCGAAAAAGCCGCCGAAGTGGCCGCGCCGCCCTATGACGTCCTCGACACAACGAAGCCCGCGAACGCGCCGCCGGCAAGCCCTGGAGCTTCCTGCACATCTCCAAGCCCGAGATCGATCTGCCCCCCGGCACCGATCCTTACAGCGCGGAGGTCTACGCCAAGGGCAAGGAAAATTTCGTGCCGCATGCTCGGCGAGGGCGTGCTGAAGCAGGACAGCGCGCCCTGCTACTACCTCTACCGGCTGATCATGGGCGATCACGAGCAGACGGGCCTCGTCGCCGCCGCCAGGTGGCCGACTACGACACCAACCGCATCCGCAAGCACGAGTTCACCCGCCCCGACAAGGAGGACGATCGCGTGCGCCAGGTGGATGCGCTCAGCGCCCAGACCGGGCCGGTGTTCCTCACCTATAAGCACAATGCCGCAATCGATGAACTGGTGGCCAAGGCGACCGCGGCGGCGCCCGAGATCGACATCGTCGCCGACACCGGCGTGCGCCACTCCCTGTGGGTGGTGCGCGGCGCGGCGAAGCTCGACCTCATCGGCCGCACTTTCGACGCCATGGATTGCCTCTACATCGCGGACGGCCACCACCGCTCCGCCGCCGCCTCGCGCGTGGCCGCGGCGCGCAAGGCCGCCAACCCGCGCCACACGGGGGACGAGGCCTACAACTATTTCCTGTCGGTGATCTTTCCCGACAACCAGATGCAGATCCTCGACTACAACCGCGTGGTCAAGGACCTCCACGGCAACAGCCCGGAGCAGTTCCTGGCAAAATTGCGCAACGCCTTCACCGTGGAAAAGGTGGCGGGTCAGTGCAAGCCGGGCAAAGCGGGCGAATTCGGCATGTACCTGGGGCGCCAGTGGTACCGGCTCACCGTCAAGCCGAAGCTGATCCCGCAGCACGATCCGGTGAAGCGCCTGGATGTGAGCCTGCTTCAGGACGACCTCATCGGCCCCATTCTCGGCATCGCCGATCACCGGCGCGACAAGCGCATTGATTTCGTGGGCGGCATCCGCGGCCTCGCGGAGTTGGAGCGGCGCGTGGACTAGCGGCGAGATGGCGGTGGCCTTCGCCTTGCACCCTACCTCGATGGCGGACCTGATGGCGGTGGCGGATGCGGGCGAGGTGATGCCGCCCAAGTCCACCTGGTTCGAGCCCAAGCTGGCCGACGGCCTCGTTTCGCACCTGATCTGACCGGCACCCGTCCTCCCGCCCAAGCGAAGCGCTCCGCGCTTCGTCCTCCGCCAAGCAAAGCGCTCGCGCTTCGTCCTCCGGCCAAGCGAAGCGCGAGCCGGGATCGTAACACATTCAAGCACTTGTTTTTGTGCGATCCCGGATACGGCTTCGCCTTTCCAGGGTGATGAGGGTGACCAGAGTTTGTGGCCAAAAAGGAGGTTGCTGGACCCGGTTTTTGTATGCGCCGCACGGCAGGTACAAATCCGTTCCAATCTTTTCCTGTCACTGTCAGCGCCTCCTGCCCCATTTGAGGTATTTTACGAGAATGCGCTTTTTCGGGACGTTAACGGAGGCGGCCTTAGCGAAATCCCCCGTATTTGCAGGGAACTTTCGGGGGACACCCACCGTGGAGCTGGGGGCGGGCAGGTCTGCTTGGGCGGCAGGCCGGCGCATGGGAGCGTTAATTCGCGAAGCAGAAATATATTTAACGGACTTTTGCTCGTCCCAGTAAAGGGGAAAATTCCAGCATTTAGTTCTATTTAATGGGAGGTCATAGGTCGAGAATAGTCATTTGTTTTGAACGGTCTATCGGATTTATTTCCGGCCCGGAATCAGGCTCGGCGGGAAGAAATTGCGGCAGGAATAAACTGCTTGTTAAGTACAGTGGTGACCGGAAATAAATACGGTACGCTCTTGTTAACCAACCCGGTATTAAAGCACGGGCGCGGCAACGAAGTGTTTATCACTTCCACATTTGTCATCCCGGAAGGTCACTTGCGACCTATCCGGGATCGCAAAATAGCGGGCGCCTCAGTGCGAGACGATCCCGGATAGGGCTCTGCCCTTCCGGGATGAACCCACGCTTCGCTTAGCGGTGAGGCTCGGCCTTTTCCGGCTTGTGCATGGCTTCCTCGAAATCCCAGATCCACTCCTTCTGATCCGCCGTCAGCTTCCCTTCCGCACCAAGCCGCTTCAATATCGCCAGCCCGCTCGCCAGATGCTGGCGCTTATCCTTCGCCCCTGCGTCGGCAAGCTTCCACGCGCTCACCACGAGGTCCGTCTGCCAGCCCACATTGTTGGGGTCGCGCGCAGCGAGCAGCTTTCGAATGTCAAGTCCGTCGTTGAAGGCCTTGAGCGCACCGTCGCGGTCGCCCCCGTCGGCGCTGATGTCGCCGACGCGCTCATAGCTGATGGAGAGATCGCGCTGCCGTTCGGCATTGTTGGGGTCGCGCGCGGCGAGCAGCTTTGCAATGTAGAGTCCGTTGTTGAAGGCTTTGAGGGCTGCGTCGCGGTCGCCTCGGGCGGCGCTGATGTCGCCGATTCTGATATAGCTCACGGAGAGATCGCGCTGCCATTCGGCGTTGTTTGGCTCGCGGGCCGCGAGCTGCTTGTCAATCTCAAGCCCGGCCGAATAGGCTTTCAGCGCGCCGTCGTAGTCTCCAAGGGCGGCGCTGATATCGCCGACGCGATCATAGCTCACGGAGAGATCGCACTGCCATTCGGCATTGTTTGGATCGCGGTCCGCGAGCGTCCTGGCAATCTCAAGCCCATCCGAATAGGCTTTCAGCGCGCCCTCGTGGTCTCCGCGGGCGGCGCTGATATCGCCTATCAGATTGTAGCTGACGGAGAGATCGCGCTGCCATTCGGCGTTGTTCGGATCGCGGGCCGCGAGCTTCTTGGCGATCTCAAGCCCATCCGTATAGGCATTCAGCGCCCCGTCGCGGTCTGCGCGGGCGGCGCTGATATCGCCGACCCGATCGTAGCTCTCGGAGAGATCCCGCTGCTCTTCGGCGTTGTGTGGATCGCGCTGGATCAGGTCATCAACGAGGGTTTGAGCGCGCTCAAACCGGCCTGATGCGGCGTTGCGGTCTCCCAGTGTGGCTTCAACGTCTTCCCCGAGAGAATGGGCACAATGGCGTTGCTGTTCATCCTCGATCCGGTTTTCAAGCGCGATCAGACGCTTCAAATTTTGTGTGGAGGCGGGGCGATAACCTGCACGGATTTGCAATTGTGCGAGAGAAAAGAGCCCCTCGATATGCTCGGGATCGAGTTCGGCAGCTTCTGCATAGAAGCGAAGAGCGGCCTGCGTGTCATCCGTGTAGGCGAGACCGCCGCGCTGCCGGTAAAGCGCTGCCTCCTCCTTCGTGGCTCCCAACCATTCCGGGTCGATTTTCGTGATTGTGGCCGCAATTGCATCGTCCGCCGCTTTTGTATCGCCGCGCTCTGCGGCCTCCGCGGCTTCTATTTTTCCTACCCGCGCCAAGGTAGAAATGCCCGCTCTGATATCTTGTTCAATGAGAGCTTCTGCTTGCTTCGCGCCAGGCTGATCGCCGCCCGGCAAAAAGGCACTTTGCGTCCTGGCGCGCCCGATCAAAATTTCCGCGATGCGCTTGAGGCGCCGGCTGTATTCCGCCTCGTGCTTGAGGCGATCGCTGTCTTCCGTGTCGCGATCGAGGTGTTCACAGTCTTCCGCGTCGCGCTCTACTGGCTTGCTGCGGCGAAGTTTCCGCCAAAGCCACGCTGCAAAGGCAATGAACGCCATGATGCCGAAGAGGACAGCTGGGATGAACCCAACCTTTCCAGGCATGTCTCCGCCGGGGATGGCTTGCCAAACGCGCTGCAAAAAGTCCACGATCCGCCCCGCAATGCTTAAATAAATATGTTCGCATCATACAACGGGGGGCGGCGAAGGCAAAGCTGAGATGGAAGAAACGGGTATAGACACAAAGGCGGTGCTGATCTGCGGGCCGACGGCGAGCGGGAAGTCGGCGCTTGCGCTTGAACTTGCACAGGAGTTTGGCGGCGTCGTTATCAACGCCAACTCGATGCAGGTCTATGCCGAACTGCGCATCATCACGAACCGGCCCACGCCCGCCGACGAGGCGAGCGCGCCGCACCGGCTTTATGGATTTCGGCCCGCGCGCGAGCCTTATTCCGCCGCGCTTTGGCTCGCGGATGTGAGGGCGGCGCTTGACGATGCGGGGAGGGAAGGGCGGCCGCCGATTATCGTCGGGGGGACGGGGCTTTACTTCAAGGCGCTGACGGAAGGGCTGTCGGACATTCCCGACATTCCGGATGAGATTCGCGCCCGCTTCCGGCTTCTCGCGCAGACGGAGCCGCCTGAAGCGCTGCACGCCGAGCTTGCGCGCCGCGATCCGCTGACCGCCGCGCGTCTTCGCCCCACCGATCCGCAGCGCATCGTTCGCGCGCTCGAAGTGCTCGAAGCCACGGGCCGTCCGCTTGCCGAATGGCAGGCCACGAAGCAGCCGCCGCTCCTGCCGCTCGCCCGAGCTTTCCCTCTCGTGATGAGCGTGGACCGCGCCGAGCTTTACCGCCGTTGCGACGCGCGATTTGATGCGATGCTGGCGGAAGGCGCGATCGAGGAAGCGCGGGCGGTCGCGGCGCTCGGGCTCGATCCCGCGCTGCCTGCCATGCGCGCCGTGGGGCTGCCGCCGCTCCTCGCCTACTCACGAGGCGAAATCGCCTTCGAAGAGGCTGCCGAGCGCGCCAGGACAAACACGCGCAATTATGCCAAGCGACAGATAAGTTGGATAAACAGCAATTTTAAAACGTGGGGAAGGCATCTAGAGAAAGAAAACGAAAGAACAAAACGAGATGCGACAATATTTCTTCAAAAGATGTTGACCTCGCCGCGTTAGGGGCGTACCGCAAATGCCCATTGGTGACGCGGCCGGTTGGGGCCGCAATTTCTTGGGAGTTCGCCATGGCACGCGCGATGACAGGCGCCGAGATCGTCTTGCAAGCCCTCGCCGATCAGGGCGTGGAGCACATTTTCGGATATCCCGGCGGCGCTGTTCTTCCGATTTACGATGAGATTTTCAAGCAAACCGCCGTCAAGCACTTCCTCGTCCGCCACGAGCAGGGCGCGGTCCACGCGGCGGAAGGCTATGCCCGGTCCAGCGGCAAGGTGGGTGTGGTGCTCGTCACCTCCGGTCCCGGCGCGACGAACGCGGTGACGGGGCTTGCCGATGCGCTGATGGATTCGATCCCGGTCGTTTGCATCACGGGGCAGGTTTCGACAGCGCTCATTGGTTCCGACGCCTTCCAGGAATGCGACACCGTCGGCATCACGCGTCCCTGCACGAAGCACAATTACCTCGTGAAAGACATAAACGACCTTGCGCGCATCATGCATGAGGCGTTTTTCGTCGCTCAGAACGGGCGGCCAGGGCCGGTCGTTATCGACATTCCCAAGGACGTCCAGTTTAGCAAGGGGCCCTATATCGCCCCCAGCAAGGTCGTTCATAAGACGTATCGCCCGCAGGTGAAAGGCAACCCCCAGGCTATCCGGGAGGCGGTCGACCTGATCGCAAATGCCAAGCGGCCAATTTTTTACACGGGTGGCGGCGTCATCAATGCGGGGCCGAATGCCTCGCGGCTCCTGCGCGAGTTCGTGGATCTGACCGGGTTCCCCATCACGTCGACCCTGATGGGCCTCGGCGCCTATCCGGCGTCGTCGCAGCAGTTTCTCGGAATGCTGGGCATGCACGGGACCTACGAGGCGAACCTCGCCATGCATGGCTGCGACGTGATGATTTGCGTCGGCGCGCGCTTCGACGATCGCATCACGGGCCGGCTGAACGCCTTCTCGCCAGGGTCGAAGAAGATCCATATCGACATCGACCCCTCGCAGATTTCGAAAAACGTGCGGGCCGACATCCCGATCATCGGCGATTGCGGTTACGTGCTCGAAGAAATGCTGCGCGTGTGGCGTGCGCGCTCGCCGCAGGTCGACAAGAAGGCGATCAAAGCCTGGTGGGCGCAGATCAACGGCTGGCGCGAACGCGATTGCCTCAAGTACAAGAACCGCGACGACGTGATCATGCCGCAATACGCGATCCAGCGGCTGTACGAGCTGACGAAAAATCGCGACACCTACATCACGACAGAGGTCGGCCAGCATCAGATGTGGGCGGCCCAATACTACCATTTCGACGAGCCGAATCGCTGGATGACGAGCGGCGGCCTTGGCACCATGGGCTATGGCCTGCCGGCCGCTGTCGGCGTGCAAGTTGCGCATCCCGAGAGCCTCGTCATCGACATTGCCGGCAAGTCTTCGGTGATGATGACCTGCCAGGAGATGTCGACGGCGGCGCAGTATGACTTGCCCATCAAGATCTTCATCCTGAATAATGAATATATGGGTATGGTGCGGCAATGGCAGGAGTTGCTTCATGGCGGGCGCTACTCCCATTCTTATGCGGAGGCACTGCCGGACTTTGTAAAACTCGCGGAGGCCTTCCATGGCGTCGGCTTGCGCGCGGAGAAGCCGGAAGAGCTTGACGATCTCATCATCCAGATGATCGAGACCCCGAAGCCGGTGATCTTCGATTGCCGCGTTTCCAAGCTCGCGAATTGTTTCCCGATGATCCCGTCGGGTGAAGCTCACAACAGCATGATTTTCGGCGATGAGTTCCGCGAACGAGGACATCTCGTTCGAGGTCTCCGACGCCGGCAAGATGATGGTTTGACGGATCGGTTTACCGATCGTCGCAGCCGCGATGATCGGGGCTAAGGGTGCAAGCGATGAACAAGATCGAGTGGGGTTCGGCGATGCCGTCGGGGGAGCCACAGGCGCGGATTGAAAGGCACACGATTGCGGTGCTGGTTGATAATGAGCCAGGCGTTCTGGCGCGCGTGATCGGCCTGTTCGCAGGGCGCGGATACAATATCGACAGTCTGACCGTGACCGAGGTCAGCCATGAGGCGAATGAATTGCGCATCACGATTGTCACGAATGGCCCGGTGGAGATCATCGATCAGATCAAGAGCCAGCTTGGCCGGCTCGTTCCCGTTCACGGGGTGACCGACCTGACGGTGAAGGGCGACCCGATCGAGCGCGAACTCGCGCTCGTGAAGGTGGCGGGCAAGGGCGAGAAGCGCGTCGAGAGCCTCAGGCTCGCAGAGGCGTTCCGCGCATCGGTCGTTGATGCGACAACGGATCACTTCGTCTTCGAGATCACGGGCCGGGTTTCGAAGATCGAGAACTTCATCGCACTCATGAAGCCGCTGGGGCTCGTGGAAGCTGCGCGGACGGGTGTCGCAGCCATCGGCCGTGGGCCAGACGCGATGTGATCGTTTTCGCGGGTGCGGAGGCGAAAGTTCTGAAGATACGCGAGACTTGCAATAAGCATGGCGGTCCTGGGCAAAGGTCCTGCGGCACGTCTATTTCCGTTGACCTTGCGGGCATAGCTGCTTAAGCCGAATTGCAAATTTCAGAGCGTATCGCGCTTTCGCGCATCAGCACCAACGCCGCTCTGATTGTCCACCAGAGCAGCCCGCGTCCGTTTGGACGCGATAAGCTGCTCTAGCACTTTAGAACAGATCAACTTTTCCGCCTTTGATCGTTTCCGCTTAAAGGCGCGTTGATCTAAAGAAACTCTGAAGAAGGGAATCTCCATGCGCGTTTATTACGATCGCGATGCCGACATCAATCTGATCAAGGGCAAGAAAGTCGCCATCATCGGCTATGGCAGCCAGGGACATGCCCATGCGCTGAACCTTCGCAATTCAGGCGTTGCGGAGGTCGCCGTCGCTCTGCGCAAGGGATCGAACTCCGCCAAGAAAGCGGAAGCCCAGAAAATCCGCGTCTTGGAAGTGGCCGAGGCGGCGAAATGGGCCGATGTGGTCATGATGCTGACGCCGGACGAGTTGCAGGCCGACATCTACCGCGAGCATCTTCACGATAACCTCCGCGAAGGCGCTGCGCTGTTCTTCGCACATGGGCTCAACATCCATTTCAATCTCATCGAGCCGCGCGCCGATCTGGATGTCGGCATGGTTGCGCCGAAAGGGCCGGGACACACGGTGCGCGGCGAGTATCAGAAAGGCGCGGGCGTGCCCTGCCTTATCGCTGTCGCCAAAGACGCGAGCGGCAACGCGCACGAACTTTGTCTCTCCTATGCTAGCGCCATCGGCGGCGGCCGTGCAGGCATTATCGAGACCAGCTTCAAGGAAGAGTGCGAGACCGACTTGTTCGGCGAGCAGAGCGTTCTGTGCGGCGGCCTCGTCGAGTTGATGCGCGCCGGCTACGAGACGTTGGTTGAGGCCGGATATGCGCCCGAAATGGCCTATTTCGAGTGCGTCCATGAGGTGAAACTGATCGTAGACCTGATCTACGAAGGTGGTATCGCCAACATGAATTACTCGGTCTCGAACACGGCT
>CAVRSS010000113.1:0-7019 GCA_963723755.1 uncultured Alphaproteobacteria bacterium | reverse complement strand
ATGCAACTGCCATCTTAGACAGATGGTAAAGGATAGCTGTCACGCGCCAAGCGGCGCAAGGGATTGTCACCTTTCATGAATAAGCTGATCGAATTATCTGATCTACCGCGCGTGGCGCAGGGGCCTGTCCTCTTCTGGCAGCAATCATTAAAGAACCCGCTTCAGGTTTGTAGCCTGTTCCCGTCCAGTCCTTTTGTCGGACGCGCGATGACGAAGGTCTTGGGCAACCGGATCGACTCCCATGTCATTGAGCTCGGCGCCGGGACGGGTGCGATTACCAGCCAGCTTATTCGAAATGGCGTCGAACCGAAGCAGCTGACCTTGATAGAGATTGATGCTCACCTTGGTGGCCACCTGAGGCGGCGGTTTCCTGATGTGGATGTGCTCATTGGCCCGGCGCAAAACCTTGCCAAGCTTTGGAGGGAGCGCAATGGCGAAAACGTCGGCGCTATCGTCTCCACACTGCCGATGCGCCTTTTCTCGAAGAAGCTCATCTATCTCGTCATGAAGAACAGCCTCAATGTCCTCGATGATGGCGGCATGTTCGTCCAATTCACCTACCGCCAGACGAGCCCGGTGCCGCCACGCGTGGTCAGGGCGCTTCGTTTGAAAGCTTGGCGCTTCACCCGCGTATGGCTGAACCTTCCGCCAGCCGCGATCTGGGTCTACGAACGGGAGGCGGCTTCGCGCGAAATTTAAGGCGCGCGATTCTCAGATATCTGCTTTGGCCGCGCCGCTGAGGAAGTGCGAGCGTAGGTTGATGTGTGTGCGTGGCGGCTCTGCCACAGTTCGATACAAAAGGGTTGTCAGCAGAGCAGGCTGCCTCTCGAATGGTCACATCTCCCTGGGCAGAAACCGCTTTCCTGATCCCTCTCTTGTGCACCTTATGCTATTGTAAACTTGGAGCTTTTGTAAATCACGCCTGTCCTGTTTCTCTCTCCCTCCTCTCTTTTTGCATGCCTGATGCAACCTGATCGCGTATCTGCGTATCAATTGTCACGACTTCGAATCAGATGGCTAAGTGAGCATTCGAAAATGAGACGCGCGTGGGGATGCGCTCTCGCTCGGCGATGGGGGAAAGAATGGAAAATTCGATTTGCGTCCGGCTGGCATGCGTGAGCGCCGCCGCTCTTTTGGCTGGCCTTGGCGTTGCGGAGCAAGCAAATGCAGGAAGCTTTGCCATCCGTGAGCAGTCTACTTACTTCCAAGGCTCCGGATTCGCGGGCAACGCGGCGGGCGGCGACATCAGCTCCATGTTTTGGAACTCCGCCGCTGTAGCAAGCCTTCCCGGCTTCAATGTGGAAGCGAGCGGCACTATTATTTCCACGAGCGGGGATTTGAACGCCACGAGCGGACTGTTTTACACCGGCCTTCCAGGCGCGGCACTCGCGCCGACAACCAACATCGGCGTCGATGCTTTCGTTCCGGCCATGTACGGAACCTATCAGCTCAACGACCGCCTCTACGCCGGCATCGCGGTGAATTCTCCGTTCGGATTAATCACGAAGGCCGACAATCTCGCTTGGGCCGGTTCGCCAATTTCTACCACAACAAAGACCTACTCCTTGAATTTCAACCCCACAATCGCCTACAAAATCACGCCGGAAATGACAGTCGGCGTCGGCGCCCAGGCTGAATATTTCAGGATCAGGCTCAACAGAGGGTCCTTCGACAGCTTTGTAGGGGAGCCGCTCATTGCCGGAGAGAGACACTTTGACGCTGACGGCTGGGGCGCAGGGGCTCACAGCAGGCATCATGTGGCAACCCTCACCCTTGACCTCGCTTGGCTTAGGTTATCGCTCCGCTGTTAGCGATGACCTCCAGCGGATCTATATCAAAGGAAGGCGGCTATCTTTCCCCTCGCAGCGAGCCGCATTCCTGGCGGTTCGCAAGTGGGACCTCCACACTCACCTCCCCGGATGAACTTACGTTCAGCGTCCGGCATGCATTGACGAACCAGTTCACGGTGCTTGGCACCGCCGAATGGCAGAATTGGAGCAGAATCGGCAATGTAAGCGTGTTAGTGGTGATTGCCCTGGCGGGGCATGCGAGACGCTTAACCTTAATTACCGTGACGGGTGGTATTTCGCGGCTGGCGCGGAATATGCCTACAGCCCATCGCTTTATGCTTCGAACCGGCGTCAACTATGAGATATCGCCGATCGACAACAGCGACCGCAACATCCTCATCCCGGACTCGAACCGGATTGGCGTCAGCGTCGGCGGTTCCTACAAATATTCGGACCGTGTTACGGTCGATCTTGCCTACACGCATCTTTTCTTTGACGATGCGCCGTGGTGCGTCGCGGCTGGCGGCGGAACCACCCATTGCATTTCTTCGGCCACTCAGAGAGTGCTCCTTGCGGGTACCGCGGACAATTCGGCCGACATCTTTTCGTTTGGCCTGAAGTACAGCACCGGCGCGCCGGTTGCGGCGCTTGAGACCTACAAGAAATAAGCGAACAGCCACAGAGAGAATTCAGGGCCGGCGAACGCTGGCCCTTTTTGTTTTTTGGGGGCTTGTCATATTCCTGAAACCTTGATTGCCGCCTCTATTCATCCTGACACTTAAGCGTTCGAGGTGAAGGGTGGATCACAGCGCTGTGACGCGATATAAAGCGTATGTGAAATATCGTGCCATCTTCCTTTCTGACATTCACCTCGCCGCGCGAGCTTGCCGCTCCCGCGATTTACTGAGCTTTTTGAAGTCGCACGACGCCCCCGTCATCTACCTTGTCGGGGATGTTATCGACTTCTGGCGTCTGCGGCGCGGTCCGAACTGGCGTCCTTCGCAAACGGAGGTCGTGATGGAACTGCTGGCCAAGGCGCAAAATGGGACCCGCATTATCTACATTCCCGGCAACCACGATGAAGAACTGCGCATTTTAGCCGGCGTAACATTGGGTCCGGTTGAGATTCACCTGCGCGCGATGTATGATACCGCCGATGGCCGCCGCTATCTGGTCATCCACGGCGACGAATTTGACACGGTTGTGAACAAGGCCCATTGGCTGGCGGTACTTGGCGACATAGGCTACGACATTGCCTGGGCTGCGAATGAGGTCTTGAACGCAGTCCGGAGCAGCTTGGGCCTTTCATATTGGTCCCTGTCCGCCTATCTCAAGTACAGCGTCAAGCGCATCGTGAATTATGCAATCAATTTCGAAACTTTGCTTGCTGCGGAAGCACGGCGGGTGGGAGCCTCAGGGGTGATCTGCGGGCATATTCATCACGCCTCATCGCGCGTGATCGAAGACATTCACTATGTAAACACCGGCGACTGGGTCGACAGCGGTACAGCCGTGGTCGAGCACTTCGACGGCCGGATGGAGATTGTCCGCTGGACCGATCATCTTCGCGCTCTGCAATCGAGCGCGTCGAAGGTGCCGGTCGCCTCAGTCACATCCTGATGCGTATTCTGATCGCAACAGACGCGTGGAAACCGCAGGTCAATGGCGTCGTCAACACATACAGCAATATCGAACGCGAGGCGGCGAACGCCGGACTCGATCTGACGTTCCTGACGCCGTCGGGGTTCAGAACGCTTCCCCTTCCCACTTACAGCGAAATCCAACTCGCCATGATCAGCCCTCGCGACGTCGCAAGGCGTGTCAAGGAAGACAGCCCGGACTTCGTTCACGTCGCGACCGAAGGGCCTATCGGGCTCGCAGCGCGCGCTTTCTGCTGTGACGCCGGACGCCGGTTCACGACAAGCTATCACACCCGGTTTCCCGAATATATCTCAGCGCGCATGCCCATTCCGTTGTCCTGGGGGTACATGTTCGAGCGCTGGTTTCATAACGCCGGCTCTGGTGTGATGGCTGCTTCCCTTTCTCTGTGCCGCGAACTGACTGAGCGGGGTATAAAAAATGTGCATCTTTGGTCGCGGGGCGTTGATCTCGATCTTTTCAGGCCGCGCACCGTGGATCGCTTCGGCGTACCCCGGCCTCTCTTCCTTTACGCGGGGCGGGTGGCCATCGAGAAGAACCTCGATGCCTTCCTCAGTCTTGATCTTCCGGGGACGAAAGCCGTGGTCGGGGGCGGCCCGCAGCTCCAAGAATTGAAGCAGCGTTACCCGCAAGCGGTGTTTAAGGGCCCGAAGTTCGGACAGGACCTCGCGGAACACTACGCTTCGGCAGACGTTTTTGTTTTTCCCAGCTTGACCGATACGTTTGGCAACGTGCTTCTGGAAGCCCTGGCGTGCGGTGTGCCCGTGGCAGCCTACAACGTCATGGGACCGAAAGACGTTGTGGCAAACGGCAGCGTTGGGATAATTGGAGAAAACTTACGGGAATCAGCCCTGGCCGCTTTGGAACTTGATCGAGGGGAATGCCGCTCTTATGCAGAGCTTTTCAGCTGGGCGGCTTGCGCGCGTCGCTTTTCTGAGATCATCGCCGAGGCTAATGGCGTTCAGCATGCATCCCAATTTCGTAACGAAACAGATGATATTGCGTTATGATCTCTGCGATAACCCCACGGAAAACCGATGGATACGCCAACGATTGACGCTATAGCGGATGCGGACCTGCGCATTCGTCCGTACGCGATTGAAACGCCCCTACTCGAATGGGGAGCGCTGAACGAAAAGCTGGAGGCAAGAATTCTTTGCAAGGCCGAACCGCTGCAAAGAACGGGAAGTTTCAAGTTCCGCGGAGCCTATAATCGCGTCTCGCGAATCGACCGCGCTGCGTTCCCTGGCGGCGTCGTGGCCTGCTCCTCCGGCAATCATGCCCAAGGCGTTGCCGAGGCCGCTCGTCTTTGCGGCATCGACGCCGTGATCGTGATGCCGTCGGACGCGCCCAAAGTGAAAATCGCGCGCACCAGCCACTGCGGCGCTGAGATCGTGTTCTACGATCGCGAGACAGAAGATCGCAATGCCATAGCTCGCGACCTCTGCGAAAAGCTGAAAGCCGATTTTGTTTCTCCCTTCGATGATCCCGTCGTGGTCGCGGGGCAGGGCACGGTGGGTCTCGAAATTACCAGGCAGGCGAAGGCGGCGGGCGCCGAAATTAACGCGGTACTCGTGCCGATCAGCGGGGGAGGTCTAACAGCTGGGGTTTCGATAGCCATCAAGGACCAGTTTCCCAACGCCGAAATCTACTGCGTCGAGCCGAAAGGCTTTGACGATTACCGGCAATCGCTGGCTTCCGGAACGCGACAGAAAAACGAAGGCACGGGGCGCTCGATCTGCGACGCTCTTCTGATGCCGGAGCCAGGCGAACTGACTTTCGCTATCAACAAGGATTTACTGGCGGGCGGCCTCGTCGTCAGCGACAGTGATGTCCGGCATGCCGTGGCTTATGCTTGGCGCGACTTGAAGCTTGTGGTCGAACCAGGAGGTGCGGTCGCCCTTGCAGCTCTACTCTCGGGCGCCTTTGTAGCCAAGGGGCGCAATGTAGCAATCGTTCTTTCCGGCGGGAACGTCGATCCTCACATCTTTGCCGACATCATCTGCAATATCAAAGAATTAGTGATATCAAGCCAGTAAATAAAAGTACAGGAGTTACGCTCGGCATGATCTCACGACGACACTTTCTCACCTTGACAGCCGCGACGGCCGGAGCAGGCATGATCGGCGCGGCAGATGCCCTTGCGGTCGAGCCCGGTTTCAGTCTTATTCTCAAAGAGTGGACTGTGGACCATCCCGACTGGCCCGCCACTGCTCCCGCACTGCGCATCGGCATCTTGACCGATATTCATGCGGTTGACCCCTGGATGTCCGCAAATCGCATCGGCAGCATCGTCGATCAGCTGAACGCTCAGAAGCCCGACGTCATTGTGCTTCTCGGGGACTATGTGAATGGGCTTCGGCCCGGGTACTACATCCGGGAGGTGCCGGTCGCTGAGTGGATCGCTCCGCTTCAAACGCTGCGTGCACCGCTTGGCGTCTACGCCATACTGGGAAATCACGATTGGTGGAGCCACCAAGCGCCAGACATCCGCCGGGCTTTCCGGAAGACAGGAATTGCGCTCCTCGAAAACGCCGCCCTTAAGATAAGCCGCGGGCGTGATCACTTCTGGATCGCCGGGCTGAAGGATCAATTGGCTGAGCCAAGCCCCGGCATCTGGGACCTGGAAGCAACCCTGCGCCACGTTACAGACCGTGCACCGGTCCTGCTGCTCGCTCACGAGCCAGACATTTTTGAACGCGTTCCGGCCAGCGTCACGCTCACTCTGGCGGGCCACACTCATGGCGGCCAAATCTACGTTCCATTTATTGGCCGGCCGGCCTTCTTTACTGATAATGCGCGTTATGCCAAGTACGCCTACGGTCCTTTCGAGAAAGATGGACGCCATATGATCGTTTCGAGCGGACTTGGCGTATCGAACATTCCCATCCGTTTTATGGTGCCGCCCGAAATAGCGATTGTAACGCTTCGCCATAATGAACGAAACGTCAACGCTCCTTTAATTGTTAAAGCGTAATCTTAAAGGAGAGGAAAGCAGTTAGGGCCTGTTTCCCGGGCACATTGTAGACTTGGGGCTTTATTATGCGTAAAGTGCTGCTCGCCGCTTGCCTGTTGATCTGCGGGTTGTTTGCGTCGGCAGCCTCGGCTGAGGTGGTCGTGCGTGTCAGCAAGGGAAGGCAGTCGATGTACGTCTATGTCGACGGGCACCTGGCGTATGTCTGGCCTGTTTCGACGGCGGCCTGGGGCTACAACACACCCGACGGCGTCTATTATCCCACAGCCCTCGATCCCTACCACCGTTCAGGTCGATATGGTTCACCGATGCCGTATTCGATCTTCTTCACCGGTGGCTACGCGATCCATGGCTCCTACGACATCAACCATCTGGGGTACCCCGCCTCTCACGGCTGCATTCGGCTTCATCCCGAGA
This sequence comes from uncultured Alphaproteobacteria bacterium, assembly GCA_963723755.1. GTDB lineage: Bacteria > Pseudomonadota > Alphaproteobacteria > Rhizobiales > Rhodomicrobiaceae > Rhodomicrobium. The sequence continues at coordinate 179 of CAVRSS010000113.1, read as the reverse complement.
ACGCCAGCGAGCTTTACGATCTGGTCCGCAGCTCCAACAGGACTAGGATTATCGTTGGGTGGTGATAGAGACGTGTGCTTTTTGCAGTAGCGCGTGCGTCTCAGCCAGTTCGGTCGGGACAGCCAGTTTCCTCTGCAGCAAGTGAACTGGCTTTTTTCTCAGAGCTTATCCGCCTTTGA
>CAVRSS010000112.1:0-12809 GCA_963723755.1 uncultured Alphaproteobacteria bacterium | reverse complement strand
CGCTCTCCCTGCTGCGCGCCGTGCTCGCCTTTAGCGCCGCTCTCGCCTTGAGCGGACCGTCCGGATTTGCCGCCGCGTCCGCCCATCGAATGCTCGGAACCCGAAGCTCCGCCGCCTTGCCGCTCACTGGTTTGCGCTTGCGCCAGTGAGATCGCCGCCAGAAGCGAGATCGCCGATACTCCGTATTTGAAACTCGTCTTCATGCTCTCCTCCAGATGTATTGTTTCTTAACAACTAAAGGAGTTCCATATCGTTCCAACTTTCCTTGGGTAGACATAGTCCGGATCTCAAAGCTCCAGGTCTATCTATCCGAATTTACTGACTGGGCAGGGCTCTCTCGATGTAACTGCGAGAAGCAAACATTTTGCAGTCAGACTGCTCTTTCAGATCTCCTCGAAGGCTCTGTGTATTCCCCGCGGATCTCAGCGCTTCCGGCGCCGCGCTGCACACAGCTGCCCATGTACGCGGTTGGAATCACTTGCACTTTGTCATGCAGCGAAAAGTAAGCGCTGCATGAGATCGCAGCCTTGGTGCATTCGCTAGTCGCGGTGTAGTGGTCCGTTCTCGGAAGTCGCGCCCGACTGCGCCGTTAGCCATCGAACCGACTTTAGGCTCCGCCGATCGCGATCCCGGCGCCGAGCACAATGAGGCCGCCCAGCACGATCTGGAAGACCGCCTGCAAGAACGGGGTATCCATGTAGCGCGAGCGGATATAGGCGATGGCCCAAAGCTCGATCAAAACGATGACGCTGGCGATCCCGGTCGCGATCCAGAACGCATTCGGCCAAGCATCCGGCACGAGATAGGGCATGGTGTGGCCCAGCCCGCCAACCGTCGTCATCAAGCCGCAAATACCGCCGCGCAGCAGGGGAGAACCGCGCCCCGTCAGCGAGCCGTCGTCGGACAGCGCCTCCGCGAAGCCCATGCTGATGCCCGCGCCAATCGAGGCGGCAAGGCCGACGAGAAACGTCTGCCAGTTGTTGTGCGTGGCGAAGGCGGCAGCGAACAGCGGCGCGAGCGTCGACACCGAGCCGTCCATGAGCCCGGCAAGCCCCGGCTGCACATATTGAAGGACGAACATGCGCTTTGCGGTTTCGTCTTCCTCATTCTTGATATTCGGCGTTAGCAGCTTATCGGAAAGCTTCGCCGCCAGGCTCTCGTGCTTCTTCTCGGCGAAGGCCAGATCGCCCAGAAGTTTGCGAATGGTGACATCGGTCGCCTGCTTGGCGGCGCACTGATAGAAACGGTGGGCCTCGTACTCCATGTTCTCGGCCTGCTCGCGGATGGTGTCGAGCGGCAGATTGCGCGTAAGCCACACGGGGCGGCGTTTGATGAAGCCCTTGACGTCTTCGCGGCGTATCGGCGGAAGATTGGAGCCATAGCGCTTCTGATAGAGGTCGAGAAGCCGGTGCCGATGACCTTGCTCCTCCTCGGCCATCTCGACAAAAACCTTAGCCGACGCCGGATAGCGCTCCTGCAAATCCTCCGCGAAGGTCATATAAATGCGGGAAGTCTCCTCTTCCGCGGAGATCGCAACCGCCAGAATTTCTCGTTCGGTCAGGTCTGCAAATTTCTTCGGCGGGTGCATCAATCCGGCAAACAAGGGCGCTCGCTCCTTAGAATAGTTCTAACGGCATCTATGGCTGCCGGACCGGGATGTCAATCTACGATATTGTGTGAGGGGACCGGCAAAAAGCCTCACTTTCTCATGTGCATAGCTGAGCCGAAGACGCCGCATTGCGGATCGCTGCACTCGTGACGACCACCCTCGATCCGCAAAGCGTCGCAACCCCTCATCCTGTCCTTCTCCCGCAAGGGGAGAAGGGACGGTGCTGCAAGTGCGAGCGGACTCCCTCTCCCCTTGCGGGAGAGGGCTGGGGTGAGGGGTAATTTCAGTTAGAAAGAAGGTGTTTCTCTTGCTAAGGTCACGCAAAGGGGCAGCGGCAACTCATGGCGGGGAAAGCGGCGGAGGCGGATTTTTTCATTTCGCGGGCGGGGGCGGATAAAGCCTTCGCCGTCTGTGATCGCGCATCTGATCGCGCGCAAGGCAAGACGACACTCCTTCAGGACGGGATTTTCCAGACAAGCATCTTCATGAGGCGGATGACGACGCGCTGATGGCGTGCCGCGTCATTCGTTCTGACCTCCCCGAATTCCTCGAGAGCCCGTACTGCACCGCCGAAGGGGCCAACGCAACGCTCCGGCGATCCGCATCAACCTAAGCGGCCGCCTCATCCTTTCCGCTGTCAGGCCTTGCGCGCCTCGGGCATGCTGACGGCCTTGGCTTATTTGGTCTTTGCATGAGTTCGCGCCACAACCCAACAATAGTCGACGAAATCGTGCTGGCCGCGGTGAAACCTGGCATAACGACACAACTCGGGGGTGCCGAAGCTGGCGGCGCCTTATTGGCGCCCGCCAAAACCGCTGCTTCACCCTCGCATCCGCCCCAATCCGCTGTTCACGGGCCGCGACGATCTTCTCGAAAAGCTCAATGTGCTTCTGCTGGACGGATCGGCGAAACCCGCCGCGCTTCTCAATGTGGCCGGCCCCCCCGCGCTCGGCTCGAACTCGATGGCGGCGGCGAAAGCGCTCGGCGGCCTCGGCGGCGTCGGCAAAACCGAGCTTGCGCGCGAGTTCGGATGGCGCAACCAGAGCGCGTACTCGGGCGTGTGGTGGATCGAAGCCGAGACGCGCGACGGCCTCCTGAACGGTCTCGTCGAGCTTGGCGCGCGCTTCAATCCGCGCATCGGCGAGGAGACGAATCGCGAACGCGCCGCACGCGCCTCCCTCGAAGAACTCGAAAATCGCGGCCTCGAAAAGCCCTGGCTGCTCATCTACGACAACGCGGAAGACCCCGCCGCCATCGACGGCTGGATGCCGCGCGCGGGCGCGCATTGCCTCATCACCTCGCGCTGGCGCGACTGGACCGGCGAGGCCGATGCGCTCGACGTGGATGTGTTTCCGCCCGATGTCGCCGTGGACTATCTCTGCGAGACGTCGGGGCGCTCGGAGCCGAAGGATCGCGAACAGGCCGCGCTACTCGCGAAGGAGCTCGGCTATCTGCCACTCGCGCTCAGCCATGCGGCGGCCTTCTGCCGGGCGCGCGATACGAGCTTCAAAGGCTACCTCGAAAAGCTGGCCGAGCGCGTGAAGGAAAAGCCGGACCGGCGTTCGCGCGCGGGCAAGGACTATCCGTGGAGTGTCTATGAAACCTTCGAGCTAGGACTGGAGCGCGTGCTGGCGAGCCAGCCGGAGCTTGGCGCGCCGCCGCAGCCAAGGGCCGAAGAGATGATGGGCATCATGACCTATCTCGGCTCGGATGGCATCCCGCTCGATCTCTTCCCGGAAAGCCTTTTCAGCCGGGACGAGCTGAGCGGCCTTGTCGCCGCCCTCAATGAGGCGGCGCTTCTTAACCCGGACGCGGCTTCCCGGCGGCGCACCCGCCGTCAATGTCCATCGCCTTGTGCAGCGGGTGATGCAAGTCAGGCTCGCAGCGAAGGCAAGCGTCCTCCGCGTCGGCAGCCGCCGCCGTCACGCTCGTTGCCGATGCCTACCCAAGCGGCGAAGGAGATCAAGACCCTACGATGTGCGGTCATGGCCGCGCTGCCGCCTTCTTGAGCCTCACGCCGTTGCTGTGCTCGCCCATGCGCCCAATGAGGGCGACGCCGCAAAGAAAACCGCCTTGCTTCTCATTTGCTACGGTATTCATCTTACGGCGCGGGGGGATTATGCCGAAGCCGAACAACTTTACCGGCGCGCTCTGACTATCTGTGAGAGAAGCTGGGGACCTGAGCATTCAGAGACGGGCGCATGCCTTAACAATCTGGCGAAGCTTCTTCATACCATGAAACGGTTCGCCGAGGCCGAGCCCCTGATGCAGCGCGCGCTCGCCATCGACGAGGCAAGCTTCGGCCTCGATCACCCGAAGGTCGCCACCCGCCTCAACAATCTGGCGCAGCTCCTGCAAGCCACGAACCGGCTCGCCGAGGCCGAGCCCCTGATGCGGCGCGCGCTCGCCATCGACGAGACAAGCCTCGGCCCCGATCACCCGAACGTCGCCACCCGCCTCAACAATCTGGCGCAGCTCCTGCAAGCCACGAACCGGCTCGCCGAGGCCGAGCCGCTGATGCGGCGCGCGCTCGCCATCGACGAGGACAGCCTCGGCCGCGATCACCCAAGCGTCGCCATCGACCTCAACAATCTGGCGCGCTCCTGCAAGCCACGAACCGGCTCGCCGAGGCCGAGCCCCTGATGCGGCGCGTTATTCGCTATCTTCGAGATAGCGCTCGGCCCCGATCACCCGAATGTCGCCACAGCCTCAACAATCTGGCCTGCTCCTGCAAGCCACGAACCGGCTCGCCGAGGCCGAGCCGCTGATGCGGCGCGCGCTCGCCATCGACGAGGCAAGCCTCGGCCCCGATCACCCGCGCGTCGCCACCGACCTTAACAATCTGGCGCAGCTCCTGCAAGCCACGAACCGGCTCGCCGAGGCCGAGCCGCTGATGCGGCGCGCGCTCGCCATCGACGAGGCAAGCCTCGGCCCCGATCACCCGCGCGTCGCCATCGACCTCAACAATCTGGCGCAGCTCCTGAAAGACACGAACCGGCTCGCCGAGGCCGAGCCTTTGATGCGGCGCGCGCTCGCCCTCGACGAGGCAAGCCTCGGCCCCGATCACCCGCGCGTCGCCATCGACCTCAACAATCTGGCGCAGCTCCTGAAAGCCACGAACCGGCTCGCCGAGGCCGAGCCACTTCTCCGGCGCGCGCTCGCCCTCGACGAGGCAAGCCTCGGCCCCGATCACCCGAGCGTCGCCCGCGACCTCAACAATCTGGCGCTGCTCCTGAAAGCCACGAACCGGCTCGCCGAGGCCGAGCCCCTGATGCGGCGCGCGCTCGCCATCCACGAGGCAAGCCTCGGCCCCGATCACCCAAGCGTCGCCATCGGCCTCAACAATCTGGCGCACGCTCCTGCAAGACACGAACCGGCTCGCCGAGGCCGAGCCCCTGATGCGGCGCGCGCTCGCCATCGACGAGGCAAGCCTCGGCCCCGATCACCCGAGCGTCGCCCGCGACCTCAACAATCTGGCGCTGCTCCTGAAAGCCACGAACCGGCTCGCCGAGGCCGAGCCCCTGATGCGGCGCGCGCTCGCCATAGTCACCGCGAGCCTCGGGCCGGATCATCCGAATGCGAAGACAGTCGCCGAAAATTACGGGATGCTGCTGAGGGAAATCGAGGCAGCGAAGCCGTAAAGGAAAACGCCCCTTACCCGGGAGAGGGAGAAGCGCCGTCCCTTCTCCCAGCAAGCTCGCCCTGGCGAGCTTGCAACCCGGAATGCCTGCATCCGCAAGTGGATGCAGGACGGGAGAAGGACAGGATGAGGGGTTGCACCTTCATCATTCTGCAGCAGCCCGAAGCGACGTCTTGGCCCACCCCGGCCCTTCCCCACGGGAGAGGGAGAATGCCCAGCATCGTCATTCGCGGTACGGGAAAGTTCCGCTCGTGCGCGTGCAGGTTTGGTTAATGGAGCTTTCATATTCTCAAAAAAAAGCGTTCGCCCTCTGCGCGCGTGGAGGTTTGGAGGCTTTTGCCGCGCAACCCAACTTTGCTGAAATTCTAAATAGATAATACCAAACGTCATAGAATTACGCAGTTGCCGTGAAATGCCTGGATAAACTACTCATATATCTACTTATGGCCGTTTTTGCCAAACAAACCCAATGAAGTTAACCGGCGTTCACATTTCACGGGGATGACGCGCCGGGAAGAGCTCCCAGATAGGGGTCGAATGCTCAAACGGTGGGTATCAGGCCTGCCACGCCTTCAGCGTTTCGGCCGCGAAGTCCCGATAGCTGCGCGGCGCATGTCCCAGGAACTCGGTCATCCGGGCGACGGCTTCGGGGCTGGCCGCCATGCCATGCTTATGGAAACCGGCAAACATAAGCCGGATATCCCGCGCGGTCCACGCAGGCGCAAAGGCTGCGACCTGCTTCTCGAAAGCCGCCAGATCGTCGCCGCCGTGGCGAATGTCCCGGCCAAGCAACCCGGACCAGATTTTGGCCACATCCTCGCCAGTGAGGGCATCGGGGCCGACCAGCTCGATTGTCTCGCGCGGCAGAGGCGCGGCCGCGTTTTCTCGCCTGAGGAGGCAGGAAGCAGCAACCTCGGCGATGTCGCGCGCGTCGACCATCGAGACGCCCTTGCTGCCGATCGGCTGCGGGTAGACGCCGTGTCCCGTGATCGCATCCTTCATGGCAAAGTCGTTCTGCATGAAGTAGTTCGGCCTCAGGATGGTCGCTGGCAGATCGCAATCTTCGATCATCCGCTCCACCGCGTATTTGCCGGTGAAATGCGGGACATCCGTGAACAGGTCGGCGTGGAAGACGGAGAGGTAGACAATGCCCTTGACGCCGGCTTCGCGGGCGAGGCTGAGCGTGAGCAGCGCCTGGGTCAGTTCGTCGGGCGTGACCGCATTCAAGAGAAACAGCGTGCTTGCCTGCGCGATGGCGTTCCGGGTCGCCTCGAGATCCATCAAGTCGGCCTTCACGGCGGTCACTCCGGCAGGAAAGCGAGCCTTTTCAGGCGAGCGGGCGAGGGCGTGAACCTCTGCGCCTTTCGCCGAAAGATTGGCGACGACGCGCGATCCTATTGCGCCGGTGCTGCCGGTTACGAGAATGGTCATGGCGATGCTCCTCGGTCAGGAAGGGAAATTTCTCACGATATAATTGTCACAAAGGGCAGTGAGTATACGCAGCCGAACAGGGAACGCCCCCTATATAATAATTGCTCCACCAGAAACCGGAGTTATCGTCGTGACGAACATCACCCTCCATTCCCCGGCCTTGAGCGTTGAAATTGCGCCGATGGGTGCGGAGCTGCAGTCCATCCGCGACACGGCTGGCCGGGACTTCCTGCACGATGGTGCGAGCTTCTGGGCCAGCCGCGCCCCGCTCCTGTTTCCCATTGTCGGCGCGCTGAAGAATAACACCCATGTCGTGGATGGAACCGCCTATTACCTGCCGAGACATGGCTTCGCGCGGCAGTCCCTGTTCGACGCGGTTGAGACCTCCGCTGATCGGGCGAGGTTCCGTCTGACAGACAGCGAGGCGTCGAGAGCCGAATATCCCTACAAGTTCATGCTGGAGGCGGAGTATGCGCTCACCGGAGCGCAGCTCGCGATGTCTGTAACCGTGACGAACACCGACACGAAGCCGATCCCGGTGGCCTTCGGCTTTCATCCCGCGTTCAAATGGCCGCTTCCCGGCGCGGGGGCAAAGCTCGATCAGGTGGTCGATTTTGCTGTCGTCGAGCCGGGTCCGCTGACCCGCATCGACTCGGACGGCTTGATCGCATGCGAATTGGAAAGCCCGGTCAAGGGCCGCCTGCTCACGCTGGCGGATGAGCTTTTCGAGGATGACGCCCTGATCTTCCTGAGCCTGAAAAGCCGCTCGCTCCGGTTCGGTCCGGCGAAAGGCGGCTCACCCGCCCTCGAGATCGATTTCGAAGGCATGCCGTATCTCGGCATCTGGACGAAGCCCGGCGCGCCGTATCTCTGCATCGAGCCATGGTCGGGATACGCGAGCCCCGCCGCGTTTTCCGGTCCCCTGACGGAGAAGCCCGGGTCTGTCAATCTTAAGCCGGGAGAAGCGAAAAATTTCTCGATGAGCGTCGAAGTGGTTTGACACGAGGCGGCAATAGACCAACCCGCCTATAATCGGAACCGAGAGCGGCTTGTCCGCGACTAAATCAACGCGGGCCGCTCCAATCTGCACACAAATTTTTCAGAGTTCTGCTAAGCGCAAGATTCGCTCCTGCTTGCCCGGATAGCATCGAACAAGCGAACGTGTTCGAAGCCGTTTCCGAGGTTCAAGCGACTTGCCCGATCCCATCGAACTCAGGACCGTAGACCGCGTGACGCCGTTCACATTGCAACTGGCGCGATCCGGCCTGCAGGCTCTGCTCCGGAACGGAAATGCGGTCGAGGCGCGCGTCATCGCCATGCTCGCCAAAAATGTGGCGCAGCTGGAGATCCTTGGCCAAAAAGTGGAAGTCAACACGCCTCAGACGCTTGAGGCGGGCACGACCATCAGCGTTGCGATCAATCGCAGCGGCCAAAGCCTCGAGCTGATCATTCGACCGGAGGCCAACACGTCCCGCCCTCCTCCAGTACCGCAGACCGCGAGCGGCTCCGATCGCGGGTATGGCGTCCTGGCGGAAATAATCGGCAGCTTTCAATCTGTGGCGGCTTCGATCGACGATCGGGTGCTTGCGGCGCAAGCTGCGATCAATGAAGCAGTCCTGAGCAGCGAAGCGAATATTCAAAGCGCAAATCTGGCCTTGGCTCAGCCGAGCCTTAACTCGGTGATGCAGGCATATTCCGCAGCCGCGTTGCCTTCTCGGCCGCAATTGCAGGCGGAAGTTCGGGCGCGTTATGAGTTGGATGAGACGCCTTCGGCCCCTGATCTCAACGAGGCTCGCGACCTGCCTTCGCCCTCTGCAGCTCGCGACCCTGCACAGCTCGCGCAGCAGCCGGCGCTTTCCTCTCCAGCTGCAGATCCGGCTCTCGCAATGCTGGTGCCATTTCAACTTCCGCAAATGCTGCACCCCATTCTAATGCGCATCGAGCAAGACGATGAAAATGAGTTACAGCCGCCGTCACGCTCATCGAGAGAAAAGCGATGGACCGTCAGCTTCTCCCTCGAGGCCGGGACCATCGGTCCGGTCCACATCACCATCGGGTTTTCCGCCCGCGCTGTCAGCGTCCGGCTTTCAAGCGACCGGGCTGAAGCTGCGTCCTTCCTCAGCGCCTGGCTCCCGGAGCTCAAGACCACCCTTGAGCAGGCCGATTTCGCCGTCGAGGACCTCTCGGTCGGCGAGGTCCGCCGCTTGGATACGGCAAACAACGCGCCGGTTCTCCTTTGACCCTTGATTGAGGCTGGCCGTGACAGGAACGGATAAAGATCAAACACGACAGAAGATCGCTGTGGCTCTTCAGTACGAGCTGGGAACCGATGCCGCCCCACGCGTGACCGCGAAGGGCAAGGGTGATGTTGCGGAGAGGATTGTTGAGATAGCCGAAGCCTCAGGCGTTCACGTCGAGCATAACAAGCCTTTGGCGCAATCGCTTTCGCAGCTTGAACTCGATCACCAGATTCCGAGGGAGCTCTACAGGGCAGTGGCCGAGGTCATCGGCTTCATACTCAAAAAGGCAGCGAAGAGATCATAACGGCCTAGCAGATCGGCAGCGGCGTAAGACTGTACTCAGTAACAACTGTTTTGCATGCAACCAGTGAACTTTCAGGTCAGCGTGGAGCAAGACGTCGCTTCTGTGCGCGCCGCCTTGCTGAGTTGCTGCCGCACGTTCACCACTTTAGTCAAATTTTATCGTGAAACCGTTTCATCTCTCGCTGCAAGCCGGGGAGGAAATAACGCATAAAAATCAATATATAAGCAATCTCCGTGCGAATCCTGACAAAGGATCTTGAAAAGTTTCCGAAGGAAGACACAACTCTTTAAAATTGTTCATGTTTCATGTAATGTACCTTCAACAGTGTATCAGGGTCTGTCTTGCTTCAATGTTCGAACAGTGTCATGGAGCAGTTGGGGAGACCAAAGCTTTGCAAAAGCTGCGGGCGAGCAACGAGCCAGTTGAACGGTTGAAAACTGCAAACTCAAATCAGTTTAGTGCGATGAAGACCAGCCTTCTGGCCGAGAAAGGCCCTTCATCAACTGATAATGGCTCACGAACCTCTTCTGAGCCAATCGATGCTCCGCTGCCCAGCGATAGCTCGGGACACTCTCCTGACCCATCGATAAGTCCGGCCCGCTGAAACGTCACTGAGCGCCCCCGAAACCCCGCCCTCATTAAGGCTCGCCAAGTGTTACTCTTCATCATCAGGACTTTTTCCGATGCTCATGCGTCACAGCCTTATCCTCAAGCGATGACGAGTACAGCAATAATCATTTCGCGCCTGAAACTCCGCCGCTGCACTGAGCTCGGTTCTTCGCCTTCGGTCCTGGGCTGGATTTGGGTCCACGGCGAGGGGACACTCCGCATCGGAAACCGTGTCCGGCTGGAAGCCTCCAGGGAGCCGATCGAACTCTATGTCGGCCCCGGCGCCGAGATGGTCATGGGCGACGACGTCGAGATCCAGGGCGGTACCTCGCTCGAGGCGCTCCAGTCCGTTCAAATCGGCGATAGATGCAGGATTGGAGCGCGATGCAAGGTGCTGGACAATAACTTTCACCACCTCGCCAGACGCCTGGAGAAGCCCAATTCGGTTCCGGTCGTGATCGAGGCCGGAGTGACCCTCGAAGACGGCGCCATCGTCCTGCCCGGCGCACATGTACGAGGCGGCAGCATCATCAAGCGAAACGCGGTGGTCCGAAGACACCCAGCGGCGAGCGCGGCGACGGCAGGCCAAGGGGGAGCGGCCGGCGCTTCCAGCACAGTTCCAAAACCGCACCTCGCGCAGCACATTCTCAGCCGCCTTCAAACGGCCTCCCGCGAGGCGCTGAGCAAATTGGTGGCGCTGGTCCGCGGCAGGATCGAACTCAGGAGCTGTCAGCGCGGAGGGCGCGTCTACGCCTTCGGCTCGGTCCGTGTCAAAAATGAGGGCATCATTTCGCTTGGAAAGCGGGTCGGCTTCGTCCCCGGGATGCTTCCCTCCGAGCTCATCTGTCACCCCGGAGCGCAAATCCGCATCGGCGACGACGCCCTCTTCAACTACGTGACCATTGAGGCCCACGAGTTCGATCACCATCGGAGAGCGTTGCATGTTCGCCGCAATGGTGCGTCTCACTGACAGGGGCGAAGGCGCGAGCGGCCCCCTTACCATCGGCGACGACGTCTGGATCGCGCATGGGGCCGTAATCGCGCCCGGAATCAGTATAGGCTCCGGGTCGGTGATTTCCGCAGGCGCGGTTGTCACGAAGGACGTCCCGCCGCATTATCTCGTCATCGGGAACCCCGCCCGCTGCGTGAGCCTGTCCCTATTCGCGGGCGCCTGATCGAGTCCTGCCGTTGCCTCGGTATCAACTCATGACGGCGTCTCTTATTGCGACGAACTGGCACGCTGCGCCGCCAAGCACGAAGATGTGCCAGATCACATTGTGGAAGCGCAGACGCTCCATCAGATGGAATGGGACGCCCAGCGTGTAAACGATGCCGCCCGCCACGAGCAGGGTAAGAGCGCGGCTCGGCAGTGCGGCGATTATGGAATCGAGCGCAGCCAGCACCATCCAGCCTTGGGCCAGGTAAAGCACAATCGAAATCTTATCGAATCGTCTCGGGAAGCGAAGCTTGATGACGACGCCGAGGGCGGCGACCGCCCACACGGCACCAAGCAGCGTGTACCCCGCCGTGCCTCCCACGACCAACGCGAAGGGCGTATAGCTGCCTGCGATCATGACGAAAATCGCGGCATGGTCCAGGCGCCGAAGACTTTCCTTCACGCCGGCATGCGAAACAAGATTGTAGGCCGCCGATCCCCCAAACATGCCAATGAGCCCGATACTGTACACGATCAGGCCGATGAAAATCGCTGCGGGCAATCCAATTGCGCCAATCAGAAGGAGAGCAGCGGCCGCTAAGCTGAAAAGAACGCTAACAGCATGAACGCAACCATCCGCGATGCGCTCAAGGCGCGTGTAGGACGGGAAAGCGTGCTTCAGTATGGCCCTCCGCTCTACTAGGCTGCTGAGAAACGATGTCGCACATGGTTCGACAGGCTCACCATGAGGTATTGAAAACACTCCGCCTCACCCTGTGCCCGTCGAAGACTTATCCTTCTCGACCGGCTCAAGATGAGGTACAGGCCGCTGTCCCTCATCTTGAGCTTGTCGAAGGATGAAGCCACGTTTTCAGGCTATTTCAGCATCCTGCTAGCCAGATCAACCCAGCCTTTAATCGGAATCGAGAAAGGCCGAAAAGTTGGCCGATATCAAGTGTCAGAGCGCTTATCTGCGGTCGAAATTGACGGGTGTCCAGAGCGCGTCCGGAAAAGTGCGAAGCGGTTTTCCGGTAAGACGCACGGCAAACAAAAACTGTGCGTCCGGAAAAGTGCGAAGCAGGCTCTAATGTTTCTCGGCGGCGGCGATGCGCGCGGAAAGCGGCTCAGTCCGTAAGCGATGACGCCCGCGACAATCGGAATGCTGATGCCCATGACGATCTCCGGATTTACCTCGAAGCCGCCAGCGTGGGCCGCCTTCGCTGCGTAACCGACAAGACCAACGATGTAATAGGTGATCGCGGCGACCGACAAACCCTCCACGGTTTCCTGCAAGCGAAGCTGCAGCTTCGCGCGACGGTCCATCGAGGCAAGCACGGCCTGGTTCTGCTGCTCAAGCGTCACGTCAACCTTCGTTGAAAGCATATTCGTAGCCCGCGACACCCGGGTCGACAGCGCCTCCTGGCGCGCGGTTGCGGCGGCGCAGGTGCTCATCGCCGGTTCAAGACGCCGCTCGGTGAACTCCTGGAAAAGTTGCAAGCCTTGTATGCGCTCTTCCCGCAGCTCCTCAATCCGGCGCTGCACGATATCATAATAGGCCGCCGCGGCGCTGAACCGGTAAGCGCTTGCGGCACGACGGCTTTCAATCTCCGCTTCGAGCTTTGTCAGGCGATCGAGAAGCACTGGCTCCTCCTTCTCGCCCGACTGCACCATCGCGGAGGTGACCTCGACAAGCTGGCCTTCCCAGGTGGTCAGGAGCGGAGCGAGTTCATGCGCGAAGGGCAAGGCGAGCAGCGCCATCATGCGGTAGCTGTCGATCTCGAGCAGCCTCTGAACAAGCCGCCCGGCCTGACGGGGCGTCA
>CAVRSS010000111.1:0-7952 GCA_963723755.1 uncultured Alphaproteobacteria bacterium | reverse complement strand
TTAATTGCTACTTGGTTTTTTTAAGTTTCCGAAATCGAAGGTCATGACCAGGAAGCAAACAACAAAAGCCGGAATCATCAAGCGCATCTGGTGGGAAACCATGAAACCGGAAAACAGCATGAGTCCACACACAACGAGCAGGTAAAGCGTAAAAGGCCGGCGTTTGCCTGCCAAAAAAAGAAAAGGCAGGAAGGAAAAAAGCAACGGGAAGCTGAAAAGTGCGCCCTTGGACGTCCTGTTCTCAGCCCAGATATGTCCCCCATGGGCTTTCACCATCTCGCGGCAAATGGGCAAGCCAAGCCCTGTGCCGCCAGCGCCCGATTTGGTATTACTGCTTTGGGTGAACTGCTCAAATACATTCTCCAGCTCGTCTTTGGGAATGCCGGGGCCTTCATCGCCAACCGAGCAGCGCAAGACCTCAGCGCCGTCAGAAGACCGGCCCTCCATGACAGTCACGCAAATCTCACTGCCTGCCGGAGAAAACTTGATGGAATTGGAAATGAGGTTGATGAGCACCTGGATCATGCGTTGCTTGTCGAATGTTGACTTTGTGTTTGCCGCAAGGACATTAGTCTTCAGAGTAATGCTTCGTTCAGCCAACAAGGGACCGAGTTCAATGTTCGTGTGCTGGACGACGCTCAAGAAGTCACCGCGCGATCTTTTTAAGACCATCTTACCGGATTCCAGCTTCGCCAAATCAAGAAGGTCGTTTAGTAATCCGAGAAGCCGCGTTCCTGAGTCGTGAATAATTCCGAAGTATTCTTCAACTTTAGGTATATCAGAGGCAGCAGATTGTTTGAGACCAAACTTAGAGAAACTCAGAATTGCATGCATCGGTGTTCGCAATTCATGAGACATGTTCGCGAGAAATTCAGACTTGGCTTTGGACGCCCTTTCGACCGCCTCTTTCTGCTGAACCTGCTTGGTTATATCCTGAATCAGCCCCGCAATCACCTGCTTGCCAAAAGCAGACCGCCGCTCCCCTCGCGTTTCCAGCCATCGGACGGAACCATCCGGAAGTTTCGTCCGCCACTCCAGCTGGCAAGCCGCTCCAGTCTCGATTGTGCGATGAAAAAGACTCCTGGAAGGCAGGAAGGTCTTCGGGATGGATGCGCTCCAGAACGCTCTCAAACGTCACCGGTTTTCCCGGCGGAAAGTTCAGAAAAGCTAACGTCTGATCGCATGCCCCGATCTCTCCAGTACCGAGCGACATCTCCCAAGTTCCGGTCTCGCCAGCCGTGAGCGCGAATTTCAGATGCCGCTCGCTTTCGCGCAGGGCCTGCGAAACACGCACCCGCTCGCCAGCTTCCCACGTGCGCTCTGCGACTTCCCGCGCCAGCGCAACCTCATCCTTTTTCCAGGGATGAGTATGGCGCTTATGGACGCTCCAAAGCCCTATTAGCCTGTGAATTTTCACGAGAGGCACAGTGATATAGGCCGCTACCGAACCGCGCTCGAAAATCGCCAGGGCCTCAGGCTTGCACGATCTTGGATCTGAGCGCACCTCCTCCACAGCGACAGTTTTGCCATTCCTGAGGTCTTCGACGAAAGACGCGTCGAAATCGTCGACCCTGTGAAGATCAAAAGCGCCGGCAGCAACACCATCGTTCCAGTCATGCACGATGATCGCATGCTCTCCCGATTCTTCAATTTCGGCGTAGACAACCTGATCGGCGTTAAGCTTCTGCCCGAGAAGTTCGCTCGCAACTGCTATGGCTTCAATTGGATTTGCATCAAGCGAAGAGCATCGTTCAAAGAGAGCAGGAAGGACTGACGCTCCTCGCTCTCGCGCAAAGCATTTTCCGCAAGCTTTTGTTCGGTCATCTCGATCATGACGCCGAAGTAGCGTTCCAGGCTTCCATTGGCGCCGAAAATTGGCGTGGCGCGAGAAAGAAACCAGCGCTCCGATTCGTCTAGCAGCGGGTTTATACGCCATTGGACATCGTAGGGATGACCGAGCGCGGCCGCTTCCATGACAACCGCGGCGGCTCGTTCGCGATCCTCGGGATGGATGAGCGCCGCCCACCCTTCGAAGGAGGACGCCCATCCCTCAGGTTTCTGCAGGTTGAAAACGCTCCACAGGGGGTCGGACCACCGTAAAGAATTGTCCGCGAGCCTCCATTCCCATGTGCCGGCTTTGGCGCCCTCCTGAGCCAGGCGCATTCTCACTTCGCTCTCACGCAGCGCTTGCTCCACGAGCTTCTGTTCAGTGATATCGATGACGACGCCGAAATAATGATCCGGCGTGCCGCCCGCAAGCGGCCTTCCGCGAGCAAAGAGCCAGCGTTCGGTTTCTCCCTCCTGCCGATTAACCCGCCATTGGACTTCGAACGCCTCGCTCGCAGCTCCTGCTCTTTTTATCTCCGCTCTTACAGCTTCGCGGTCGTCTGGGTGAATGGTGGATAACCACGCTTCGCGCGTAGGCTTGCATTGATCAGGCTCCAGACCGAACAACCTCCAAAGGTTTTCAGACCACACATTTGTTTTGGCAGACGCCTTCGACTCCCAGAATCCAGCTTTGGCTGCCTCCTGACCCAGGCGCATTCTCATTTCGTTCTCGCGCAAGGCCTGGACGGCCAGCACCCTGTCTGTCACGTCCTCGGTCATGATCGTGATACCGCCAATGGCGCCGTCGCTCGTAAGCCACGGGCGAACCTCCCAGCGCAGCCACTGCTTACCGCCGTCCGGGCGCACGAATTCCTCTTCGTCCGCGCTCACGGTCTCGCCAGCCATACCTCTGCGGTGCGCCTCTTTCCAATGTTCGGGCACTTGGCGGTAGACGTCGTAATGGTAGCGTCCAATACCCGCACTTTCTATCCCGTGAAGTTCATTCCAGCGGCGGCTGCAGGCCAAATGGACCATGTTGCGATCGAGCATGATCATGGCCACGGGCGCTTGCTCGACGAATCACCTCCAGCGTTCCTCGTTTTCCTTATGCTGCTTCATCAGCAACGCATTTTGCTCGCGGACCTTCTCCTCAAGCGCCCGCTGCTCGACGGCGTTCGCCCGCAGGACATCCAGCGCCTTGTCCACTTCGCCGAGTTCGGATTTTTCGTTCGCATCGGCGGGAGCGATGTCGAGGTCTCCGTTCGCAAGCCTCTTGATTTTTCTGACGGCGTTCGAAAGAGGCTCGCCAATCGATCGGCTGATGATCACGCTAGCAAGACCGGTGGCGAGCATAACGAGAGCAAATAACAACGCCATCAACTTGAGACGGTTCAGGAAAGCTGCATCGACATCTGCGACATTGGCACCAACGCCGACGGCGAGCTGCAGCTCCGGCACGTTTCGAAAGTGAGAGAACTTGGGTCCGAATTCCCCCCGATTATCGGGACCCTCGTATTCGACGAATCCTCCGGACGGAGCGCTCTTGGCGATCTCGATGAACCTTGGAACCATCTTAACGCCGTTGGGGTAGACGACGTCCCATCGATTGATCCCCATCTTCGATGGATCGGGGTGCCAGACGACGACGCCGCGATAGTCATAGACGAAGAAAAAATTGAATGAGCTGTCGCCGAATTTCGCTTTCTTGAGCGCATCAAGAAAGGCGGCGCGGCCAGAACCCGTCTCTGCGCCCCCGTTCGCTTTCATGTCGTACCGGGCGTCACTCAGGGCCATGTCCATGAGGTAGCCAAGCTGAACGCGCTTTTCCTCAAGCATCTGCGTGCGCAAAGCCCATAAGCCTATGCCCGCGCAATCGAGCATTCCCAAGCCGGCCAGGGCAAGAAGCAGGTTGATGCGGAAGCCGATCTTAAGACGGGATAGCACGCAAAAGCTCCACTCACGGTAGTAGGGAACCAGAAATTGATAAGTCTAAGATGTGAAGATAACATTCCGGAAAACTCACGAGATTGAGCTAACAACGCTTGATCGGACGCATGAACGGCGCGAGTGTCATTAGATAATTAGAAAGCACCTGTGTAGCTGCGCTTTTCCCCGCCACCTTCGAAATGGGAAGCCATAATCATGCATCCCTGCTTGGCGTTCGCATCGAGCGCCGGCTTCGACTATTGTTAGGGGAATGGCGCGCAGTGGCTGTCTTGCCAGCGTTACTGCTTTCGAAGCAACTGCCGCAAGCGTCGCGTTCAACGCATTGCAGAGATTTGTGCTTGAACGGCGCAAAGCTCACTCAAGGCAACACGCTTCCTTAAGCGGGTCACCGAACTATAGGCGCATACAGTTCTTAGGCTGCAACATTGCCTCGGGGGCGGTGACGCCAAGAGACCGAGACCAAGCATGAGGCGTCCGCGGCTCCGTCATGCCAGCGTGGGTGGGGAGGGCATGTATGGAAAGAAGATCGGCTTCAGATGAGGGGCTTGGGATTACGATCGACCTGCAGCGCAATATGCTACCAAGCGCGAGCCACATAAAGCAAATTCAAGCGAACTCGCCATTGGACGTGTCAAGCTATCACTTCGCGCCACAGGGTATAGGCGGCGATATTTGGGGCATCGAAGCCATCGGGCCTCAGCGGATTATGATGTATGTGGCCGATTTCACAGGCCATGACCCCGTCGCCGGGCTGAATGCGGCTTGTCTGCGTTTTTTTGTGCAAAGTGATGAAGGGAAGTCTGACAAGCCTTCATCGCTGTTACAACGGCTGAATGCGAGGCTTGGTGAGGTGCTGCCTGTCGACCATTTCGCAACCATGTTCTGTGCCACCATCGATTTTAAGAGGCAAACGATGGTGTATGCTTCGGCGGGCGCACCTCCTCAGCTCTATCGTGAATCTTCGGACGGTTCGTTCGAGATCCTGAACCAGCCAAGTTTGCCGCTCGGCATTGCGCCAAATGTGGCCTATGCGAGCAAAACGGTTCCATTCAAGGCCGGGGGAGCCATTGTCCTCTATAGCGATGGCTTGATTGAGACTCCCAGGCCGCCGCGCAGCAGATTGACGACGAAATTGTTAGGCGGATTTCTCGACAGAACAGAACCGATGAGCTCGTTCGAACTCTGCCGGAGTGTCACAGAAGAGCTGTTTCCTGATTCCACAATGGATCCAGATGACGATATTACCCTCGCCGTTGCGCAACATACCGGAAGAAATCTAGGCGATGTCGCCAACTATGAAATATGAGGGACTGATGTGCAGTCAACGGAGAAGTAATGAGGTTTGAGACCTGCACGTATCACGGCAAATTCGATGTGGCGTTGGCGGATCAACTGACGTCCGCCCATTTCGGCGATTTTCGCGAACTTCTATCCCGAATTAAAGAGAGCAAATGCAACCTTATCCTGATCGATCTCAAGAACCTCGATTGGATTGACTCTGCGGGTCTGTCATGCGGCTCCATGTAAAGGACGTGGCAGGCAAGCTGATCGTTCGCCCACCAAGGGGAGAGTGGCTCCTGAAGCCAAGCGTGTGAGAACGCTCCTCATCCGCGTTCAGTGTCTCAGTTGGCCGGGAGGCCCACCGGCGTTCCGGGCGTTGGACACGCGCCAGTCCGGGAACTGCAGCTTACCCCCAACTTGAGGCATCCCCCGAAATAGGTCCGATGACCGCGCTCGGCCTTTACCCGTCACGCACTCCAAACGCGCTCCACGAGACGTGCTTGACACATCAGGAACAAACGGCGAACATACGCTATGCCTTTCGAAAACGAACGCGACGATATCCTCTTCGCAATCCGCATGGGCCTGATGCATTGTCGGACCAGCCAGCAACAGGCGCCCTGGACCTCCCCACAGCGGAGAAGAGCCGTAGGACTGGATTTTGTGTCTTTGGAACCATAGCCGCTAAACTGGAAATAGTGGTCAGGAGAGATCAGCAAAGACAGCGTGGACTATGCTTGGCCGGCCAGCGGTATCCTTACTCCGCCGGGCCTGGCGAGAGCCGCTCGGGGGAATGTGCATCCTTCGGTACCTCGGCAGGTTGCGGCTCCTCTGCGGGGCCTCTCTTAAGCTTCTCTGCAATCCACTGGAATGTCACATAAAGCGGCGGGATGGCGAAGATGCCGAGGAACGACGCGAAGATCATGCCGCCGAAAACCGGCGTGCCCACGTCGCGCCTTGCGAGCTGGGAAGCGCCTTCCGCGACGACCAGCGGATAGAGTCCAAGGATGAAGGCGAGCGAGGTCATCATCACCGGCCGGAACCGAAGGCGAGCGCCTTCGATCGCGCTTGAAGCAGCGGCTCGCCGTGCTCGCGCTTCTCCTTCGCGAATTCGGCGTTCTTCGCCGCAAGCCCGATGAGAACCACCATGCCGATCTGCGCATAGAGATCGAGGGTCAGCCCGCCGAGCAGGATCGCGGCAAAGGCCCCGAGCACGCCCACCGAAACCGAAAGCAGAACCGGCACCGGGATGATCCAGCTCTCATACAGTGCGACAAGGAAGAGAAAGGCGAACAGGAACGCGAAGCTGAGGATAATGGCGGTCTTGCCTTCGGCGCGCTTCTCCTGGAACGCGGTATCCGTCCATTCGCCCGCGAAGCCCTGCGGCAGCGTTTTTGCGGCCACTTGCTCCATTGCGGCCAAGGCTTGGCCCGACGACAGGCCCTGGGCAGGCGTACCCTGCACAGTGACGGCGCGCTTGTTGTTGTAGCGGATCAGCGAAGGCGGCCCGACGATGACGCGGCTCGACAAGACTGCGCAGCGGGATCATCTTGCCTTCGTTATTGCGGACGTTGATGCGATAGATGTCGTCTATGCCCGACCGGTCGGAGGCCTCGGCCTGGACCTGAACCTGCCAGGTGCGGCCGAAGAGGTTCATGTCGTTGACATAATAGCCGCCAAGAGACGCCTGCAGTGCCTGGAAGACGGCGCTCAGCGACACCCCGAGGATCTGCGCCTTGTCGCGGTCGATATCGAGATAGATGGACGGGTCGGTCGCCGAGAAGGTGCTGAAGACGCGGTTGAGCTTTGGATCCTGGTTCGCAGCGACAAGCAGGCCACGCAGCACTTGCGCCAGCGTCTTCGGATCGCCGCCCTTCAAGTCCTTCAGAACGTAAGTGAAGCCGCCGCCCGTGCCGAGGCCGATGATCGGCGGAGGAGGAAGGGGCACGACAGTGCCCCCCTGAATCTCTCGGAACTGCGTGTTTAGGCGCGCGATAATGCCGTTCGCGCTTTCGGCCTCACCACGGCGCTCCTCGAAGGGCTTTAACGTCACGACGAAGAAGGCCGAGTTCGACTGGGAATAGTTGTCGATGAAGTTCAGGCCGATGATCGAGGTGTAGTCCGCAATCGAATGTTCCTTCGCTTACCGGGACCGCCTGTGGCGCTGATGGTTCCTGCGCTTTCTGAGCGAGGAAGAGGTGCTAAGCGCTGCAAGAAGCATCGCAAGCCAAACTGGGTTACGCATTGCGCGGCACTTTCCTCTCTGCGGAGCCGGCCGGGAAAGGCGCGGCTCTCGGTATCTTGCAAACGACAAGTGGGCCTTTAGCCCGAACCAGAAATGTCTTGTAAATCTGCCTCGCGGGCTTCGAGGCTCTCGGCAACGAAGCCATTCGAGCATCAGTGCCAGCTGAGAGTAATGCCGATGTCTCCCGGCATCCCGCCTGGAAAGTCAATGACCTGGTATCGGAGCTTGTAACCTTTCGAACGCAAATGCTCGTCCCAGAGGTGATAGATCTCCTTTCGGAATGCCGTCAGCGTCTTTTCCCAACCCGGCTCCGCCTGATTGATGGCACGTCCGTGGTCGGTACAAAGCGCGTTTGGGAAGCGGTAGACCTGCACTTCAAGAAAACCATTGTCCATCGCCCGCTTGATCACCGTGGCGGCCAATTTGACCTTATCCTCCTCGGACAAACCGGAAGGCTGGCTCAGTTTCTTGATCAGCGCGTCTTTCTCGGCCTGCTCAGCGGTTTTTTGCCGGTCGTGTGCGGCAGCCTTTTCCGCCTTGAGTTGCGCTGCCTCCACAGCCTCTGTAGCAAATTGTGCAAAAAAGCGAGCGATCATAAAAATGGATGCGAGGTATCTCGGAACACTGAGTTGCCTCTTAAGATCTTCTTCCG
>CAVRSS010000110.1:0-10784 GCA_963723755.1 uncultured Alphaproteobacteria bacterium | reverse complement strand
ATGTTTATGTATGCCTTCGTTAGACTTTTTACGTGTAAGCCAGCAGCCGACTATTGCTCGCGGGTCCACCCGGTTCCGGCAAAACCATGACGGCATCGGTTCTGGCTGGCGAACTCCATATTCCGCTTTTTTCAGTCCGGTTGGACGCTCTCATCACGCGGTATCTCGGCGAGACAGCTGCAAAGCTGCGCCTCATCTTCGATCATGTGGCGTCAACTCGGGGCGTCTTTCTGTTCGACGAGTTCGATGCTATAGGCGGACATCGCGGTGCCGACAACGATGTTGGCGAAATGCGCCGCATTCTGAATTCATTCCTTCAATTCATGGAGGAAGCAAGCAGCGCAGATAGCTTAATCATCGCTGCAACAAACCATCCCGATCTTCTCGATTTTGTGCTGTGTCGGCGGTTCGATGAAGTCATGACCTATGGAATGCCAGATGCCGCCGCCGCGCGTAAAGTCGTGGAGCGGCATCTCGGACTATTCCGGCCCAAGCAAGTTCAATGGTCCAAGGTGCTCGCCGCCTGCGACGGGTTAAGCCATGGCGAGATCGCCCGCGCTGTCGACGACGTCATCAAACGGGCAATTCTAAAAAAAGAGACAAAGGCATCATCGCCGAAACTCCTGTTGGCGCTGGAAGCTCGCCGTTCAGCCAGGCACTCTCTCTCGGGAAAGCGTGAACCTTAGCAAAGCCGATCATTTTCTCGGTTTCGCTAAGGTTACACGAAATTTCGAAATGAGATTACACCAATGGCTGACACGCCTGTTATTTTTCCGCAGAGTTACGATTACCCTCACCTTCGTATCGATCGCTTCCGGCAACGTTCGGACTATCGGCCACGAGGTCTAAGAATTACTGCAAAAGAGTCGGGGCTAGACCGGTTTTCTCATGGAAATAAGCTTAATGGCCAGCTTGCACAGGCCTTGGTTAATGCTCATGGGATGTTGCAACAGCGCTCCAACGATATCGCAGCTGGCGATCCCGGGGTTTATGTTGAAATCGCCTCGTTGCCCGAGAAGCCGTTACCGGATTCGGCCTGGCAGAAGAAGGGCATTCGCTTAGCTGCTGTGCGGACGGAGGAAGACCACTCGCAAGTCGGGGGGCTATTTGTGCCTCTTAGCGCCGAAGGCTTTCTGCAGAATGTGCTTTCCGACTACACGGCAGGCGAGGGAACAAAGTCCTCCAAAGCCCGTATCGATAAGATAGACAGGGTCGCGCCTGCCACCGCAGCGACCTTGTGGTTCGACCGGCGGCCGCTTCCTGATGCGGGGCACCCTATCTGGTGGGAGTGCTGGTGCTGGAAGGATAGGGACAGCCACTTGGCCGGTCCGGCAGAGAAGCTAGGCCTTCGTGTTAGCGATCAGCGCCTCGTATTCCCAGATTGCGTAGTAATACCGGTTTATGGCACCCGCGATGATATCGAGAAGCTTTTAATACATACGGATTCGATAGAGAAACTGCGCAACGCATCCGACACGCCGCACGTCTTCTTATCGGAGATGGTCGACGAGCAGGTGCCGTTGCTTGAAGAACTGGCGAACCGTGTTACGGCTGCGCCACTTGCCGCCCCTGCGGCTTGCATTCTCGATAGTGGCACCAATCGCGCTCACCCACTTCTGGAAGCCTCGCTTGCGGCGGATGACCAACACGCTGTCGACGATACTTGGGGGGGTTGACGACCATTATGATGGCGGCCACGGCACGCAGATGGCGGGCATGGCACTACTGGGGGACTTGACACACCCCGTCGCTGATAATCGTCGGGTGACGTTGAGCCATCGTCTAGAAACCGTGAAGTTGCTGCCCCCTGATGAATTTCCCCCGACAGAACCAGCCAACTATGGCTTTGTGACGCAACAGGCCATTAATTTACCGGAGATTAAGGCGCCTGAACGGGAACGCGTGTTTTGCTTGGCGGTTACGAACAAAGACGTGCCCGGAGACCGTCCGACAAGCTGGAGTTCGGCGATTGATCAGGCTGCAGTGGGGAAGATGGATGGGGAAAAAGACGATCCGAAAGCACCTAAGCGCCTCATCATGATCTCGGGCGGAAATATTCAGGACAATATACCATTCGAGCGAATGACGGACCCGCATAAACATCCGATGGAGGATCCAGCCCAGTCCTGGAATGCAATGGGGATTGGCGGCTTCACTGATCGCGATCAGGTCATCGATAATTATGCCAAATC
The DNA here is from genome assembly GCA_963723755.1 of uncultured Alphaproteobacteria bacterium. GTDB lineage: Bacteria > Pseudomonadota > Alphaproteobacteria > Rhizobiales > Rhodomicrobiaceae > Rhodomicrobium. Next base: position 8,592 of record CAVRSS010000110.1, on the reverse strand, counting down.
GCATAAGCCGTTATGTGACGTGGGAGACCGCAGTCCTTACAGCAGAACGTCTACCTCGTGGCCGTCGGAAATGCCATTAAAGCCCGAGGTCGTATTCGAGGCAGGTAATCGCGCGATTAGTCCTCAAGGATCGGACATCCTTTCTGGATTGCCGTCACTTTCCGTTTTGACGACGAACAGCGACTTTGTCGTCGCGCCGTTGACAGCCTTTTGGGCTACCAGTGCCGCAACAGGCGAGGCAACGCGCTTTGCTGCGACGTTGCGGGCTACGCATCCCGAACTGTGGCCAGAGACCATCCGGGCATTGATGGTTCACAGCGCTGGATGGACGCCCCGCATGCAAACACTCATTGGCAGCGCTAAGAAGAAGAAATCTGCCCACATCGCCCTGGTGCGGCAATTCGGCTTCGGTGTTCCAAACCTTCCGCGCGCTTTGGCATCGGCTCGGGCTGACTTGGCCCTCATTGCTGAGGCGACAATTCAGCCGTTTATACGCGGGAAGAAGATGGGCAAGCTCGGACAGATGATCGAGGACGGGCAACCTAAGTTCAACGATATTCATATCTACACATTGCCTTGGCCTGTGGAGGCGCTTCAGGGCCTTGGAGAGAAACGCGTTGAGCTCAAAGTAACACTTTCTTATTTCATAGAACCGAGTTCCCGGCCAATTGCAGCCGATTACACCGGCGCGCTATCGATCACATGGCCTGCGCTTCGATTTGCAACGTAGATCGGAAAATGGAGACCAGTTCAAAGCGCGGATTAACGATCAGGCGGCGGCTTCGGAGCTCGGCGACGAAGAATTGGGCGAGGGCGAGGAGATGTTGGAAGAAATTATCGAGATTGAAACAGAAGGTGACAAAGGCTGGATGCTTGGAGCGAGCAGGAGCTATCGAGCTGGGCGCCGCCTGGCGAAAGACCTCCGGCACAGGCCGCGAGTACCTCTCGGTCAAGCTCGACGATCCGAGCCTTCCGGCTCCCATCTACGCCTCCCTCGTCGAAGCCGAAGGCGAGGGTGAGTTCACCCTCATCTGGTCCCGCCGTCAGGCCGAGTGATAAAGCCTCAAATTGCGCTCCGCCTGCAAGGCGGGGCGCTTTCCGTTACCTATCGATTTTCTCGCTGCAGTTTAGCTCGTGGCTTCATCCGGGATTTCGGAGATTCCGCCTCAACGTCGCAGGAAATGTCTCATCATTGCCGGCGCTGCCCTGATGTGCCTCGAAGCAGAGCTTTTGCATCCTTCAGGGCCGGTCAGCGAAGCGACCTCCAGTCCTTTCCGCTTGGGGCTCCAGATGTGCCTAAGGCACAGGGATCAAACAGTAAAAAGACCCCGCTCGGTGAAGCAGGGTCCTCTTGGTTCTGGAGAAAAACAGACCGGATCCTTTGGAGGTAGTCAGGCTATAGTTACGCTTCCGCTGGGTCGGGGCAATTCACGTTATTGCGATGTGGGATAGCGTAGGAGAGGCTGTTGCGGTTCTCCGCGGGAGCGTAGCGCTGGCGGGCTGCAACCGGCAGTTCCGCAATGAGGAGAGGAAGGCGGCAAGCTCGCGCATATTGCTCGAAAGCGCTTCTGCCTCAAGGATCGTTTGGCCCCAATGGAGGGGTGCACTCATGGCTTGTAGGCAACAAGTATCGCTCCAAGCGCGATGAGTGCGACGCCGAACCAGTTGGGAAGCGTAAGCCGCTCGCCCAGAACGATCACGCTGAACACCGCCACCAGCACGACACTCAATTTGTCGATCGGTGCGACTTGCGCGGCCTTCCCGATCTTCAGGGCGCGGAAATAGCAGACCCAAGAGCCGCCGGTTGCAAGGCCGGAAAGGATCAAAAACAAATAACTTCGGCCAGAAACCGAGCCAAGAGGCTGCCATTGACCGGTTGCGACGAGGAACGCCGCAAGCGCGCAGATGATGACGACAGTGCGAATGAAGGTAGCGAAGTCGGAGTTGACATTCTCGATCCCGATTTTCGCAAAGATGGCCGTAAGGGCCGCGAAAGTGGCCGACAGCAAAGCCCAGAGCTGCCAAGAGCCAATGAATTGTTTCATGTCCCCGTCCCCTCACGTTGAGCCGCCGACCGGCGCAGGGAAAGCCTGATGGAGGCGTTCTACGCTTTGCTTTCAGCCGGTGTCGTTTGAATGAACTGCCTGTTGGATGCCCTCGCCAGTGTAGAATTGCAGGTTACACAGAGGAGGGGTATCTAACGCCTTTCTTGCAGGTATTGGAGAAACGGCATAACGCGCCCTCATTGAGCAGGCGATGCAGTGCGCTCATCGGTTTTTCCGGCCTTCTGCTCCAAGCAGCGCCTGAGCTCCGCAACAAGACGCTCCGGCCGGAGCGGTTTCGCGAGCGAAGGGGCGTCGCGAAACACACATGCGTGCTGCTCACGAGAATAGCCCGACAGCGTTATGAATGGCCTGCCGCGCTCCTTGAGCTCAAGAGCCACGGGCTCTGACGTTTCCCTGCCGAGATTGATGTCGAGCAAGGCAGCATCGCATCCGGTATACATAACGAGTTCCAGGGCCTGGGTCGCAGTCATGGCCGGACCCACAACCTCGAAGCCGGCGTCGGTAAGAATTTGAGCAATCTCGAGCGCCACAAGCGCCTCGTCCTCGACGACAAGTATGCGCGGGCGCATGTTTGAGCGGACGCAGACTTTGACGGGCTTTGTGTTTTTCACGCTTGCGGCTAGGCCGCGCCCCTCCAGGACTTTATCGCTCGGGCATTGGAGCCGCCAGATCAACCCTTTCAAGGCAAAGTCGAGTTCGACCGTGGCATCGAGGTTCATCTCGGCCAGGCGGCAAATAACGGTCGAGCCAAAGCCGGTCTGAGCAGGCGCCGTAACCGGCGGGCCGCCGCTCTCGCGCCAACCGATGACGAAGTGCTCCTCGCCGCCATCGGCGCGTTCAAGGCCCCAAGCGACCTCGACGCGGCCAGCGCCGGTTGAGAGCGCCCCATACTTGCCGGCGTTGGTGGCAAGCTCGTGCAAAGCCATGCCGATAGTCTGGGCGGCGGACGCCGAGATTAAAAGAGAAGGTCCTCGTAGATGGATCCGCATCCCGATGAGGTCCTTGAAATGCGCGAGTTGCGACCGGATGAGCTCAAAGAGATCCACGCCTTTCCACTCGTTCTTGACGAGCAGGTCCTGGCTCGCGGAAAGCGCGCGGACCCGCTCCTCAAAGCAGTTAATGAAGTCGTCGGGCGTTGCCGCAATGGTCTGCCGGGCGATTGCCTGCACGAGCGCGAGCATGTTCTTGGCGCGATGGTTCACCTCGCGCATGAGGAGACCGATTTGCTCCTCCTGACGCTTGCGCTCGGTGATGTCGGTCTGCACGCCGTCCCAAATCACGCTGCCGTCTTGCGTGCGATGCGGGCGCGACTGCAACCGCATCCAGCGCACCTCCCCGTCAGGGCGCCGCATAGGAACTTCCATCTCGAAGTCTGAAAGCTCGCGGGCGCTGACCCGCTCCGCTTCGATGAGCTTCGCAAGATATTCGGGAAGGGTCTGGCGGTGGAGCGTGCCCGCGTCACTCAGCACGTCCTCAACGCGCACGCCACACAAGTGCTCGATCCCGGCGCTGATATAGTAGAAGCGCGGCTTGCCGCCTGCCTCATGACCGTAGCGGTAAACGGCGCTGTCCGGGAGGCTGTCGCCGAGATGGCGCAGCCGCTCCTCGCTCCGGCGCAGAGCGTCATAGGCCTGTTTTTGATCGGTGATGTCCTGCACCGTGCCCACGAGGCGGCAGGGCCCATCAGCGTCGAACGTCACATTGCCATCTTTGAAGATCCAGCGAACCGTTCCATCGGCGCGGCTGATGACGCGATATTCGCATTCATAGTGATGGTTGGAGCCGATACCGACAGCCTGCTCTATCGCCGTCCTTACCGCCGCCAAATCCTCAGGATGCACGCCGGCCTCGAAAGTCTCGAAAGTGACGGGTTCACCCTCCGGCACGCCAAACAGGCGATACACTGTGGCGTCCCGCTTGAGCTGTCCACTGCGCGGATCGTAGTCATAAACGCCGAGCTTGCCGGCCCGAAGCGCTGCGGTGAGCCGCTCCTCGCTTTCACGCAGCAGAGCCGTGCGCTCGGCAACCTGGCTTTCGAGTTCGCGGCGCTGGGTTTCTTCCATCCGCCTCAGCCGTTCATTGCTCTGGCGCAGTTTTTCGGCAACCGAGGACAGCAGAATGCAATTGGTGACAAAAACCGCCATAGCCACCCAATCGATCGGGCGCACTATGCCGAGGGACCCCGCTGGCTCTATCCAGAAGTAATCGGCAACAGCCCCCGAAAGCAGGGTGGCCAGAACTCCCGCCCGCAAGCCGCCATAGAGCGCCGCCAGTATCACGGCGGGATAGAAGGTTATGAAGACAAAGCCCATGCCCAGGCTTTGCAGGAAAGCCAGGCGAAGGACGGTGGCAGCGAGGACGAGGATAACGGCAACGACGTGTTGGTCCGCCCAGTAAACCTGGCGCTTCAGCCTCTCTCGCCCTAAAAACAAAGTTCAAGGCCCTATTGAACATGGTTATTTTTGCCGCCGCCAGCCCTCAGCAAAGAGTATAATCCAGCGCTGCATTTGGCTCGGACCGTCACGCAGACACTCTCATTCCGGTCATAAACCTTGAATACGGAAGCGTTTCTTCCGCCGATCCGGCGTCGGACGAAGACTAAACAGCCATGCTAGAGTTCCGTTTCCTTAATTGATAAGCAGCGGATCGGCAAGCGCCCTGCGTCAACTCGGCGGTTACTCAACCCGCTTTGATCGCCCCGGTGGCCTCTATAATGGTCGCCGCTGCGACAAGATTTAGACCATCTGGACCGTTCCGGCGCCGATCATGGCATATTTGCGAGAGCTAATGAAACGCGTGCTCTGACCGCAAGCCTCCCGTCGCCCACTCTCTGAATAGCTGGAAGCGCCGGAACGGCTGCTCGCACGAGGCCATCAGCGCAAACGCCGGCATCGTATTTGGCCGAAAGCATTTGTCTTGTGCCGGCGTTTTTGGCATGAATTTGTTGTATGGACGATCTTCTCCAGAGGATAGCTCGGGATCGCGACCCGCTGGCTTTCCAGGATCTCTTCCGGCTCTACGGGCCTCGCATTAAATCCATGATGATGCGGCAGGGAGCAGATTCGGCTGCCGCTGAAGATATTGCACAGGAAACGCTCTTCGCCGTTTGGCGGAAAGCGCATCTTTTCGTCGCGCAGAAGGGTAGCATTGCGACCTGGATATACACCATTGCCCGGAATTTGCGGATCGACCGGCTCCGGCGGAATGTTGCATATCAGGATTTGCCTGAGGAGATCGAAAGCGTCCCAAGCGAAGAAGTTTTGCCAGACGAATTATTGAACCGGGAGCAGCAGCGTGAACGTATAAGGGGCGCTATTGAAATGCTTCCGGCCGAGCAATACGAAGTTGTGCATCTCTCTTACATCGAGGGGCTTTCGCATAACGAGATTGCGGGGGTGATCGGGGCACCGCTAGGGACGGTGAAATCGCGCATGCGGCTCGCCTATGAAAAAATAAGGGAAACCCTGGGGGAGGAGATATGACAAGGCTCCCCCACCATCCGCATGACGAAACGCTGATGAGCTTCGCCTCCGGCACGCTCGACCCTGCGTTTTCGCTGGTTCTCGGCTGCCATCTACAATTTTGTAGTCAATGCCGCCGCCGCGTGCGGGTCATGGAGGATATTGGCGGCCTTTTGCTTGATGGCTTGCCGCCCTGTGATGACGATGCCGATTTCTATCAGCGCACGATGGAGCGCTTTTCACATCAACTTCAATCGCGCGATGAGATAATACTTTCAGCACCCGATGCGGGAAATGAAGTCATCATGCCCGCGCCTCTTGCGCATGTGACGGGCCTCCGAAGGGAGACCATTCCGTGGAAGTCTGTGTCGCATGACCTTCGGCGCTTCGATCTTGCCAAGATCGCCGGCGCAAAAGCTTCGGCGCACATCATCAATATCGGCCAAGGCGCCTTTCTTCCCCCCGAAAGACATGGTGGGCAGCTCGTCGTGGTGCTTTGGGGCGCCTATGACTACGATGGCGCTCATTTCGAGCGCGGTGACCTCCACGACATCGGCTCGAATGACTATAGAGGCTTTAAGGCGGACAGCTCGGAAGGCGTGACCTATCTCACCGCTGTCGCTCCCGTGCCGCAATTCGAGATCCTCCGGACAGGGCATTAGGCGATGGCGGTCTATTCCTACTCTCCTCGCCCCAAAACATTTTACGGTCCATGAGCCAGTAGACGATCCCAAGCGCCAGAACGACGGCTCCGTCCCGGTCACGCCGCTCTCCGCATTATTTTCCCGGCATTCTTGCAAGAGCCCAAGCAGGTCTTGGAGCGGACGGCTCCGTTATGTGTGTAATTCCAGGACGATAGAAAATATCTGCAAAGTAACACGCTATCTGAAATCGCTCTGAGCGCCGAGTAGCTCAAGCTCAATCACGTTGAACTCAATCATATGTGACACAGTAGAAGCCATCTGCGCCAGCGAGTGCATCGTAATGAGGTTAGTTGAACTTCAGACAGGAGATGCCAGATGGCAAAGTTTGGTGTATTTACTCTCAGGGAATGGACTGCTTTCGCTTTGGCCACGGTCATAATGCTTGCTCCGTTGGCGCCATACGCATTCGCCGCCTAACACGCCGGAGACTCTGTCGCTTAGGCTGAAAAAGTGGAGTGCACATCCATAAGGCCGCAGAGGTGTGGTAACTCAGACCTTTGCGGCCTTCGGGAATTTATAGCGCGTAAAGCGGGACTGCGGAGGCATGGCCGCGATGAGGTAAAGGACCACTGGGCCATCTTTCCGGGCTTCGGCGAGCGAGAATTCGAACTCCTTAGCGCCCTGCGCCGCCTTCACGGCGACTGACTTAGGCCAGCGAAGATATGGTCGCCGGGACATGGTTAACTTCGAGGTCTGAGCAAGTCCACTTGCTGATTTCGTATTTCGGCGTAACGAGAAAAAAGTGTTTGCGCTTTTAGCTGAGTGGAAAGTCATGCCACCACAAACGAACATTGCCTTTCGAGATGAAGTGTCCCTTTATCCGAGTTGCTCTCATGCAAAGCAGCCGGAACTCATGGCGTCGTATGAATGCGCGGCGAGGAGCAAGCAAGCCCTCCATGATATTGTGATCGTTGGCGGCGGCGCAGGAGGCCTTGAACTTGCGACGAGGCTCGGGAAGACGCTAGGCAAGCGCAAATCGCTCGGATCACTCTGGTCGAAAAATCCCGCACGCATCTTTGGAAACCGCTTCTTCACGCCGTTGCTGCGGGAAGCGTGGACCCGAGCGAGGGAGAGAATGAACTATCTTGCCCAAGCACATTGGCGCCACTTCGATTATCAGTTCGGCGAAATGGCCGGCCTCAACCGCGCAGCAAAGGAAATCCGGCTCGCCGCCACCTACGACGGAGAGGGGCGTGAAATTACGCCGGTTCGAACGGTGCGTTACGACACCCTGGTCATGGCCGTCGGCAGCGTCACCAACGATTTCGGGACAAAAGGGGTTGCTCAGTATGCAATCAGCCTGGAAACGGCCGAGAACTGTCCGCTTCAACCGGCGCCTTGTGAATGCCTGTATCCGCGCCCAAGACTTAAACGTATCCCATACGGCCCGGCCAGTTGCACGTCGCGATTATCGGGGCGGGAGCCACCGGGACAGAACTTGCCGCAGAGCTTCATCGCACCGCACGCGAAGTTGTCGCTCACGGACTGAACCGCATTGACCCTGACCGTGATATCAAGATCACACTGATAGAAGCCCGCCGCCCCGCATTCTTCCCGCGCTTCCACGGAAGCCGTGTCAGATGCCGCGCACCCAGCTGCTCAAAAAGATCGGGGTGGATGTGCACACGGGCGAGGGGGTTAGCGAGGTCTCAGCTCATGGAGTTCGCCTGGCGACCGGCAAGTTTATACCCGCGGAACTTGTTGTGTGGTCGGGCGGGCGTTAAGGCGCCAGATTTCCTCAAGAACCTCGATAGTCTGGAAACCAATAAGATCAACCAACTGGTCGTAAATCTAGACGCTCCAAACCACGTTCGACCCCCAATATCTTCGCCATCAGCGACTGCGCGGCCTGTCCGCGCCCCGGATTTCCCCAGCCTAGTGCCGCCGCGCGCGCAGGCCGCACATCAGGGAAGCCTCCCATCTCGCCAGGCCAGATCCGCCGCCATCTGAAGGACGAACCCTTGAGGCCCTTCCGGGTATAAGGACTTTGGCGCCCTTGTATCTTTCGGCAAATATTCCACCTTCGGCAGTCTGATGGCTTTCTCCTCGGGCCGCAACCTTTTCGTCGAAGGCTATTTCGCGCGGTTATCATCTACCGCCTCGCTGCATTTGATGCACGAGGTCGCACTATACGGCTATCGGGCGTGCGTGGCTTCGAAGTCTCTCCCGGATTTTTCTAAGCCTTCCGAGCCGACAGTTAAGCTGCACTGATGATTAATCCGGCCCCAGCGGTTCCGGTATGGGCGGATGCACGAGCGAAAAAGGTCTCGAAACTTGGCTCACCTTCGATCAGATCGGAAAACGGTTGGTCCTGACCGAGGCCGGTCATAAGTTGCTCGGATAAGCTGCCTTGCCGAAATT
>CAVRSS010000109.1:0-22482 GCA_963723755.1 uncultured Alphaproteobacteria bacterium | reverse complement strand
GACCGATGCCGTATTCACCAGCCCGGATGAGACCAGGCTGCTGATTTGCTCAATCGGCTGCATCGGCAAGAGGTTTGTTGGGGTAGCATCCATTGGGGTTGGGATAGCAGGCCGTGGCTTGGCAGACTTTGCCGCTGCCGGAGTGACCGTTCCCGTCAATGTCGCGATTACCCAGTCCAATGTCGCCGGGTCTGTCTTTAGGCTGTCGTGATCCAACGAGCCGGTAATGTCGAGGTCCGTAACGTCTTCAGCAGGCGAAGCTCTGAAGTAATTGACATTTGCCGAAGAACCAAACAAATACTCTGTTCCGCTAACGCTCGGCAACGGGACCGCGCCGTCGCTCACACCCCAAGGTGCACGATCTCCCTCGTTGCCCAGCGCAAGAGCAGCTGCTCCTGCTTTCAATATTGGGTTCCCCGAATAACGTCCACCCGTGCCGCTGTATAGATAAAGTGATACCCCTGAAGGCCAAAAATAGCTGGCATTAAATCCATTATTTGCGCCGTTGTTACCACTAACAGAAGTGGTCTTCAAATCGTGTGTTGAGTCCATGGAATTATCCCAGACCGCCAGATCCGCCAATGGACTCCCGGCATTTGGGGTCCCGAGCATGATTACCTTGCCCACCTTGACCGAGAATGGTTGGCCCGTTTCAGGATCAGCGAAAATGAACTGATTCTTATTCTGCAATGCTCGCCGCGTGATCAACCCGCCCATGCTGTGGGCAATGATATTGATCTGCGGCGGGTAGCAGCCTCGACGGTGTTTATAGTCAAGAGCCTTTGCCTTGATGTAGAGCAAGAGCATGCCAGCATTATACTCAATGCCCTTCTCGCCATTGATTACATGTCCGTTATAGCTGTCAAGGATTCCGGATTCCGGTTCGTTACAGGTCCATACTTCCGAAAACCCTTGGTCATACAGCGCCATCGACATCGGACCAAAATAGCTGACTTCATCTTCCCAGTCTTGATCCGCGCCGCGTCCCCGCACTAACACGACTGGGGTTGGCAGTGCTGGTGGCGGCGAAACCACCGGCGTCATTGTGATGTTCACTGTCGTCGTCTGGCCGGCCACGACGGCCACGTCGGACAGGTTTGTTATGTTAAACGGATACCCTTAAGGAGTAGCGAGAATTTGATAATGCGCATTCGGTGGGAGTCCCGTGATCGAATACCGCCCGAACTCCCCTCCGATATAAGTCGAGATGGTGCCGGGAATGGAGCTACCTATAATATCACCGCCGGGCCCGACGACGGTAATTCCGATGCCACCCAGAGCCGCGCCCGTGTCCGAACGTGTCACTTGGCCCACAATCGCGCCGGTCATCGGCGTCGGATCGGTATAGGCGGAACCCGTGACTTGCCGGGTCTGGTATCCACCACCGGTGAATGTCACATAAGCCGCATCGTTTCCAGCCGATGTCGGCGCATAACGAATCGTCGTGTTTGTAAATTGTCCGGGAGCCAGCGTGAAGTTGCCGCCGCTTACCACGCTGAACGGTGTCGCAACGCTCACAGTGACCGAAACATTGGAAGTGCCGGCGTTGGAGACCTTGAATGTCTGATTCGCTGTGTTCCCAACCAAAAGCGATCCATAAGCCGTCGTTGTGCTCGGCGTGACAATCACAGTAACGAGGGACTGCCCCAGCCAAAGTGCGGTCGGACGGCAGGCAAACATTGTTCCCCAGCCTGAACTCCCAGGTAAATAATAGACAGTTGCCTTCGTGTCACCTGAGAATGCGGTCCACCAGTCGACTCCGGAGCGTTTCCCACAAAATATGCACCCGATAGGCGGTTGCAATCCATGAAGGCACCGTAAGCGATGTAGTTGACGCTACTCGGGATCGTCACGCTTATTAGGTTCGTGCATCGAAGGAACTCATACTCGCCGATGTTCGTGAGGCGGCTCGGTATTGTGAGGCTGACCACACTCCCGCAATCCTCAAATGCACCGTCTCCGATAGAGGCGACGTTGACTTCCGATAACAAGGTTGGCCATGCTTGAGCATGACGCGAACGCGGTGGTTCCGATGTTGGTTACGCTGTCTGGAATCGCTACGCTGGTCAGGTTATGACCCAATAGAAAGCTGCGTTCCCGATGCTGGTCACGTTGGTTCCGATTGTGAGATTGGTGAGGCTGTAACAATCATAGAAGGCACAGGAACCAATGGTGGTGATACGGTTTGGTATCACTATTCTGGTCAGGTTTGTGCATCCGTCGAACGCATAATCCCCGATGCTGGTGGCGTTGCTTCCAATCACCGCATTTCGTTAGCTGGTGCATCCCTGGAACTCGGCGTAGCCGATGCTTGTGAAGCCGCTTGGGACTTCGACGTTGGTCAGACTGGTGCAGTTGATGAACGTCTCAAATCCGTCTATATTGAAAAGCGTTTTTCGGAGCCTCCGCTTTTCAAACTGGCGCAACCAGCGAATGCGGAATACCCGATGCTTGTCACGTTCTTCATCTCCAAGTTCGTCAACCCTGTGCAACCAGCAAACGCTTCGCCTCCGATACTAGTCACACTGTTGGCGATCGTCAGGTTTGTCAGGCTACTCCAGCCCTCAAATGCGCCGTAATCAATAAAGGTTACGCTGTTGGAGACCGTGTAACTTCCACTTTTCGCGCCCGGACATTGGATGAGTGTGGTCTGATTCTTGTTGAACAAGACCCCATCCATACTGGAGTAGGAGGGATTGCTCCCATCCACCGTTATCATTGTCAGGCTGGTGCAGTGGTCGAATACCCAAGGTCCAATGCTGCTGACGCTGTTGCCGATCGTCACGCTGCTCAGGTTGGTGCAGCCATAGAACGCACTGCCTCCGATGCCGGTGACCGGCAGGCCATTGATCGTGTCAGGGATGGTCACCGCACCGCCGGAACCGGTGTATTTGGTAATGGTGATCGTGCCGTTATTGGTCGTGTAAGTGAATGGCGGCGGGCTTAGCATCACGGTTGGAAGCCCGCCAAACAGCGTGCCCGGCGTGCCCCAGCCCGTCGTCCCCGGCAGGTAATAGACGATCGCATTGTTGTCACCATAGAACACAGACGAATAAACCGTGGGGGCGTTACCTTGGAAATAGACTCCTGTCAGGCTGGTGCAGTAAACAGAACGCATCGCCCCCGATATTGGTGACGCTGCTGGGGATCGTGACGCTGGTCAGGCTGGTGCAGGAATAGAACGCATAGGTCCCCGATGTTGGTGACGCTGTTGGGAATCGTGACGCTGGTCAGGCTGGTGCAGCCACAGAATGCCTCGTCCCCGATGCTGGTGACGCTGTTGGGTATCGTGACGCTGGTCAGGCTGGTGCAGCCACCGAACGCCTCGTCCCCGATGCTGGTGACGCTGTTGGGGATCGTGACGCTGGTCAGGCTGCTGCAGCCATCGAACGCATAGTCCCGATGCTGGTGACGCTGCTGGGAATCGTGACGCTGGTCAGGCTGGCGCAGTCATAGAACGCATAGTCCCCGATGCTGGTGACACTGTTGGGGATCGTGTAGTGTCCGGCTTTGCCCGCCGGATATTCAGATGAGCGTGGTCTGGTTCTTGTCGAACAAGACCCCATCCACACTGCTATAGACGGAATTGAGCCCATCCACCTTGATGCTGGTCAGGCTGTAGCAGCCCCAGAACGCCCCGTCCCCGATGTTGGTGACGCTGTCGGGGATCGTGACACTGGTCAGGCTGGTGCAGGAATCGAACGCCCAGTACCCGATGCTGGTGACACTGTCGGGGATCGTGACGCTGGTCAGACTGGTGCAGCCACCGAACGCCCCGTCCCCGATGTTGGTGACGCTATTGGGAATCGTGACGCTGGTCAGGCTGGTGCAACCTACGAACGCATCGTCCCCGATGCTGGTGACGCTGTCGGGAATCGTCACGCTGGTCAGACTGCTGCGGTAGCGGAACACCTGGTGCCCGATGCTGGTCACCGGCAAGCCATTGATCATGCTGGGAATGGTCACATCACCGCCGGGACCGGTGTATCCGATAATGGTGCACGTGCCGTCGCCGTTGTCCGTGTAATTGAATTGGGCTTGCGCCACGGCGGGCAGCATCGCCGCACACAGCAGCCAGATTTGAATCAGGTTTCGTTTCGCTTTCATGATTTTGCAAAACATAGATGCGGCTCTCTGCCGAGGAGCCACTACGCCGGTTTTGCACGTTTCCTTCCAATCATCCCCGCATTGGCCGGTCGGTGGGCAGCATGGAATGATTTGCGGATGCTGGCCACGCCGGGGTTGCGCCAGGGCAACGCCTGCTCGGCGGCCAGTTGCACTTGATGCCGCAAACCGGCCAGCTTGCCAATGTTCGCCACGATGATTTCGAGCGCGCTTGGAATTTTCGTTTTTCTGGTCACCGGGCGCGGTGACGTTCGCCGCATATTGCGTGACGGCATTGGACAGCGCCGTGATTTGCGCGGCCTTGATGCCGGGCAAAACGTCCTGCGGCGGCGTGCCCGCCAGCCGGTCGCGTATGGCAATGGCGGCGGTTTGAACCTCCCCCAGCGTGTCGTCGGCCAGCCCTTCGCCAATGAAATAGGCATGGCGCATCTCGGCCTGGTCGCCGGTGAATTTGCGCCGGACGGCGGTTTGAATGGGCGCGATGACGGCCATCAAGGCGTCGCGCGCGATTTTTTCCTCGGCGGTCAGCTCGGTTTTCTGGCGCGGGTGCCGGTGAGCTTGCCAATGGCGGTCTCGGTGCTGTCGGCCAGCGAGGTGATTTGCCCCGGCAACGTGGCGTCGAATTCCACGACGGCCAAAGCTGCGGCGTTGGCCGGGTCGGCGGCGGCCTTGGCCACGGCGCGGGAATTGGCGATTTCGTTCAGGTGTTTCCGGTTGATGGTGCTGCGCTGGCGTTTGGCCTTGGGCGCGGGTGTCGGGGTTGGTGTTGGGTTTCACTCATGGTTTTAGTTCAATGTTGAATGTTGAATGTTGAATGTTTGGAGAAAGCGAATTTTGAGGGTTTTGAGGACACGGTTCCTGGTAGGGACGACCTGCTGGTCGTCCGAGGCCGCGCAGCAGCGCGCCCTACCATTTTTTAGGCTATTTTTGAGAATTATTCGCAAGTGGCTGGAAATTAGGCAATTGGAGTCCTGTTTTTGGTGAAAAACGTCAAAACTTAAGGTTTCCGGGTCAATTCTTATGGCATCCGGGTCAAAACTTAGCGCGTCCGGGTCGCAACTTAAGGCGTCCGGGTCACGACTTAACGCATCCGGGTCAAATCTTAAGGTTTCCGGGCCGGAACTTAACGCATCCGGGTTGCAGATTAGCGCGTTGGCTTAAGGCACCGGCATTGCCGCTAGCGCGCCGACATCAAAAAACACCCCACCACCAGCGGTCGTCAGGCCGTTGAACTTGCCGATTGAAGTTCCGTTGCCCATAGCCAGTTCGGGGACAATGGAGTTTTGATTTATATCAGCGCGATAGTCAAGCGCATTTTGCTAATGAAAAATTTGAGCGGAAGCCGCCGACAAATAATGCGGCGCTCTGCCGGGACGCCGCCATGCGCTTCACTTCACCTGGTTCACCAGCGGCGCGAGTCCCTGAATCCGCACTTCCAGCTTGTCGCCGCATTGAATCGGGCCGATGCCGCCGGGCGTGCCGGTCAGAATCACGTCGCCGGGCAGCAGTGTGAGGTTTGTCGAGATGAAGCTGACGAGTTCGGCGGGCTTGAAGATGAGCTGGCTCGTGTTCGAGTTCTGGCGCAACTGGCCGTTTTGGAAAAGCTGGATGTTCAATCCGCCCGGATCAATCGTTGTTTCCACCAGCGGCCCCAGCGGCGTGAAGGTGTCGAATGACTTCGCCCGCGCCCATTGGCCGTCGGCCTTCTGGATCGTCCGGTCGCTGATGTCCTGCGCGGCGGTGTAGCCGAAAATGTAGCGTGGCGCCTGCGTGGGCGAGACGTTGCGGATTTTGCGCCCGATGACGATGCACAATTCCGCCTCGAAATCCGTGCGATGCTGCGGAAACGGAATCTCAATCTTCCCGCCGTCCGGCAGCAGCGACGTCGTGGCCTTGAACCAGAACAGCGGCTCCTTCGGCAGTTCCTTGCCCGTTTCGCGCGCGTGGTCGGCGTAATTCAGCCCGACGCAGACGATTTTGGACGGCACGACCGGCACCAGCGTCTTCATGCCCTTGCGCGAAATCGGTTTGCGGTCAAACGACGGCGCGCCGAAAACGTCGCCGCGCAGCCGGAAAAGTTCCCCGTCCACGACCCTTGCGTGGAAGATGTCGTCGCCCTTCTGGAATCGTCCAATGGCTGCCATCTCAATTTTTGATTTGCGATTTACGATTTACGAACCATCCGTCATTCGGAGTTTGCCGCGTAAATCGTGAATCGTAAATCGTAAATTATTGTTTCATCCGTAGCGGCGTCACGGCTGAGCGCCACACTATTTTGCGGCTTTCCGCCGAAAGCCGCCACGTCACTGTTGCGGCAACCTGATTATTTGCTACATTGTCCGTGTGAAAAGCCTGACGAAACAGGAGCAACTGGTTCTCTGTATTGTCCTGGGCTTGCTGCTGACCGGCTGGGCGGTGAAAATATATCGCACCGCACATCCGCCGTCGGCGGCAACCCGGCAGGCCGCACCTTGAAATGCAAGAGATCAATTTTGACGAAGCGGTGGATTTAATCCTTGCGAAAGACAAGCGATTCGCGCGCGACGCCTACGGGTTCGTGCGCGAGGCGCTCGACTTCACGCAAAAGTTGGCCGGCAAGGAAAGCCGCGGCCAGATTCGTCATGTGAGCGGGCAGGAACTGCTCGACGGCATCCGGCAGTATGCGCTCCAGCAATTCGGCCCGATGGCCGCGACCGTGTTTGAGGAATGGGGCGTCAAACAGTGCGAGGCGCGCTTCATCTGGCCCCAAAGGCGGCAAAACGCTCATTCAATTCCTGGCAGGCTTTCCGCTTGATCAGCGCTGGCTTGAGACGATGCATCCCGTCATTCGTGAGATTTTCATCGAGGACGCCGCTCGCATGCTCGTCGAGCAGGGGCAGACCGGTGAAGCAAGCGCCATCGTTCAACATTATGCAGGCGTGACGGCGACCGAAACCAAGCCGACCCTAAACGAACTCTTCCTGCGGTTTGATATTCTTTCAGCGAATTTCGATTCCGCGCGGCGGCGCCTCGAAGCCTTGCCGGAAGACGAGGCGCACCTTGCCGCAGCCTACGAAGCGTCCATCGCGTTTCTGACTGGAGATAATGAGGCGGCCCTCGCCGGATTTCAGCAACGCTCTGAAACAGCTCCGCAAGTCCCTTGGCAAACGCAAGGTTGCGTTTGAAGCCGAAGCCGGACTGTTCCACATGCTTACGCTGTTGCGCGCCAAAGATCCGGCTTTGCATCCCGAACTGCGCAGCCTTATAGACGCCGCGACGATGGAGGTGACGCCTTTCTACTTGGCACATCGCAGCATGGAGGCGCTGCTTGACCTCATCGAGGGCCGGGACGCCAAGGCTCGGGAAACGGTGAAGCGCCTGCTGGAGCAGCCTTCATCCAGTCCGGCGGCCAGCGCCGTTGTCGACCTCGCAGCGCTGTTCATCGACGCTGCCCTGCTCCGCAAGCGCCTCGCCCACAACGAGGCGGAATACAATCGTTTCGCGCAATCGATGCCTATCGTGGCTCGCATTCGCGCCGAGATCTTAAGCCGGACCGCCCGCGATGGAGCATCCTGGCGGGAGCGCGCCGGGGCGCTCGGAGGCAAGCCCATCGTCGCCTTCACGGAGATCGTCTCCCTTATGGCGC
Source organism: uncultured Alphaproteobacteria bacterium (assembly GCA_963723755.1). Taxonomy (GTDB): domain Bacteria; phylum Pseudomonadota; class Alphaproteobacteria; order Rhizobiales; family Rhodomicrobiaceae; genus Rhodomicrobium. The sequence goes on along the minus strand of CAVRSS010000109.1, from coordinate 14,732 downwards.
CATGGGAGCGCGCCTTCGATACGTTGACGGCGTTTCTCAAGCCGGAGGAGCCGAAGCGCCGCGCCGAGAAAGCTCCCGGAAAGGCAAAGCGCCTTGCCTGGCTGGTCGACCTCAGTAACAACGAAGTCTCGGTCGTCGAGCAATCGCCGAAGGGAAACGGCTGGACCAAAGGGCGCCCGATCGCCTTGAAGAAGCTGCACCAACTCGATGCACGGCTCGACTATTTGACGGACCATGACCATCGCATGCGCCGCTGCTTGCGCAAGGAGCAGGTCTGGTTCGGCGACGGGCAGTATTATTTCGATGAATTCGCTACGCTGCCCACCCTCGCCGGACATCCCAACGTCTATAACGCCGCCGACCCGAGCGAGCGGATCGAGTTGGTCGCCTATCCGGTGGAACTCGTCGTAAAGGAGGTGGCGGCCGGCTACAACTTCAACTCTGTCGCACCGCGCCGACGAGCCGACGGTGTTCCTTGAGATGGAAACGCCAACGCGCTGGCGGGTCGTGGAGCTGTCGAAGAAGCTGCTGGAATTGCAGGCGACGCTTGGCGATCGCGGACTGAGCATACCGCGTAACATGCGCGAGCGCGTCGCATGCCTGCTGAGCGAGGCGAATCCGGCTGTGCCCATACGCTCGGAATTAGCCGATATCGACGTCCCCGCCACGCCGGGAGACGCCGCCCCCGTCATGCAGCTGCAAAGACGCGGTGATGGCCTGAGGATCAGAATGGGCGTGCGTCCCTTCGGCGCCGGCGGCGGGCCATTCTATTTGACCGGGCAGGGCGGCGCCTCGATACTTGGGACCGTCGACGGCAAGCGCCAGCGCGTCAACCGCGATCTCGACGCCGAGAAGAACGCGATGGAGGCGCTGATAAAGGCGTGCCCAGCCTTGACGGACTGGGGATTCGCCAGCAACGAATGCGAGATCGAGGCGCCTGAAGACGTGCTTGAGTTTCTGGAGCAGGCGCAGGCCTACACGGGCGCCGTCGCCTTCGAATGGCCGGAGGGCGAGGCGCTGAAGGTCAGCCGGACAATCGGCGCGCAAAAACTGTCCATCAAGCTCTCGCAGAAGCGCGACTGGTTCGAGGTGTCGGGCAAAATCGAGGTCGATGAGGGTCTTGTTGTCGACATGGAGGAGGTGCTCAAGCGTCTCGACCGGGCGCACGGCCGTTTCGTGCCGCTCGACAATGGCCGCTTCATTGCGCTGACACAAGATTTGCAGCGCCAACTCCGCCGGCTGGCGGGCGTATCCGAAGAAGCGGCGGGGCGGCGTCGTCTCCATGGCCTCGCCAGCATGGCCGTGGACGATCTCGTGGAAAGCGCCGGCAAGGTGCAGGCCGACAAACATTGGCGCGAATTGTCGGCGCGCATCCGGGCGGCGGGATCGCATACGCCGAAGGTTCCCGCCGCATTGCAAGCCGAGTTGCGCGACTATCAGGCCGAGGGCTTTTCCTGGATGTCGCGGCTCGCCAATCTCCAGATGGGCGCCTGTCTCGCCGACGATATGGGGCTCGGAAAGACGGTACAGGCCATCGCCGTCATGCTGGAGCAGCAGCAGCACGGGCCCTGCCTCGTGGTGGCGCCGACGTCGGTCTGCCACAACTGGGACATCGAGTTGGCGCGCTTCGCCCCGTCGCTCAACGTGCATCGCCTCTCCGCCGCCCATGACCGGGCGGCCCTGATCGAAGGCATGGGGCCGGGCGACGTTCTGATCGCCTCCTATGGCCTCCTGCATCAGGAAGACGAGGCGCTGACGAGCCGAGCCTGGCACATGCTCGTGCTCGACGAAGCGCAAAATCTCAAGAACGCCGCCACCAAGCGGGCTAAGGCCAGCCAGAAACTTGAGGCCAAATTCCGCGTCGCGCTGAGCGGCACGCCCATCGAGAACTATCTCGACGAACTTTGGAGCCTGTTCAACACCATCAATCCGGGCCTCCTCGGCTCGCGCGAAAGCTTCCAGCGCCGTTTCGCCGGTCCCATCGAACGCGATCGCAAACCGGCCGCCCGCGACGCGCTTCGCGCCTTGATCCGGCCGTTCATCCTGCGCCGCACGAAGAGCGCCGTTTTGAGCGAGCTTCCGCCGCGCACCGAGCTGACCATCACGGTGCAATTGCCCGAGGATGAGCGCGCCTTATATGAAGCGATGCGCCGCCAGGCTATCGAGACGATCTCGGCGCTCGACGGTCCGGCCGGCCAGCGCAAAATTCATATCCTCGCGGAAATCGGCAAGCTTCGCCGCCTGTGCTGCCATCCGGCGCTGATTGATCCCAAGACGAACTCTTGAAAGCGCCAAGTTGACTGCGTTCTTGGATCTCGCCGACGAACTTCTGCGCAATCGTCACAAAGCCCTCGTGTTCAGCCAGTTTCTTGGCCATCTCGAAAAGGTGCGTGAAGCGCTCGACGCGCGCGGCGTTCGCTATCAATACATCGACGGTGGCGTGCCCGCGCAGGCGCGGGCGGAGCGCGTCGCGGCCTTTCAGGCGGGCGAAGGCGATGTGTTCCTTATCAGCCTCAAAGCCGGCGGCACCGGCCTCAATCTGACTGCGGCCGATTATGTGATCCATCTGGATCCGTGGTGGAATCCGGCTGTAGAGGATCAGGCGTCCGATCGCGCGCACCGCATTGGCCAGAGCCGGCCGGTGACGGTCTACCGCCTCGTGGTAGAGGACAGCATCGAGGAGCGCATTCTCGATTTGCACAAACATAAACGCGACCTCGCCGCCGATCTGCTTGACGGAGCGGAGGTGAGCGCGCGGATGACCGAGGACGAACTTTTGGCCTTAATCCGACGATGACGCGGAGCCGCTTGGAGCTGCGAATACAAAAGGCGGTGGAGCAGATTTGTTTCAGCGGCGCTCCGGCGGCCTCTGGCTTGATCCCGGCTTTCGGTCCCGATGGGCTGATGCTCCGTCAACTCGGCTCGAATCTTCACGGTGATACACCGTGACGATTTTGCGGGAGTGACGATTTTGGGGTTTCTGGCTAACCCCTTAATTAAATGGTCGGAGTGGAGTGATTTCGAACACTCGACCCCCTCGTCCCGAACGAGGTGCGCTACCAGGCTGCGCTACACTCCGACGCCGTGAGAGCCCTGTATATACCTGTCACGGCGCCGCGCGCAAGCATGTGAGAACGATTATTCAGAAGCTGAAGCTCCTTTTTCAGCAAAGAAGCGCAGGGCGCATCGATGTGTTGCGTGGGGCGCTCTTTTCGCGCGAGGCCATCTTCAACTTCGCCGCGTAGATGGCGAGGCAATCGGAGAATTCGGACGCCTTATCGGGGGTAAGCTGGATGAAAGCCAGCGTCTCGCCGTCGCCGTCTTCGATCTGGATGGTGATCTTTTTGTCTTCTTCCTCGGCCCAGGCGCGAATGACCGCCGGTTCCCGCCTTTTGTTTTTTTTCATAGCCCTGCTCCTCTAACTCAGATCACCAAGGCCGTTCGGCCTGAACCGTTCGACCCCACCGGGTAAGAATAAGCAATCATTGTGCCGATTCCGCGTCAAAACCGTATTCGAACGTATCATAAAAGGCGCCCCCCTCCTCGTTGGAGCGCCTTTTGCTCATTGATTAAGCATTTGCCCAGCTTTTAGCCAAGGCAAAGCTAAAAATCAGTTACCCATGAAGGGATTGGACGGGAGGGACGTGGCCGCATTCTGCACGGCCGAGCTGGCTGCCTTCGTTCCATCCTTGACCGCCTTCATGGTCAACTCGCGAAGCTCTTCCATTTGATGGCTGAAGTTTTCCATCTGGGTACGCAAATGCGCATTCTGAAGCTCGACGATCTCGCTCAGATGCTTTGCGTCCGTGAGTTGCATGGCGAGGTTGAAATTCGACTCTGCATTCTGACGGGTGAACGCAGCAATTCTCTCATTCAGCTGCTTCACTCCATCGGCTGCGGGCATCGAGGTCGTGTCGAAGCTCTGCATCATTTTTTCGCTGGCGGCGACGAAGGTGTCGAACGCCCTTCGCGCCTGCTCGATGCTGGACTTCATGATATTGCGCATGGAATCGGGAAGTTCTGCGAAATTTGGCATGTTCTGCATGGCGATCTCCTGGCCTGGTCGATGTGAAAGTGGCTATTCTGCAAACGGCCGTGCATTAAGTATTGAAGATGAAGACCGAATTGACAAGCTTCACAATATGCTCATTTGATCTTGAAAAAGCGAACTAAATTATCACTTCTCTGCCCGCCTGCAGTAAAAATCTTCGCGTGTATCGACGTCGCGTAGTACACCCAGATTTGCGGTTTCAACCTCAGCAGCAGAGAGCGTGTGACGGCGCAGGATCGAACGCGCCTTCGCCGCCCGACAAGGCTGAAAAGCTCGCTGGTCGATCAAGCAGAAATGGTGTCATCAGGCTGCATTGTTGGGGCGGCATCGGCCCGGCATCCAATGCAGGCAATGCATTATTCCGCCGGAGCGGCAGCGCCTTTGGCGACGTCGTGACCGTGGAGAACACCGCCAAAAAGCTTTCGGATCACGACATAGAACACGGGCGTGAAAACCAGGCCGAAGAAGGTGACGCCCAGCATTCCGTAGAATACCGCCGTGCCAAGCGCGACCCGCATCTCCGAGCCCGCCCCCGTCGCGATGTAAAGTGGCACGACGCCGAGCGTGAAGGCGAAGGAGGTCATAAGAATTGGCCGCAGGCGCATCCGGCTGGCCTCGACGGCGGCCTGGAAGCGGTCCCGGCCTTGCGCTTCGAGCTGAGCCGCGAACTCCACGATCAAGATCGCATTCTTGGCCGCGAGGCCGACCAGCACGACAAAGCCGATCTGGGTCAGGATGTTCACATCCGAGCCATGCGACCACACGCCGAGGATCGCGGACAAAAGGCACATCGGCACAATGAGAATGATGGCGAGCGGCATGCTCCAGCTCTCATATTGCGCAGCCAGCGCGAGATACACGAACAAAACCGCAAGGCCGAAGATGACGATGGCGGGCGTTCCCTGGTGCGTCTCCTGATAGGTGAGGTCCGTCCACTCGTAGCTGATACCGTCCGGGAGAATGCGCGAGGCAAGGTCGCTCATGATCTGGATGCCTTCGCCGGAGCTTACGCCCGGCGCGGTCGTGCCTTGCATCTCGATCGCGGGATAGAGATTGTACCGAGGCACGCGCTGAGGCCCTGAAATCTCGCGGAAGGTGGCGAGCGAACCAATCGGCACCATTGCGCCGTTCGCGCTGCGAACCTTCAACTGCGCAATGTTCGCCTGATCGATGCGGTAAGGCGCATCGGCCTGCGCCGTCACGCGATAGGTGCGGCCGAATGCGTTGAAATCATTCACGTAAGCGGAGCCAAGATAAATCCGCAGCGTGTCGAACACGTTTTGCAACGGCACATCCAGCATTTGCGCACGCACGCGGTCCACATCGACGAACATCTGCGGTGTGTTGGCCGTAAATGTCGTGAATACCGCCTGAAGCCCTGGCGTCTTGTTGGCTGCGGCCATCAACTCAAACGCCGCCTCGGTCAGTATTTGCAGGCCACGCCCCCGGCGATCCTGAAGATACATGGAGAATCCGCCACCGGTGCCGATGCCCCGGATGGAAGGCGGCGCAATCACGAACACATTCGCTTCCTTGATCCTCCCGAGCCTGGCGCGAATATCGGCCACCAGCTTGTGCGATGTAAGTCCTTGCCGCGCGCGCTCTTCGAAAGGGGCTTCCACCGCGAAGATCGCGCCCACGTCGGGCGCATTGGTCCGCGTTGCGCCGGAAAAGCCCGCAAAGGCCGGCGTATGGGCAATGCCCGGCGTAGAGAGAATTTCCTTCTGAGCCTTTTGGATCACTTCGCTGGTTCGCGAAAGCGACGAGCCGGATGGCAGATTGAAGGACACGACAAGATAGCCTTGATCCTGCTGGGGAATGAACCCTTTCGGAACGGTGACGAAAAGATAAGCGGCTGTCCCGATCAGCCCTGCATAGATCAGGAGCATCAGAGGCGTCACACGAAGAATGACGGCGACAAATTTGGAGTAGCCGTGCTCGAGGCCGCGGAAGATCCAATTGAAGCCGTTGAAGAACCAGTTGGTTAAGAAGGAAATGTCGAAGCGATGCTTCTTCTCCTTCTCCTCGCGCGACCGAAGCACGAGCGCGCAAAGCGCCGGACTGAGCGTCAGCGAGTTGAAGGCCGAGATCACGGTTGCCACGGCGATCGTCAGCGCGAACTGCCGGTAGAACTGCCCGACAATCCCCTGCAGGAACGCGGTCGGGATGAATACCGCACAGAGCACCAGCGCGATAGAAATCAACGCCACGCCGACCTCGTCCATGGTAGCGAAAGCGGCCTCTCGCGGACTAAGCCCCTCCTCGATCTTGCGCTCGACGTTCTCAACCACCACGATCGCGTCGTCAACCACGATACCGACGGCGAGCACCAAGCCAAAGAGCGTGAGATTGTTGATCGAGAAGCCCAAGGCCGCCATTACGAAGAAGGTGCCGATCAACGAAACCGGGATCGCAACGACCGGAATGATGGTCGCTCGCCATGTCTGAAGGAAAACGAGAACGACGATGACGACGAGCAGGACCGCTTCGAAGATGGTCTTGATCAGCTCATCGACCGAACGCTGGATGAACTCCGTCGGATTGTAGACGATGCGGTGCTCGATCCCTTTCGGGAAGCTCTTGGACAGATCGGCCATGGTCTCCTTGACGGAGTTGGCCACCGCCAGCGCATTCGCTCCCGGCGTTTGGGAAACCAGGAGCACCACGGCGGGCTTGCCGTCGAGGAAGCCGTTCGTCGTGTAGTCGAGGCCGCCAAGTTCGACGCGCCCGACATCGCGCAAGCGCGTGATCCGGCCGTCGGCGCCGGTCTTGACCACGATATCCCCGAATTCCTCGGGTTTCACGAGCCGGCCTTTAAGCTGAAGGCTTGTCTGGAACGCCTGATCATTTGGCATCGGCGGCTGCCCCAGCGCACCGCCCGCAACCTGAATATTCTGCTGCTGGAGGGCGCTCACAACCTCGGTCGCGGTCATACCGAGCGAGGCGATCTTGTCGGGATCGAGCCACGCCCGCATCGAATATTCGCGGACCCCGTAGAGCAGCACGCTGCCGACGCCTTTCACGCGCGCAACCACGTCGCGCACTTGCAGAAGGGCGTAATTCGAGATGTAAAGCTGGTCGTAGCTGTTGTCCGGGGAGAGCATGTGCACGACCATGAGGATGTCGGGCGTGTTCTTTTTCACGACGACGCCGGTCTGGCGCACCTCGGCCGGAAGGCGAGGTTCGGCAACGGCCACGCGGTTCTGGACGAGAATTTGCGCCAAATCGAGGTTCGTGCCGAGTTCGAAGGTCACCGTGATCGACACGTTGCCATCCGACGTTGACTGCGAGGACATGTAGATCATGTTCTCGACGCCGTTGATCTCCTGCTCGATGGGCGTCGCAACCGTGTCGGCGGCGATTTGGGCATTTGCGCCGGGATAGGAGGCGGTCACCGTGACTGTGGGCGGCGCAACATCGGGGAATTGCGCGACCGGAAGGCGGAGATAGGCAAGGCCGCCCACGATGACGATGAAAATCGCGATCACAGCCGCGAAAATCGGACGCCGGATGAAGATGTGGCTGAACTTCATGGCAGCGACGCTGCTTTTTGCGCCTGTTCAATCACCGTCTTCTCAGCCTTGACCTTGATCCCTTTGCGGGCGCGCTGGACGCCGTTCACGATGACCCAGTCGGTGGGGGTGACGCCGGTCCGGATTACACGCAGCCCCTCGATGAGCGGGCCAAGCGTTACGGGTTTAGCGCTCACCGTGCCGTCATCGGCAACGGCAAACACAAAGCGGTTGGATTGATCGGTCGCGATGGCCGCGTCGGGCAGCAAAATCGCGCTGTACTCCGCGCTGCCGATGACCCGTGCACGCGCGAAAAGTCCGGGCAGCAACAGCCCATTCGGGTTCTGAAAAGTGGCCCGCTCTCTAAGGGAGCCGGTAGCCGTATCGATGCGGTTGTCTACGAAGTTCATTTGCCCCTTGATAGGGAAACCCGTATCGCCCTGGAGCCCCACCTCGATCGGATTGGCGGTTTCGCGTGAGCTTGGCCGCTTGCCCTGCTCGAAAAGCCGCTTGTATTTCAGGAAATCAGCCTCGCTGATATCGAAATAGAAATAGATCGGATCGGTCGAAACGATGGTCGTGAGAAGCGTACCGCTGCCGGAGCCGCCTGTGATGAAGTTCCCTTCGCTGGTGAGCTTCCGGCTGATGCGGCCCGTAATCGGCGCGCGGATCTGCGTGAACTCCACATCCAGTTCCGCTGACCTGACGCTTGCCTCCGCCGAGAGAACATTGGCTTCCGCCGTCTTCACGGCCTGATTGCGCTGATCAAAACCCTGCTGCGAAATCGTATTGTTCGCCATGAGAGGGCGAGCGCGCTCCAGATCCTTCTGCGCAAACTCAACCTGCACTTTTGCGCCTTGAAGCGCGGCGCGGTCGCGATCGAGAACCCGCTGGAAGGGGCGCGGATCGATAACAAAGAGGAGGTCGCCCTTCTTGACGACAGCGCCGTCCGTGAATTTGACTTCGTTCAGAACGCCGGAAATCCGCGCTCGAACCTCAACCGTGTCCACGGATTCGAAGCGGCCTGTATATTCGTCCCATTCCACGACCTTCTTCTCGACCGGGTTCGCGACGGACACAGACGGCGGCGGAGGCGCGCCCGGCGCTTGCGCTTGCCGTTTCTCGCCACAGGACGCGAGGACGAGAGCCGCCAGCCCAATGAGGCTGGCTTTCAAAATTGCAAACTGGGATTGGTTTGGCATTCCTTGCCTTTGGAAAAAGCCTACACGTCTCATCCTCGACAAGCGGCATCGCGGAACTCTCAGAGGCAACCGAGCTTGATCAATGATCGTGAACTTCCATATAGCAAACGTAGCCGATGCGGCAACCCGCTGAAGCCGTTTCACGACTCGTCAAATTGGCCTTTTCAGTCCCCACGCGGAGCACTTTATAGTCGCTCCTGCCGAAACAGAGCAATAAAATCAACAGGCTGCAGCTTGTTCGCCGATGGCCCCCTCCGTGGCTGGCAGAACACGCCTCGTGCGCCACCGCGGAGCCGTTCACCGCCTTGTGAAGGGCTGGCCCTTATTCTCGGCCATGCAGAATTTTCGAAAGGGAACCAAAGCCGCCGTTGGCGGCGCGCTCTGGTTCGCTTTGATCAGGTTCCGCTTTTTTGCTTTTTGGACGGGTCCGGATCGGGCGCCGACTGAGCTGCCTGCTGTACCTGGCCCGGCACAGGCAGAGCCGCATTTGCAGGCGGCATCTTGAGAGGTGGATTCTCCTTAAGATCAGGCTCCGGCGCCTTGTTCCCGGCAATCGCTTTCGATATGCCGACGTCCGGCAAATTATCGAGCCCGGCCGTTTCGCAGCCTGCCCCAACGACTCCAAACGCGATTACAGCCACTACGCCAGACACATATTTGCGTCTCGTGAACATGGTGATCGCCCCTTGATTCCTGCCCAACTTTAAGCGGTTAGGCATGATTTTGGACATTTTTGTGACGAGTTTTAAAAGAGTTGTAGAGAAGCCCCACGACGCCGGCAACGATTGCAACATCCGCTAAGTTGAAGACGTACCAGTTGAACCCTGAAACATGGAACGAGAAGAAGTCGGCGACCGCGCCATAATGCACGCGGTCGATCGCGTTGCCGAGCGCGCCTCCGATAATGAGCCCGACGCTTGCCGCCGCCATCCGCGTCTGAAGCTGAGCAAGCCAGTACGTCAACGCGGTCGCCGCCGCCACGGCGAAGCCGATGAGCACCCAGCGGCCTGCATCGCTATTCTGCTTGAAAAGTCCATAGGAGATGCCCGGGTTCCAGACGAGCACAAGATCGAAGAAGGGCGTGACCGTTATCTTCGGCCTCTGCGTGTCGTCGAAGATCGCGATCATCCACGCCTTGTGAAGCTGGTCGCAAACCACGGTCGCGACAGCCAACGCGGCGCCTGTCAAGCTATAAGGTCCCCAAATCTTCATAGTGGATCGCATTTGCCAAATTCGTGAGCGCCTCTCTATGCAGGCTTTCCTTGGCCAGCCAACGAAAGCCTGCTTAGAATTGTTTGTCTTCGCAGAGTTTTTTCCCAAAACCGGGAAGACCACTTTTGGGAACACTGCTTAGATCAACCCGCCTTCACCCGGAATCGATAAAAGACGGCAAAGTTGATACATTCTAAAGTGCTAGACCACGCGAGACCATCGCACAAGGCCCGCTCTTCCCTCAGTCTCGCTGGAATTTAAGGCAGTACCGCGTCGCGTGCGGAACAACCATTACGATTTTGATAAGCACAAGTTCAGCGGGGCGGGACCTCAGAACGCGAATCATCGCTCCCGGTGTCTGGTATGCCGGATCGCCTTGTAATCATGTTCGCCAAATTGCCATGATCGTCGGTGATAAGCGCCACATTTGCGACCGGGCGGCTTATGAAAGCGCGCCAAATTGCTTTCCGTGAAATCGGCGGAGTTGAGCGACAATGACGCAGACCGTCATTTGCATAAAGTGGGGCATTCGATACGGGCCGGACTATGTCAACCGGCTCTGCTCAATGGTGAAGCGACATACGGCACGGCCAACGCGGATTGTCTGTTACACCGACGATCAGGCAGGCATCACAAGCGAGGTTGAAACCTTCCCCCTGCCTTATATCGAGCTGCCGGAATACCGGCGCTGGTTCCCATGGCGGAAGATTTCGCTCTGGCAGGAAGAGCTGGAGGGAATTTCAGGCGAAGTCCTCTATCTCGATCTCGACATTGTCGTCACCGGCAGCCTCGACGATTTTTTTGATTACATGCCCGGTCACTTCTGCGTGGCGCGCAACTGGACACAGCCTCATGACCGGATCGGGAACACATCCGTCTATCGCTTCACGGTCGGCGCCCACACCTATCTTTACGACCAGATCATGACGGATTGCGAGAGTGTTCTCTCGCGCTACAGCAACAGCCAGACCTTTATCTCGCGCGAGATAAAGGACATGGAGTTCTGGCCCGACTCCTGGTGCGTGAGTTTCAAGCACAGCCTCATTCCGGCTTGGCCTCTTAATCTTTTCGTCACCCCGCACCTCCCAGCCGGGGCAAAAGTCGTGGCGTTCACAGGGAAACCCGACCCCGACGAAGCCATGGAAGGCCGTTGGCCACGGCAACATTGGTATCACCTATTCTATAAGCATGTCCGTCCGACCCCCTGGATTGCGGAGCACTGGCGCTGATCGACGCGGGCGTCGTGGGCAACGGTATTCTGTCAAGCCTTCGTTTGCGCATTGAGGCAAAAGTCACTATTTTGGCGCAGCATGGATTTCTGATCACGGCTTCTGCGCAAAATGATGATCCTTTGAGCTTTTCGGTGCGTTGTCAGGATGACGCAAGACGCGTACAACGCTATCCGTGTTAACTAAAGTCGACGGTAATCGCCCGGCTGAATGGGAGGCAACGGGATGAATTTTATGCCGCAGCGTTTTTGGGGACTGGCGCGTGCGCCCCTTGCTGCGCCCTCCGATCATCCCCTGGTCAATTTCGGCCGCATTGGCGTCTTGCTTCTCAATCTCGGCACGCCCGATGGCACAAGCTATTGGCCGATGCGTCGCTACTTGAAGGAGTTTTTGACCGACCGCCGCGTCATTGAAATCAATCCGGTCGTCTGGTGGCTGATTCTTAATGCGGTTGTTCTTACGAAGCGCCCCTTCACCTCGGGCGAGGCCTATAAATCGGTCTGGAACTCACAGCGCGACGAGTTGCCGCTCCGCACGATTACACGCAGCCAATGCGAAAAGATCGGCGCTACTCTTGCGAGGGAACCCCGGATCGAGGTTGACTGGGCGATGCGTTACGGCAACCCCAGCATCAAGTCGCGGCTTGAAGCGCTTCACGAAAAGGGGTGCGACCGCATTCTTCTTTTTCCGCTCTACCCTCAATATTCTGCGGCAACGGTAGCAACGGCCTGCGACAAGGCCTTCGACGCGCTCAAGGCGATGCGGTGGCAGCCGTCTGTTCGGGTCGTCCCGCCTTACTTCGAGGACTTGGGATATATCGACGCTCTCTCGATTTCCACAAAAGCCGCCTTGGCCAAACTCGACTTCGAGCCGGAAGTCGTGATTGCGTCCTTCCATGGCCTGCCGAGGGACTACGTCGAAAAGGGCGATCCCTATTATTGCCATTGCGCGAAGACAACGCGGCTTTTGCGGGAATCTCTTGGGTGGCCGGACGAGCGGCTTGTGCTCACGTTCCAGTCACGCTTCGGCTCTGCCGAATGGCTGCAACCCTACACGTCAGACGTGATCGAGGATTTGGCGAAGAAGGGCGTGAAGCGGGTGGCCGTCATTACCCCGGGGTTCTCCTCGGATTGCATCGAGACATTGGAAGAAATGGGTATTCAAGGCGCCGAGGTCTTTGAGGAGAACGGCGGCGAGCAGTTTGCGGCCCTTCCCTGTTTGAACGACTTGCGTGAAAGCATCGAGGCTCTGTCCAGCATCGTTAAACGCGAGTTGAGCGGGTGGACTGAACTCTAGGGTGCGTCCGGAAAAGTGCGAAGCGGTTTTCCGATAAGACGCACGACAGAACGAAAACGAGAGCCCGCTTTTGATTTCATCAAAAGCGGATAGGTTCTGAGGACGGTTTTCCAAGAAAAGCCCAACGCTGGCAGCACTCAGCTGCTCCAGCTGCTAACGTCCTGATTAAAATTGATAATTTCTACGCTTGGCCCGATTTTTGCGGTACCATGGATAGTCGCGTGTGTTCACGCCTTAGAAAGGAAGGTGTCCATGGCCGATAAACATTTCATCGCACAACTGAAAGGTTATTGTCTGACCACGGCGGAAATCCTCTACCACATGCCCGATCATCCCGCTCTTCTCCAATCTTTCATCTGGCAGGACTATGATTTGGCTCCCCGTTTCCCAAAACTTCTCAACTTTCTAGAATTCTGGAATATCAACCTTGATGGCAAGGTGAACCGGGTCAGAGTTTGCAACAAGCGGCTCATCGATCCAGCAGAGTTCCGGTTTCTCGACGGCAGGCTTTTGCTTCAATAACGCCTGACCGCTTAGTTTTTGGGCTTGGACGAGCGCTAGGAAACGCGATATAGGGTTTCGGTTTAACCCTCTAACATCCGCGGTGGGGATGCGTATAAACCCGATCGGCTATGTCAAGCGTTTCACGAAACCGTACTCGAAAGCGGTTTCGGACACGTATCGCGGCTTTCGACGCCGCGTCGACGAGCGCGCCCCAGGGTGGATCAAGGGGCGCGCCAATAAGGCGTTGGACTATTTCGATCTGTTCTTCATGGACCACCATGTGTTCCGGGCAATTTATGCGAACAGGCATCAGATTGCACCTGGTGTTTGGCGCTTGCGCAGCCCAGTCCCGCGCAAATTGCCTATTTGGCGCGCAGCGGTATCAGGACGATCGTGAACTTGCGGGGCGTGCGCGATTGCGGCAGCTATCGCCTTCAGGTCGAAGCCTGTCGCCGCCACGGTATCAATCTCGTCAACTTTCAGCTTCAATCCCGGATGGTGCCGACCGCGTCGGTCATCCATGAGGCGAAAAAGCTCTTTCAGGAGATCGAGTACCCTGCTCTGTTTCACTGCAAATCGGGGGCCGACCGCGCAGGCTTGATGAGCGCCTTTTTGCTCTACATGAAAGAAGGCAAGCCTTTGGAGGAAGCCGTCCGGCAGCTGAGCCTCAAATACGGGCATTTCAAAAAATCCGAAACAGGCGTTCTCGACTACTTCTTCGAACGTTACATGTCCGACAATCTAGCCGAGCCGCTAACGTTTTTCGAGTGGCTCGAGACACGGTACGATCCGTCCGAGATCAAGCGCGACTTCAGATCGAGCGGGTGGGCAAACGTTGTCGTAAACCGCGCCTTGCAGCGCGAGTAGCTGCGTCGCCCTCTACCAGAGGAGCCGCATTCTTTATCAGCCAATGCAGCGCTTACCAGCAGTAGCGTTTACATCTGGCAGGATGCTGAAAAAGCCTGAAAACGTGGCTTCATCCTTCGACAGGCTCAGGATGAGAGCCTTCGACAGGATGAGGTCGAGTTTTTCAATGAGTTGATCCTCATGGTGAGCTTGTCGAACCATGGGCAACATCGTTTTTCAGCAGCCTGCTAGAGTTCTGCGCAGGCTTCAGCGGAAAACGCTATAGGATATCTGATTGGCTTCCTGAAATCTGCTTGCTCAGGGGCAGCCACTCTATGGCCGCCCCAGCACAGTCAATGCTGTCGAAACTCTTGGAAGTCAGGCGATATTACCAGCAAACGCGCCAGCAACGCCACGGATTGCAACGCAAGCGGCAGCCATAACCACCGTAGACGCCACGCCAGCCATAACCGCGGTGCACGCCGTAGCCACCGCGCCAGCCATAGCCGCGATGCACGCCGTAGCCGCCACGCCAGCCGTAACCGCGGCGCCAATACACCTTCGTGGTAGCACTATCTTGCGCGACTTGGCTTTGAACGGCTGCGGTATTTTCGGTGAGAGGAGCAGCCTGGGCAGATAAACCGAACAGAGCGCTGAATGCGATCGCAATCGCAATCATATATTTCTTCATGGACTTGACCTGAGTTGAACGCTCCTTCCCTCGGCATAGTGAGTATCAAGTCCCGTTCGCTGAAATCCAGCCCTTTCCAGGGTGTACACAAAGTCGGTTACACTTTTTAAGTAATCGCGCATCAGGGCGCTGACATCATCAGAATGCGCTAGCGGCGATAACGACCCGCGTGAGAGAAAGTTTAATCCT
>CAVRSS010000108.1:0-16106 GCA_963723755.1 uncultured Alphaproteobacteria bacterium | reverse complement strand
AAACCAAGCTTCAAGCCATGCAATTCACCAGTTTTACCCAAATGACCGTGCCCGAGCTTCCTTCGCCGAATTTTTTCAACGTTCAAATGAAGCCCGAGGCCGCCACTTACGCGGAGATCATCAAGATGCCCGGCCAATTAAAACCCGTTCTTTCTTACGTGACGGTTTTCACCAACGGCGTCTGGTTTTCCACCAACGGGTGGGACGGGAAAAACCAAGAGATGGAATATTTGGTGAGCGAGTTTGATCCCAACGATACCCGGACCAAGTCTAGACGTGGCCCATATCCAGGAATTGGATAAGCTCAAAAGCGACCGCGGCTGGGAAACCCAGGCCATGAGCCAGGACCGTTATATGGCGGCCCTCACGGACCATGTGCGTTGGTATATGGACGCCAAGATTCTCACGTCACTACGGAAAGGTCTACGTTGACGAAGGTAAGGAGTTTTGGTTCGCGATGCACTCATTGGCATTAACCAGTTGCTTGACGAAGAGTCCGGTGCCGGGAAGGGCCGTCTGCTGGTGAATGCAGAACCGTTCACGCGCCAATTTCTGCGTCTCTTCGATGCTGTAACGCAACAGCCACGTGATGACGGCGCCTGCAAGGTAGAAGCTTGACGCGAGTCCGACTTCGGAATCGGTGAAATGCAAGACCGGGCTTTCCTTGAGCGCGCCCGCCACCGAACCTGCGAGGGTCACTTCCAGCCCGTCTAGCACCCAGGTGATGCCGAGCGCAATCACAACGAGCGTGTGGAACCTGCCCCAGGGCAAGCGATCGAGGCGCGCTGGCGCGTAGGTCTCGAGTATGGCCGGCCGCGCCTTGGTTCTGTTTATGATGTCCTGCATGACTCGCCTTTCAAGGCTTGAACCTGAGAAAGCGAAAACGCTCCCCCTCAGCCATTCGTTGCGATGCCGGAAGGGAAGCCGCAGCGGCTTTTCTTAACTTTTTGGTTATGACGGCGATGGCAGCGCTTTAATCAGCCGATTCAACCGCCATCCCTCACAGATACTGAAGCGCGGCAAAAACGAGATCGTGCGCGTATGCTTGCTAGGGGCGCAACTCCAGCGGCACGTAATCGCGAGTTGTCGCGCCGATATAGAGCTGGCGCGGCCGGCCGATTTTTTGCTCCGGATCGGCGATCATCTCTTTCCACTGGGCAATCCAGCCCACAACTCGTCCCAAGGCGAACAGCACCGTGAACATGGAGGGCGGGAAACGTAGCGCTCTCAATGCGATTCCCGAGTAAAAGTCGATGTTGGGAAAAAGCTTTTTCTCGATGAAATAGTCGTCTTGGAGAGCAATGCGCTCGAGTTCCAGCGCCACCTGCCAGAGGGGGTCATTCTCGGCGCCGGTAATCTCGAGCACTTCCCTGCGGATCTCCTTCATGATGCGCGCGCGCGGATCGTAGCTCTTATAAACGCGATGCCCAAAGCCGACGAGGCGGAAATTGTCATCCTGGTCCTTCGCGCGCTTAATGTAGAGCGGGATGCGGTCGACCGTGCCGATTTCCATGAGCATCTTCAGCGCGGCTTCGTTGGCGCCGCCATGAGCGGGACCCCAGAGACAGGCAATCCCCGCCGCGATGCAGGCAAAGGGATTGGCTCCGGAGGATCCGGCCAGTCGCACCGTCGAACCGGAGGCGTTCGGCCCGTGATCGGCATGAAGGATGAGGATGCGGTCCATCGCGCGGCTCAAGGCCGGGTTGACCTTGTACGCCTCGCTCGGCACCCCGAACATCATGTAAAGGAAGTTCGAAGCGTAATCGAGGTCGTTCCGAGGGATCATGAAGGGTTGGCCGATCGAATATTTGTAGGCCATCGCGGCAATCGTCGGCATCTTGCCGATCATTCGCAGCGAGGCGAGTTCGCGCTGGGCCGGGTCGGTGATGTCGGTGGAGTTGTCAAAAAATGCGGACATCGCGCCAACGGTTCCCATCACCACGGCCATCGGGTGGGCGTCACGCCGGTACCCGGAGAAGAAGCGGTGCATCTGCTCATGGAGCATCGTATGGGAGGTGACACGCTTCTTGAAATCGAGGTAGCGCTCCTTGTTCGGCAAATCGCCGTAAAGCAGGATGTGGCAGGTTTCCAAATAGGTGCTGTGCTCGGCAAGCTGCTCGATGGGATAGCCGCGATAGAAGAGCTTACCATGCTCGCCATCGGTAAAGGTGATGTCGGATTTGCAGCTCGCAGTCGAGCCAAACCCTGGATCGTAGGTGAAAGCGCCAGACAGGCCATAAAGCTTCGTGATGTCGATCACATTCAGCCCGCTGGTGCCTGAAATGACCGGAAGCTCATACTGCTTGTCATGCAAGGTGAGCGTCGCGGAACCAGCCGGCGTCGCCGCATCTGCCTTGTGAGTGGTGTGGGGATCGAAGCTCATGCTCTCCTCCTGCCGGAACGCATGGAAGCAACCTTGGCACGAAAGATGGCGGGGCTCTAACAATTTTTCCAGGACTTTTTCGCAGTGCGGCATTGACCGGACGCTTTGGCGCGCCATCGGCGATATTTCGGCCTATTCAGGAGCGGCTGCACCGCTGGCGCAGACGCCCTTCGCGAGAAAGCCGCGAACCTCGGCCAGGGGCTGGGGTTTCGGGGTGGCAGAAGCTTAAAAATGAGCCACGCGTTCGCTTCACGCTGTCTCTAATGCAACGGCAGCGCCATTCGACCGCAAGATTTCGGCAGAGTGGTTGATGGTGTCGAATTTGAAAAGCAAGGAGCTTGGCCGAACGGCCATACCGGCATCGCCCTTTAAAGGGCGCCTTTTAACCAGTATCCTTGTAATCTTTTATAAATTCGACTATTTCTTTCAACATCCCTTTCTAGCTGAAGCGCGCAGGTTGGCTCCATCAGGGACGCTCTAGGTGTTCACTTGTAATTTTCGCGATCTGCCGGCGAATGCCTTAGCCTTGCTTCAGCAAGGAACTGCATTCCACCAACCCTGGTTCAGGGATATCGCGTCAGGCGGAGGATCGAAGGTTACTGCCGTCGCCACATTGGATGGTGAAATTGCTGCCTGCCTCCCCTTTACAGTAGCGGTTCAAAAGTTCGTCTTCTTCTGTGCCGACAAAGCGGCGTGGACTCACGTCAATGGTCCGGTCTTTGCAAAAGGCTTAGATCAATCCCAAAAAACTGAAGCGACCAGCAGATTGCTGGCCCAACTTCCCCGCTGGTGTTCCTTCACGCTTTTCTGCGATGCGTCCATGGACAATCGCATCCTCGTCGATCAGTTCAAAGCAGCGGGTTTCACCCATACCACTCAGTTTACGCACCACGAATATCCGACTGATCCGGACGTGATGGACCCGAGCAATGAAAACGGATTAGACAAAAAGCGTCGCGGCAATGTCAGGCGGGCTGAAAAAAAAATCGTTGTTGTCAGAGATATAACTGGACAAGAGTTTACGCAATTTTATTTGCACAATCTTTCTGAAGCACACAAAACTTGCAATCAGGATCCATCTGTGCTGGCG
Organism: uncultured Alphaproteobacteria bacterium; assembly: GCA_963723755.1. Lineage (GTDB taxonomy): Bacteria > Pseudomonadota > Alphaproteobacteria > Rhizobiales > Rhodomicrobiaceae > Rhodomicrobium. Next base: position 12,633 of record CAVRSS010000108.1, on the reverse strand, counting down.
TCGCTCATTGACACGGGTCAGTCTCAAAAGTTAACGACTCTGTCTCAGCAAGAAACAAGTAGCGTTATGATATTTGCAGCCAGGGAAAAAAGAGAGGCTGCATCAGAAACCGCCCCCCTTGTTGCAGCGATTGCATGCCTCCTGGACAGCAAACGCTGTTACTACTGGTTATCGACCCGCCGTCGGTCAGATGGCTACGATGACACAGTCAAAGCGCTCATTATACTGGCTCGTCAAAAAGCCCGGGAGTTGGGGTTGATTTTTGACTCGGACGGAGCCGCCGCGGAGGGTAGTCAAACGCTTTACAGGCAATTGAAGTTCCCTCGCGAGGTTTGCAAAGATATCTTCACGCGCCTCGCCTTTTATGACCGTCGAGCGGCAATCAAATCTTACATCGGACTTTAAACTGCTGATTGGTATTGCACGCGGCAAGGGCCGAGCTTGCGTGCGCCGAGCGCCGGGGGGCGACCGGCCAAAACCGCTATCAGATCGCATGCCCGGACACATCAGAAGGGCTAGAACAGCCGAGGCAAGTTCGCACTCACTCCGCCGCGCGCTCTGAAGCGAACTCCGATAAGCTGTACTTAAGATCAAGTCGTTGCTAGCACCCCTTACCCGCGGGAAATCCCCGCGCGAGCTTGCGTCAAATGGGGCGGGATTTCCCGCAGGGCGTGCTGGTGCCCCGCTCCCCACACGAGCTCATCTTTCAAAATCGTGGCGACTTGCTCTTCTGAACTCAAATGGCGCAGAAAGAAAAGTCGCGCCATCCTTTCGACGCGCCTCATAAGGAGTTTTGTACCGCACGGTTGGCATGCCAGAGCTGGGCCTGTTCGGCATTGATCTGCGCAGTGGCGGCCCGCTTGCCCAAGCGCAGGCAGGTTTTCTGGTAGGAGCGGAGGAAGCGCCTGAACTCCATGTCGTCGTAGCGCGGCAAGCCTTTCAGCCAACTCCTGAAATAGCCCCATAGCATCGCAGTGCTCCCGATCAGCGCCGGGTAGGCTGGTAGATGATAGACTGCAACCGCCAGCTGGTAGACCGGCGAAGTGCCCATGAAGTATTGGCCAAAACCCTTCCGTATCCGTCCCGTCCAGACGCCCTTTTGGCTAGCGCCTTGCGGGCGCAAGTGAAGAAATCGGATAGGCTCGAGATCGACGCTCTCGGCGATCCAGCCGAGCATACGAGCCCGGTGGCAATCGATGCCGTCCCACATCACTTGGCGTACGAAGCCGCCGATTTCCTTGAAACAAGACACCCTGTAGAACTTGGTCATGCCTACCGACATCTCGTCACCGCAGATCTCCGGCACCAACGCTCCGCTCCGCGGGTGGACGAACCACGGCTTACCAGAGGTTGTTCCGATACGCAGATTGCTCTCCATCCGCTGCATCAGAAGCTCGAAGTACTGGGCTGGCAGATCCAGATCCATATCCAGCTTGCATAGGTAGTCGAAGTCCTCCATGCACACCGTATTCAGGCCCGCGTAGAATGCCTCGATGACGCCCGGCCCCACCTGCCGCTGGCCGCGATCGGTGCGCCGCACGATGCGCAAATAGGGCAGTCTGTTCGCGTACTCTTCCAGAATGGCAGACGTCTCGTCTTTCGATCCGTCGTCCACGACCACCCAGAGCGCTGGCAACACCGACTGAGCGGAAACGCTGTCGAGCGTGCGCCTGAGGTACTTGGCCTCGTCCCGGCAAGGCGAGATGATCAGGTAGCGACGCGAAGGTTCACTGGAGAAGCTCATTTGAGGGAATCGCACTCCAAATGGACGCTGGTGACAACTGGCACACAGTACGGATGATTACCAGCGCGATCCACAAAAGTCACCCCTTTTCAATAGGCTTCTAGCTACTGTTCTTCTTCAACTTTTTGTTACGCCTACTATCTGCTGATTTTGGTTGTTGACTTATGTCAAATTGAATCTCAATAGCTCATGGTCGGTTGACTGCATGTGCTTGCAGGCTTAAATTCGCACACCTAAATATGGGGTTAAATTTGTTTAGTGGGGCGTAATGAGTATTCCAGCAAACAAGGTCTCCGCTTTCACACCAATTAGTGTTTCCGGGTTGCAGAAACAGCCGTTTCTAGTCTCACGGCATATGCTTTGCGATTTGCTGGCGGTTTTTGACCTTGTAGCGATCGTGGTTAGCGGATTGGCGGCTCGCTATATTCATCTGGTCGCATACAACAACGTTGAGACGCTAACTCTTGAATATGCGGGTCTCATACTCGTTACTGCCATTTTTTTCCAATTCGTGGCGCGTCAAAATCGTCTCTATGACGCAACCAAGGTCGAAGATCTTCCGTCGCAGCTGTACACAATGATCAACGTATGTGCGGCGACATTTGCTATGACGTTCATAATGCTTTTCTTTCTGAAGGCGTCTGACTTTTATTCCCGCGCATGGTTCATCTATTGGTCTGCTATTTTCCTGGCTTCCGTCAGCTTCGGGCGCGTGGTTTTTGCGAGACAGGTTCGGCGGCTTGCTCGGGCGGGAGCCCTTCGGCGGCCTATAGCCTTGATGGGGGAAGGCCCGCAATTTGCGCGGGTCAAGGAGCAGCTTCTGGACGACAAGCAGCATTTCCGCCTCACTGATGTGATTGAGTTGCCGGACGAAGGCTGCGCGCAAGAACAAGATAACCTGCAGAAGTTCATCGAGGGTGTGCGCATCAACGGCGTGGCGGAAGTTCTAATCGCTCTACCTTCATCTCGCGCCGCTACGATGGATGCAATCTTGCGTCAAATGCAAACGCTTGCCGCGGATGTTCATATACTCCCCGATCTGGGTGATACCCAAATCCCACTCATGCGACTGCATCGGACCGGCAACTTTGCCTTCATAACGACCGTTTCAAGGCCGATCGAAGGTTGGGGAGTTTTCCAGAAGAGGGTTGAAGATTTTGTGGTTGCGTTGATCGGCCTAACCTTGGCGGCGCCGGTGATGGTGCTCATTGCACTTGCCATAAAGCTCGACACCAAGGGGCCGGTTATCTTCCGTCAAAGACGCCATGGCTATAACCACTGCATTATCGAGGTTCTGAAATTCAGAAGTATGACAGTCCTTGAGGATGGAAGCGGCGTTTCGCAGGCGAAGAAAGGCGACAAGCGAGTAACGAGTGTTGGCAGGTTTCTGCGCAGGACGAGCCTGGACGAGTTGCCTCAACTTATCAATGTTCTTCGCGGCGATATGTCGATCGTTGGGCCGAGGCCACATGCGGTCGCGCACAATTCATACTACGAAGATCTCGTTGAAAATTACGCCAACCGCCACAGAGTAAAACCAGGCATGACGGGCTGGGCGCAGATCAATGGATTTCGCGGCGAGATAGATCATCCCCAAAAAATGGCGGAGCGGGTGCGTTACGACCTGGAATATATTGAGAACTGGTCAATTTGGCTGGACCTCAAGATAATTATGATGACACCTATGTTTGGTTTCTTTCACAAAAACGCGTATTAGCCGCTGTGTCATTGAATCGGTCTTCGGTAGCGGGTCTTGTCGCCCGCTATCCTTTCCTCCCTTGTTCACGTTTCTGTCAACAGTCGGCGCCGAGGCGCGATCTGGGGGATGCCACGCGATCAAGATCGCAGACCAATTCTCTGCTCATTTCAGAGGACATTCATTCAGAACCAATGACCCCGAACCTGCCCGAGACTGCTTCACCCCGCCCCGTTTCTGAGGCGCAACCGGCAGAGCTGACGTGCCAAAAGAGAGCCTTTACTTGTATTGCGCGCCAAAGGACGCACGCCCGCTCACTCCGCTCGAACGGATGGATACCCCTCCGCAGTCGCCCGAGGCGCACGATATAAGTTCCGCCCGCGGCCGCAGCGTGGAAAGGGATTTCTTGTGCTAGTCGGGCGCATCAGGTAAGCCTACCGCTCACGAGATACATACTTTACCCCTAGGCCACGACCAAGGCCGCACACTCAAACGAACAGACGCGCATCGTTCTTGCTGCATTAGAAAAGGCATACAAAGCAATTCAGTGGCCCTATGGCGACCTGTGTCTTGTTGGCGGTGATTTGGACTGCCGGTTTCATGGAGTTATCACAACCGACAACATAGCCGATTTTTTAGCAACTTGGCTAAGGGATATAAAGCACGAGGAACGTATTGCGGCGATCCGGTCAAAGTGAGAAGCCCGCCGGAGATCTTTGCCACTCTCGGCGAATCTGGCGTTCTTGGCGGTCTTCCATTTATGCGGGAGATGGTCGTCAATTGCGCCCGGTGATTAAAGTTGGATCGCCCTGCGGACAACATCTGCGACACTGTCGCGGGCACCGGCAGCCGCCGCATTGCTCCCGGAGTACTCGGATGAACGCAGCATCTGCCGCTGATCGCGCGCCATTTATTTATGGCTCGAGCGCGTCAACTAGGACGAGTTTTCGGCATGCTTAGAGGACCCATCGGCCCGCGGCAAGATGACTTTAGAAATCCAGGAGACTCCCCTTTAGTAAGTCCAGCAGTGGGCATGAAAAGCGGGCATCGGACGGTCGCGCGAAACGCCTTTTACCTCATGCTCGGTCAGGTAACGACCACGGCGCTGGCGATAATCTTCAGCGCGGCCCTCGGAAGAACCCTAGGTGCCCGCGACTTCGGCATCTACTTCCTCATTACTTCGTTCTCTGCCTTCGCCTTCGTGCTGGTCGACTGGGGGCAAAACCTCTATTTGGTTCGCGAAGTAGCATGCCAGCCTGAGCGCGGCAGCGTTCTCCTTGGCACGGCTCTGGTCTTGAGGACCGCGGGCGCAGCGCTGGTGTTGGTTCCGGCGGGTCTGGTAGCCTGGGCGTTGGGCTATGACGTGATCACCCGTTGGTACTCCCTCGTCTGCATTGGCGTAGAGTTTACCCCTTTTTCTTGCGCAGACCTATGGATTGGTATTTCGCGCCCGCGATCAAATGGGCCTCGACGCGTGGGTGTCAGTAGCGAACAAGATCGCACTGCTCGGGCTCGCTTTGGCGGCGCTTGCTCTTGGCGGAGGTCTTCCGGGCGTGCTAGTGGCGCAGACGCTGGCGGGCTTTCTCGCGCTTGCAATCGCCGTCCGCCTCTATCGCCGGGTGTCAACCGGACCACTGCGCTACTCTTCTTTAATTGCTCGCGAATTCATGGTTGGCGGCAGCGCCCTTTTCACCGTCACCTTCGCGAGCAATATGCAGCCATACATCGACGCGGTAATTCTCTCCAAGTTCGCTCCAGCGGACGTTTTAGGCTGGTACAGTGCGGCAAAGAGCATTATGGGCACAATGCTTGCGCCGGCGGTCATCCTCGGCGCCGCATCATTTCCGCGTATTTCCCGCGCGGCGGCGAATGGAAGCCAATTCACGGCGGAGGTTCGAGCCGCGCTGCGGCCAATTCTGTGGCTGGGCACCCTCGCTGCAATTGGAACCTTTTTATTCGCGGACGACGCCATTGCCATCGTGTACGGGCAGCAGCACTTTGGTCCTTCGGGAATCATCCTGAAAGTGTACGCTCCCGGATTTTTTCTGCTTTTCATGAACATATTGTTTAGCGCTTCCCTTGTTGCGCTCGATAGGGCGAAGGCTTTTACGGTGGTGAAGGTCGCGAGCGTGGTGGTTAGCACGGCACTAGAGCTGGTGCTCATCCCCATCTTCCAGCAGCACACCGGCAACGGCGGAATTGGGGTGGTGGCGGCCTTTGTTATAAGTGAATTCGTGGTCTTTGCGGGGGTGATGGTCCTGCTGCGGCAGGCAGAACTTGAGCTGAACGTCTCGGGCGATATAGCGAGGGCGCTCGGGTCGGCAGCGCTTACCTTGCTCCTTTTCTGGTGGCTTCCGCCACTCCCGTTCTTGCTCGGCGTTCCCGTGTGCGTCATCACGTTCCTACTGTGCTCGGTTGGGCTTGGGCTGGTCCGGCGCAGCGACGCTCAGTTGTTCCGAGCGCTTCTACGCAAAGAATAATCCGCGCCATGCGCTTGATCGGCACTTGGGCCTCATAGAGGGTCGTGCAGATTTCGCCAATAGGGACTCTGCCGCCGCGAACTCAGGTCCGAGGATCAAGCTCAAGCAGGCTGTCAAGGGCCGGGCAGCAAATCTCCAAAGTGAAGCTGGCGAATGAACGCTTTAGGGAGCCCGGCCACGAATGTGGCGAGGACGCGCGCTTTGGTGGCGACCGAGGTCTCGAAGCCTCGCAGTCGTGTTCATGCACGCGCAGTCAATCAATGACCTCCAGCCGGCGCTTCTAGCCTAGCACCTGTATTTTGCGCGGACCGGAGTGCGGCGAAGATCTCCTTGCGAACCGATAACGGGGTCCGAGACTTTGACTGGATCAACGCTGCGATGTCGGTCGGACGGATTCGGTCGATTAAATTCGCCGCGCTCTCCGGGCTCATCGGAGTTGTGTCCCAATAGGAGAGACAAAGCGAGTCGTCTGAAACGAACGCCTTGGCTGGGGCGCCCATCACGCCCTCGACGAACACGCCATAGAGTATGCACTCGGAGAAGTGGAGCTGCCCGGCAATTGCGGTGGGCCACGGCTGTCCCGTCGTTGCCTCGACACGCGCCAACATCCGCCTGACGAGCTTCGGGTCCCAGGCGAGATACGACGAGATGTAGTCCGGGTACGGTGGCTTTGAAGGCGGTAATCCCAACAGCACGGGTGCGACTTGATGCCAAATCATATGGCGTGGCAGCCGCTCGTCGATCTGATTGGGGTTGCAGAAGAAGCGTACCGCCCCGTCCCGGACGAACATTTCGGCACTGAACGGCCGAATGAATTCGATGTCGGAATCGACCGTCAGGACTACATCATCCTCCGACGCCGCAATCGCGGCCAGCTTGATCACCTGTTGTTGAATCCAGCCGCGCACCGGCGGAAACGGCCGGCGCAGGTTGACCATGAGATTACTGAACGGCACGCGCACGAAGGTGCGAGGCAGGAGATCAGTCTCGCAGGTTATATGCGTACGTAAACCGGCGATCTGCCGGAACAGGTTGAGGTCCGACCGAGGCACAATGATGTGATGCTTGATCGTGTCTGGAGAATACTCGAGTAAAGACCGATTCAACGCCGCGCAAAGCTCGAAATCAGGTGCAAAGCTTATCGTGATCACAGACATCTGCGTCATGACCCATCTCCTAACAATTCCAGAAAGTTAACGATTGTCCGAAATACACTTGGGCTTGCATGATTACAAAGCATGAAGTGCATTGAAGCGCAAGAAGGCGATGGCCGCGATTGAGATTTTACATTGTTGACTAAAGGCGATGCCTTTTTGCGAACCCCGGCGTCCGCCGCCCAACAATCCAAGTATCTCATAATGTCTTAAAGCGTCTCGCAAATGTCAAAATGTTTGGTCGTTTGCATTTTGCTCCAAGATAATGTCGCCTCGATCAACCTCCGCCATATGTTAACGCGGCGAAAGCCACCGACGCGTCACGCAATTACGTAGTATGGGAGAGTTCAGCAAAATCGAGTGATGCGGCTATGGTATGCAGATCATGATCGAAGTCACCAACCCTTTGTCGAAGGGGCAGACCATGACCTTCCTATGAGCGCGTCACGAACCGTTACCATCGCAGCAAATCCTCACGTTTCATAATAATCGAGGTGCTGACGACCTTTGTACGCCTCGATCCTCCGCAGTTCGGTAAATCCACCTTGTTGAGGACAACGCACAAAGTTCGCTCACGCGTGACGTCACATTCGTCGAGAGCCTCTTGGGCAACACGTTTAGTCGTCCGCCCCCACTCGACAACGAAGACAAAACTATCGAGGAAACGCTCGACCATCTTGACGTCCACGACCGACATGATGGGCGGGCACTCAACTATGATGTAGTCGTAGGATTTCCCGAGCCGCAGTCAAAAGCCTCTCCATCTGAGGTGACCCGAGCAATTCCGATGCATTTGGAATGCGCTTCGAGAGGACGCAGGGCAGAAAATCCAACCCAGAGCGCGGTCTTTTAATGACGAACTCGGCAAGCCGCGAAGGATCATCCAGGGCTTCCATCAAACCCTTGCGAGCGTCAGGCTCCAACCTGTCGGTCAACTTCCGCTTATGGAGATCACCATCGATAACCAGTGTAGGGGCCGACGCAGCCATCAAGGTCGCCAAGTTCGTCGCAATTGTCGACTTGCCATTGTTCGCGACCGGAGACACGACACCGATGACCTTGTCGCGATTTTCGCGTTGCGCAGCATCGACCAACGCTTTGATAGTTCTGAATCACTCTGTAAATCGCGAATGTGGCTCATCAAGAACAAGTTCCTGCAGCATCGAATCTGTGCCGGGCTGCATAATGGAACCTGTGCCAGTGGCTTGTTCAGACGTTGAAAACATCCGAGAGCCGAGTTTAGCGGTGAACCGCGATAGCAGATTTGTTTTGGCAGGCAGTGAAGCTGTCCGCTTCCCACCCGGCTTAACGAATGGCAAGCTAACACAATATATGCCGGTGGCGCTTTTGACTTGTTCAGGCGTCCGAAACACTCCGGCAGCGAGTTCTCCCGCGATAGCGCCTCCGGCTCCGGAGAGGAACCCGAACATGACGCCTCCCACGAGCACCGCAAGAGACTTTAGTGAGTTCTTATGCAACGGCGGTGCCGCTCTAGTAATGACGCTTGCGTCTTGGATCGGATCGAGAGGTTGGCTGTTCAGCTGACTAAATTGTTCCAGAACGCTGTTATACAGAACAAGGAGGCCATCTGCCGTACTTTCGAGTTCGCGCACAGAAATCTGGGCCTGGCCTTCTGTCTTCGCTTCCTCAGACAATTTCGCTACCATGGCGGCGAGATCATCGTATTGTGTCCGGGCGGATTGGTACGCGCTGACGTACGACCCGGCAAGTCTCTTTTCCTCGTCTCGGATTGCAGCGCGCGTCTGGTTCATCTCCTTTCGGAGCTGAACCACGGTGAGGTGATTTGGCCCCACGCGACCTGCTAAGTCATCAGCCTTTGTTGACAGTTCAAGATATTTCGAACGAAGTGCCAGGATGACTTGATTATCAGGGAATAGTGTACCTGAAGCCTCTTCACGGCGCGTCAACTCCTGGACGCGGTCGAGCCGCCCTTTGGCTTCGTCAACTTGCACTTTGGCATTCGTTAGCAGGACAGTCAGGTTCGGAATTTGCTCGGTAGGCAGCAAGCCAGTGCCTCTGTTCACTATATTGTGAGCGGTTTTGAAATCGTGCAGAGCCTTATTGGCGTCCTCAACGGAATGCTTCAACTCGATCAATCGGTCCTGAACCAATTGGCTAGCCATTTTGGTAGACCTTCTTCTCGCTTCCGAAGTGCCTGCGATATAAGAATCTACAACCGCGTTGGCTATGCGTGCCGCCTTTTTCGGGTCTGGCGAGGCGAAGGTAATAGTGATAACGCCAGCGGCATCCTCGCGAGCAACAGTCAAGCGCTTCAGAAACGTTTCAACAGCCGTCCGCTCAGAAGCTAACTCCGGCCCAGTTGCAGGTTCAGCTCCCGACACGCTCTCTGCGCCGCGGTCATGGACATTACCAACAAATTCCGGGTCGTGCGCTAAGTCCATCGATCGTATAATAGGAAGGATAATGCTTTCCGACGACAGGACGTAAATCTGGCTCCCAGTCTCTGCGTCGTCGAAAGCGGGCTGGTCGAGGATTTTGTTGGCTTGAAAAAAGCGGTTAACACTTCTGTCAATCAGTAGACGAGCTGAACTTTTATAGAGGCTTGGTGCGATTGTCACATACGCCCCTGCTACCGCCAGTCCAATTAGACATCCCACCAGGGGAAGGTACCACCTTCTACGCAATATCAGGAGCATGTCTGTGGCCGTAACCGTGGAACTCCCTGGGTGAGTACTAACATACGCAGAGTGCGGTGAAAGATCGTTATCAATAGCAGTCACGTGTTCACTCCACTCGAAGGTGCCAAGGCGATTTCGGGATCAGCCCCAAAGATGGGTTGCGATAGTTAAAATAATGTATATAAATTGCAGCGTCACAATCCCGTATCGTATGCAATATAATGTTATGCCAACAGGATATGAAGATCCACTCACGACAAAGGTTATGGTTACGGCAGATCCATCCTTGTTCAATAGTCCAGGCGGCGATATTACAACTAGGGTTGACCGGGGGTAGTAGGAGTGTGTTTGTGTGGAGTGCTATGTGAAGGAAATTGTGTCGGTGTCGGAAGGTGTATATTTCCTCGGATTTCGTTTTAATACCGGAGCGATAGAAAAAGCTGTCGCTGACATTCTCGCTGAGACGCGCGCAGATTTCAAGTACGTGGTGACACCCAATGTGCATCACGTGGTGAACGTCCTGGATAATTCTGCAGCCCTGCAACCGCTCTACGAGCGGGCATGGCGTGTGTTTTGTGATAGCCGGGTGCTCAGCCGCCTCGCCTGGTGCACCGGGCGATCACTGTCCGTCGTTACGGGCAGTGATCTGACAGCTCACCTCGTCGCACGTGCAGCGGAGCTTCGTTTTAAAATCGCAGTTATCGGTCCGACGGCTGCGGCATGCACGGTGCTGACAGAAAAATATACGGGCCTCGATTTCGTGGTTCACACGCCGCCTATGGGATTTATAAAGTTCGAGCATGAGATCGAAAGGTGTGTGGAGTTCGTCGTCGAGAACCAGGCTTCGCTCGTTTTTATCGCGGTAGGAATGCCACAACAGGAAATCCTCGCCTCCCGCATAGCTGATCACCCACAGGCTCGGGGGGTCGGGTTATGTATAGGCGCCTCGATAGACTTCCTTACCGGACTACAGCAGCGGGCGCCGGCCTGGGTGCAAAAGGCTGGATTAGAATGGCTGCACCGTCTTCTAAGCGATCCGCGGCGGCTTGCCTCGCGTTATCTGGTCGAGTGCCCTCGAATTTTTTATCTGCTCCGCCGTGAACTTCCGATTTACAGGCTTTTTGCAGCGCGGTTCCGTTCATGAAGGCGGCGTGAAGGGCGTAACGCCTGACCGCCGCTTTGGCCCATTTTCGTTGTCAGCACACGATAGATCAAAATGCGGCGTTGCGCAGAGAGGCTGAAGCGCCTCACGGATCACTCGTCCAAGGTATGTCCTGAGCGTTAGCAAGCACTTATTCGCGGGCATGAAAAGCGGGCTTCCCGGCCCATCCGAATAAACCGCTCCGAACTTGCCCTCGATAATGCCCCAATCGATCCACTGCAGCGCACGCAAATCGACCTGAGCGAAATCGCGCAGGAGGACTGGATTTGTAGAATGAGCGAATATAGTCTACTCGCTGAATTGAGAAGGCTTCCCCCGTTGGGCGGCCCGGATCCGGATCGATGAGCCAAGAACGCCTCAGCATTCTCTACGTCTCCCCGATGCCCGCCAGCCCTCCCCGATTTGGCGCTCAGGCACGGATGCATGGGCTAATGACCCTGCTGGCGAGACGACATGACCTCACCGCGGTTATGTTGATCGACCATGAGCTCTTCGATGCCGAGGACTGTCGCAGTGCCATGCAGGCTTACTGCCGCGAGGTTGTGCTGGTCTCCAAACCTTACGTTGGAGCGCAACTGGCCTGGCGAATGCTCCAGCTCCAGTCTCTGGCCTCGACCAGGAGCTTTGAGCGGCGGACCGCCTCGGTGCCAGCAATGCAACCGGCGCTGGACCGGGTTCTGCGCGCAAAGCGGTTCGACATAGTCAACCTGGAGTTCTCGTTCCTCGGTGAGTACAATCTGCGCCAAGCACCGCCCGGTGAGAGGCTTCCGCGCCTGGTTGTGGACGCGCACAACATTGACTACGACCTTGCCAGGCAATCTGCCGAGACCGGGAAAAGCTTTGCCCGCCGCCTCTATGCCGGGGTTAATTGGCGCAAGCTGCGGAGGGAGGAGCTGAAGACCTACCGTGACGCCGACGGGGTCTACCTGTGCAGCGTGGCAGACGAACAACGCCTGCTCAATGAGGTCCCCGAGGCCCGCACAGCGGTAATTCCCAACGCGGCGGATGTCGAGTACTACCAGCCACGTCCGACCGACCCAGCACCAGACGATCGCACCGTGGTCTTCTTCGGGCACCTTTCTTACGCCCCTAACGTCGACGGCGTGATCCATTTTGTCCAGGACATCTGGCCGCGCATCGCTAAGGCACACCCCGAGGCGCGATTCAAGATGATCGGCGGCAGTGCGCCACGGTCGCTCCAGCTGTTGGCCGGCCCCCGGATTGAGCTGACCGGCTTTGTGCCGGACCTGCGCCCGCACCTCACCGCGGCCGCGGTCGTGGTCGTCCCGCTGCGGCTGGGTGGGGGCACCCGGCTTAAGATCGTCGAAGCCATGGCCATGGGGAAGGCGATCGTCTCGACGGCATTGGGTGCCGAAGGCATCGAGGCGGAACCCGGACGGGACATGCTCATTGCGGACACGCCGGAAGCCTTCTCCGGCGCCGTCAATCATCTCTTGGCCGAGCCTGAACGCGCCCAGGAGATCGGCAAGTCGGCGAGGCGGCTGGCGGTGGAACGATATGCGTGGAGCAGCAGCGCACAATCTCTGGAGATTTTCTGCCGCAGCATTCTAGAAGAAATCTCCAAGGCATGCTGAGGACGTAATCGAATTTTGCTCGCCATCGTGTCAGCGACAACCGAATACCGGTGAGCAAAATGATCTCTGGCAGGATGCTGAAAGAGCCTGAAAACGTGGCTCAATCCTTCGACAGGCTCAGGATGAGGCCGAGTATTTTCAA
>CAVRSS010000107.1:0-18527 GCA_963723755.1 uncultured Alphaproteobacteria bacterium | reverse complement strand
GGATCGGTCGGTTTGTGATCCTCGAACAGGAAGCCGCCCGACTGCCGCGCCCAAAGGCTCGCGTAAAGGCCGCCGCGGCGAAGCAACTCTTCGTGGCTGCCGTCCTCGACGATGCAGCCCTTCTCCATAATGACGAGGCGGTCCATCTCCGCGATCGTGGAAAGCCGGTGAGCAATTGCGATCACGGTTTTGTTTTTCATCAGATTGTAAAGCTGCTCCTGGATCGCCGCCTCGACCTCGGAATCGAGCGCCGATGTGGCCTCGTCCAGGATCAGGATCGGCGCGTCCTTCAAAAGCACGCGCGCAATGGCGACGCGCTGGCGCTGGCCGCCCGAAAGTTTCACGCCACGCTCGCCGACCTGTGCATCGTAGCCGCGCCTGCCTTTGTAATCCTCTAGATCGAGAATGAACTCGTGGGCATGGGCTTGTTTCGCAGCGGCGATCACATCTTCTTCCGTAGCCGTGGGCCTGCCGTAGCGGATGTTGTCGAGGACGGAGCGGTGCAAGAGCGACGTATCCTGCGTCACAAGCCCGATTTGGGCGCGCAGGCTGTCCTGTTCGACGCGGGCGATGTCTTGCCCGTCGATCAGAATGCGCCCGGCCTCCAGATCATGGAAGCGCAAGAGGATATTGATCAGCGTTGATTTGCCCGCGCCTGACGGACCCACGAGGCCAACCTTCTCTCCCGCCCTCATCGTGAGCGACAGGTTCTCCATCAGGCCGCTGTCGCGGCCATAATGGAAGCTAACGCCCTCATAGCGGATTTCGCCCTTCGCGACGCGCAGAGGCTCGGCTGCGGGGGCATCTACTACGCTCCACGGCTTCGAAATGGCCTCCATGCCCTCCTGCACGGTGCCGAGATTCTCGAAAATGGCGGTGATGACCCACATGATCCAGCCGGCCATGTTGTTGATGCGGATCACAAGCCCGGTTATCACTGCAATCGCGCCGAGCGTAATGGACCCCTGCGTCCAAAGCCAAAGCGCCAGCCCTGTCGTTCCCGTGATGAGCATCCCCGTCAGCACCCACTGGGTCACTTCCATCCCGGTGATCCAGCGCAGTTGCTTTTTCAGCTTGTTCAGATGGTCTGAAACCGCCTCTTTCGCATAGGCGTCCTCCCCCTCAGTGTGCGCAAACAGCTTCACGGTCAGGATGTTGGTGTAGCTGTCGACGATCCGGCCAGTCAGCATTGAGCGCGCCTCGGAGACAGTGGTCGCGTAACGGATGAGCCGTGGCACGAAGAACCAGATCATGCCCAGGAAAGTCAGGAGCCACAAAACAAGCGGGATCACGAGCCGCCAGTCGAGATCGAAGAAGATGACGGCTGCGCTCGTCCAATAGATCGCAACGAACCAAAGCGCGTCCACGACCTCGACCACGGTTTGCCGAAGCGCGCCGCCCGTTTGCATGATCTTGTTTGCGAGGCGGCCCGCGAAATCGTTCTGAAAAAACGATAGGCTCTGGCGCAGCATGTAACGGTGTTGCTGCCAGCGCACCATGCTCATGACGTTTGCGTTCGCCGTTTGATTGATCAAGAGCGCGTGCAGGGCAAAGGCGACGGGCCTTGCGACCAGCGCGACAAAGGCCATCCAGATCAGCGTGGTCCCGTGCTCCTGGAAGAATGAGGCAGGGTCTTTCGCAGACTTGGCCAGATCGACGATCTTACCGACAAAAGTGAACAGCGAAACTTCGATCAGCGCGCCTAAGAGCCCGAAAAGCATGATGAGCGCATACACCCGCCAGACATGGCGCAAGTAATGCCAGTAGAAGGCCCCGAGCTTGCCCGGCGGCTGCTCCACGGGCACCTCTTTGAAAGGATCAACAAGTTTTTCGAACCAGGAAAGCATGGCTTCGCTCGCATGAATTGAAACTGGAAAATCGCGCGGCGAAGCGAAGCTGACGACCTCGCGATGTTTGCTCGCGCTTAGTTACCGGACAATGGCGCCCATCATCAGCAATTGCCTCCGTGGTACCTGGGATCTGAAGCGAACAGGGCTTGTACCACGAGAGCCACAATTGGGGAAGAGCCATCTCAAAAAATGGCTCGCGATCCGCACTATCTACAACCTTTGGCGTGGCTGACTTCTGGAGCCATGTTCTCGCCTTTATCTATAACTATCCACTCATCCTTCCTGATCGTTGCCCATGGGTGTAGGTCAAAGAGTAGCAAAACCTTGGGTTGATAAATGGTTGAGGGACTGTTTATATCATTGAGAAACTTATAGCTTTTTTCACGCTATCGCTAAGGGCGAGACCTCAGTCGTGAAAAAGGTGGTATGGTAACAAATCCTCGAGGAGGGGATTGGCCTGTGGCGTTGGTGAAAAACTTACGCTATGTTGAAAGTTTATTCCGCAATCTGTTGCCCAAAAAACGCAGATTGTTGAGTAGCCACATGCTAACCTTGATGACGAGTCACGTATAGAAACTAAACCGCGTTGAAGCAAAGACGAAAGTCTCATGCTAGCTATAACTGTTCTTCCGCTTGAGCAAACTCCGGTCCTTCGGGTACCCAGCGTCGGCTGCACCGTAGAACTGAGACGCTCGCCGCGCGCAAAGCGATTTTCCCTCAAGGTTAGCCACACTGAGCGTGCCGCAATCCTCACTCTTCCCAATCGGGGCCGGGTCGAAGATGCAAATGCCTTCCTGGCCCGCCATGCGGACTGGCTTAGAAAACAACTGGATCGCCTGCCTGAGCCGGTGCCTTTCGCCGACGGCGCCATCGTACCCCTCAGAGGCGAACTTCATCGCATCAGATTTGCAGGCCCACAGCGCTATAGCCCGATCGTGTGGCAGGAAAGGGACGCGGAGAGCGGTTCCGCTACAAAAAATTCCCTCGCTGACTGGCGAAATCTGAACTCCCTTCGTTTCGACGTTCCCATCCCTAGCCTTCACGTGAGCGGCGACAAGGAACACGCGCCGCGCCGCTTCCATGATTGGTTGCGGGCTGAGGTTCGCAAGGACATCGCCGGAAGCGTTGAGAAATACGCCAAGACGATTGATGCCGGCTTTAAGCGCATTGCGATCCGCGATCAAGCAACGCGCTGGGGCTCCTGTTCGACAAGCGGCACCCTCTCATTTTCATGGCGGCTCATCTTTGCGCCGCCATTTGTTTTGGACTATGTGGCCGCCCATGAGGTCGCGCATCTTCGTGAAATGAACCACGGACCGCGGTTTTGGCGGTTGATGCGTGATGCTGTCCCAGGAATGCAGCGAGCGCGCATATGGTTGAAAACTTACGGCGCGGAACTGCATCGTTTTGGGAGTGACATTTAGCGATTGTGCATCGCACGTATGCGCTCTGGCCTATTGCCGAGTTTTTCGGCACAATGACGGGGATTTAGAAACAATCCCCGGAATGCTGTGGACCAGAAGCGACGATTTCCCGAGTTCTACGTAACGGCGCCGCAGCCGTGCCCTTACTTGCCGGGCAGGTTTGAGCGGAAAATCTTCACCCATCTGTCTGCCGATCGGCCCGTCGCGCTCGTCGATAATCTGCTGAAGGGCGGTTTCCGCCGCAGCCAGAATATCGCGTATATGCCCTATTGCGACCATTGCGCCGCCTGCGTGCCGGTTCGCATTGTGGTGAATGAGTTCGAGCCCCGCCGCACGCTCGCAAAAATCTGGAAGATGAATGCGGACGTCGAGGCTCGCCGCGTCTCGGGGCGGCCGACAATCGAACAGTTTGCCCTCTTCCGGGCCTATATCGAGACACGCCACGCCGAAGGCGGCATGGCCGACATGTCGCTTCTCGACTATTCGATGATGATCCAGGACAGCGCCGTCGAAACCTTTTTGACGGAGTATCGGATTATTCGGCCGGGGCTAGTGGGCGCGAAGGATAATCCACTCGTGGCGGCCGTGTTGTGTGACCGCCTCAGCGACGGGATTTCCCTCGTCTATAGCTTCTACGAGCCGGATTTGGACAAGCGAAGTCTGGGGAATTACATTATCATGGAGCAGGTCGCCTTCGCGAAAGCCCGCGGTCTTCCCTATGTCTACCTTGGCTATTGGATCGCGGGGTCGCGTAAAATGGCCTACAAAACGAGGTTTACTCCCCAAGAGCACCTCACTCCAATGGGCTGGGTCCGCCGGGCGCCCTGACGTTCGAAACTCCACGGCTCCTGCAGCCCGCGTCATGCGAACCCGGCTCCGGGCGGCAGAAACGAGGGGATTGCCCCCAAGACCAAGGCTCGCGTCCAACCCAACCTACGAGGCCATCGCGGCAGAGTGCCCGCTTTGGTCATGGCCGCCGTCGCGGCGGCCATTCAACTTCGGTTGTCCGGAAAATTGCGAAGCGGTTTTCCGATAGGGCGCACAACAAAACAGGCCCTTAGAGCCCGCTTTTGATTCCATCAAAAGCGGATAGGCTCTAAGCAAACGCCTCAGCCCTCAGCGCACCGGGCTCATACGCTGCAACAATGTCCCTGATACTGATGACTCCGATCAGGGTGTGATCGTCGATCACAGGAAGGTGGCGGATGCGGTGCTTGTTGAACAACTCGACCGCCTTTGTGGTGTCGTCGTTTGATCGCAACGCAATCACATTCGGCGACATCAATCTCGATACCGGCAGCTTAAGAACCCCGGGGCCGCGCCCCAGGACGGCCCGCAGAAAGTCGCGCTCGGAAAACATCCCGACCACAACTTCTCCCTCCGTATTGCAGCTATCCTTGATGACGAGCGCTCCGATGTTTTCGTCGCGGAGCATTTGTGCTGCTCGCTCGACAGTTTCGTCCATTCGTATGGAGGCTATTCGTCCACCCTTTTTTCGAAGTAGTTGATTGACTTTCATGTGCGTCTCCCATGTCCCGCGTGCCTTTTTGGCTTTCCGAGTGCGGCCGCGGTAGTCTGGTATGCATAATGCCAGCCGTCAACCGGGTTTGAGCGACAGAACTATTCTCCCAACGCAGTTGGGACCTTGAGAGCGATGCCGGTTACAAATGCAATCGGTTCATCTTCCCTTTGCTCTGCTGGCGTTTTGGCAAAGACAATCGTCCGGTTATGGAAGGCGGCAAGAGTTTTCCGGTGTGCGACGCTGACCAGGGCGCATCCCGGCATGTCGGCGACAAGGCCATAAAGGCGCTGCTCGGAGTCTTCGTCGAGCGCTGACGTCGCCTCATCGAAGAACAGCCATTGCGGTCTCATGAGAAGAGCGCGAGTGAACGCGAGACGTTGCTGCTCGCCCGGCGAGAGCTTCATGGCCCAGTTTTCGCTTTCGTCGAGGCGCCAGCGAAATTCTTCAAGCCCGCACAAGGAAAGCGCATGCCTCATGTCCGAGTCGCTATATGCACCGCCGCTTTCCGGGTACTGAACCGCCTGGCGCAACGTGCCGAGCGGCAGATAAGGCTTCTGCGGACAGAACATGACCTTCTGGCCCGCAGGCATGACGATCCGCCCTTCGCAGAAGGGCCAAATCCCGCACAAGGTCCGCAGGAATGTGCTCTTGCCGCTGCCGGATGGCCCCGAGATCAAGACCCGCGAGGCTGGTGGAAGTGTTAAAGACAAGTCTTCCAGCAGAAGACGGCCGTCCGGGAGATAGATACTCAGGTTTAAAACCGACACGGCCTTTGCGCTCGTGGTTCGGGTCACCGAAATGGCGTGGCTGTTTTCTCCGTCCTTCACAAGCGCCTTTTCGAAGCCGCTCAAGCGATCGAGCGTCGCCTGCCATTCAGCGAAACTCGTATAATTCGTCACGAACCAGGACAGTGCTGTTTGCACCTGACCGAAAGCTTGTGCGATTTGCATCAAGCCGCCGAGTTGGATTGACTTGGTAAAATATCGGGGGGCAGCCACGACGAACGGGAAGACGACCGCAATCTGATCATAGCCGGAAGAGAACCACGTCAGCAGTTTCTGCCGCCGCATGATCCCCCACCAGTTCGTAACAACGTTGGAAAATACCGATCCAATACCGCCTTTTTCCGCCTCCTCGCCGCGATAAAGGGCAATCTGCTCGGCATTTTCGCGGACGCGAACCAGCCCGAACCGCAAATTCGCTTCGAATTGCTGTTGCTGATAATTCAAGGAGATGAGCGGCCGGCCGATAACATGAGTAAGCCAGCTGCCGACGATGGCATAGAGGATCGCCGCCCAAAGCATGTAACCGGGAATATCAATGCCACCCACGTTTAGCGAGCCGGACAAACTCCACAAAATCACGGAAAAAGACGCAAGCGTGACAGCGGACTCGAGGAGGCCAAGGCCGAGCACCAGGGTCTGGCTCACGAATGTGTTGATGTCCTCGGCGATACGCTGGTCCGGGTTGTCGGCCGCGCGGTTGTCCCCGAGTTGCAGATGGTAATAGGCATCGTTCCTGAACCAGCGGGCGACATATCGCTGGGTGAGCCAATTGCGCCAGCGGATCTGAAGCATCTGCCGAAGATAGACCCGATAAACCGCGGCAATGATGTAGATCGTGGCAAGCACGCAAAACCGGCCGAGCTGCCACCAGAAATCGGCGAGATCATAGTTCTGCAAGGCGTTGTAAAACAACGCATTCCAATCATTGATCAGCACCATGACGTAAACGGTGCCGAGATTGAGCGCGATCACAACCGCGAGCAGAATGCCGGACAGCCCCCTCTCGGGTGAGGACCAATAAGGGCGCGCGATAGCCCAGAATTCGAGGAAGGTTGATCTCATGAAGATTGGGGGGACCGTGGTTTAGGCTTGATCGAGGTTTCTCAGGGCCGGATAAGGCCGCCGGCGGCTAGATCGGTTGAGCTCGGAAAATTCCAAAGCGCCAGAGCAGGTTGTCCGCTTCCAAATGCGCGCGGCCTGCTCCGGCAGGCTGTTGAAAACGATGCGGCCCATGGTTCGACAAGCTCACCATGAGGTTCGACAAGCTCATGGTTCGACAAGCTCACCATGATGAGGTCTAAGCCATCGCTCTGCCTCATCCTGAGCCGGTTGCGGGACCTCATCCTGAGCCAGTCGAAGGATGTCGCCCGGATTTCCGCCTTTTTCAGCATCCTGCTAAACGACCGCCTTGCGATATATGTGCCAGCTTGCATGCCCAAGCACCGGCAGGACAATCGCAAGGCCAAGGAAGAGCGGCAGAGAGCCAACGATGAGCGCCGTGGCTATAATTGCTGCCCACGCCATCATCGTGACCGGATTTGCAAGCACGGCCTTCACCGAAGTCACGATGGCTGCGGGGGCGCTCACATCGCGGTCGACTAGAAGCGGGAAAGAAACAACGCTGATCGAGAACGTCAAAAGCGCGAAGAGAAAACCAACCCCGACGCCGACGAGGGTCAGAGTTCTGCCTGCCTTGGTTTCGAAGACTTGATGAACAAAACCGCTCAAGGACGTCGCAGGAGCGTCGCCGAAAAGAGCATCGTAGATTGTTTCGGCTGTCCCGATCCAGGCGAAAAAGATGACCATCAAGAGTGCGCCGAGCGCCAGAATAGATCCGCGCGATTTGCTTCGAAGCAGGCTGAGCACGCTCCACCAGGACGAATCGAAGCCTTGCTCCCGTCTCCGGCTGATCTCGTAAAATCCCAGCCCCGCAAACGGCCCTAGAAGGGCAATACCCGCCGCGAGGGGGAAAAGCAGTGGCAGCACATCGTAGCCGAAGGTCAGCCGCGCGATGAAGAGACCGATGATCGGGTAAAGAACGCCGAGAAGTAGCACATAGCTTGGCTTCCGTGTGAAATCCTCCCAGCCTTCAGCCAATGCATCATTCAGATCGGCGAAGGTTATTTTGCGAACCGCCGGCAAGGCTGGCGGGGCATACATTACCGCGGGCGCAGAGTCATGCGTCATAATTGGGCTCCTAGACGAGTGTCTCAGGGCCGACCCGGCTTTCATTTCAGCCTGGCCAATTTCGGAGCGCTTCTTTTATCATTATGCTCCTCAGCCAGGACCTCCGACTTGAAGGTAACGTCCTTGGTGGTTTTCGTCCTCTAACGTTGCGAATATTTCATGGGCGTTTGATCAACTTAAAGTGTCAACGCCTCGCCTGGCGCAGGCAAAGATTTAGCATTCCGCTGCTTTGCGTGGATGCAACTAGGAAAGTATCAACTGATTTCTAAGAACAAGACCGATTTGGAAGTCACGGCTGGCGCCGAATATTTCCGGATCCTTCCTGCGCCGTCTTTGCAGGAACAGCGATCTCTCTCGCGACCCGGAAACCAACAGTCGGCGCCTTTGTCTCCGCGAGTTCCTGGACCCTCGCAGAAAGCCGCCAGCCGAATCCTCCACCCGCGGTTGCGTTGCCACGAACAACACGATAGGCACAATCGCCGCCGGAGGCCGATAGCCATGGCGAAGCATCTTCCGGGGCTTGGTCATAGCTTCCGTGCCAGCAATCTTCCACCCATTCGAGGACACCTCCGCCCTGCATCCCCCATGCATTCGGCCCCGCGGCGGTGAAGTGGTCAAAGCGAACGCGGGGAAACAGACCGCTCGTATCCTTCATGGTGTCGGTCGTGTAGCGACCGCCTGCCTCGGGCTCCATCGGCCCACGACCTTTGCCCGCCCGCGCAGCGTATTCCCACTCGGCTTCCGTCAGAAGGCGATAGCGCCATCCCGTTGTTTGCGACAGCCACCCCACATAGAGTTTTGCATCGGACCAGGATATGCGGGTGGCCGCCACACGGGGGCCGACTGCGAGGAGCGAAGACAGGCTAAGGCGGCAAACGCTAGCATCCACGCACGCGCGCCAATTGCCGGCCGAAATAACAGCTTTGGAGATCGCGAGTGGCCTGCCAAGATGCACGCGATGCGCCGGGGCCTCTTCCCAATGGGACCCATCGGCTTCCACGCGCGATCCTATAAGCGCCTCGCCAGCGGGGATCACCACCATTTCAGGGCAAGAGTGGCAGTCGGTAAAGCTCTGGGTGAGCCCCTTGCCAGGCAAAATCCGAACGGTCTTTTTGTGCCCGGACGTTCCTGTGGCAATCTCAAGAGGCTCGACCGGAGCGACAGCTATGCTTTTGTCATTAGATTTGCCGCCAGCTTCCCCGGAAACGGCGGTAGCTTGGCGTTCAGCCGGCAGTCGCACAGAGCTATCGACTGGTGAGGGCGCTGCTAAGGCAGGCTCTGCCGGTGTAGTAGGAGGCGGAGGAGCTTTTACGGCTTCGAGCGGCAACGCTGGGGTTGCTACGGATTCGCGCACCTTGTTTCGCTCAGGCGGAACGGGCCGACCGGCATCGGTCGAGCCAACGACGATCTTCAGCGAGTCCTGAGCTTTTTTGCCGCTCATGCGGCTAACGCGATCGATAGCATTCAAAGCCCCAACCGCAACGATCGCTATGAGGATGCCAACGCCAAGACCTACCGCAAAAGATCGCTTTCCCCAATGCGTAGCAAGGGGCGCCAACTGCCGGGCTTCATCCAATTCCCGGTCATAGGCTTCGCGACGATTTGAATCCTTTAGTGTTTCATAGGCCTCGCTGATCAGCCGGAAATCGCGCTCGGCGGAGACGCCACCGTTGCCAGCCCCCCGGCTGTCCGGATGATGCTCCTTGGCAAGGGAGCGAAAAGCGCGACGGATATCGGCGTCCGAGGCATGCCTGGGCACGTCCAATATGGAGTAATAGTCGTGCTCGCTGTCCATGGCATGCGCCTAGCCGCCGATATTAACGATAAGGCACCCGTCGGCCAGCCGGCGCGCCATTGCGAAACTAAATTGCCATCTAGGGCAGGGATAGGGCGTATTTGCGGCGGCAATAAAACAAATCTGACACAGAGACCCTGTGAAATCGCCTTTCCGGGCAACCGCAGACTACTTTGCGTTTCCAAGGATCTTCGGGCATTCCTTTTTGATAAAGCGGTTCACTTCCCGAACCATGTCGCTTTGAAGAATGCCGAAATTTTCTTCCAGAGTCGCCGCGGTCCACACGACGCCCTTGATTAATGGCGCGCCTTGAATGTTTTCCATGTGCAGCGCAACGGCTGTTGTCGATCCCTGCTTGAACGTCAGCTCCGGCGCCATCGTGGCCCGGAGCTCATATCGATCGGTTCCGATCTCGCAGGCGACCGATTGCCTGTCGAGTTTGAAGGTAATCTCCGGCGCGGTTACGGCAGCGATCAGCTCCGAGCGTTTCGCTTTGACCTTCGCGGTGCACTTCGCCGAACCGAGGCCCCACACCACATTTTTAGAATTCCGCGCCCTTTTGGATTTGGTCTTTTTCCCAGGTTTTGGCCAGATCGCAATTTAGATCGGGCCCATGCGCCTTTTTAGAGACGATGATGGCGCAGATGTCCTTCGCGCATTGGGCCAGCTTGGCATTGTCCGTCTCGGTGTCCGCCATCGCCGCACCGGGGAAAAGCACACTCACCAGGAGCCCAATGGCCGCCGCGCCAATTACGCCCGTTGCCCGTTCAAACGCTACCATACGCCACACTTCCTTTTCACGTGTTCCCACCAATGCCGGACCAGAATTGCGCCGTGTAGCACCAAAGAATGCGCTTTCTTGTAGCACTAGAGAATTGGACTCAACACTTGGCGCTGGCAGAAACTTGTGTAAATGTTCGTGCAACAAAAAGGGGCAAAAGCCCCACCAGGGAAGGAACTGGCAATGGACAAGGACCAGACCAATGTGGATGAAGCCATGGACATGCCAGCCCATGAAAAGACCTACAAGAACTTCACCGGCTTTGTGATATTCGGCATAGTAACAGTCGCGATTATCCTGGCCGGAATGTCGATTTTCCTCACTTAAGCTTCTTACTTCCGTAGGGTCAATGATCACAATCTCCGTCACGAGGGAGGGGGAGGGCGAGACTGGGTAGCCCTATCCCCGGAAACTACAAAGAAATTCAAGGGTCTCGGTGCTCGCATCCTTTTTCAGGCGGGAGCTGGAGAGCGGTCATATATGCCAGACCAGCTCTATAAAGACGCGGGGGCCGAGATCGTCCAGAACGCGGCCGACGCCATCTCCCAGGCTGATGTCATCCTCAAGGTTGGACGGCCCTCCCAGGAAGACTTGCAGGCGATGAAGCCAGGCGCGGTTTTTGCCGGCATGCTCGATCCTTTCGGATCGCGCGATGAGCTGGAGGCGATAGCGGCAAAGGGCGTTTCGGCCTTTACCATGGAGTTCATGCCGCGCATCACGCGCGCGCAGTCCATGGACGTGCTGTCCTCGCAATCGAACCTCGCAGGATACAAGGCGGTGGTTGATGCGGCGGCGCGTTTTGGCCGTGCGCTCCCAATGATGATGACGGCGGCCGGAACGGTTCCTGCAGCGCGGATCTTCGTCATGGGCGCTGGCGTCGCGGGGCTGCAGGCCATCGCAACCGCCCGCCGGATGGGCGCTGTCATCACGGCAACGGACGTTCGCCCCGCGGCGAAGGAGCAGGTCGCAAGCCTCGGCGGCAAGTTCATCGCGGTCGAGGATGAAGAGTTCAAGCAGGCGGAAACCGCGGGCGGCTACGCGAAAGAGATGTCGGCGGACTATAAGAAGAAGCAGGCGGAACTCGTCGCAAGCCATATAGCCAACCAGGATATCGTGATCACCACGGCGCTTATTCCGGGCCGGCCTGCGCCGAGACTGATCACCAAGGAGATGGTGGAGAGCATGAAGCCCGGCTCCGTGATCGTCGACCTGGCAGCGGAGCGCGGCGGAAATGTCGAGGGCACAGTGCCCGGCGAAATCGTCCAGCATAACGGTGTGACGATCATGGGACTGACAAATGTTGCGGGCCTGGTGCCCGGCAATGCGTCTGCTCTCTACGCCAGAAATCTCTACGCCTTTCTTGAGCCGCAGATCGACAAAAAACAAGGAAATCTCGCCATCAAATGGGACGACGAAGTCATAACAGGCACCTTGATCGCCAAGGATGGCCACATCGTGCATCCGCGTCTGAAAGGAGGGGCAGCATGAGCCGCGCAATAATGCCCGTGTTGACGGCCATTGCCTTCATGGCACTCACAATTATTGCGCCTGGGGCCGCATTCGCCGCTGCGGAAGAAGCGCACAGCGTTAGCCCCTTCGTGTTCGAGTTCTCGATTTTCGTGCTTGCGATTTTCGTCGGCTACTACGTCGTCTGGAGCGTTACACCCGCTCTGCACACGCCCTTGATGTCGGTGACGAACGCGATTTCGTCGGTGATCGTGGTTGGCGCCTTGCTTGCCGTCGCAGTGCAAGCGGCGGATGTGATGGCCGGGACCGGAAACTCTAACGCCAAGCTTTTTGGCTTTGCAGCGCTGGTTATGGCCTCCGTGAACATTTTCGGCGGCTTCCTCGTCACCAGCCGGATGCTCGCCATGTACAAGAAGAAAGAAAAGAAGGTGGAGCGGTCATGACCTTGACTCCTAATCTCGTCGCTCTCCTCTATCTCGTGTCGGGTGTCCTGTTCATCCTGGCTCTGCGCGGTCTGTCATCGCCAGAAACAGCGCGGCAGGGCAACACCTATGGCATGATCGGCATGGCCATCGCGATCGCGACGACTCTCGGCGTCTCGAAACCCGAAGGCGACCTCACCTTGGGCATGATTGTCGGGGGCATCGCTATAGGCGGAGGCCTCGGCGCTTATATCGCTCGCAAGATTGCCATGACGGCGATGCCGCAGCTCGTTGCGGCGTTCCACAGCCTTGTCGGTCTTGCCGCGGTTTGCGTGGCCGCCGCCGCCTTGAACGCGCCGGAAGCCTTCGGTATCGGCAAACCCGGCGCGATCTATATGCAAAGCCTCATCGAGATGTCGATCGGCGTCGCCATTGGCGCGATCACGTTCTCGGGCTCGCTTATCGCGTTCGCGAAGCTGAACGGCAACATGTCAGGTAAGCCAATCCTGCTTCCCGCTCGCCACATTATCAACCTTGGTCTCGCGGTGGGTCTCATCGCCCTCATCGTGCTTTTTGTTCAGGCGGGAAGCCAGGGACAGGACCAAGCTCATGTCAACCTTCTATTCTGGGCCATCGCGGTCGGCTCCTTCATATTCGGCATCCTGCTGATCGTCCCCATCGGTGGCGCCGACATGCCGGTCGTGGTGTCGATGCTGAACTCCTATTCCGGCTGGGCCGCTGCCGGTATCGGTTTCACACTCTCGAACACGGCGCTCATCATCACCGGCGCACTTGTCGGCTCTTCCGGCGCGATCCTGTCCTACATCATGTGTAAGGGCATGAACCGCTCGTTCATCTCGGTGATCGCTGGTGGATTTGGCGGAGAAACCGCAGCGGCCGGCGGAGCTGCCGAACAGCGCCCCGTCAAGCTAGGCTCGGCTGACGACGCAGCTTTCATCATGAAGAACGCGCAGAAGGTTATCATCGTACCGGGCTACGGCATGGCGGTTTCGCAGGCTCAGCACGCGCTTCGCGAGATGGCGGATGCTCTGAAGAAGGAGGGCGTCGAGGTCAAATATGCGATCCATCCGGTCGCGGGCCGCATGCCCGGCCACATGAACGTGCTGCTCGCCGAGGCCAACGTGCCCTATGACGAGGTGTTCGAACTCGAGGACATCAACTCGGAGTTCGCGCAGGCCGACGTGGCCTTCGTGATTGGCGCCAACGACGTCACCAACCCGGCGGCGGAAGATGACAAGACCTCGCCGATCTACGGCATGCCGGTGCTGCAGGTTTGGAAGGCCGGCACCGTGATGTTCATCAAACGCTCGCTGGCTTCGGGCTACGCTGGCATCGACAATCCGTTGTTCTATCGCGACAACACCATGATGCTCCTCGGCGACGCGAAGAAAATGACCGAGGGCATAGTCAAAGGGATGTAGCTGAAAGGCTCGCGCGGCTCTCGCAGGCCGCGCTCCCACCTGCCCTTCCGTGACAAAAGCTTAAATGTTCATGGCGCGACAATGGCGGTGGATATGTTGACGGCGCGGCGATCCAACACTTGTCAGTACTGATCGCCTTATCTAACGTCCGACCGTGTTTTTCAGATCAAATCTAAGCTTGGGGGGTATAACATGCTAAGCTGGTTGCTTTGGGTTATTGGCATTCTGATCGCTGTGGCGGTAGGACTTTCCGTCTTCCACGTCTATGAGGTGCCTTTCGTGATCGATCAGATCAGGGGCCTCGGAAACGACGCGTTGACGAAGGCGCTTTTTGTCTCGCTTGCTTTGGTGGCGGTTTCCAAGCTAGCCTCCTGACGCTCTGACAATAATTCAGCTTCTAAAACCGGCGTGGGCTAGACTCGCGCCGGTTTTGGTTGGCAGCCTCGGGATTTCGCTACATTTAGTGTTCTAGAGACTTCTATGACGTCTCTTCCCCGATAGTTCACCCGGAGGAAAGCGCCATGGATGGAAGCGTTCTAATTCAATTGGTCGTGTTTTTGGCCGTGGCGGCCTTCGCCGCGCCGGTTGCCAAGGCCCTCAAACTGGGTTCCATCCTAGGCTATCTCTTGGCGGGGGCGTTTATCGGGCCCTATGGAGCCGGTAAGTTCTTCGGGTACGCGCCTGATTATGCCGACACGCTGAGGCACATCGCAGAGCTTGGCGTCGCAATGTTCCTGTTCCTGATCGGGCTCGAACTTCGTCTTAAGCGTCTTTGGAAGATGCGTGATGCCGTATTCGGAGCGGGCTTCGTCCAGCTCATAGGAACGGGCGCCCTTCTGGTCGCCCTGATTTGGGGCATCAATCCAAATTCGGACCTGTCCTTTTCGCAAGCGGTGCTGGTCGGGCTTGCCCTTGCCTTGTCGTCAACCGCTCTTGTGCTCCAGACATTGGAGGAGAAGCACGAACTTACGTCGCGCCATGGCCGCCTCGCCTTTTCGGTCCTCCTGTTCCAGGATCTCGCTGCGATTCCGCTGATCGCAGTCGTCCCGCTGCTCGCGGCCACCGCGCCGGCCCAGTCGGCGATAAGCCTCTCGGGCGTGGCTAAGGCCTTGGCGGTTATCGGGCTCATCATCGTTGTGGGACACTACGTTCTCGACCGGCTTTATCACCTGCTGGCGTTGACGCAGGTGCGCGAGGCCATGATCGCGGCGTCGCTCTTAACAGTGGCGGGAGTCTCGCTCCTTATGACGGAGATCGGTCTCTCCGCGTCGCTTGGAGCGTTTCTGGCGGGTGTTCTTCTGGCTGACTCGTCCTTCCGCCATAAGCTGCAAGCCGACATCGAGCCGTTCGAAATGTTGCTGCTTGCCCTGTTCTTCACCTCGATCGGCATGTCTCTGAACTTCAACGCGCTCATCGGCGAGCCCGGGCTTATCGCTTCCGCGGTGACGATGCTGGTTTCCGCGAAAATCCTGGTTCTCTACCTCCTTGGGCGCTGGCAACGGCTCAGCGCGCCCTCGGCGCGCCGCTTCGCCATCGTGACCTCGCAGGGAGGAGAGTTTGCCTTTGTCGTCTTCACCAGCGCCGAACAGGGTGGCGTGCTGACCCCTGGGGCAGCGTCAGCTCTTGGCATCATCGTGACGCTGTCGATGGTCACGACCCCGCTTCTTCTCGCCGTGGACGATCTTGTCCGCAAACACATCCGAAAAGCGGAACCCGTATACGACAAGCTGCCCGAAAATGATGGGCACGTGGTGATTTCCGGCTTCGGCCGCGTCGGGCAGGTCGTCGCCCGCATCCTGACGGCGAAGGGCATTCCCTTCACAGCGCTCGACGCCGATCCCGATCAGGTTCAACTCGTCAGTCAGTTCGGCAACAAAAGCTATTTCGGCGACGCCAGCCGGCTGTCCATCCTGGAAGCCGCCGAGATCGGCAAGGCGAGGGCCTTCGTGCTTGCCATCGACGACGTGGAGAAAGCGCTGAAAACCGCGGAACTGGTCAAAACCTATTACCCGCACGTCCCGATTTACGCCCGCGCCCGCAATCGCCGTCACGTCCATCAATTCATGGATCTCGGCGTCAAGCATATCGAGCGCGAGACCTTTCTCTCGTCGCTGGAGCTGACGCGGGATGTGCTGCGCGGCCTCGGCCTGCCGGAAGGCGAAATCCGTTTCACGGTCGATACCTTCAAGGAGCACGACGAAGCGCTGCTTTACGAGAATTATGCGCACTACACGGACACGCAGAAGACGGCCACCCTCGCGATGAAGCGCTCGGACGAACTCGCGCAGGTTCTTGCCGAAGACTGGGAAGTGGCGGCGGCCAGACGCGCAAAGCGTCTTCAGGACAAGCGGAAGGCCGATACAAAGCCATCGCTCCTGAGATCGGACGGCAAGCCTCCGGCTCCCTCTCCCCAAAAGAAGCCGTTGCGAAAGTCTGGCTGACGCCATTGCTCAGGACTGTCAGAGCTCCATGCGCGTCAGCCTGTGTGAGAGTTAACGATCGACTAAAATTGGCTTTGTTCGGCAAAAATGCCTATAAGTAACTATACAAGTAATTACCTTGCCACCAAGGGCGCTCATGGGCAAAGGCATCGCGACTTATAGCGGTTTGTGTCACACGTTGTGACCTCAGATGGCAAACTCGCTCACGATCTTCCTGGCGTTTCTAAGGTTGGGCTGCACAAGCTTCGGCGGACCCATCGCCCATCTCGGCTATTTCAGAAGCGAGTTCGTCAACCGCCGCAAGTGGCTCAGCGACGAGGCCTTTGCTGACCTCGTGGCGCTTGCCCAATTCCTGCCGGGTCCGGCGAGTTCGCAGACGGGATTCGCGCTGGGTCTGATGCATGGCGGCCTTCCCGGCGGTCTCGCCGCCTGGGCAGGGTTCACTCTGCCTTCGGCGCTCCTCATGCTTCTGGCAGCTTACGGCCTGAGCTATGCTGAAAGCAGCGCCGCGCAGGGCCTCATCCACGGATTGAAACTGCTTGCCGTCGCCGTCGTAGCCCAGGCCGTTTGGAGCATGGGCGGAACCTCTGCCCTGACCGGCAGCGGGCCGGGTTGGCATTCCTGGCTGCCGCGCTCTGATTGCGATGCCGGGCGCCGGCCTGCAATTGGCAGTCATCGCAGCCGGGGCTCTCTTGGGCTTCGTTTCTCTTCGCTCGAATCCTCAGGCGACACCCGCTTCTTTCGGCATTCGGATCAGCCAGACCTCCGCGTTCGTCGCGATCTGCGCCTTCTTTCTGCTCTGACGGGCCTTCCGGCGGTCGCGGCCATCACGCACAGGCGTAGCCTCGCTCGCCAATGCCTTTTTCCGTACTGGCGCCCTCGTCTTTGGCGGCGGCCATGTTGTGCTTCCGCTGCTGCAAGAAACGGTGGTGAAGCCCGGCTGGGTGGCAACGTAATTTCCTGGCAGGCTACGGAGCAGCACAAGCCCTTCCCGGTCCGCTTTTCACTGTTGTCGCATTTCTTGGCGCGAAGTCGATCGTTGGGCCAGGTGGCGTGTCAGGCGCTCTCGTCGCGTTGATTTCAATCTTCTTGCCCGGCATGCTGCTCGTCTACGGGGTGCTCCCTTTTTGGGACGGTCTTCGCACCAAGGCCTCCGTCCGCGGCGCGCTGAATGGTGTTAACGCGGCTGTCGTCGGAGTGCTCGGCGCGGCGCTCTATGAGCCGATCTGGACATCGACCATTCTTCGCCCGCTTGACGCGGCGCTCGCGCTCCTTGCCTTTGCAGCGCTCACGGTGGCGAGGGTGCCGGTTTTTGTCGTGGTCGCGATGTCAGTTGCCGTGGGAATTGCATTGACGCTCATTTAGCGGGCTGCTGAAACGGTGTTGCCCATGGTTCGACAAGCTCACCATGAGGAACACTCGCTAACCATGAGGATCAACTCATTAAAAACACACCACCTCATCCTGAGCCTGTCGAAGACCTCATCCTGAGCCCGTCGAAGGATGAAGCCACCACTCCACCTCATCCTGAGCCTGTGAAGGATGAAGCCAACACTCGACCTCATCCTGAGCCTGTGAAGCCTCATCCTGAGCTTTGTCGAAGGATGAAGCCATGTTTTCAGGCTTTTTCAGCATCCTGCCAGCGAGCGGTCGGAAAAGCCTTCAATTTGAATTCTTGTGCCGCCATATTGAGCACTCGATCATAGGAAATGCTTTTCTTATAGCGAAGTTGCAGTATCGTTTTTATTAGGGGGAAGACGATAAGGAGTTCTCGATGACAACTCGGAGGCAAGTGGCGGCCTTGCCGCTCCGCCAAGCCAAGGATGGCGAACTCGAATCTTGCTTGTTACGTCGCGAGACACTGGCCGCTCGATCATCCCCAAAGGCTGCGACGTCGAAGCGATCAAGGATAGCAAGGCGGCGGCCCGCCGAGGCGAGGCAGGAGAGCTGGCGTTAAAGGCCAAGGTTCTGCGGATGCTCTATCGTTACTATCGTTATATCAAGCGTGGACTCGGCAGTGGCGCTTCTCATCGAGGTCAGGGTTTTTCTCCTGAGGTCGAGCAAGCGCTGCAAGCGCTGGCCGAAAAGCGCGAGCGGCGGCGCGCCTGGTTCGATCTGAAAGTTGCCGCAAGCAAAGTGAGCGATCCCGAGCTTTCCACTCTGATCGGCACGCTCCAAGCGGAGAATGGCGACGCCGGCCGCACCTCCGAGGAAACTTAACACGCAGCGCCCAGGCAAAAAGCCAAGCGTGCGTCATTGTCCCTTAAGGGCTTCCGCCACGCTTAACGGGGTTTCGAGCTATTATCCAGGGACGGCAGGGCGGAAGCCCAAATGCCGCGGACTGAGACACTGCCGGCCGGGACGAAAGTCTTGGCAGCCCCGGCTGTGCGGGTTATGCAGAATAAAATCTG